>JAFEDD010000002.1:0-159724 GCA_018241765.1 Pseudomonadota bacterium | reverse complement strand
GAAGAGCGAAACACTGCACTAGTGACGAAAGCGCCAGTCAGGCTCCGGGATGAAGGTAGCGATTGCCGATGGCATCGAGTTCGACCAGCAACTCCGGACTCAGACGAGCACGATAGGCTCGCTCGGCCGCGATGAGTTGATTCAGCGTGGTGGCGCCGACGATGACGCTGGCGACGAACCAGCGGGTTGCTGCGAACGCGAGCGCGAGGTCGAGCAGATGCAGGCCGTGCCTGCGCGCAAGCGCAGCGTATTCTTCAGTAGCGACTCGGGCGAGGGGTCGCTGGTAACGCCCCCCGACCTGTTCACCGAAGCGCTGAAAGCGGGAACCGGTCGGCAGTGCGCCGCCCAGATATTTGCCAGTCAGCATGCCGCCCGCAAGAGGACTGTAGGCCAGGAGCGGCAACTGTTCACGATAGCTGACTTCGGCAAGGTCGCCCTCGAAGCTGCGATTGAGCAAGCAATACGGATTCTGGATCGATGCCGGTTTCGCGGCCCCTAGTTGTTCGGCCACCCGACAGAACATCGTGGCACCCCAGGCGCTCTCGTTGGAGAGTCCATAGCCGCCGATCTTGCCTTCGGTGATCAAGGTCTGCATCGCGGCGACCTGTTCCACGATCGGGACACTCTCGCGTTCCCGCCCGCTGTCGAAGCGCCAAGTGCCGAACGCCGCAACGTTGCGGTCCGGCCAATGGATCTGATAGAGATCGATGTGATCGGTTCGAAGTCGCTGCAGGGAGCCCTCGCAGGCCGCGACGATGTTCGCACGCGTCAGCGATGTCGCGCCGCCGCGTATCCACTCGCGGCGGCCGGGGCCAGCCACCTTGGTCGCCAGTACGACGCGGCGCCGATTTCCCGGTTTCGCCAGCCAATTGCCGACAATGGCTTCGCTGCGCATCGCGGTTTCCGCACGCGCGGGCACCGGGTACATCTCGGCGGTATCGATCAAATTGATGTCGTGCTCGGTCGCCCAATCGAGTTGCGCATGGGACGCCGCCTCGCTCGTCTGTTCACCGAAGGTCATCGTCCCCAGCGCCAGCTGGGAAACACTGAGCCCGGCATGAAACAGCGGACGTCGTTCCACCATCACACCTGCAGACGCGCAGCGGAAACATAGTCGCGACGAAACGCCTCGAACGGCTTCTCGTCCATCGCTTCGATGCGTCGCTGTTCCGTGATGGACGCATCCACGGCACGCTGCTGTCGCCCCATCTGAACGGCATCGAAAGGCAGCGCGAGCATTTGCGCCCGTGTCGCTGCCGACTGGGTCGCCACAAAATCGACGAACGAATTGGCATGGCGGTCGGCCATCGTTTGCAGGACCCGTGCCGATGGCAGAGTATCCGGATGCGCCAGCGCATGCTCGGCCGCGTCGAGCGCCACGCCATGCTCGGTCGTCGCGAACACCGCGTCAAGCGTGCTCGCGATCGGACGAAACTCGGCGAGCAACCGTTTCGCCCAATCGGAGAGCAGAACCGGTTCGCCGTCGCGATCGAGTTCGAGTCCGGGTTCACGTCCGCGCGCTGCCGTCAGATGCTGATTTCGTCCGAGCGCGGCGATCTCCTGCGGCGTGTCGGGCGGGCTGTCCGTCAGTGCGCAGTGCAGCAGAAAGACGTCAAGGAGACGCATCGTCTGCTCACGGATGCCGACGGGAACAAAGGGGTCGAGATCCATCAGGCGAACCTCGACGTACTCCACGCCGCGTTCACGCAGCGCATGCAGCGGGCGTTCGCCAGCGCGGATCACCCGTTTCGGGCGAATCGTTCCGTAAAACTCGTTTTCGATCTGCAGCAAGGTGGTGGCAAGCTGGTTGTACTCACCGCCCGGGTTGAGAACACCAATCGCCTCGTAGGCGGGATGGGGGCGGGTCAACGCATCCTGCAATGACGCGGCATAGCCTTCGAGCGTGTTGTAGCTGACTGCCAGTGCGGCCTGGGCGTCGCTTTGGTAGCCGATTCGACCCATACGCAGCGACGTTGCGTGTGGCAGATACAGGCATCCGCTGGGCAGCGTTTGCAGCGAGTGCTTGCGTCCCGCCACGAAAGTCGAACAGACTGCCGGTGACGCTCCAAACAACGTGAGCAGCAAGAAGGCGTGGCGACGGAAGTTGCGAATCAGCGCAAAGTATTCATCGTTGCCGAAGCCTGGCAGCGACCAGTTGTAATGAATGCCCGAGATCGTCTGCATGCGCCGCCCATAGCGATGTCCGAGCCCCATTCGATACACGCTCTTGGCGCGACCGATGTTGGAAGCACCATAGCGGGCCAGCGGGATCGTCTCATCGGTGGGCAGCCCGCACGGCATGCTCGACACCCAGAGCATTTCCTCTCCCGCATCGCGCAACACCCGATAGGTGAACTGATGCAATTCGGTCAGATCGGCCACCACTGCGCGTGGATCGGTATGCGCCCGCGTGATCAGTTCCACCTGCGATTCGCAGAAGTCGGTCGTGATCTGTTCGTGGGCCAATGGAGAACCAAGCGCTGCGGGATGCGGCGTCAGCGCGAGCGCGCCGTCGGGGGTGGCGCGCAGGCTCTCCTTTTCCACTCCCCGCAACATGTGGCGCAGGCGATCGGGTGACAGCGCACGAAGGCGCTGCAACAGTTGATTCATCAGTTGTGTCCCGTTGTGCCGCCTCGACGGCGAAATATGTCAGATGACCCCGGATCGCCAATTGTCAACCCTGTCGGTGCACGGAAAAAACGCGGCAACCATTGCGGCGAATCAAGCATTTTGGCGCGGACATCCTTAGCATCGATCCATCGACGCAACCGACAATCGTCGCTGCCCACCGCCAAGCGAAACCCGAAGTGTAAGGAGCTTCCGTGACCGCACCGTTGTTCATCTCCGCGATCGACGCAGCCGTCGACCATGTTCTTGACCGCATCCCGGGCGACATCGTTTTGGGCATTCCGCTGGGTATCGGCAAACCCAATCCCTTCGTGAACGCGCTTTACCGCCGCATCAAGGGCAATCCGGCCCGGCGCCTGCGCATCGTCACGGCGCTGTCGCTGGAGCGGCCGGTCGGAAACAGTGATCTCGAACGACATTTCCTTGCGCCATTGGTCGAGCGCGTTTTCGCGGACTATCCCGATCTGGAATATGTGAAGGACTTGCGCGGCGGAAAGCTTCCGGACAATGTGGAGGTGTGTGAATTCTTCATGAAGACGGGCGACTATCTCGGGAACGTCGCCGCACAACAGAACTTCATCGCCACCAACTACACCTTCGTTGCGCGCGATATGGGGGTTCAAGGCATGAACGTCATCGCCCAAGCCGTCGCGGCACGCGGGGAAGGCGACGGCCTGCGCCTAAGCCTGTCAAGCAATCCGGACGTCACCCGGGAAGTGATCGAGCAATACGCGCAGCAGGGTCGAGCGCTGATCAAGATCGGCGTGATCAACGCCGAGATGCCATTCATGCTGGGTGGCGCCGAGGTGTCGCCTGACTTCTTTGATGTTGTCGTCACCGATCCCGTCGGCACTCACACCTTGTTCGCGCCACCGAACAACAAGGTGTCGCTTGCCGACTATGCCGTGGGGCTTCACGCGAGCAGTTTCGTGCGTGACGGGGGGACACTGCAAATCGGCATCGGATCGCTCGGCGACGCCATCGCGCAATCGCTGATCATCCGCGATCGCCACGGCAGCGAGTATCGGCGCATCCTCGAAGAGCTTTGCCCTGACAAACTCGAAGGCCGCGAGCTCGGACGTTTCGAGCGCGGGCTGTACGGATGCTCGGAAATGTTCGTCAATGGCTTTCTTCGCCTGATCGAAGCCGGCATCATCCGTCGTGAAGTCTTTGCCGACACCACCCTGCAGAAGCTCCTCAACGACGGCAGTATCGTCGACGAAACCGTGACGCCGGAGACGCTTCGGGCGTTATTGAAGGCGGGGCGCATCCATTCCCCATTGACCGTTGCCGATGTCGCATTCCTGACCCGCTTCGGGATTCTGCGCCAAGGCGTTCACCTCGAGGGCGACGCATTGGTGCATGACTCGCACCGCTGCGGCCACGACTTGCGCGCCCCGAACAACTTTGATTGCGTATGCACGCATATGCTCGGCACACGCCTCAGCGGCGGCGTTTACATGACCGGGGCGTTTTTCCTTGGCCCGCGCGACTTCTATCAGCGGCTGCGCGCCATGCCCGAGCAAGACCGCGCGAAGATCGACATGACGCGCGTCGACTTCATCAACCAACTCTATGGCCAGGGCAACCTGAAGCGGGCTCAGCGGCGGCAAGCAAGCTTCATGAACACCACGATGATGGTGACCCTGCTCGGTGGTGCGGTCAGCGACGGCCTCGAATCGGGCCAGGTCGTCAGTGGCGTCGGTGGGCAGTACAACTTCGTGGCCATGGCGCACGCGCTACCCGACGCAAGACTCCTGATGATGTTGCGCTCCACGCACGAAAACCGCGACGGCCTGCGGTCGAGCATCGTGTGGAATTACGGCAACGTCACCATCCCGCGTCACCTGCGCGACATCGTCATCACCGAGTATGGCGTCGCCGATCTTCGCGGCCAGAGCGACGCGGAAGTCATCAAGCGCCTTCTGGCCATTGCCGATTCCCGATTCCAGGAAGAGCTGATGAGCCAAGCCAAGGCGAATGGCAAGCTCGAACCTGGCTGGCAGTTGCCAGAGCGCTATCGCAACAACCTGCCGCAAACGCTCGAGCAGACCTTGCACCCGTGGATCGAGGCCGGCCTGCTGCCGGACTTTCCATTTGGCACCGATCTCACCGACGACGAACTGCACATCGTCCGCGCGCTGAAGAAGATGAAACACGCCAGTCACCATCCGGCAGATTTGATCGTCATGGCCATCCGCAGCCTGTGGGACGGCCGCGAAGCCCCGCCCGCCTATCTCGAGCGGTTGGGTCTCGCCGAAGCGCACGGCTTCAAGGACCTGCTGCTGCGCCGTCTGTTCGCCGGCAATCTCTGACGACGCAGCGCGATGCGCCGTACCTGCGGGAGATCACCCGCCGAGGTAGGCCGCCTTGACGCGCGGATCGGCGAGCAGCGCCTTGGCATCGCCGCTCAGCGTGATCTCGCCGGATTCAAGCACATAGCCGCGATTCGCGTTTTCCAGCGCCAGCTGCGCGTTCTGCTCGATCAACAGGACCGTCGTGCCGCGCTTGGCGATCAGGTTGATGATTTCGAAAATCTTCTCCACCATCAGGGGGGCGAGCCCCATCGACGGTTCGTCGAGCATCAGCAACTTGGGTCGCGCGAGCATGGCGCGTCCGATCGCGAGCATCTGCTGTTCGCCGCCGGAGAGCGTTCCGGCGAGTTGCGCCGTGCGCTCCTTGAGTCGCGGAATCATTCCGTAGATCTCGTCGATTTCACGCAGAATCTGCGCTTTGTCCTTGCGGGCATAAGCACCCATCAACAGGTTTTCATGCACCGAGAGGCGAGCGAAGACGCCGCGACCTTCCGGGCACAGCGCGATGCCGAGCCCGACCAACGCGTGCGATGGCACGCCCGTCACGTCCTTGCCGTTATACGTCACGGTACCGCCGACCGGCATCACCAACCCCGACAACGCGCGCAACGTACTTGACTTGCCGGCGCCGTTGGCGCCGATCAACGTGACCATTTCGCCTTCGTCGACACGAAAGCTGATTCCTTTGATCGCCTTGATGCCACCGTAGGCAACCTCGAGCTTTCTGACTTCGAGCAACGCGCTCATGCTTTGCTCCCTTCGCCTTCGCCATGAGCGCCGCCCAGATATGCCTTGATCACGGCCGCATCCTTCTGAATTTCTGCCGGCGTGCCGTCGGCAATCTTGCGCCCGTAATCGAGAACCGCGATGTGTTGGCAGACGTTCATCACGAGGCGCATGTCGTGCTCGATCAGCATGACCGTCGTACCGTCACGCGCAATGCGTTCAATCAATTGCCGCAGCGCTACCGTTTCCGTCGCATTCATGCCGGCGGCCGGCTCATCAAGCGCGATCATCTTCGGTTCGGTTGCCAAGGCACGGGCGATTTCCAGACGTCGCTGTTCGCCGTACGCGAGCGTCCGGCTCTTCTCGCCGGCGCGCTTGCTCAGGCCGACATAGTCGAGGATTTTCCGCGAGCGCTCAGCGATTTCCCGCTCCTCGCGTTGCACCGACGGCGGACGAAAAATCGCGCCGAACGGACCAGCCTTGGTGCGAACATGGCGGCCGACCATGACGTTTTCGAGCACGGACATTTCGCCGAACAGGCGAATATTCTGGAACGTCCGCGCAATGCCGACCTGCGCCACTTCGTGCGGCGCCTTCACGTTGAGCGTTTTTCCGTCAAAGGTGAAACGCCCCTGATCGACCCGATAGAGCCCCGTGAGCGTGTTGAAGAAGGTCGTCTTGCCGGCGCCGTTGGGGCCAATCAAACCAAAAATCGAATTGCGCGCGATTGCCATCGAGACGTCGCTCAGCGCCGTGACGCCACCGAATTTCTTGGTCACCCCTTCGGCCGTAAAAAGTATGTCAGCCATCATTTCCTCTCCGGTGAGGGCCACAATCCGGCCGGTTTGAACAACATGATAAGAATCATCGCGAGCGAGAAAATCAGGTTGCGAAGGACTTCCGGCGCGATCAGCACGAAACCGAACACGGAGCGTTGCACGTTTTCGTCGGCTCCGTACCGGATGACTTCCGGCAGCGCCGAGAGCAACACGGCGCCGAGGATGACGCCAGGGATGTGGCCCATGCCCCCCAGAACGACCATCGCGAGCACCATGACCGATTCAAGCAGCCCGAAGGATTCGGGACTTACGAAGCCCTGCATTGCGGCGAACAGTCCACCAGCCACGCCTCCTGTCAGCGCCCCGAACGCGAAAGCCGCCAACTTGATGTTGCGCACGTTGATGCCCATGGCCTTGGCGGCGATTTCATCCTCACGCAACGCCTGCCACGCACGCCCGAGTCGAGAATGCTGCAGACGCCAGACGCCGATCACCGACAGGATCGCAAAGAACAGAAAGACGAAGTAATAGATCTGCAGGCCCGAAATCTGGAGGCCGAACAACTCGGTCCCGGCGCGAACCTTGAACCCGAAGAAACTCATGCCATCGATGCCCGTGATGCCGCGCGGCCCGTTGGTGATGTTGTAGACCGTATCCGACCAGGGCAGACTGACCTTGTCGAAGTTGTTCATCAGGATGCGTACGATCTCGCCGAACCCCAGCGTGACGATGGCGAGATAGTCGCCGCGAAGCTTGAGCACCGGGGCTCCCAGCAACAACCCGGCTACGGCCGCCAGGAACGCGCCCAACGGCAGCAGGATCCAGAACGGGTAATGCAGATCGAACTGCGTCGAGGCGAGCAACGACCACGTGTAGGCTCCGACCGCGTAGAACGCGACGTAGCCGAGGTCGAGCAAGCCAGCAACCCCCACCACCACGTTGAGCCCTAGTGCGAGCATCACGTAGATCAGGGTGAAGTTCAGGATGCGAACCCAAGCCTGACCGAAAGCACCGACCACGAAGGGCAGCAGCACCAGCACCACGGCCAGTGCGCCGAGCGCGATCATCGATTTGCGACGATCCTGAAAGATTCCGCTCATGACCTAGGCCCTCTCTGCAACGCGCTCGCCGACCAGCCCTTGCGGTCGGAAAATGAGCACCACGACGAGGACGACGAAGGCGAAGATGTCCTTGTAGTCGCCGCGTACGAAGATGAGGCCGACGTTCTCGACCAACCCGAGCAGCAGGCCGCCGACCATCGCGCCCCACAGATTGCCGATGCCACCCATGACCGCCGCCGTGAACGCCTTGAGTCCCAGCATGAAGCCCATGTAGTAGTGCGCCTGCCCATAGTTCGAGGCGACCATCACGCCGGCGATGGCCCCGAGCGCGGAGCCAATGGCAAAGGTGATCGCGATGATCTTGTTGATGTCGACGCCCATGAGGCCGGCGATCTTCTGGTTTTCGGCCACGGCCCGCATGGCGGCGCCCATCTTCGTGTTGTGCACGAGCCAAAGCAGACCGCCCATCAGCAACACGGACACGACGAAGATCATGATTTCGTTCGGCGTCGTCGTCACATGACCGAACGTCAGCGGCGTCTTCGAGATCAGTTCGGGGAACGTAAAGTAGTTGCGACCGAAGACGAGAATGCCGATTTGCTGCAACAGAATCGACATCGCGATGGCGGTGATCAGCGGGGCGAGCCGTGGTGCGTTGCGGAGCGGGCGATAGGCCAATCGCTCAATCAGCACGCCGACCGTCGCACAAATCAGCATCGACAGCAAAGTCGCCAGCAACAGCGCGAGGATCGGGCCCATTCCCATGGCCAGCATCCATTTGCTGCTAAACACGGCACTGAGCGCGCCAATCATGACAACTTCGCCGTGGGCGAAGTTGATCAACTGCAAAATGCCGTAGACCATCGTATAGCCCAGCGCCACCAGCGCATAGACGCTGCCGACGACCAAGCCATTGACGATCTGCTGCAGCAAGACGTCCATCGATATGTGCTCCCCGCTTTAAGGATTGTGGTTGCGCGGCCCGATACGCCCTCCCCTGACGTCCGGCCACAAAATCCCGCTATTTTGCACTGGAAGCGCGGGCGGAGACCCAAGCGATGCGTAAACGATCGTTTGAGGGAAGTGCCCCCACGCGTCACGCGACATGCGCGCGTTACGCAGACTCGATCAACTCGTCAACAGCGTCACATTGCCGCCCGCAGCGACCGTGTTGACCGTGATCGTCTGCTCGCCCAGAAATCGCGACAGGTAGAACGGTCCGCCTGCCTTCGGACCTGTCCCCGACAAGCCTTCGCCACCGAACGGCTGAACCCCGACGACGGCGCCGATGATGTTGCGATTGACGTAGACGTTGCCGACATGGGCGCGCTGGGCCAGCGCGGCGGCGCGGCTGTCAATGCGCGTCTGAATACCCAGGGTCAAACCGTAACCCAGCGCATTGATGGCATCGATGACGGCGCCCGGATCACCCTGCCAGCGGACGACCTGCAGGACCGGGCCGAAGATCTCGTGCTTCACGTCGCCGATGGCGGCAACCTCAACACATTGTGGCCGCATGCGGTGAAGTTCGGCGTCACGTTCTGCAAGCGGAGCCACGTGCAGCGCGGCGACTTGTCTGGCGACAGTGTCGAACGCTTCGCGGTCGATCAGCGGCCCGATATCGGTGGCAAGAAGCGCGGGGTCGCCCACCACCAATTCGGCCATCGCGCCGCGCAACATCGCGAGCACGCGGTCGGCAATTTCCGCGTGAACGCAGAGCAGCCGCAATGCCGAGCAACGCTGCCCCGCCGACCGAAACGCCGACTGCACGACCGCGTCGACGACGTGTTCGGGCAACGCGGTCGAGTCGACAACCATCGCGTTGATGCCACCGGTCTCCGCGATCAGCGGAACGATCGGCCCGTCCTTCGCCGCCAGTGCGCGCTGAATCAGCTTCGCAACCTGAGTCGACCCGGTGAACACGACACCTGCGACGGCAGGATCCGCAACCAGGGCAGCGCCCACGGTTTCGCCGAGCCCGCAGACGACTTGCACCACCGAACTCGGCACCCCGGCCTCATGCAGCAGCGCGACGGCGGCCTCGGCAATGGCGGGCGTTTGCTCGGCGGGCTTGGCGACGACGACATTGCCCGTGACCAGCGCCGCAGCGACTTGGCCGAGAAAAATCGCGAGCGGAAAGTTCCACGGGCTGATGCACACCCACACGCCACGGCCGCGGGGATGCAACACGTTGCTCTCACCCGTGGGGCCGGGAAGCGTGACGGGGGTGCAGACGCGTTCGCCATCGTCCGCGTAATAGCGCAGGAAATCGATCGCTTCGCGCACTTCAGCCACGGCGTCGCCCCACGATTTGTGGGCTTCCGCGACCAATAGCGCGGCAAACCGCGGCAACTCTTGTTGCAAACGATCGGCGGCCGCTCGCAGCAGCGCCGCGCGCTCGCCAGGCGAACGATCGCGCCACGCGACGAAGGCGTCGAGCGCCACCACGACGGCCTGTCGCGCTTGTTCCGGCGTTGCTTCTGTCGGCTTCGTCACCACGGTGCGCGCCAATGCCGCAAACAGCGGGGCGCGCATCGTCTCCACCGTCAGATCGACGCCGTCGCTGTTGCGGCGCGGCGCCAGAATGTCGCAGGGAAGCGGAAATGGGCGCGCCGTAATGACTTCGAGCGGTGAAGCAAGGAGCGACTCGACCGCGACCGCGTCGTCAGCCAATTGATGTACGAACGAGGAATTCGCACCGTTTTCCAGCAATCTGCGCACGAGATAAGCCAGCAGGTCTTCGTGCGATCCAACCGGCGCATAGACGCGCACCGCCTGCGTGGGAATCACCACGCTGCTGCGCAGCACTTCGCGATACACCCCACCGCCCATGCCGTGCAACCGCTGCAACTCGAACGGCGCCTGATGGCGTTCGGCCAACTGGACGATCGCGGCGATGGTTCCCGCGTTATGCGTCGCAAACTGGGGAAAGAACACATCTTTCTGGCGCAGCAACGATGCCGCACACGCCAGATAGCTCGAGTCGGAATGCGGTTTCTGCGTGAACACGGGATACGCCGGCAAGCCCAACTCCTGCGCGCGCTTCACTTCGCTATCCCAGTACGCGCCTTTCACCAGACGGCACATCAAGCGCACGCCGTGTCGGCGCGCGAGATCGCCAACGTGTTCAATCAATTCGAGCGAGCGCGTCTGATACGCCTGCAACGCGAGCCCGAAGCCCTCCCACGCCGGATAGCTTGCGCGGACACGCCGAAGCAGCGCCTCGAACACATCGAGTGAGAGTTCCAGTCGATCAACCTCCTCGGCATCGATGGTGAGATTGATGCGCGCATTGGCCGCCATTTCACACAACTGCCAGACGCGCGGCTCGAGTTCGGCCAAAACCCGCTCGTGTTGCGCTTCCTCATAGCGCGGATGCAGCGCGGAGAGCTTGATGGAAATGCCGTCGGTATCGGCCGGCCCGACGCCCGACGCGGCGGAATGATGATGCGCGAGTTGCGCAATCGCATGCCGGTAGCTTTCGAAATAGCGTTCGGCATCCGCCATCGTGCGCGCGCCCTCTCCGAGCATGTCGAAGCTGAAGCGAAGCCGTGGTTCGTCACGGCGAAGCGATTTCGCCTCCGCGAGAGCCCCCTCGATCGTCTGACCGAGCACGAACTGCCGCGCCAGCAGTTGCACCGCGCGCAGCGTCGCTGCCACCACGGTCTTTGCGCCGAGTCGACTGAACACGCCTCCTCGCTGGTCAACCTCGGGAAGCGTCTTCTTGGACAACGCAATGACCGAGTTCGACAGGCGCGCAAGCGCGCTCGACTGCGCCCCCTCGGCACTGCCATCGAACTGCGCGCGACCCAGTTGATCGGACGTCAACGCAATGGCGGTTGCCGAATCGGGCACGCGCAGCAGCGCTTCCGCCAGGCGCATCAGCGCAAGGCCCTCCGGTTTCGAGATCGGATACTCCTTCAGGAGACTCTCCATCGCCCAGAACGGCGGCGGATCGGCGCGCACGGCGTCGACCCAGGGGCGCGCGGTCTCGATGACCCGTGGCCAGTCGAGCAGTGCGGCGACCGTCTGCACGTTACGGCGCACGATGGCGTGTTCTTCGCGGTAGGGAAAGGGGAGGCGCATGGTGGATGCCGACAAGTTGGGCGACGAGGAAAGTCGAATCGTAGAGCCTTGTTGGCGCCGATATTCACTAAACTCGATACACGAACTAGTGAATAATTCCGGAAAGATGGCAGAAATCGATGCAATCGACCGAAAGATTCTCGCCGTCCTGCAAGCGGACGGCCGGATCAGCAATCTGCGTCTGGCCGACGCCGTCTCGCTTTCGCCGACTGCGGTGCTCGCGCGGACGCAGCGACTGCTGCGCGACGGGTACATCCAGGGGTTCACGGCGCGACTCGACGCGGCGCGGCTCGGCTGCGCCATGACCGTGTTCGTCGAGGTTCTGCTCGACCGCACCACCCCCAACATCTTCGACGCCTTCAACGCCGCGGTGATGACAGATCCGGAGATCGCCGAGTGTCACATGGTCGCGGGCGGCTTCGATTACCTGATCAAGTTGCGCATGCGCGACATGGACGCCTATCGTGAATTTGCGAGTCGACGGTTGTGGCAGTTCCCCGGGGTCCGGGAAACGCGCACCTATGCCGTCATCGACGCCGTGAAGGAAGGCGGTCCGTTGCCACTTTGACGACGCTCGCGGATTGCGGCGCCGCCAACGAAAACGGCACCCGAGGGTGCCGTTTTCATGGGACGAGGAAGCGATTACTGCTTCTTCTCTTCCTTCGCCGGAGCCGGGGCAGCGGCGGCGGGGGCTGCCGCGGCCGGTGCAGCGGCTGCCGCGTCTTTCGGACCACCGATGACCTCAACCGTGTCCCACTTGCCGCCTTTGGCTTGGTAAACGGTCACGGCGCCATCCTTGATGTCACCCTTGTCGTCGAATGCGATCTTGCCGATCACGCCGTTGTAGTTGGCGTTGTGCACGGCGTCGACGATCTTCGCGGGATCGGGACCCACCTTCTGGATGGCATCGATCAGCACGTTCATGGCGTCATACGAGAACGGTGCATACACCTGCACATCGACACCGTACTTTTGCTTGAACTTGTCGTAGAACGCCTGACCCTGCGGCATGCGCTCTTTCGGCAGACCGGCGTTGGTGGCGTACGCGCCTTCAGCCGCGTCACCCGCAAGTTTGATCAGTTCGCCGGTTTGCGAGCCGTCGCCCGAGATGAACTTGGCTTTCAGGCCGAGCGCTTTCATCTGCTTGAGCATCGGGCCGGATTGCGCGTCCATGCCACCGAAGATGATGACGTCCGGAGCCTTGGCCTTGACTTTGGTCAGCACGCCCTTGAAGTCTTGCTCTTTCTCGTTGGCCAGCGCCTCGCGGATGACGATCGTTGCGCCAGCGGCTTTCGCGGCCTTCTCGGCTTCGTCAGCCAGACCCGCGCCATAGGCTGTCTTGTCGTCGATGACGGCAACCTTCTTGCCGAGTTTCGCGGCGAACGAACCGATGGCACCGCCCTGCGCGACGTCGTTGGCAACGACGCGGAAGACATTCTTGAAGCCCTGTTGCGTGAGTTTCGGGTTGGTCGCCGACGGCGAGATCATCGCAATGCCAGCCTGGTTGTAGATGGCCGAGGCGGGAATCGTCGTGCCCGAGTTCAGGTGGCCCACGATGCCGACCACTTTGGCGTCGACCAGTTTCTGGGCAACCGCCGTACCTTGCTTCGGATCGGCAGCATCGTCTTCGGCGAGCAGTTCGAACTTGGCTTTCTTGCCGTCGATCATGATGCCTTTGGCGTTGGCTTCATCGATGGCGAGACGAGCGCCGCTCTCATTGTCCTTGCCGAGGTGAGCAATCTGGCCCGACGTCGGTCCGACGTGGCCGAGCTTGATGACGATTTCCTGCGGCGCAGCCGGTGCGGCGGGCGCAGCGGTGGAAGCCTTCGGCTCTTCTTTCTTGCCGCAGGCGGCCAACCCCGCCGCGACGGCGATGGCGAGCGCTGCGAGCGCAAACTTGCTGGTCTGTTTCATGTGGCGGAGTCCTCCGAAAAAAAACCGTTGGATTATGCTTGCTGCATGACACCCTGTCAACGCGGAAATCACGGCTACGCGTGATTTGTTGCGTTTCAAACGTTCGTTTTTGTCGTGGCGACGGCGGGCGGCCTGCCGCCGGTCCGATACGCCCCGCATTTTTTCGCCCCTATCCCCTTGGCTGCACTCATTTTCGATCTCGACGGCACGCTCGCCGACACCATGCCCTACCACCAAGAGGCGTGGGACATCCTGCTCGCCGAACTCGGCATCGCGGTCGACCGCGACGCGTTTTTCCGCTGGACTGCCGGCCTCACCAATCGCGAAATCTTTCCGCGTCTCCTCGATCGGCCGCTCGATGAAGAGGAGCTCGCGCACCTCGCGCAACGCAAAGAGGCGACGTATCGTCAGCGCTACGCTCCGCACGTCGCCTTGGTGAACGGGGCGATCGAATTTCTCGAGCGGGCGCAACGACGAGGCCGGCGACTCGCCGTGGGCACCGCTGCCCCGCCGGAGAACATCGCGCTCGTGCTCGACACGCTGCGTCTGCGCGCACGCTTCGATGCCATCGTCGGCGCGGCCGATGTCGCGCGCGGCAAGCCCGACCCGGAAATCTTCCTGCTCGCCGCCGAGCGCCTCGCCGTACCCGCATCCGAGTGCGTGGTGTTCGAAGACGCGCCCGCCGGCATCGAAGCGGCGCGCCGGGCCGGCATGTCCTGCGTCATCGTCTGCACGACGCTGCGCTGCGACGACATCCTCGCCTGGCCAGCGAGCGAGCGTGCGCACGTCCGCGCGATCGTCGATGACTTCACCGATCCGGCCCTGACGGCGTTACTCGCTTGATCCTTCACCCGCCGCCGGCGAGTCGCATCAACCGCGGCCGACGAAGGGCATGTTGGTCGCCATCAGCGTCATGAACAGCACGTTGGCCTCCAACGGCAGGCGCGCGATGTGCACGATGGCGTCCGCGACGTGAGCGACGTCCATCCGCGGTTCGACCATCATCTCGCCATTGGCCTGAACGATGCCCTGCGCCATGCGCTCGGTCATCTCGGTGGCGGCATTGCCGATATCGATCTGGCTGCAGGCAATGCCGTGCTTTCGCCCGTCGAGTGCGATCGCGCGGGTGAGACCGGTGATGGCATGCTTGGTCGCCGTATACGGTGCGCTGTGGGGGCGTGGCGCGTGGGCCGAAATCGAGCCGTTATTGATGATGCGCCCCCCGCGCGGCGACTGCGCCTTCATGATGCGAAAGGCGTGTTGAGTGCACAGGAAAGGACCGGTCAGATTGGTGGCGACGACCGCCTGCCACTGCGCCAACGACAACTCGTCCAACTCGATGGCCGGGGCGCCGATGCCGGCATTGTTGAACAACACGTCGAGCCGCCCGAAGCTGCCGACGGTGCGCTCGAACAGTGCCGCCACCGCAGCGGGATCGGTGACGTCGGCAGCCACCACCAGCGCCCGATCGGCATCGACGGCTGCCGCTTTCACCGCGGCATCGAGCGCCTCGCGGCGGCGAGCGGTGAGCACCACCCGAAACCCCGCGCGCAGCAGTGCGAGCGCTGCCGCGCGGCCGATACCGGCGGACGCCCCCGTGACCAACGCCACCCGTGATTCATTCGTCACGTCGCTCATGGTGCCTCCTTGAACAGTGCATGCTGCCGCGCCTCGGCGAGCGTCAACACGGGCGTCACGCAGCAATCGATGTCGGCGAAAAACGCGCTCCACGCCTGCAATGTGCGCGTGGCGAAGCAATCCGACAGTTCCTTGCGCACGCGCAGCGCAACGATGCCCTCGGCCGCGCGCAGCGGCACCAGATGCGGCTTGTCGAGCGCTTCGCAAAGCAGCGTCCAGAACTTCTCTTCGAGCGCACCGACGGCGAGATGGCGTCCATCGGCAGTCGGATAGACGCCGTAGCACGGCCAGCCTCCGGTCAACCAGTCCTCGCCGCGATCGCGCTCGACACCCAGCGCGAGCGCGTGCTCGGCGATGATGTTCAGGCGCGCGACTTCGTGCGTCATCGACACGTCGATGAACGCACCGCAGCCGCCGCTTCGCGCCTGGACCAGCGCCGCGCAGATGCGCGCCGCAGCGGCGAGCGCGCCGCCCGCGAGGTCGGCGATCTGCCAGTTCGAAATCGCCGGCGGGCGACCGCGCTCACCGATCTGGTCGAGCACGCCGCTCATGGCGAGGTAGTTGATGTCGTGGCCGGCACGCTGCGCCCACGGCCCGTCGCTGCCGTAGCCGGTGATGGCGCAATAGACGAGCGCGGGGCGATGCTCGCGTAGGGCATCGAAGTCAAGCCCGAGACGTGCCATCACGCCAGGACGAAAACCCTCGACCAGCACGTCGCTGACGGCCACGAGTTGGAGCAGACGGGTGCGGCCGGCCGCCGACTTCAAGTCGAGCCGTTCGACCGTCTTGTGCCGATTCACCATCGTGTAGAGCGGGGCCACGGCCGTGGCCGGCGCGTCCGCCGGCAGTCCAAGCCGGGCGCCATAGTCGCCTTCGGGTGGCTCGATCTTCAGCACCTCGGCGCCCCATTCGGCGAGCATGCGCGTACACGCCGGGCCGGGCAACAGGCGGGTGAGATCGAGTACGCGAACGCCGGCAAGTGCTTCTGTCATGCGCCCGATTATCCCGCCCGGCACCACGCGGGAGGGCCGCCGCGACTCATTGCGGGATGCCGAGCGCCCGACTGACGGCGTCCGCCGTGGCCAGCGCCTCGGTGAGCGTCGGCGCCGTGCAGGTGACGTGACCCATTTTCCGGCCGCGCCGCGCCTCGGCCTTGCCGTAAAGGTGCAGATGGGCGCCGGGCAGCGCGAGCACGTCGGCAAAGCGCGGTTCGCGCCGCACCTCGCCATCGAACCATACGTCGCCGAGCACGTTGACCATGACCGCGCTCTGAACCAGCGTTGTCGCCCCGAGCGGCGCTGCCGCAAGAATGCGTGCCTGCTGTTCGAACTGCGAGGTTTCGCACGCTTCGATCGTGTAATGCCCGCTGTTGTGCGGGCGCGGCGCCATCTCGTTCAGCAGCAGTCCATCGGCGGTGACGAACATCTCGACCGCCAGCACGCCGACGTAGTCGAGCGCTGCGACCAACCGCGCTGCGAGCGCCTGCGCCGCTTCGGGGCGCCCCTCGTCGAGTCGCGCCGGCACCAGCGTGCGCGCCAGAATGCCGTCGCGGTGCTCGTTCTCCTGCACCGGCCAGACCGCCACGGCGCCATCACGACTTCGCGCGACAAGCACGGAAATCTCGCGGTGGAAGGGCACCAGCGCTTCAAGCACGCAGGGCGGTTGCCCGACGCTCATCCACGCCAACAGCGCCTGCTCGCGGCTATTCACCCGCCACTGCCCCTTGCCGTCGTAGCCAAGCGTCGCCGTCTTCAGAATGCCGGGGAACAGTCCGACGTCCGCCCGTCCGAGGTCGTCGGCGCGCTCGATGATGGCGAAGCGCCCGACCGGCAGGCCGTGATCGGCGAAGAATCGCTTCTCGCGCCGCCGGTCCTGTGCAATGCGCACGGCCTCCGCGCCGGGGCGCGTTGGCAGGTTCGCGGCGAGCCGTTCGAGCGTCGCCGCGGGAACGTTCTCGAACTCCGTGGTCACGGCGGCCACGCGACGCGCGAAGCGGGCGATGGCGGCCGCGTCATCATAGGCCGCGACGATCACGTCGTCTGCCGCCTGTGCGGCCGGCCCGGAGGCGTCGGGATCGAGGATGAGCACCTTGTAGCCGAGCGCCTGCGCGGCGTGCACGAACATGCGGCCGAGCTGGCCACCACCGAGACAACCCAGCCACGACCCCGGAGGCAACATCGCGTCGAAGTATTACTTGTCCGCGAGCACCGGCGGCACCAGCATGGCGCGGGCGCTTGCCGTCTGTTCATCGCGGAACGACAGCAGTTGCTGCGCGAGCGACTTGTTGGCGATCGCCAGCATCGCCACGGCAAAGAGGCCCGCGTTGGCCGCGCCGGACTCGCCGATGGCGAACGTCGCCACCGGCACGCCCTTGGGCATCTGCACGATGGAGAGCAGCGAATCTTCGCCACGGAGGTATTTCGAGGGCACCGGCACGCCGAGCACCGGCACCGTGGTCTTGGCCGCGAGCATGCCGGGCAGGTGCGCCGCCCCGCCAGCGCCGGCAATGATCACGCGGATGCCGCGTTCGGCCGCGCGTTCGGCGTACTCGAACATGTCGTCGGGCGTGCGGTGGGCCGAGACGACCTTCGCTTCATGGTTCACCGCGAAGCGATCGAGCACTTCGACCGCGTGCTTCATGACGTCCCAGTCGGAGGATGAGCCCATCACCACCCCGACCACCGCGCCTACCCCGTGTGCGACGTTCTGCATGCTGGTGATTGTAGCCAGCGCCCTCCAATGGCCCGTTGGCCCATCCGGTGCGAGCCACTGTCGGCAAACGGCGACATGGTCGACAATTACGCCATGGTCACGTTGCCCTCCTTCCTGCGCTCACACTCACTTCGACGTCGTGTTGGCGTCGGCCTTGCTGCCTTGCTCGCGGTGAATCTGGTCATGGCCGACGATGCAGCGGTGAAGGATGCGGCCGAGGGTTTTCGCTTCGGCGACGCGAAGCGGGTCAATGCGGCGCTCGCCAAGGTGCGGGGTCACTTGCTCGAGCGCTACGTCGAATACTGGTCGCTGCGGCTGCGACTGGACACGGCTACCCCCGAGGAGATCGATCGCTTTCTGAAAGCGACCGCGGGCACCGCCGTCGGCGACCGCCTGCGTGTGGACTGGTTGCGGCAACTGGGCAAGACCGGCGATTGGACGCGCTTTGCGCAGTTCTCCGAGGGTTTCGACACCGACGACGGCGAGGTTGCCTGCCTGCGCACGACATTCGCGGCAGCCGCCGGCACGCGCGAACTGTCGAGCATTCCGCGCGGCGTGTGGGACGAGCGACTGACCGATGCCTGCGCCGAGGCGTTCGCGTGGCTCGTGCGCAGCGGCAAACTCAGCGTGGAAGATGCCCGCTGGCGGCTGCGCACCAGCGGCGATGGCGCGAGCCTTCTGGCCGCGACGCGCATCGCCGCCGTGCTCGACGCGGCCGACGCGCCGAGCCCGGCGCAACTGCAGCGTGCATGGAGCAATCCGCAGGCGTTGTTGCGCGAAGGAAGCGGCGCGACGCGCGCCACCCGCGAGGCAGCGCTGATTGCGTTGACGCGGCTTGCGCGGTCGGATGTCGCCAGTGCGCGTGCCCTGTGGTCACCGCTTCGCGCCAGGTTCCGCGACGACGAACAACGCTACGCCGCGGCCCAGCTCGCGAGCGCCAGCGCGCGCCGGCTCGACACCGCCGAGGCGCTCGAATGGGCTGCACGCGCGCGCGAGGGCGATCGCTTCACCCGACTCGCGGACGGACAGGCGGCGTGGATCGCGCGCGCGGCGCTGCGCGGCGGCGCCTGGAGCGAGGTGCTGCGCGCAATCTCTGCGATGAGCGCGACGGCGCAAGCCGACCCGACGTGGCGCTACTGGCGGGCGCGAGCCCTCGTCGTGCTGGGTCAACGCGACGCCGCGCAACCCATCTACACGGAACTCGCTCGCGACCCCGGCTTTTACGGCTTGCTCGCCGCCGAGGAAATCCACGCACCGCTGCCCGGCACGACGCCCGCGACGCCCGCCACGCCAACGGCAGCGCGTATCAACGATCTCGACCTCCAGCGCTTCGATCAGATGCCAGCCGCCAAGCGCGTGCTGAAGCTCTCGGAGCTCGGGCTGCGCGCCGATGCCGCGCGCGAGTGGTATGCCGTGGTCAAGGACTTCGACGACGCGCAGTCGCTGACGGCGGCCGAATGGATGCGACGCAAGGGCATTTGGGACCGCTCCATCAACACGGCGGAGCGCACGCGCACGACCCACGATTTCTCCTTGCGTTATCAAACCCCCTACAAGGACGAGATCAGCAACGCCGCGACGCAGCAGGCGCTCGATCAGGCGCTCGTGTTCGGGCTGATCCGGCAGGAGTCACGCTTTTGGGCCGAGGCTGTGTCGTCCGCCGGCGCACTCGGGCTGATGCAGGTGATGCCGGCCACTGCCAAATGGGTGGCAGGCAAGCTGAAGGCCACGGACTATCGGCCAAGCCAACTGGCAAGCGTGGCCGTCAACACCGGGTTGGGTACGTTCTATTTGCGTACCGTGCTCGACCAGATGGAAGGCTCGGAGCCGATGGCCGCGGCGGCCTACAACGCCGGACCCGGCCGTGCCCGCGCATGGCGTGCCGACGTGCCGCTCGAAGGCGCCATCTACGCCGAGTCGATTCCGTTCAACGAAACGCGCGACTACGTGAAGAAGGTGCTCGCCAACGCCGTCTGGTATGCCCATCTGCGCGGCTCCGGCAACACCTCGCTGAAAGCGCGATTGGGGATAATTCCGGCTCGGGAACGCTGAGCGCAGCCTTCAGCGTTTTTGTGGGGAGCGACGCTCCGGCGGCGCGAGCATCAACTGGGCAGGGAGCCTTCATGAACCTTCTCATCCTCGGCGGTAGCGGCTTCGTCGGCCGGGCCGTCTGCACCAAACTCGTGGCCGACGGGCACCGCGTGACGGTCGCCACCCGTGTGCGCGATCACGCACGTGCGCTGTTCCCGCTGCCCAGTCTCACCGTCATCGAAGCCGACGTGCATGACGCGGCCACGCTCGCGAAACTCGCGGTCGGGCAGGATGCGCTCATCAACCTGGTCGGCACGCTGAACGGTGACTTCGAGCGCGTCCACGTTGCGCTCACCCGCAGTGCGCTCGATGCCTGTCGCGCCGCCGGCGTGCGCCGCTACCTGCACATGAGCGCGCTCGGCGCTTCGCTCGATGGGCCAAGCGATTACCTGAAGAGCCGCGCCACAGCCGAAGCGTTGGTGCGCGAGAGCGGGCTCGACACGACGATCTTCGCGCCGTCGGTCATCTTCGGACGCGAGGACCGTTTCCTCAATCGCTTCGCCACACTGGTGCGCATGACGCCGCCATTGTCACCGTTCGCACTGCCCGGCGCCTCGACCCGCATGCAACCGGTATGGGTCGACGACGTCGCCCGCGCGGTCGTCGCCGCACTGTCGACGCCCGCGACCATCGGTCAGCGCTACGAACTTGCGGGACCGAAGGTCTACTCGCTGCGCGAACTGGTGCGCTACGTCATGACGCTCGCCGAGGATCGGCACCCGATCATCGGACTGCCCAACGGCGTCTCGATGCTGCTGGCCACGCTGATGAGCCTGATGCCGGGCGAACTGCTCACCCGCGACAACGTGCGCTCGCTACGCGTGGACAACGTGAGCAACGCCGAATGGCCCGCCTTCGCCGGCCGCCGCGCCGCGCTCGAAGACGTGGCGCCGACCTACCTGGGTCGCGTCGCCGCCTACGATGCCTTCGCCGACGCCCGCGAGCGTGCCGGACGGCTGTCCTGATCCCGATGGTCGAAGAACAACTTTTTGCGTAAACCCGCATCCATGACGGGCTTACCACGCTGTTTCATCAAAACTCGACAATCGGCAATTTGCGGCGCCAAGCCCGTTATGGATGCGCCTTCCCGCATCAAGCTGTAGTGCTCATGAACCTGCTCGACACCGATCTCGCCCGCCATTTCGCCGAACTCGGCGCGCAGTTTGCGCCGCTGCCGGCCGACCCGACGCCGCTCGAGCGGCGCGCGCGCTACTGGGCGCTGGTCGGGCTCGGGCGCACGGCGCTGCCGCAGAGCGTGACGATGAACGACGTCGCGATCGACGCCGGTGGAACGCGACTCGGCGTGCGTCTGTTCTGGGGGCACGACGAACGCGATGAGCCGGTGCCGTTGATCATCTATTTTCACGGCGGCGGCTGGGTCGTCGGCGACACCGACACCCACACCGTCACCTGCGCGCGCATGGCGCACGAAGCGAACGCGCTGGTCGCGAGCATCGACTATCCGCTGGCGCCGGAGACCGACTGGCGCACGATGACTACGGCCTGCTTCGACGCCGCCGCCATCGTCGCCAACGACCGGCTGCGACACGACGGCCGCACCCCGGTCGCCCTCGCCGGCGACAGCGCCGGTGCGCATCTGGCCGCCGTGACGGCGATCCGCGTGCGCGACGAAGCGCGCTTCGCGCTGACGTTGCAGGCGCTGATCTACCCGACCATCGAACCCGACTTCACCACCCCAAGCTACGGCGAATTCGGCCACGGCCCCGGCCTCACCCGCGCCGACATGCAGTGGTACTGGCGGCACTACGCCGGCGCCGACGTCGGCTTGGCCGACTACCGCATCGCGCCGACGCGCGCATCCTCGCTCTCGGCGCTGGCACCAACCTACCTCGTCACGGCAGGCTGCGACCCGCTGCGCGACGAGGGGCGCGCCTGGGCCGACGCGCTGCGCGGCGCCAGCAACAGCGTCACCCACGATGAGTTCGCCACGCTGCCGCACGGCTTCCTGCGCATGGCGAAATACAGCGCCGCGGTCGATCACGCGATCAGCGCGATCCACCGGCGCCTCGGGCAACTGCTGCGGCAGGCTCCGACATGAACACCGCCACCGCGATCACGCTGGTCGCCGTCGACTGCGCGTACCCCGAACTCGCCATCGCGGCACTGCAACGCTCGGCGCGCGCCTTGCCGGTGGCGCGCACGCTCCTGCTGACCGACCGCGAGCTTGCGGCGGACGGCGTCGACGTGCGCCGCATTGCGCCGATCCGCTCGCGCGCCGCGTATTCGCAGTTCATGCTGAAGGCGCTCGCGCCGTTCATCACCACCGACTACGCGCTCGTCGTGCAGTGGGATGGCTTCGTCATCGACGGCACCGCGTGGGCCGATGAATTCTGGAACTACGACTACATCGGCGCCCGCTGGCCGCACCGCAGCGGCGACTTCCGCGTCGGCAACGGCGGCTTCTCGCTGCGTTCGCGACGCCTGCTGCACGCATTGCAAGACCCGGTCATCGAACTCGGCGACGACAACGAGGACGAAGCGATCGGCATCCGCCACCGCGAGCATCTCGAACGCGCCCACGGCATCGTGTTCGCCGAGGAACGGGTGGCCGATCGCTTCGCCTTCGATGTGGGACGCCCCATCGGCCCGACGCTCGGCTTTCACGGCGTCTTCAATTTCTGGCAGGTACTCGACGACGACGCGCTCATCGCCTTTGCCCGCACCGCACCCGAGGCGATCGCCGGGGGGCTCGGCTTCGGCGCGCTGTGCCGCAACCTGGTCGACCTGAAACGCCACGCCATCGCCCGCGAATTCGTCACACGCCGCCTCGCCGTGCTTCCCGATGAGCCGCTGGCGCGCGAACTCAAGGCGCGGCTCGATGCCGACACCACCCCAACGGCCGCGAGCGGCACCCCTGCCATCGCCGCGCCACGCTCACGCAACGACCCCTGCCCCTGCGGCGGCGGCAAGCGCTACAAGGAATGCCACGGCAAGATTGGCGCGGCGGCGCCGACGGCCACGATGACGCCGGCCGCCATCGACGCCACCCTGCGCGAAGCGCTCGCGCTGCACGAGCGCGGCGACCTGAACGCCGCCGGAGAGCGTTACGCCCGCATCCTTCAGGCCGCACCGGAGGAGCCGACCGCGCTGCACTACGCGGGCCTCATGCAATACCAGAGCGGGCAACCCGCAGCGGCGCTCGAACTGATGTGGCGCTCGGTCTGTCTGGAACCGCGCGAGCCCGAGTTCTGGAGCAACATCGCTGCCGCCGCGTTCGAAGCCGGCCGCTACGACGAAGGCCGCTGGGCAGCCGAACGCGCCCTCGCGCTCGCGCCCGAACACGTCGGCGCCTGGAACAATCTGGGCTTCAACCTGCGTGCGAAGAACGATGTCGAAGGCTCGCTGCGCGCCTTCGATCGCGCGCTGGACATCGCGCCCGGGTTCGACTACGCGCGCTGGAACCGCACGTTCTCGCTGCTCGCGCTGGGTGACTACGCGCGTGGCTTCGCCGACTACGAGTTGCGGCTGCGCTTCCCGCAGACGCAGCCGAGCGGGCGTATCCCCGATGTTCCGATGTGGCGCGGCGAAGCGGTAACAGCCGATGCGAGGCACCTCTTGATCCTTTGCGAGCAGGGGCTCGGCGACACCTTCATGTTCGCCCGCTTCGTGCCGCTCGTGCTCGACCGCGGCTTCAACGTCACCTTCGCCGTGCAGCGTTCGCAAGTCGCGTTGATGCGGCAATCGTTTCCTGCCGTCGAAGTCATCGCCGTCGGCGAGCACGAAGCGCGGCGCTTCGATCGCTGGGTGGCGTTGTGGTCGCTGCCAGCGGCACTCGGCATCACGCTCGACCATCTGCCGGCGCCGACGCGCTTCCTCGTCGCCGATCCCGCCGCCGTCGCCGATTGGCGTGCGCGGCTCGCGGCACTGCCGACGATCGGCGAGGCGCGTCCACTCACCGTCGGCATCGTCTGGGAAGGGCGCTTCGCCGGACAGAACACACAGATGGCCGAACGCTCGCTGCCCGCGCGACGGATGCGGCGGCTGGTCGACGCGCACCCCGAGCTTCGGTGGGTTTCGCTGCAACACGGCGCGCCACCGCTCGAACACACCGCCGTCGTCGACTGGACGGAGCAGACGGTGGATTTCACGGCGATGGCGGCACTGATCGATGCGCTCGATCTCGTCATCAGCATCGACACCGGCGCCGCCCATCTCGCCGCCGCGCTCGGCGCGCCGACCTGGGTGCTGCTGCGCGAGGCGGGCGACTGGCGCTACGGCATCCGCGGCGAGTACACGCCGTGGTCACCGACCATGCGTCTCTTTCGGCAGGACGCCTCGCGCCGCTGGGAGCCGGTGCTCGCCGCCGTCTCCGACGCGCTGCGCCACGCGGCACCCCGCAGCTGAACCGCCGCTACGGCGCCACGACGCCGCGCAATTCCGGCACCAGCGTCTTCACCGGTTGCCCGGAGAAGTGCAACACGAGGTTGTCGGCGGCCAGCGCAGCCATCGCCTGCCGCGTCTCCACCGTCGCGCTCGCCACATGCGGCAGCAGCACGACGTTCGGGCGGTTCATCAGCGCCGCCGGCACCGTCGGTTCGGCAGCGAACACATCGAGCCCGGCACCGGCGATGGCATTCGTCTCGATCGCGCGCACCAGCGCCTGCTCATCGACGACCGAGCCACGCGCAACGTTGATGAGTGAGCCCTCGGGGCCGAGTTCGTTCAGCACGGTCGCATCGATCAGGTGGCGCGTGGCGGCGCCGCCTGGTGTCACCACGATCAGCACATCGCTGTCGCGGGCCAAGGCGTGCAGATCGTCGTAGTAGCGATAAGGCGCATCGGGCTGACGGTGGCGTCCGTGATAGGCGACCTGCATGCGGTGGGCGATCAGCCGCGCCGCGATTTCGCGGCCGATGCGACCGAGTCCGACGATGCCCGCCGTCTTGCCCCAGATCGAGCGGGTCAACGGAAACTGTCCCGGCCCCCATTGCCCGGCCTCGACGAAACGGTGCGCCGCGACGAAGCGGCGGCACACCATCAACGTCAGAGCGACGGCGGTGTCGGCCACCTCGTCGTTCAGCACGTCGGGTGTGTGCGTCACCTTGATGCGCGCCTCGGCGCAGCAATCGATCGGCACGCCGTCATAACCGACGCCGAGCACACTGATGATCTCCAGATGCGGAAAGACACGGATCTGCTCGGGCTTGAGCTTCGAGCCACCAAAGGCGACCATGCCGCGCGTGCGGGGAGCGATGCGCGCGGCCAGCGCCGCCTTCGCCTCGGCGTCGCCCGCGCCATGCAGGTCGTGCACGATGAAATGCTGACGCAGCCGCTCGGCGAAAAAGGGTGCCAACGGGGCCACGGCAACGAGTTCAGGTTGACTCACGATTTCCTCCTCCGCCAGCGCGCGCCGAGAGCAACGCCGCGATGAGTCCGGCGTCACCGGCGTCGGTCGTGAAGACGTCGAGAAAGCCGAGTTGCCGCGCAGCCTCGGCAATACGCGGGTGCGACGCGTAGAGCGGTTGGGCGAAGAGCGTCGCCTCGCGTTCGCCCGCCGGCACCAGCGCGACGAGATGACTCACCACCTCGCCGCTCATGACGGAGATCGCATTCAGTCGCCCGCTGCGCAACAGCGCCAGCAAGCCGTCGGGTGGTGTCGTCGGCGCGCGCCGATGGTATGCGGTGACGACATCGACTCGCGCCCCGCGCGCGCCGAGCGTCTCGCGAAGCAGTTCGCGGCCGTCGTCACCGCGAAAGATCACGATGCGCCGCCCGCGCACGTTCGCTTCCTGAAGTTCCGGCAGCGCCAGCATGCCTTCGCTGTCGAAATCCTGCTCGGGCAGGCCCACGGCGCCGACGCCGACCGCAGCCAGCGCCTCGGCCGTGCCCGGCCCCGGCGCCAGCACCCGCACGCCCTCGGGCATGCGCCGCGGCGGCCAGCGGCCGAACGGCGCAAAGCTCATCTCCACCGCACTCGGGCTGACGAAAATCGCGGCGACGCAGTCGCCGAGCGTGGCCCAGGCCGCATCGACGGCAGACGGGTCGGCGGGCGCTTCGATGATCAGCATCGGGACGATGTAGGGCGCAGCACCCAGCGCGGCGAGGCGCGTCGCCGTGCGCGAGGCCGCCAACGCAGGCCGCGTGACGAGCACATGGCAGCCCGCCAGCGGGCCGGTGGGCGTCGTCGCCTCCGGCAGATGAAAGTCGAAACCGGCCATCAACCCTTGCCGTCGAGCGTTGCGATGATGCGCTCGGCGCCCTTGACTTTCAGCTCGGCGGCGACGCGCTCGCCCAGCGCCTCCGGCGCATCCGGCGTGCCGAACGCTTCGGCGTCGACGTATTCACTGCCATCGAGATTGGCGACGAAGGCGCGCAAGCGCAGCGGTTGCGGAGCGTCGACCCAATCGGCGTAGGCGCCGAGCGGCACTTCGCAACTGCCGCCGAGCAGGCGGCTCACGGTGCGCTCGGCCGCACAGGCGATGGCGGTCGGTGCGTGATCGAGCTCGGCGACGAGTTCGGCGGTCGCCTCATCGCCGGCGACGATCTCGATGCCGAGCGCTGCCTGCCCTGGCGCCGGCAGCGATTCCTCGAACTCGAGAAAACTGCGGATGCGCGCGCCGAGCCCAAGGCGGATCAGACCCGCCGCAGCGAGGATGATGCCGTCGTAGTCACCGCGGTCGAGCTTGGCGAGCCGCGTGTTGACGTTGCCACGAAGCGAGCGGAATTCGAGATGCGGATATCGACGCTTCAGCACGGCGGCGCGGCGCAGGCTCGAAGTACCAACCACGGCGCCGGCAGGCAGCGCCGCGAGGCTCGCGTGAGCGTTGGCGACGAAGGCGTCGCGCGCATCTTCGCGCTTGAGGATGGCCGCCAGCGCATAGCCCTTGGGCAGCACCATCGGCACGTCCTTCAGCGAATGCACGGCAAGCTGCGCGCGACCCTCGGCGAGCGCGACTTCGAGCTCCTTGATGAAGAGCCCCTTGCCGCCGATCGTCGCCAGCGGTTGATCGAGGATCTGGTCGCCGCGCGTCGTCATGCCGAGCAGCGACACGGCAAGGCCGGGGATTACACTCTCCAGCGCGCCTTTGACGAGATGGGCTTGCGCGAGCGCGAGCGGGCTCTCGCGGGTCGCAATGATGAGGGATTGGGTCATGCGCGGTCGTTTCGACGGAGCGGTGCCGGCGTCGTCCACGAACGCCGTCACCAGATTGACGTTTGCCAGCATCGTGGCGCGGAGCATTATCGCATCGCCCGCTTGGCTTGCCGCCACGGCGCTCATCGCCACGCTGGGCGCCTGCGCACGGCTGCCGACCGACGCGGCCACGCCCGCCGCACAGGCGGTGACCGCCAACGCAGCGGAGACGACCGATTGGGAGCGGGTGCTGCCGCGAAGCGATGATCTGCGGCAGTTGGGCGCGACGGCACAGCGTGCGAACAAGCCGATCCTCGTGTTTTTCAACCTGACACAATGCCCCTTCTGCCGCACCGCGTTGCAGCAGGCGCTGGTGCCGATGTTTCGTGACATCGCGTGGCGTGCCGATCTCGAATTCGTGCAGGTGACCATCGATGATCAGCGCAGCTTCATTGATTTCAACGGCCAACGGGTCGATTCGATGAGCTTCGCCCGCGCGAGGCGCGGCAGTTTCGCGCCGACGATTCTTTTGGTCGATGGCCGCGGTGAAGCGTTGACGGAGCCGCTGATCGGCGTCGCCAACGCCGACTATTACTCGGGTTATGTCGAAGATCTCGCACGCCGGGCCATGGCCGTCGTGCGCGCGCGCGGGGAGGTGCGACGATGAGCGGTTTTCTGTATTTCGCGTGTGTGCTGACGGGGCTGTCCTGCGGCGGCGCGCTCGGCGTCGTCATCGGCACGCTGCTCGCGGGGCAGGCCGGACGCTGGCCCGGCGGCATCATCGGCGCGGTGATTCTGACTACGCTCCTCTTGCGCCTCGGGCGCAAGCTGCGCAGCATTTTCGAGGAAGCGCCTCCCGAAGACCGCGCCTGATTGCGCCGGGCGTCGGCGACGCTGTCACGGCGTCGCCGGCGTCAACAGCACATCGCGAAAGGTGCGCAACATGCCGGCCGTCGCGCCCCAGATGTAGCGCTCGCGCCACGGCACGGCCCAGTATTCACGCCGCTGGCCGTCGCGCAGGAAGGTGTCGCGACGCCAATGGCTGCCCTCGATGACCCAATCGAGCGGCACCTCGAAGACATCGGCCACTTCGAAGGGATCGACGCGATAGGGTTGCGGCGCAGACACGGCGACGACCGGCGTCACGTCATAGGCGGTCACGGTGACGTAGTGCGGCAGCGTGCCCATCACTTCGATGCGTGCCGGGTCGGTGCCGATTTCCTCGTGCGCCTCTCGAAGCGCGGTCGCGATGATGTCGCGGTCGCCCGCGTCCTGCCGCCCGCCGGGAAAGCTGATCTGCCCGGCGTGGTCATGCAGGTGCGCCGTGCGCTGCGTGAGCACGACGTTGAGCCCCTGTTGCCGCTCGACGAGCAGGATCAGCACGCCGGCGGGGCGAATCGCGCGCCCGAGTCGCGCATGCACGGCCGAGCGCTCGGCCGCCGAGAGATCTCCGGCCTGGCCCAGTGGCGGCGCGTCCGGCGCGCTGTGGCTTGCCGCCGCGAGCCGTGCCTGAATCCGGGCGAGATCGAAGGTCATCACGCCGACTCCCGCAGCACCTGCAGCGGCGGCGTGCTCAGCACGCTGCGTGTGCCGAGCCAGCCGGCGAGCAGCGTGAGCGCGACCGCCAGCACGAAGCCGGCGACCCAGACACCGGGCGACGGGACGAATTCGATCTTCAGCAACCGCGCCGCCAGCGCCCAGGTCAGACCGACGGCGCCACCGACGCCGAGCACACCGGCTGCCGCGCCGAGCGTGACGAATTCGGCGAGCAGGGCACGCCGGACCTGTCGCGCGGTGCCGCCCAGCGTGCGGATCACGGCGGTGTCGTAGCGGCGCTCATCCTGCGTGGCAATGACGGCCGTGTAGAGCGTCAGCAGCCCGGCCAGCAACGTGAAGACGAAAACGAATTCGAGCGCACGGGCAACCTGGTCGACGATGCTGCGGATGCGTTGCATCATCTCGGAGACGTCGATGGCGAGCACATTGGGCGCTGCGGCGACCACGGCGGCGAGCGTTTTCGTGTCGCCCGGCGGCAGGTGAAATGCCGTGATGTAGCTCTTGGGCAACGCCGCGATGCTCGCCTGCGGCAACAGCGCGAAGAAGTTCACCCGGAAGCTGTCCCAGTCGACCTTGCGCAGACTGGTGATGCGCACACGTAGCGTTTCACCGGCGACGTCGAAGGTCACCTCGTCGCCGAGCTTCAAGCCAAGCGTTGCCGCGATGCCATCCTCGATCGACATGACATCACGCTCGGTCGCGTCGGGCCAGGCACCGGCGACGAGCCGGTTGCCACGCGGCAGCGTGCTGGCGCTGGAGAGATTGAATTCACGATCGATCAACCGCTTCGCGTTTTCGCTGACGAAGTCCTTGGCGCTGATCGGACGGCCGTTGAGTTCGACGAGTCGGGCGCGCACCATCGGGTACACCGCTGCCGCCTCGCCCGCGTCCTTCGGCAGCAAGGACTGGATCGGTGCAATCTGGTCGGCCTGGATGTTGATCAGGAACTGGTTGGGCGCATCGGGCGGCAGCGACTTCTGCCACGCGCTGAAGAGATCGGTGCGCACGAAGCCCACGGTGATCAGGGTCATCACGCCGAGTCCGAGGCAGGCGATCTGCAGCGCCGTCGACAGCCGACGCCGATCGAGGTTGGCGAGCCCGAAGCTCACGCTGTGCGCGCGCCCGAGCCAGCGCAATCCGCCGCTGCGCACGGCGCGACGAATCAACCACAGCAAGGCGCCGGCCAGCAGCGTGGCGAGCGCGACCAGCGCGAGCAGAGCGCCGACGAAGACGACGCCGGTCGCCCAGTCTTGCGCCTGCATCAACACCACGGCCAGCACGGCGATGCCACCGAGCGACATGGCGAGCGCGCCACTGCCGGCAAGCGGCGGCAGATCGCGCCGCAACGCACGCACCGGAGGTGTGGCGGCGAGTGCGACGAGCGGCGGCAGCGCAAAGCCAAGCAGCAGCACGAAGCCCGTGGCGAACGCCTTGGCGAGCGGCCACCAACCGGCCGGGGGCAGTGCCGATTCGAAGAGGCCGCGCACGGTCCACGCCAGCGCGGCCTGCGCGGCATAGGCGAGCGCGACGCCAAGCGCACAAGCCAGAAGCGCGAGGACGCAGAACTGGCCGATGAAGTGGACGAGCGTCTGTCGCTCGCCGGCACCGAGGGTGCGAAACAGCGTGGCGGTGTCGATCTCGCGCTTCAGATATCGGCGCAGCGTGAGCACGATGGCGACCACGGCAAGAAACACGGCGAACGAGGCGGCGAGCCCGAGGAACTGCTCGGCGCGCTCGAGCGTCGAGCGCACCTCGGGGCGCAATTCGCGGATCGTCTCCAGACGTTGGCCCGGCCCGAGCTTCGGGCGCATCGCGGCGACGAATTCGCCAGCGCGCGGCCCGGCCACCTGGAGCCGATACGTCGCGCGACTGCCCGGCGCGATGAGGCCGCTCGCCTCCACGTCGGCGCCTGCCATCAGCACCTTCGGCGCCATGGTGATGAAGTTGCCCGCCACCTCCGGCTCTTCGGCGAACACCTGGGCGATGCGCGGCGTCAGGCGCCCAAGCTCGACGCGCTCGCCCGCACGCACGCCGAGTCGTGACGCCAAGCGCTCGTCGACGAAGACCTCGCCTGGCCGCACCTGCGCGACGAGCGGCACGCGCGCTCCGGTCGGCCCCCGCGCTTCGAGCGTGCCGCGCAGCGGGTACGGAGCGGCCACGGCCTTCACGTCGGCAAGCACCGAGCGCACCTCGCCGCCGTCGCGCACCGGTACGCTCACCATGCTGCCAAAGCGCGTCGATTCCGTCGTCGTGAGCCCGAAGGCGCGCGCCGCTTCGGCGAACGCCGGCGGCAGCGGCCGATCGCCGCTGATCATGGCGTCGGCACCGAGCAGCACATTGGCCTGCTCGACGAATGCCGACTGCACGCGATCGGCGAACATGGCGACCGCGCCCACGCTGGCCACGGCGAGCGCCAGCGCGAGCACGAGGATGCGCGCCTCCGTCGAGCGCAGTTCGCGGCGCACGAAGCGCAGCATCAGCGCCGCGCGCTTCATGCCTGCACCTTGCCGTGCGCCAGGCGCACCATGTGATCGCAACGCGCGGCGAGCTCGGCGTCGTGAGTGACGAGCACGAGCGTGGTGCCCTGCGCGCGATTGAGCGAGAACATCAGTTCGATGATTTCGGCACCGGTCGCGGTATCGAGGTTGCCCGTGGGCTCGTCGGCGAAGACGATGCGCGGCGCGGCGACGAAGGCGCGAGCGATGGCGACGCGCTGCTGCTCGCCTCCCGAGAGCTGGCGCGGCAGATGATCGAGTCGCTCGGCGAGGCCCACGCGGCGAAGCCAGTCGCGTGCTCGCGCTTCGGCATCATCCGCCCCCGCCAGCTCGAGCGGCAGCATGACGTTTTCCAGCGCGGTCAATGCCGGCAGCAACTGGAACGACTGGAAGACGAAGCCGACCGCGCCCTGGCGGCGCTTCGCCAGCGCATCCTCGGAGAGCGTGCTGACCGTCTCGCCATGCCAAGCGACGCTGCCGCCATCGGGGCGGTCGAGTCCGGCCAGAAGGCCGAGCAGCGTCGTTTTGCCCGAGCCGGACGCGCCCACGATGGCGAGGCTCTCGCCGGTGGCGACGCTGAGCGAAACGTCGTCGAGCAACGTGAGTCGGCGCTCGCCGAGCGGGACGATGCGGGTCAGCGCGTGAGCGGCAAGCGCGGGTGCGGCGAGGGACGGGGTCGGCGGAGTGGAGTCGGTCATGTGGGAAGTGGATCGTGGTTAGCGCGGCGCGCGTCGTGTGTCGGGCCGCGTCTCCCTAGAATGCGCTGATGTTAGATGGCTTGGTTTCAAGGACCGCGATGCGGCGGCGGAGGTTCCCTCTCGGACGGTGGCAGGCGTTCGCGCTGCTGCTGGTTTGGGTGTTCGCGTGGCACGCGACGCCGGGGTGGGCGGCGAGCCGCATCCTCGTGGTCGGCGATTCGTTGTCGGCCGGTTACGGTCTGACTCAGGGCGAAGGTTGGGTCGATCTGCTCACACAAAAGCTCGGTCGTGAACGCCCGGGCACCACGGTGATCAACGCCAGCATCAGTGGCGACACGACGGCGGGCGGGCTGGCGCGGCTGCCCGCGCTGCTGGAGAAGCACCGGCCCGACATCGTCATCATCGAGCTCGGCGGCAACGACGGATTGCGCGGCGCACCGGTCGCCACGACCCGCGCCAATCTGCGACGCATGATCGAGCTGGCGAAGGCGGCGCCGGCGCGTGTGCTCTTGCTCGGCATGCGCATGCCGCCGAACTTCGGGCCGACCTACACGGCGCAATTCGAGGCGATGTACGCCGAGCTTGCCCGCGCCCAGGGGGCGGCGCTGGTGCCGTTCTTCCTCGAGCGCATCGCCACCGATCTCGGCAAGTTCCAGCCCGACCGCATCCACCCGACGGCGGCGGCCCAACCGGAGCTCGTCGCCACCGTATGGCCGGCGCTCATGAAACTGCTGCGATGAGAGCCAGGCCCGACGTGGTCGGCGTCGACGCCATCGAGCGCTGGCTCGCGCCGGACGCGAGCCTGATCGACGTGCGTTCGGAGCGCGAATTCGCCGAGGATCACCTGCCCGGTGCCCGCAACCATCCGGTGCTGCACGACGACGAACGCGAGCGCGTCGGCACCGTCGACCGCCAGCAATCGCCCTTCGAGGCTCGGCGACTCGGGGCGCCGATCGTCGTGCGCAACATCGCCACGATGATCGAGCAGCACTTCGCCTCCCAGCCGCGCGGTTGGTCGCCGCTCGTCTACTGCTGGCGCGGCGGCAAGCGCTCGGGCACGCTGACGTGGCTGCTGCGCGAGATCGGCTTCGATGCGCGCCAACTCACGGGCGGCTACAAGGCGTTCCGCGCCCGCGTCAACGCCGAGCTGCCGGCCTTCGCACAGCGCCCGCGCTACGTCACGCTCTGTGGCTGCACCGGCACCGGCAAGACGGCGCTGCTGGACGCGCTCGGGCGCGTCGGCGCCCAGGTGCTCGATCTCGAAGGACTGGCCAACCACCGCGGCTCGCTGCTCGGTGGGCGCGACACGCCGCAGCCATCGCAAAAGCGCTTCGACACCGCGCTGTGGGACGCGTTGCGCACACTCGACCCGACGCGCCCGGTGTTCGTCGAGTCCGAGAGCAAGAAGATCGGCCTCGTGCAGATGCCCGAAGCGATGCGCGTCGCGATGAGCGCAGGCGAATGCGTGTGGCTCGACGTGCCGCTGGCGGCGCGCGTCGCCCACATCGCCGGCGAATACGCCCATTTCGTCGCCGACCCGCAGGCGATGATGGCGCGGCTGCAACCGCTGAAGGCGCTGCGCGGCGCGCGGCAATTGCAGGAGTGGCAGACGCTCGCCGACCGCGGCGACACCGACGCCCTGTTCGCCTCGCTGATGACGACGCACTACGACCCGCTCTACACGAGCGCGATCCGGCGCCACTTCACCGGGCTCACCGCCGCGCCCGTCGTGGCGCTGGTCGACCTGTCGGCGCGCACGCTGGATGCCGCCGCGCGTGCGCTGCGCGACCAATTCGACCCCGATTGAAGGCAACAACTTTTTCCTGAAAGCCGCATCCATGACGGGCTTGGCGGCCAATTTCCACGGAAGTCGACTTTTGACGAAAATGAGCCGCAAGCCCGTCATGGACGCCATTTGCGTGAAAAGTTGATGCTTCATTTTTCGTGTCGTTCGCGCCGGTGCGAACCCGTGCGTACGCCGGCCCCGGGCGGCGTGGCATGATCTGGGCTGATCCCATCGCCCCTGGCGCCGACCCCGCGCACCACCATGACTGCTCCGACCCCGCTCACGATCGACGTCGTCTCCGATGTCGTCTGCCCCTGGTGCTACATCGGCAAGCGCCACCTCGAAGCGGCGATTGCACACCTCGCCGAGCAATCGCCGCAAGTGGCCGTTCGCGTCGTGTGGCATCCCTTTCAGTTGAACCCGGAACTCCCGACCGAGGGGGCTGATCGGCGCCAGTACCTCGAACAGAAGTTCGGCGGCCCCGAGCGTGCCGCACAGATCTACGCGCGAGTCATCACCGCCGGCCGCAACGCCGGACTCGCCTTCGATTTCGACCGCATCGAGCGCCAGCCCAACACGCGCGCCGCGCACGCGCTGATCGAGCACGCGCAACGAAGCGCCGATGCTGCCGCCGCCGATGCCGTCGTCGAGCGGCTCTTTCGCGCGTACTTCATCGACGGTCGCTACGTCGGCGACGTCGACACCCTCGTCACCATCGCCACCGAATGTGGTCTGGATGGCGACGCCGCGCGCGCGGCGATCACCGATCCGGCGCGTCTCGAAGCGGTCGCCGCCCAGGACGCCGACGCCCGCCGTCAGGGCATCAGCGGCGTGCCCTTCCTGATCTTCAACCAGCGGCTCGCGCTGTCGGGCGCACAGCCACCGGAGGTCATGCTCGACGCGCTGCGGCAGAGCCTCGCGGCGGCGCCACCGTCGCCCTGAACAACCCCGCTCACCGATCATGGCGCGAACGACCGCCGCTCGTCGCCCAACGCCACCAACGCCCCGTTCATCGCCTATCCTCTGCCCCATCGTCACGCCATTGCCCGGCCAAATTCACGATCCCGCGAACCGCCATGTTCCCGACGCTGACTCTCTCCGGTGAACCCTTCGCTCGCGGTCTGGAATGCGGGCGCACCGCGCGCACCCAGATCGCCGGATCCATCCGCTGCTACGCGGCGCTGTTCGCCGCCTGCGGCGTCGACTGGCGCCACGCCCAGCAGCGCGCCGCGCAGTACCGCGACATCGTCGAAGGCTGCGGCGGTGGCATCATCGAAGAGATCGAGGGGCTGGCCACCGGCAGCGGCTTCCACGTCAACGAAATTCTCGCGCTCAACTGCCGCACCGAAATCCTGCCGCCTTCCTTTCTCGGCATGGACTACCCGGACAGCGCCCAGGCGCGCTCGCGCAACGCCGCCATGGGGCTCTTCGATCTCGGCGAATGCACAAGCGTGGCCGTATCCGGGGAGCGCACGGCGGACGGCCACACCCGCGTGGCGCAGAACTGGGACTGGGTCGGCTTCCAGCGCGCCAACGTCATCGTGCTGCGCGTCGAGCGCGAGGGCTGGCCGGACTACCTGACGCTGACCGAGGCGGGCATCATCGCCAAGATCGGCGTCAATGAGCACGGCCTCGCGGTCGGGCTCAACATCCTGCGCGCCCGCAACGACCGCGACCAGCCCGGCATCCCGGTGCACATCTTTCAGCGCATGGCGCTCGACTGCGCGAACGTCGAGGACGTCGTGTCGCTGGCGAACTCACTGCAATTCGCCGCATCGTCCAACGCGATCCTCGGCGACCCGAGCGGGCACGTGACGTCCCTCGAATACAGTCCCAGCGGCGCCGCTGCCATCGGCCCCGACGATGGCGTCGTCGCCCACACCAACCATTTCTGCGATGGCCGCCTTGCGACATGGCAGGCGCCGCTCGCGCAGATGCTGACCACCGAGCCGCGCCTGGACTGCGCCAACCGGCACATCGTCAGCTGGCCCGACCACATCGATGACGTCGACCTCGCGGCGCTGCTGCGCGATGAATCGGGCGTGGGCACCGCGCCCGGCGTCGAGGCGCGACTGGGCGCCGTGTGCCGCCACCCCGACCCTTCGGCGCCACCCGAGCTTCGCGTCGAGAGCATCTTCGGCGTCATCATCGACTGCAACGCCCGCTGCATGCTGGTCGCGCCCGGCCTGCCCTCCGCCGTCGATTTCGAAGCGGTGGCGCTCAGCCGATCGCCTGGCGCATGAACGTCGCCCCGTCTCCATAGCCGACGAGGCGTGCGCGCAACGCCGCATCGGCGGCCACCACGCGAAAGCCATGCCGCTCCCAGAACGGGCGTGAACCATTGACCGCGGTCAGACAGGCAAAGCGAAACCCGCCCTCGTGGACGCATCGCCAGTAGGCCGCGAGCAGGCGCTGCGTCACGCCGGTGGCACGGGCCTGCGGCGCGACCGCCAGATCATGCAGATAGAGCGCATCGGCCGTCGCCAACGATGACGCCTCGGTGCTGTGCAACGGCGGCGGCAGGTTCGCATCCGCCGGCAGCGCGATCAGGTAGCCCATCGCGCGGCCATCGAGACACGCGATGAAGCAGCTCTGCGCCGCCACCCGCAGTTTCGCGCTGAACGTCGCGGCCGCCTCCTGTGTCGCCGCATCGTAGCCCTGCGCCTGAATCGCCAGCACCGCATCGAGATCGCCCTCGCGCAGTGGCCGCACGACGACGTCCGCGCTGCTCATGACCGGGGCACCCGAGGCAGCGCTGCGGGCGATCGCGACATGGCCTGATTCATCGGTAGCGGACGAAGACGACGGAGGGTGGCCATTATCCCGCGACCGCGCAAGCCGTCCACGCCGCATTCGAAATCACGTAGCCTTTCGGCTTTGCCACCGCGATGCGACCGCCATGCCAACCCGCTATCTCGCACTCCTCATCGCCATCGGCCTTTGCGTGCTGGGCGCCGGCCTCGTCATCCTCACCGGCGGTTCGCCGCTGAAATGGGGCGTGCTGATCGTCGGCGCGCTCTTGAGCGTCGTCGGCATCGTCGACGTGACGCAGACGAAGCAGGCAATCCGGCGCAATTACCCGATCCTGTCGCACTTTCGCTTCTTCTTCGAATACATCCGTCCCGAGATCCGGCAATACTTCATCGAGAGCGACACCGAATCGGCGCCCTTCTCGCGCGCCGCCCGCTCGCTCGTCTACCAGCGAGCCAAGAAAGACTCGGACAAACGACCCTTCGGCACCCAGCTCGACGTCTACGACACCGGCTATGAATGGATCAACCATTCCATCGCGCCGGCACCGGTGGCCGCCTCGTCCGACTTCCGGCTGACCATCGGCGAACACACCGCCCAGCCCTATTCGGCCTCGATCTTCAATATCTCCGCGATGAGCTTCGGCGCGCTCTCCGCCAACGCCATCCGCGCCCTCAACCAGGGCGCGCGCCTCGGCGGCTTCGCGCACGACACGGGCGAAGGTTCCATCTCGCGCTATCACCGGGAGATGGGTGGTGATCTGATCTGGGAGCTCGGCAGCGGCTACTTCGGCTGCCGCACGGCCGACGGCCGGTTCGACCCGGTGCGCTTCGCCGAGCAGGCGCGCGAAGCCCAGGTGAAGATGGTCGAACTCAAGCTCTCGCAGGGCGCCAAGCCGGGACACGGCGGCGTGCTGCCCGGCGCCAAGGTCACGCCCGAAATCGCCGAGGCGCGGGGCGTTCCCGTCGGTGTCGACTGCGTCTCGCCGGCGCGGCACGGCGTCTTCTCCACCCCGATCGAACTGCTCGAATTCATCGCCCGCCTGCGCGAACTGTCGGGCGGCAAGCCGGCGGGCATGAAGCTCGCCATCGGCCACCCGTGGGAATTCTTCGCCATCGCCAAGGCCATGCTGAAGACCGGCATCACGCCCGACTTCATCGTCGTCGATGGTTCGGAAGGCGGCACGGGTGCTGCGCCGGTCGAATTCACCGACCACGTCGGCGTGCCACTGCGCGAGGCGCTGCTCCTGGTGCACAACACGCTGATCGGCATCGGCCTGCGCGAGCGCATCCGGCTCGGTGCCAGCGGCAAGATCGTCTCCGCCTTCGACATCGCCAAGACCCTGGCCATGGGCGCCGACTGGTGCAACTCGGCACGCGGCTTCATGTTCGCCCTCGGCTGCATCCAGGCGCAGGCCTGCCATACCGGGCGCTGCCCGACCGGCGTCACCACGCAGGACCCGCTGCGGCAGCGAGCGCTGGTGGTGCCCACCAAGGCCGAACGCGTGCACGAATTCCACCGCAGCACGCTCGACGCGCTGGCCGAACTGATCGCCGCCGCCGGCTTGGCCCACCCGAGCGAACTCGGGCCCGAACACATCATCCGCCGCACCAGCCCGACCCAGGTCACCTCGCTCGCCACGCTCTACCGCTTTCTCGGCACCGGAACGCTGCTCGACGGCAGCGCCGAGCACAAGGTGTTCGGCTACTACTGGGAGCGTTCACGCGCCGAGCAGTTTGCACTCGCGGGGTGACGCTGGCCACCGTGTCCGAGTCACCGCCGAACGAATCGTTCGCGCTGCCTCGGCTGCGACGTCACCGGGACTTGCTTTGCGCCGCCCTGGGCTTCGCGGCCGCCTTGGACGCGGGTTTCGTGGCGGGCGCGGCCGCCTTGCCCGACGCCGGCGGCACGATCAACGCATCGAGCTCGCGCTCGACCGCGGCCTGCAGCGGCCCCTTGAACGCGGCCATCAGCAAGCCGAGCTTGACGTCGACTTGAATGTCGTTGACCGTCACCACCAGCGTGCCGTTGAGTCCGCTGCGATCGAAATGCAGCACGTTGCCATCCCACTGCGAGCGCAGTTGGTAGTCGCGCGCGAGCTTCGCCGCCATGCGGTCGGCCGTCTTGGTTGCCTCGGCGAGGGACGAGTGGTGAGTGCGCTTGATCGAGATGTGCGACACGCGGGGCTCCTGTGCTCAAGGGGAGGCCGTATTTTCGTGCGCCGCCCCGTGGCGCGCAACCTCCATGTCGGCGAACGGGATAGCCCCCTGCCCAAGTCGCGCGGAATCGGTTAAAAAGCGCAGGCCACACGTTCATGGCCCCGGAGGAAAGCGCGTGCACCCATCCCGCCCCACGACGTCCCGACCCGCCCGCATCATGGCGAGCGCACTGATGGCGACGGCCACGCTGCTCGCTGGCTGCACACAGATGCCCGCACCCGTGTTCGATGCGACGACGCCCAGCGGCCGCCTGCTGCTGCCCAACGATGGCGCGTCGCCTCCGTGGCAAGCAGTGAACATCCGCTTCAAGACGCCGACGTCATACCGCAGCGATTCGGTAGCCGGAGTGCCCTGCATCCGCGCCGAGGCGAACGGCGCATGGTCGATCTGGGCAGCGCCGGTGCCGCCGTCGTACGCCGGCGCGTCACATCTGTCGTGGCGCTGGTTCATTCCCGCGGCGATCCCGGACGCCGATCCCGCCACCATCGGCAAGGACGATGCGCCTGCCCGCGTCGTCGTGGCGTTCAAGGGCGATCGCAGTCGTCTCGATGCCGCCGATCGCGCCACGATGAACATGGCGCGCGCGCTCGGCGGTGTCGAAATGCCGTTTGCCGCCATCCAGTACATCTGGGACGCCAAGACGGCGCCGGAAACGGTGCTCGGGAACGCCAACACCACACGCATCAAGAAGATCGTGGTGCGGCAAGGTGGTGTCGGGCTCGCGTCCTGGCAAAGCTTCGATCGTGACGTTCGCGCCGATTACCGTCGTGCATTTCCCGGCGAGGAGGCCGGCGAGATCGAAAGCATCGGGCTCATGACCGACACCGATAGTCTCGGCGGCAAGGCGGAGGCATGCTACGCCGACCTCGCGCTCGGCGGTTGACGCCATCGCGCAACCTCACGCCGCCACGTCTCGCTTGAAGGTCAGCAACGCGACCGCCGCCGCGATGAACAGCCCGCCGAAAATGCGGTTCAACAGGCGCTGTTGACGGGCTGAACGAAAGAAGCCCAGCACACGGGCGGCGAGCGCCGCATAGAGCGCCATCACGACCAACTCGGTGACGCCGGAGGTGGCGCCGATCGCCAGATACTGCGGCAGCAGCGGTGCATGGCTGTCGATGAACTGCGGCATCACCGCCATCATGAAGACGATGCCCTTCGGGTTGCCGGCATTGACGGCCCAGCCTCGCGCGAAGAGCGTGCGCGCGTCGACGTCCTCACGTCGCTCGCTGTCCGTCGTGAGTGGTTTGGCCGGCCCACGCCACTGCTGCACGCCAAGGTAGGCCAGATACGCCGCGCCAAGCCACTTGAGCGCATTGAAGGCATGTGCCGACGTGTTGAGCAGCGCGCCAAGGCCGATGGCGACGATCGCGAGTGCCGTCCAGACGCCGATCACGAGGCCCAGCGTGCCGGGCCAGGAGCGGCGAAACCCATGGTTCAGGCCCGAACTCATGGCAAACACGGCCCCCGTCCCTGGCGACAACGAGATGATCCAGGCGGCCGCGAAATACGTGAGCCAGGTGTCGAATGCCATGACCTCGCCCGATCAGATTGCTGCCGCGACGGTGAAACTGTCGGCGAAGAACTCCGACTCCGGCAGCGCGCATTGTGTGGTGAAGTCACGCTGCGCCGAATCGACGACGATCGGTGCGCCGCAGGCGTAGACCTGATGCTGCGAGAGATCCGCGAAGTCCTCCATGACCGCGCGATGCACGAAGCCGGTTCGGCCGGTCCAGCCGTCCTCGGGCAGCGCATCGCTCACCACCGGCACGTAGCGAAAACGCGCGGGCTCGCTCGACGCCCACTGTCGCACGAGCGCATCGAGGTAGAGATCGCGCGGTCGGCGCCCGCCCCAATAGAACGTCACCGCTCGCGGGTCGCCGGTATGGCGCATGTGTTCGATGATCGCCTTGATCGGTGCGAAGCCCGTGCCGCTCGCGAGCAGGATGATCGGTTTGTCGCTGTCACGCAGGTAGAAGCCTCCGTGCGCGCCCTCGAAGCGCAGGATGTCGCGCTCCTTGATGGCGGGCTGCCCCACGCCGAAGAGGCGATCGGTGAACAGCCCGCCCGGCAGATGCCGGATGTGCAATTCGAGCAGCGCATCATCGTGCGGTGCATTGGCAATCGAGAAGCTGCGCCGCTGGCCGTCCTTCAGCAGGAATTCGAGGTATTGCCCAGCGCGGTACTGCAGCCGTTCACTGGCTGGCAATTTGATGTGCACGATCATCACATCGTCGGCAACCCGCGCGGTACGCTCGACGCGGCACGGCAACGTCTTCAGTACGACATCGCCCTGCTTGCGCACGTCGCGCGCCTCGATCGTGACATCACCCAGCGGTCGGGCGACACAGAACAGCGCCTTGCCCTGCGTCCGCTCGATCGCCGTGAGCGTGGTGGCCTGGTGCGGACCCAATTCCACCTCGCCCGCCAGCACGCGCCCCTTGCACGAACCGCAAGCGCCGTTCTTGCAGCCGTAGGGAATCAGCAGACCGGCGCGCAGCGCTGCTGTCAAAATAGTGACATCGGTCTCGCAGGTGAACACATGGCCACCGGGTTCGAGGGTGATTTGAGGCATGTCGTAGAGATGCAAGAACGGTGAAGCGGCGGAAATTGCAAATTCTGGTCGTCGGTGCGGGCGACGTGGCGCAACGTCTGGTTCGTCGCACCAACGACCGCGTGGGTGCCGCGCACTCGATTCGCTGGCTTGGTCTCGCGCGCCGACACGATGCGCTCGACGCCATGCGACAAGGCGGAATTTTACCGGTCGCCGGTGACCTCGACCGTCGCGCGAGCCTGCGTCGCGCCGGTGCACTCGCGCGCAGCGCGGCGGCGACCGTCCTGCTCGCCCCTCCCGCCAATGTCGGCGCTGATGACCACCGCATGCGCCGGTGGCTCGCAGCGGCCGCGCCAAGGCCGCGTCGTCGTCGGCCACGCCAGCGCGCTCGAGCGGGCCGCCCTGCCACGGGTCAGGCGGCACCGCGCCTGCGTCCGCGTCCGCCGCACGCGTCGCGTCCGCTGCGCGACGTCTATGTGAGCACGACCGGCGTCTACGGCGATTGCGGCGGGGCCATCATCGACGAAGTACGACGAGTGCACCCCTTGAGTGATCGCGCGCGTCGCCGCGTTGCCGCGGAGCGCCGACTGCGCGCGCGACGCCATCGGCACGCGAGCGTTTTGCGCGCACCCGGTATCTATGCGGCCGAGCGGTTGCCGGTTGCCCGCCTGCAGGCGCGCACGCCGTCGCTGATCGAGGCTGACGACGTCGTCAGCAATCACATTCACGCCGATGATCTCGCCCATGCCGTCTGGCTTGCGCTCTTTCGCGGACGCCCGCGACGCATCATCAATGTCGTCGACGACAGTGATGTTCGAATGGGGGATTACTTCGATCTGGTGGCTGACCGTCTGGGCCTGCCGCGCCCGCCCCGTGCGCCGCGCGCCGAGGTTGCCGCGATGATGTCACCGCTGGCCTATTCCTTTCTGCGTGAATCGCGACGGATCGGCAACACGCGGCTGAAGCGAGAGCTTCGCATGCGCCTCATGCACGCCACGCCCGAGCAGTTCTTGACCACGATGAGCGCGGCCGCTGCGCTGCAACGGCCTTTGCTGTAGCGAACCTGCATGACGGCCGATCGCACCACCTCGCTGCGCCTGCGCTTCGACGCCTATCTGCGACTGATCCGGCTCGACAAGCCGGTTGGCTTCATGCTGCTGATGTGGCCGACGCTGTGGGGGCTCTGGATCGCGGCGCAGGGTGCCCCGGCGCCGCATCTCATTGTGATCTTCGCGCTCGGCACGATCCTGATGCGTTCGGCCGGTTGCGCCATCAACGACTGGGCTGATCGTGACTTCGACGGCGCCGTCAAGCGAACGGCGATGCGCCCACTCGCCGCGGGCGAAATCAGCGGCCGCGAGGCGATGGCGGTCGCAGCCGTTTGCGCCGCAGCGGCGGCCTCGCTGCTCATCGCGCTCAACCATGCGGCACGACTCTGGGCGATACCGGCGCTCGCGATCGCGGCGTGTTATCCCTTCACGAAACGCTTCTTCTCGGTGCCCCAGGCATTTCTCGGCATCGCATTCAGCATGGGCATTCCGATGGCCTTCGCCGCGGTGCGCAGTGACACCCCATCGCTCGCGGGGTGGCTCATGTTCGCCAATTTTTTCTGGGTGATGGCCTACGACACCGAGTACGCGATGGTCGATCGCGACGACGACGTGCGCATCGGCATTCACACGTCAGCATTGTTCTTCGGGCGCTTCGACGTCCTCGCCGTCGGCATCTGTTACGCGATGTTCCTGACGTCGATGGCGTGGATCGGCCGCGACATCGGGCTCGGCCATGGGTATGCCGTCGCGCTGGTGCTCGCCTCCCTCATCGCGTTGCGTCACATCGTGCTGTTGCGCGGGCGCGAGCGCGCCAATTGCTTTGCCGCGTTCCGCGGCAACAATTTGCTGGGGCTCGTGCTGTTTGCCGGCATTGCGCTCGACTACGCACTGCGCAGAGGTGCGTGGCCGCACTGAAGCCGCCCATGACCGGCCCGCGCCTCGGGCGCTCACGGCCAGCGCGCGCCGTTGGAGCGTTGGCCGTTGCATGCTGACGATTCGGCTTTCGCGCGAAATGTTGAACTGGTTCATGGAATGACACGAACCGTCCGCCTATCGTTTCCTCTTTGGTGCAACCTGCCCCATTTGATGCCCATCACCTGAGCAACCAATCGGTCGCGATGTCGAGCCTTCGGGGGCGCCTGCCGTCAGGGCCGGCCTCCGATGGCGCCGAAGCGAACGCGTGTCCGTTGCCTGGTTGGTGGAATGATCGATGTCATGCCGCGCGACGGTGACCGCGCGCCTGGACCCCAAAGCGACGAGAGCGACCTTGGAACCCTTCGAACTGGTTTGCCCGGCCGGAAGCCTGCCGGCCCTGAAGGCGGCCGTGGATAACGGCGCCGACTGCGTGTACGTTGGATTGCGCGACGCAACGAACGCGCGCAATTTCGCGGGCCTCAATTTCGATGATGCCGCGATGGCCACGGGCATCGCCTACGCGCACGCCCGCCATCGCAAGGTGTTCATGGCACTGAACACCTACCCGCAAGCGACGAACCCCGCGCTGTGGCGACGGGCACTCGATCATGCTGCGGCGAGCGGCGTCGACGCCGTGATCCTCGCCGACCCCGGGTTGATGCGCTACGCGGCGACACAGCACCCCAATCTGCGCCTGCATTTGTCGGTCCAGGGTTCTGCGACCAATCACGACGCGATCAACTTCTACCATGAACAGTTCGGGATCCGTCGCGCCGTGCTGCCACGCGTACTGTCGATGGAACAGGTCGAATACGTCGTGACAAGAACGCCGGTCGAAATCGAAGTATTCGGCTTCGGCAGCCTATGTGTGATGGTGGAGGGTCGTTGCGCCCTGTCATCGTACGTCACTGGCGAATCACCGAACACGCATGGCGTTTGCTCTCCCGCGAAGGCAGTCCGCTGGCAGGAAACGCCGCGGGGACTCGAAGCGCGGTTGAACGGCGTACTGATCGATCGCTTCGGAAGCAACGAACAGGCGGGGTATCCCACCTTGTGCAAAGGGCGCTTCGATGTCGCCGAGGACCGCAACTACTACGCCATCGAAGAACCCACCAGCCTCAATACACTCGAACTTCTGCCCAAGCTGATGGAAATCGGCGTGCGTGCGGTCAAGATCGAGGGGCGACAACGCAGTCAGGCGTACGTCGCCGAAGTCACCCGCGTCTGGCGTGAAGCGATCGATCAGAGCCATCTCAAGGGCCATCGCTACATCGCGAAGGCGCCGTGGATGGTCAGCCTCGAGCAATTCGCGGAGGGTCGCCAACATACGTTGGGCGCCTATCACCGGCCATGGAAATGATCGCAAGCAGCGCTCCGGCAACGCACGCCATGCCCCGGCTTGCGCTCGGCCCTCCGCTCTACTATTGGCCACGCGCCACCATGTTTGCGTTCTACGAGGCGATGGCAGACACCGCGCTCGACATCGTCTATCTCGGGGAGACGGTGTGTTCACGCCGCCATGAATTGCGACTCGCCGACTGGCTGGCCATCGCCCGTTCGTTGCGCAATGCGGGCAAGGAGGTCGTGCTGTCCACCCAGGTGTTGCTCGAGTCCGGCGGCGACGTTTCGACCATGCACAAGGTCACCGGCAACGGCGACTTCATCGTCGAGGCGAACGACATGGGCGCGGTGCGCCAACTCGCCGGCCATGTGCCGTTCATCGCGGGCCCGCACCTCAACATTTTCAACGCTGATACGCTGCGCTTGTTCGCGCAGTGGGGTGCGACGCGCTGGGTCATGCCGCTCGAAATGAACCGCGATGACCTGGCGACGTTGCAGGCAGAACGACCCGCGTCCCTCGCCACCGAGGTATTCGCCTTTGGACGCCTTCCGCTCGCGTTTTCAGCGCGTTGCTTCACGGCGCGGCACCTCGATTTACCCAAGGACGATTGCCGTTTCAGTTGCCTCGCTCACCCGGATGGTCTGCTGATGAAGACGCGCGAAGGCGAGGATTTCCTGGTACTGAACGGCATCCAGACCCAATCGTCACGCGTGTACAACCTGCTGGCCGATATGCCCGATCTCACCCGCCTGCGCGTCGATGTGCTGCGCCTGTCGCCGCAATCGTCCAACATGGCGGGCATCATCGATCTCTTCGACGTCGCGCGGCACGAGGCCACCGGCGCCGGCCGCGCGCTTGCCGACGCTTGCGCGCTGCAGGTGGCACCCGCCTGCAACGGCTACTGGCATGGTCGACCCGGCCTCGATCACGTGGTGCAAACGTTGTGAGTTCGCAAATGCTGAAAACCTCAACTCCGATCGAACTGCCTCCGCCCGTCCGCCAGGTGCTGTCTCGCCTTCCACGCTACCCGGGCTCCGTGCTGCTCGTTCTGGCGCTGAATCGGATTCTTGCGCCCCAACTGCCAGCCGATACCCGTGAAGCGTTGCGTCATCGACGGTTGCGCATCGTGGTGAGCGACGCGGGGATGGTTTTCGATCTCTCCTGGGATGGCGAACGTTTCACACCCTCCCCGCCGCAATCACCGGCGGATCTGACGCTGACGGCAAGTGGTCATGATTTCATGCGCCTGGCCGCGCGTCAGGTCGATCCCGACATGCTGTTTTTTCATCGACGCCTGCGCTCCGAAGGTGACACCGAACTCGGGTTGATCGTCAAGAATGCCATCGACGCGATGGATCTGCCGGTGCTCGACCCTGAGCACTGGGTGCGGACTCGATTCGGACCACAACCCGCCGCAGCGCTGTCGGCGTTGCGCGACTGGCTCCCTCTTCCTCGTCGTTGAACCGACCCGAACAGCGTGAACGCATCGCCAACGAAGCGGCGAATCATCGTTGCGCTGACAGGCGCGAGCGGTGCCTGTTACGGCGTTCGCCTGCTTCAGATTCTGGCGCAAACGCCGAACATCGAGACGCATCTGATCGTCTCGATCGCCGCCTGGCGCAACATCGCCATCGAGTGCCGCGAATCACCCGCCGAGATCGAGGCGCTCGCCGACCACGTCCACGCGATCGATGACGTCGGCGCTTGCATCGCGAGTGGTTCGTTCCGCGCAAGCGGCATGGTCATCGCGCCCTGCTCGATGCACACGCTAGCCTCCATTGCACACGGGCTTGCCGACAACCTCATCACGCGAGCGGCGGATGTCACGTTGAAGGAGCGACGGCGCCTGCTGTTGCTCGTTCGCGAGTCGCCGCTTCATTTGACGCATCTGCGCAACATGGTGAGCGCCACCGAAGCGGGCGCCATCGTCTGCCCTCCGATGCCGGCGTTTTACCTGCGACCGACGAGTCTCGCCGACATCGTCGACCAAGGTGTCGCACGGCTACTCGATCTCCTCGAAATCGAACACTCGCTTGCCTCCCGCTGGACAGGCGAGTGCCAAACCCGAGGCTGAACCGTGGCCTATCGCGACCTGCGGGACTTCATAACGCAGCTCGAACGTGACGGCGAACTGCGTCGCGTCACGGAGCCGGTGTCGCCCTACCTCGAAATGACTGCGCTGTGCAGTCGCGTGCTGCGCTCCGGTGGCCCGGCGCTGCTCTTCGAGCGTGCCGGCGAACAAGCCATTCCGGTGCTGGCCAATCTGTTCGGCACGACCGCCCGCGTTGCCCGCGCGATGGGCGCCCACGATCAGGTCGGGTTGCGAGCGCTCGGCGTGATGCTCGCCGAATTGCGCGATCCGCAGCCTTCAGGGACCTTGCGCGACGTGCGTGGCGTGGGCACCCTGCTGCGTCAGTTATGGAGCGCCACACCAAGACGCGTCAGTCACGCGCCCTGCCAGGAAGTCGTGCACGAAGCCGAGTTCGTCGATCTCGCGAAGCTGCCGGCGCAACATTGCTGGCCCGACGATGCAGCCCCCCTGATCACATGGGGCGTGTCGATCACGCGTGGCCCCAACAAACCGCGGCAGAACCTCGGCATTTACCGGTTGCAGGTTCATTCTCGCAACACGCTCATCATGCGCTGGCTGCCCCATCGGGGCGGAGCCCTCGACTTTCGCGATCACGCGTTGGCGCAGCCTGGCAGCGCGTTCCCTGTCGCCATCGCGATTGGTGCCGATCCGGCGACGATACTCGCTGCCGTGGCGCCGATTCCGGACAATGTTTCCGAATACCAGTTCGCCGGTCTGCTGCGAGGCGGGCGCAGCGATGTCGTGGATGCACTCGGCAGTTCGCTGCAAGTGCCCGCGGGCGCGGAATTCGTCCTCGAAGGGCGCATCCTGCCAGACAACAGCCACCCCAGCGGCTTCCAGCACGCCATGGAAGGACCGTTCGCCGATCACACGGGCTACTACAACGAGTTGATGGAATTTCCGCTGCTGACCGTGGAGCGCATCACCCACCGGCGCTCGCCGATCTATCACTCGACTTACACCGGACGCCCGCCGGACGAGCCAGCGATGCTCGCTCTAGCCATGAATGAACTGTTCATCCCGCTGCTGCAGCGGCAGTTCCCGGAGATCGTCGACTTCCACCTGCCGATGGAAGCGTGCAGCTATCGCATGGCAATCGTCAGCATCCAGAAGGCCTACCCCGGCCACGCGCAGCGCATCATGATGGGCATCTGGGGCAGCCTGCGTCAGTTCATGTACACCAAGTTCATCGTGGTCGTGGACGACGACATCGATGTTCGGCACTGGAGCGACGTCATTTGGGCCATCACGACGCGATGCGACCCCGTGCGCGACACCACGACGCTACACAATACGCCGATCGACTATCTCGATTTCGCCTCTCCTGCCGCCGGGCTTGGCAGCAAGATGGGGCTCGATGCAACGCACAAGTGGCCCGCTGAGACGACGCGAGAGTGGGGGCGTGTCGCAACGATGGACGCAAGCGTTCAGGCGCGCATGGATGAACTTGCAGCGGCGTTCGGACTGTAGCGACGCGGGCTCGTCAGAGCGTCATCTCGAGGTTGTCGATGAGACGGGGAACACCGAGCCGGGCGGCGCCGAGAACGACCAACTCTCGATCGTCGTCGCGCGGCAGATGGAGGTCGTTGCGACGGCGCACGGTGATGTAATCGGCGCGCCATCCATGCCGCTCGAGCTGCGTCATCGCCTCCGCCTCGATGGTCGTCCAGGCGTGGGTTCCCGTACGCACCGCGTCGCGCACTTCCTGCAGCACGCGATAGAGTCGCGGTGCTTCCGCGCGCTCGGCGGCCGACAGGTACTGATTTCGCGAGGACAAGGCAAGCCCGTCTTGCGCACGCACGGTCTCGGCGAGGATGATCTCCACCGGAAGCGCCAATTGCCGCACCATGTTGCGCAGCACGAGGCACTGCTGATAGTCTTTTTTGCCGAACACGGCCGCGTGCGGCTGCACCATGTTGAAGAGCTTCAGCACCACGGTCGCCACGCCCCGGAAGTGACCCGGTCGCGACGCACCCTCGAGCATGTGTTCGAGCGCATCCGGCTGCACGGTATAGGTTTGCGGCTCCGGGTACAGCTCCGCCTCGTTGGGAGCGAATACGACGTCACAGCCGATGCTCGACAGCTTCGCGCAGTCGTCGGCAAGAGTCCGCGGGTAGCGATCAAAATCTTCCTTCGGCCCGAACTGCAACCGATTGACGAAGATGCTGACGATAGTGCAGGCGCCGCGCGGCGCGGCTTCCTCCACGAGGCGCAAGTGTCCTTCGTGCAAGTTGCCCATCGTCGGCACGAACACGTTGTTGGGCATGCCACGCAGGTACTTGCGCAGCTCGGCTACGGTGTGGATCAGTTCCATCGCGGCGCCTTCGGTAATCCAGGGGCGCACCGACCCATGCAGCAGACGGGACGGTGCGGATTCAGGTGATCGAGTGGACGGTGTGCACCAGCTGTGCGGGCGAATCGATGAGTCGCTCCGCACCTGCGCCCAGCAACTCGTCACGACTGCCGAAGCCCCAGAGCACACCCAGCGGATGTACGCCAACCTGCAGCGCGGCCATGATGTCCTTGTCTCGATCGCCGATCATCACGGCGTTGGCAGGCGCCACCTTGTAGTGCGCGAGCAAGTGCGCCAGAAGGTCGCTCTTGTGATCAAAGCGTCCATCGAGCTCGGGGCCGTGGATGCCATCGAAATATCGGGTCAATTGAAAGTGGTCGAGAATCTTTTCGGCGAAGACGCGCGGTTTGCTCGTGCACAAGGCCACCGTGAAGCCTTGCAGATGCAATTGGCGAATGACCTCGGCCATGCCGTCGTAGAGACTGTTTTCACGCCATCCGGTGTGCTCGTAGCGGTGGCGGTAGTAATGCAGCGCGGCTTCGGCGTCAATGCCGGGAAAGCGGCGCGGCAGCGACTCGCGAAACGGAGGACCGATGAATGCAGTGACCTCGTCGTCGGCGAGCGCCGGAAAGCCGAGCTGTTCCAGCGCGTAGTTCAGACAACGCGCAATCCCGTCGACATTGTTCGTGACGGTACCATCGAGATCAAAAAACAGCGTGGTGACAGCCACGTAGAATGCGCCCTTCGCCGAGCGTCGAATCGAAGATGACCGACAAGTTTATCGAAGGGCGCATCGTTGAGCGCGTCGATTTCACGAATTCCCTGTTCGCGCTTCGCTTCGAGGCGGATCTTCCGAACTTTTCCGCGGGTCAATACTGCCGCGCAGGATTGTTTCTGGGTGACGCAGCACCGCGCGTCTTGACGTTGCGGCCTTACTCCCTGGTCAACTCGCCCGAGGATCGCCCGCATGAAATTCTGCTTTCGTTGGTAGCGGCGGCCGAAGGTGGCGTGCTCTCGCCTCACCTGCACGCGTTGACGGCGGGAGATCGGCTCTGGTTCGGGCCTCGCTGCAACGGAGGCTTCACATTGCAGAAGATTCCGCCCGCCAACACGCTGTGGTGCTTCGCTGCAGGCACCGGAATCGGCCCGTTCCTGTCGTTGTTGCGCAGCACGCCGACATGGGAAAAGTTCAGCCAAATCGTTCTCGTGCACGGAGCACGCCATGTGCCCGAACTGGCGTATCGAGAACGCTTGGAGGCGCTTTCCTGTCGGTATGGCCAACGCTTCCGATACGTTTCGATGCTGACCGGCGACACGCATCCAGGGAGTTTGTCCGGGCGCATTCCGGCAGCGATAACCGATGGTCGCCTCATCAAGAAGACCGGCCTCATGTTGACCGCAAGCGACGCCCATTGCATGGTATGCGGCAGTACAAGGATGGTTGCCGATACCGTCTCCGCCCTGATGGCACTCGGTTTGCGGCCACATCGTCACGATCAGCCGGGGCAAATCACGACGGAGGCCTACGGCTGATGACGTGCGGTGAGGTGCGCTTTGCGCCATCATTCCTCGCCGAGAAACCCTCCGCTCTGGTGCGCCCAGAGCCGCGCGTAGAGCCCCTTGCGCGCAAGCAGCGACTTGTGATCGCCCTCCTCCACGATACGTCCGTCGTCGAGCACGAGCAGTCGATCCATCGCTGCGATCGTCGACAACCGGTGCGCAATGGCGACGACGGTCTTGCCTTCCATCAGTCGGTACAGACTTTGCTGAATCGCCACCTCGACCTCCGAGTCGAGCGCGCTGGTCGCCTCGTCGAGCACCAGGATCGGGGCGTCCTTCAGCATCACTCGGGCGATGGCGATCCGTTGTCGCTGACCGCCAGAGAGTTTGACGCCGCGCTCCCCGACGTGTGCGTCGTACCCGCTTCGCCCTGCGGGGTCGGTCAGATGCAGCACGAAATCGTGTGCCTCGGCGCGGACGGCCGCAGCAAGCATCGCCGCCTCATCGGCTTCGGGGCGCCCGTAGAGGATGTTGTCCCGCACCGAGCGGTGGAGTAGCGACGTATCCTGCGTGACCATGCCGATGTGCGCCCGCAGGCTATCCTGGGTGACGCCGGCAATGTCCACACCATCGATCAGGATGCGCCCACTCTCGATGTCGTGGAACCGCAACAGCAGGTTGACGATGGTCGACTTCCCCGCGCCCGATCGTCCGACCAGTCCGATCTTCTCTCCCGGTCGAATGGTGAACGACAACCTGTCAAACACCGGGCGAATCGGCGCCGCCGCAGTCATTGCGGCCGAGCGCTGCGGTTCGGCAATGTAGCTGAAGGTGACTTCGTCAAAGCGAATTTCACCCTTCGGGACGAAGATCTCCTTTGCCAGCGGCCTGTCCACCACCAACTGCCGTCGCGACAGCGTGTCCAGCCCATCGCGCACGGTCCCGATCTGCTCGAACAGATTGGCGAGCTCCCACATGATCCAATTCGACATGCCGTTGAGACGAAGCGTCATCGCCACGGCCGCGGCCACGGCGCCTATCCCCGTGGAGCCATCGGACCACAGCCAGAGCGTGACACCAACCGTCGATAGTGTGAGGCCGATGATCAACACGTGATGCACGATGTCGAAGGCGGTAATGAAGCGCCATTGCGTGTATACGGTGCTCATGAACTCCTGCATGGCGCTCCTTGCGTAGCTTGCTTCGCGCTGCGCGTGCGAAAAGAGCTTCACGGTCGCAATGTTCGTATAGGCGTCGGTGATCCGCCCCGTCATCAACGAACGAGCGTCGGCCTGGGCCTGGGCAACCTTGGCCAGACGCGGCACGAAGTACCGGCATGCAACGGCGTAGGCGAACACCCATCCGATGAATGGAATCGCGATGCGCCAGTCGAAGCCGCCGGCGCCAATCACCATCGTCGCAAAATAGATTGTCACGAACACCATGACATCGGTAAGGATCATCCACGTATCGCGTACCGCGAGCGCCGTCTGCATGACCTTGGTGGCGACGCGTCCGGCGAATTCACCCTGAAAAAAGCTCATGCTTTGCGCCAGCATCATGCGATGGAAATTCCAGCGCAATCGCATCGGAAAGTTGCCCATGATGACCTGATGCTTGTAGAACGCAAACACCGACACCAGAACCGGGCTCGCGATCAACAGCCCGAACAGCAGCAGCAACCCCTCCCGGTGCTGCGTCCATAGCTGCGCCGGTTCGGTTTTCGCAAGCCAATCGACAAGTCGCCCGAGCATCGCAAAGAGCGTGGCCTCGATCAACCCGATGAGGCCGGCGGTGAGCGTCACGACCACCATGTACGGACGAACGCCTCGTGTGCATGACCAAAGAAAGGGCCACAACCCGTTGGGAACGACGCTGGGTGATTCGCGTGGATACGTCTCCACCAAGCGTTCGAAGTACTTGAACATCGCGGCGGCCTAGTGTCTCAGCCCATAAGTTTGCGTACATGCCGAGACGCGCATCCGCGCGCCGAGTGCGCGAAGCGAACCGCAGCCATAGCCCTCGCTATGGCGAGGATGAGCGACAAAGCAGTCGGCGATGCGGGGCGCGTCGAACATAGCGAAACTTATGGGTTGAGACACTAGTGTCGTGAGTTGGAGGTTCGTTGAAAGACAAATCGACCGAGATCGGTGTCAGGCAAGGCGCAAACTGCAGCCATAGCCGTAGCGATGGCGAGGATTCGCAACACCGCATGGTGCCGATTTTCGGGTGATTTGTTCATCGAATTTCCAATTCAGGGCACTAGTGTCTAGCAGCTCGACACCGGCGCCGGTGTTGGCAGCCGGCGCGTACCCATGAGCATGGCATTGCGTGAGGCGACCAACGCGAGAGCGCCCGCGCCCAGCGACGCGAGTCCCAACACGGTGCGCAAGCCGAGATGCTCGCCAATGTAGCCACCAAGGAGCGCCCCGGGGCCCGCTCCGATGAGAATCAGCCAGCGCATGGTGCTGGTCATCCGTCCGAGCAGCGGCTCGGGAGTCGCTGCCTGACGCAGAGCGAGAAAATTCACGAAGATCAGCGTCGCGCCGCTCGAAAAACAGGTCAGCGTGAGTGCAAACAGCAACACACCCAAGCCGCCCACGGGGGCCGCAGCGAGCGAAAGCCAACCCACGGAACTCACGGCGAAGCCCGCGACGATCGTGGGTCCTGGGCCAAACCGCTCGCTGACGCGTCGGCCATACAGACTGGCCGCAATGGTGCCTACGCCCATGCCAACGTAGCACAGGCCGATGGACTGGGCAGACATGCCCAGTTCTCGCGACGCGACCAGAATCTGAACGACGTTCGCCATGTGGTGCAGCAGTTGCCAGCAACCAACGAACAGGGCAAGCATCCAGAGCATCGGCGTGCGGAATACGAAGCGGACGCCCTCGCGTAGCTGTTGTCCAAAGCTCGCACCCGAGCGCGTCGGCGTCGACTCGGGACTGCGGACACCGCGCAACAACATCACAGAGGCCGCGATCAGCAACGCATCAAAGGCGATGGCAAACGGGGCGCCAAGGACCTTGATCAATGCGCCGGCTATGCCAGGGCCGGCTATCTCCGAGCCGGAAACCGCCAAGGCGTTTTTGCTATGCGCCTCAACCAGCCGCTCCCGCGAAACGATCTGGGTGAGGACGATCTGCGCCGCGGAGCCGCCAAAGACGTGGACACAACCCAGCACAAAGCCGACGCCGTAGAGCCACGCCATGGTCAACACCCCCGACCACGCGGCGAGTGGCACCGACATCAACGTGACCGCAAACATCGATTCCCCGACGACGTAGACCGGCAGTTTGCGCACGCGGTCGAGCCACACCCCCGCCGGAAGCGACAGCAGAACGAACGGCGCGATTTCGGCAGTCATCAGGTAGCCCATCTGCGAAGGCGTGGCATTGAGCACAGTCACCGCCGTGAGCGGCAATGCGAGCATCGTGATCTGCGCACCAAAGTGGGTGATGACTACAGAGCCGAAGATTCGACGGTAATTTCGATCATGCAACAAATCACCCGGCGCAATCGCTGGTAGTCGTGCCCCGACCCGGGCACACAATGAAAGGAAAAGACGTTGCAACGACGGCACAGTGACCTCATTCGACGGGTATGCCCGCGGCGGCCAACGCTGCGCTGCGAACGATAGAAAAACTGCCCGCGACCGGGGAGCGCGACCGGGCATTCCGAAGGTGCGTGATGCCGCTTCGTGCGCGTCCGGCACGCTGCGGTGAGCATTCGAAGTATCGGGCTCATCACGTGGGCTGGACACTGCGGCACTTCGAGACCGCGCGATGTCGCGTTGACAGAAAGGGGCCGCCGTCGCTTGCGGCGCGGGGGTCGCAGCATGCGCCTCGACGACTTCACATGCTACAGCCTGCGCGACGCGCGAGGGTGGTTCGCAGTGAAATATTGGGGGCCAATCGAGCGCACTGCGGCCTCACTGCAACGCGCCGACGCAAATGCGATTCGTGAAATGCAAACCGGTCCGCGTGGCGATCGGGGAGCGAACTACCCTCGCCCCGCTGGCGCTGGTTCAGCCGACGCAATGGCCTGCGGACGAGCCATCAGACCAGCGTCGTCAGTGCCCGCTTCTGAGTGTCGATGTCCTCGGCACGCCGCAGCGCCAAATCGGCGAACTGATCGTCACCGAGCCGCCCCACCGTGAAGTAGCACGATCCCGGATGCGAAAAGTAGAACCCGCTGACGCTGGCTGGCGGTGTCATCGCAAAGCTCTCGGTGAGCGCCATGCCGATCGCGCCCGCATCAAGCACGCGGAAGAGATCGCCCTTCGCCCGATGATCCGGACAAGCAGGGTATCCCGACGCGGGGCGAATGCCACGATACTGCTCGCCAATCAAGGCGTCGCTATCGAGCCGCTCGTCGCTTGCGTAACCCCAGAATTCCTTGCGCACGCGTTCGTGCAGATGCTCCGCAAACGCCTCCGCCATCCGGTCCGCCAACGCCCGCACCATGATGGCGTTGTAGTCGTCATTCGCCGCAACGAAACCTTGTTGTCGCGCTTCGGCCCCGATGCCCGCGGTGACCGCGAAGAGGCCGATGTAGTCGGCGCGCCCGCTGTCGATCGGGGCCACGAAATCGGCCAGCGCATAGTTGGGCAACGCCGCCTCCTTGACCGCCTGCTGTCGCAGCGTCTGCAAGCGCATGGCCACGGTGCGTCGGCTGGCATCGGTGTAGATCACGATGTCGTCGCCGTCACTGGCCGCCGGCAACAGCGCGTAGGCCGCGTTTGCGGTGAACCACTTCTCCTGCACGACGCGCTTGAGCATCTCCTGCCCGTCACGAAACACCCGCTGTGCCTCTACACCAACGACTTCGTCAGCGAGAATCTTCGGATAGTTGCCGGCCAGACCCCACACCACGAAGAACGGCGTCCAGTCGAGGTACGGCACGAGCGCTGACAATGGGTAATCCCGCAGATGATGGCAGCCGATCTGCAGCGGCGTGGGTGGCGCATACTGAGCATAGTCGCCCGCAAAGCCCTGAAAACGATTGCTTCGCGCCGCATCGAGCGTCAGCATGGGAGCGCCCTTGCGTCGTGCGTGGCGCTCGCGGATTTGGGCATATTCGCTCGCCGTGCCCTGGACGAAGTCATCTCGCTGTTCGGCGCTCAGCAAGGCCGTCGCGACCCCAACGGCGCGCGAGGCATCGGCCACGTGAACGACAGCGTTACGATAGTTTGGCGCAATCTTCACCGCCGTGTGCATGCGTGATGTGGTGGCACCGCCGATCAGCAGCGGAAGGTGAAAATCCAGACGCTCCATCTCTTTCGCGACATGCGCCATTTCTTCGAGCGATGGTGTGATCAGGCCCGACAAGCCGATGATGTTGGCGTTGGAGTCCTTGGCGACGGCGAGTATCTTGTCGCACGGCACCATCACGCCGAGATCGATGACTTCGTAGTTGTTGCATTGAAGCACTACGCCGACGATGTTCTTGCCGATGTCGTGTACGTCGCCCTTCACGGTGGCGAGAACGATCTTTCCCTTGCTCTTCGCCTCCGTGCCGAGCAGACGCTTCTCCTCCTCGATGAATGGCACCAGATGTGCGACCGCCTGCTTCATGACGCGCGCGGATTTGACGACCTGAGGCAAAAACATCTTGCCCTGCCCGAAGAGGTCACCCACCACGTCCATGCCCTCCATGAGCGGCCCCTCGATGACCTGCAACGGCCGCTCGAAACCCAGCCGCGCCTCCTCGGTATCGTCGACGATGAACGTCGTGATGCCCTTGACGAGCGCATGCTTGAGGCGTTCATTCACCGGCAGCTCGCGCCAACCGAGATCTTCGCTTCTCGCCTTGCCGCCCGCCTTCACCCTTTCCGCGAATACGAGCAGGCGCTCCGTGGCGTCGGAGCGGCGATTGAGAATCACGTCCTCGCAACGCTCCCGAAGCGCCGGCTCAAGTTCGTCGTAGATACCAATCTGCCCGGCGTTGACGATCCCCATCGTCAACCCGGCCTTGATCGCGTGGTAGAGAAACACCGTGTGCAACGCCTCACGCACATGATCATTGCCACGGAAGCTGAACGACATGTTCGAGATGCCACCCGAGGTTTTCGCCCCAGGGAGGTGCTGATGAATCCAGCGCACCGCCTCGATGAAATCGACGCCGTAGTTGACGTGTTCGTCGAGGCCGGTGGCGAGCGCGAACACGTTGGGGTCAAAGATGATGTCCTCTGAGGGAAAACCGACCACGTCCACCAACAGCCGGTAGGCGCGTGCGCAGACGTCAATACGTCGCTGGTAGGTGTCCGCTTGTCCGCTCTCGTCGAAAGCCATGACCACGGCGGCCGCGCCGAAACGTCGCAGCAGACGCGCTTGTCGCAGAAACGACTCTTCACCCTCTTTCATCGAAATCGAGTTGACGATGCACTTGCCTTGGACGCACTTGAGCCCCGCCTCGATGACATCCCATCGCGATGAATCGATCATCACGGGAACCTTCGAGATATCCGGTTCGGTCGCAATGATGTTGAGAAACTTGATCATCGCGGCACGACCATCGAGCATCGCTTCGTCCATATTGACGTCGATGATCTGTGCGCCGTTTTCGACCTGCTGGCGCGCCACCTCGACCGCGCCGGCATAGTCGCCGTTGAGAATCAGACGGGCGAATGCGCGCGACCCTGTGACGTTGGTTCGTTCGCCCACGTTGACGAAAAGAGAGCCCGGGCCGATGGCGAGGGGTTCGAGGCCGGCAAGGTGCATTACATCGTTCATGCGCGCTATTTTGTCCGATGCCTGTCGCGGCGCACCGAGCACCGCCTGCGCAACGCCACCCCCGCGCCGCTATGATTGCGCCACGATGGCCACGGACAACCCAGGGACGACAGAACCACCCAACGCGCCGCGCTCGCGCTCCGATCTCTTCTGGTCCTTTACGTGGCTTGCGCTGCAAGGCTTCGGCGGCGTGCTGGCCGTCGTGCAGCGCGAGCTGGTCGAGAAGAAGCGCTGGTTGACACGCGAGCAATTCGTGGAAGACTGGGCCGTGGCGCAAATCATGCCCGGCCCCAACGTCGTCAATTTGTCGATGATGATCGGCGACCGTCATTTCGGCATTTCAGGGGCGCTGGCCGCGTTGGCCGGCATGCTCGCCGTACCCACGGTCATCGTGCTCGCCATCGCGATGCTCTTCGCCACGGTCGCTGACCATCCCGTTGCGCAACAGGCGCTGCGCGGCATGGGCGCCGTCGCGGCCGGGCTCATCATCGCCACGGGCATCAAGCTCATCGCCGCGCTTCGCGAGAATGTGATGGGCATGGCGGCGTGCGTCGGGCTCGCCGCGGCAACCTTTGTCGCTGTCGCTTGGCTTCGTCTGCCGCTCGGATGGGTGCTGCTTGTCATCGGCGGTGGGGCCTGCGCCTGGGCCTTCTACCGGCTGCGTGCGTCGACCGCGACGACGCGCGGCGACGAACCGCGGAGCCGTTCGTGAGCGTGGCACTGGCGCCGCCGGACTGGTTGGCCCTGTTCCTGCACTTTCTGATGCTCTCATTGCTCGCCGTCGGCGGAGCGATCGCCACAGCGCCGGACATGCATCGCTATTTGGTCGATAGCCAACACTGGTTGAACGACGCACAGTTCACGTCGTCGATCGCCATTGCGCAGGCGGCGCCAGGTCCGAACGTGTTGTTTGTCGCGCTACTTGGCTGGAACGTCGGACTCAATGCGGGGGGCGGCGCCACCGCAGGCTGGCATGCCTACCTCTTTGCGCTGCTCGGGGTCTTCATCTGCATGGCCGGCATGCTGCTTCCGTCGGGCATCCTCACGTATACGGCGACGCGCTGGGCTCACCAGAATCGCGAACTTCGATCGGTGCGCGCCTTCAAGGCCGGCATGGCGCCCGTGGTCATCGCCCTGTTGATCGCGACGGGATGGCTGCTGACGGTCGCCAACGATCAACCGAAGCGTGACTGGCCGCTGTATGCACTGACCGCCGTCGTGGCCGTGATCGTGTGGCGCACGCGCCTGCATTTGCTTTGGCTGATCGCGGCCGGCGCGGTGCTGGGCATTCTTGGTCTCGTGTAGCGCCCACGCAAGTCGAGCGCGCCGCGCCAGTCGTCATCCGCCGGCATGCAGCAATGAGCGCCCCGTCATCTCATCCGGCTGCGGCAGCCCCATCATTGCGAGCAACGTTGGCGCGACGTCACGCAGCGCACCGCTCTCGCTCAACCGCATGCGCGGGGAGCCAAAGTAGATCAGCGGCACGCGATCGGTCGTGTGCTGCGTATGGGGTTGTCCGGCGACGACGTCATACATTTGCTCACAGTTGCCGTGATCGGCCGTGATGATGACCTGCGCACCAGTCGCGGCGGCTGCCGCGATCACGCGTCCGATGCACCGGTCGAGCATTTCAACGGCCTTCACGGCAGCGCTCAACACCCCCGTGTGGCCGACCATGTCGCCGTTTGCATAGTTGCAGATGATGGCCGCGTACTGTCGCGATTCGATTGCAGCCACCAACCGATCGGTAACCTCTTCGGCACTCATTTCGGGCGCGAGGTCGTAGGTTTCGACTTTCGGCGATGGAACCAGGATCCGCTCCTCCCCCGCGTAAGGTTGCTCGCGGCCACCGGAGAAAAAATACGTGACATGGGCATACTTCTCGGTCTCCGCGATGCGCAGTTGGCGCAACCCGCTCGCCGCGAGTACTTCGCCAAAACCATGGTCGATCCGCTCGTTTCGAAACGCAGTGGCTAGATGCGCGTAGGCGTCACCGTAGTACGAAAGGCAGACGAAGTCGGCGAGTTTCGGCCGTCGGCGGGTGAAGCCGACAAACGCATCATCGGTGAGCGCCGACGTCAATTCACGAGCGCGATCCGCCCGGAAATTCATGAACACGACGACGTCACCGTCGGCGACGGGAACCCCCGCGCCAACCACCGTTGGCGCGACGAACTCATCCGTCTCGCCTCGGGCGTAGGCCATGGCAAGCGCGTCACCGGCGGTAGCGGCTCGGCGATCCGAGCGGGCTTCGACGATGGCCTGATAGGCTGGTTCGACCCGCTCCCATCGACGATCGCGATCCATCGCAAAGAAGCGCCCTGCCACGGTCGCGATGCGCGCGCCCGTCTGCTCACATACCGTCTGCATCGCCTTTAGCGACGGTTCGGCGCTGCGCGGAGGAACGTCGCGGCCGTCCAAAATGGCATGCACGGCGATCGACGGCACCCTTCGTTCGGCCGCCATGCGAACGAACGCGTGAATATGCCGCTCGTGCGAGTGCACCCCGCCTGGCGACAGCAGCCCGATGACGTGTATCGTGCCAGCGCTCGCGATCGCCGCATCGCAAGCGCCAACGAGCGCCGGGTTTCGCTCGAATTCACCGGTTTCGATGGCGTGATCGACTCGCGTGAGATCCTGATAGACGACACGACCAGCGCCGAGATTCAAATGCCCGACTTCGGAGTTGCCGAACTGCCCGTCGGGAAGCCCGACGAAATGCTCCGACGCATCGATCAGCGTGTGCGGGCAGTCTCGCCACAAAGCATCCCAGATCGGCTTTCTGGCGAGCGACACAGCGTTGTCGGGTGCCGCCTCTCGCCAGCCAAAACCATCCAGGATCAACAGGATGACGGGTTGGACAGCGGGAGCTTGGGTCGGGGTCATGGCGGTTCGTCCGGAGGAAACACCTAAAATTTTAGGTAGTCTGCGTCAGCGAGCCCCCTAAACGCTGGCGACCTCCCAACCAAAGCGGTTCATCGATGCAATTTCTCACCAACAACTGGATGCTCGTGCTGGTCATGTTGACCTCGGGCGCAATGCTGATTTTCCCTTGGGTGCAACGTTACACGTCCGGCATGCGCGAAGTGGGGAACGTACGCTTGACGCAGCTCGTGAATCGTGAAGGAGCGGCCATCATCGACGTGCGTGAGACGCGCGAGCTCGAAGCCGCAGGCAAGATCGTTGGGGCGCAACACGTGCCGCTATCGCAACTCAAGGAGCGGGCGGCGACGCTCGGGTGCGACAAAGGCAAGCCGATCGTCGTCTACTGTGCCCGCGGTCAACGTTCCCTCATGGCCGGCGGCGCCTTGAAACGCGCCGGCTTCACCCAACTCTACAGTTTGGCGGGTGGCTTCAAGGCATGGGCCGAAGCGGGTCTGCCGACCGAAAAGCAATAAGGAGTAGCGATGGCCAAGGTGTTGATGTATTCGACGGCAGTTTGTCCCTACTGCATCCAGGCGGAGCGGCTCCTCAAAGCCAAGGGCGTCGACACGATCGAGAAGATCCGCGTCGACCTCGATCCGGCTCAACGTGAACAGATGATTGCGACAACGGGGCGGCGCACCGTGCCACAGATTTTCATTGGCGGCACCCACGTCGGCGGATTCGACGACCTCTCGGCGCTCGACCGGGCGGGCGGACTCGATCCACTGCTCGCCGCCTGAGTGCGGCGCCGCCTTGTCGGCGACGGCTTGGCGCGCCAGCTAAAATGCCAAGTTGCACCACGATTATCGAAAGCTCATCATGGCCGACGCGCCCGCACAACAACAAGATCCGAACGCCCCCCATTTTTCGATCGAAAAGATCTACCTGAAAGATCTTTCCGTCGAAAACCCGAACGCCCCGCAGAGCTATCTCTGGCGAGAAGCGCCCACGGTCGAGATCGGGCTCGAACAGGATCAGGCGACGATCGAAGACGGATTTCATAACGTCGTCGTGAAGATCACCGTCACCGCGACGATCGCCGACAAGACCATGTTCCTTGTCGAGGCGGCAATGGCAGGCATCTTCCAGATTCGCAACATCCCGGAACCTGAGCTGCAACCGCTGCTGGCCGTGCACTGCGCCAACATCATTTTCCCGTATACACGAGAGGTGATTTCGGATGCGGTGCAACGCATGGGCTACCCTGCGATTTACCTGCAACCGATCAACTTCGAAGGCATCTATCAGGCCCGCATCCAGCAACAACTGGAGCAAGCCGCAGGCGCCACAAAGCAGTAATTCGACTCGCGCCGCCGCCATTGAGAGCGTCACGATGAAGCTACGCAGCCCTTGGATCCTCGCGCTTGCGCTCGCGCTCGGCGTCGGCAGCAACGTGGCGCTGGCGGAGTATCGACAAACCCTCGATAGCGCCACGATCGGCTACGAGGGTCCGTCACTGAAGGCGGCAGCGCAATGGCTCTACAGCCGCGGCACACCGCTCGAGATCGTGGTCAGCATCGAAGGTTGGATCAAGGCACGTGACGCCAGTGGCGCGCTGGCATGGTTCGAGCGCAAGGCACTGGGCGAGCGCAACATCGTTCAAGTGAAAGCTGCAACCGCCGATGTCCACGGCGCAGCCGATGCCTCGAGCCCGATCGTTTTTCGGGCTGAACAGGGCGTTCTGCTGCAACTGGTTTCGCCGCAGACGCCTAGCGTCGGCGCCTGGGCCCAGGTCCGTCATCGCGACGGACAGACCGGCTACGTGGCTGCCGAAGCCGTGTTCGGTCTCTGACGACCGCGCCATGACGCCCCCCCAGCGGGCGGTAGGATCCCTCCGATTTCCAACGGCGAAGCGCCACGGACCCCTCTGGACGTGGACAGCGGAGCGCGCGCGATGTAGAAACAGGACTCGGTCGACAGGCGTCCCCAGACGCCGCGATTTGTCGCCGCCCCTGCAACTCACCGAAGGAGAACCTCATGACCGTCGCTCGCGTTACCGAAATCACCGCCTCGTCGACCAAGAGCTTCGAGGACGCCCTCACCGTTGGCGTCGCCCGTGCCTGCAAGACGCTCAACCGCGTCGAAGGGGCATGGATTCAGGATCAGAAGGTCGTCATCAAGAACAACAAGATCGTCGAATATCGCGTCAACATGAAGGTGACGTTCATTCTCGAAGAATAAAAAAAGAGCCCGCAAGCGGGCTCCGAGGGGATCACGAGAAAAACACGCGGGGGCGACCGGGGGAGGAAAGCACCCCCGCGTGGTCAGGCGACCAGGCGCGCCGCAGACACGCGTTCTCCCAACGCCGCAAGCTCGCGAAGAGCCTTGCTCTCACCGTCGTCGGCTGAAGCGCCGGATGCGGGAACAACGCCCTGCTGAGCTCCTTGCAGAGCAAACTCATCGGTGCGGGGAGTAAACGTGTCCATGACTAACCTCTTCGTGACGCCTGTCGTATAGCGTGTTTCGTGCCACTCAAATAAACAGACGCTTTTTCAACGACTTGTACGACATCGACGCAACCGGAGCGGAAACCTTGAGCCACGATCGGAGCCTTGCGCCGCGAACTATGTCGGCAGCACCCGACAAGTGGCTGCGGGTTTAATGCAACCCATTGATTTAATTGCGCTTATTGCGTCTCCATTCGACGACAACCAATCGGTTCACCGCGCCCGTCGCACGCGGGCTCCCGCGTTGATCGGGCCGCGCGCTGCACCGTGACGACCGTCGGTCGGCGCATCACCGACCGCCCGTCGCCAACCGAACGCGCGAAACACCTGCTTACACACTGTCGCCCCTGACCGTCATCGCCATCACGCCCACCGGCATTACGATGGCGTCAGCCTGATTTCAGATCGAACGAAACGCCAATCGGCCCGACGCGAGAGCGACGCCCAAAACGACTGCCGTGCAGCGCCGGGGCGCTTCAATCTGGAAAAGGTGTCAGTGATGTGCAGCGATTGCGTCGCTGCGCCATGGAGGATGTTCATGCTGCATCGTCGCGCCCCGTTGTCATTCCCCGCCACGGTGGGGTGGTTGCTCGTGTGTCTCATCGCGTTGGCGCTGGCGGCGACGATAGCCTCCGCACAAACGCCGGCTCCGGCGCAGAAGGTGCAAGCGTCACCAATGCCCGCAGTCGGGATGGGTTTCGAGGAGGCACGGCATCTGCTTTCGCGAACCAGCTTCGGCGCGCGCCCCGAAGACATCGAAACGTTCGCGCGGCTGTCCCGTGTCGATGCGGTGGATCGACTGCTCGCCGAGACCCGCACACGAGCGCAATACCCCGCCCCTCCGTGGGCGGCGATCTATGAACGTCCGTTCCGCCCCGGCATGACGCCTGAGCAGCGCAAAGAGGCCAATCGGCGCGAGTTGGTTGAACGCGGCCTCGAACTTCGGACTTGGTGGGTTGCGGAGATGCTTTCAACACCCACACCGCTCACCGAGAAGATGACGCTCTTCTGGCACAACCATTTTGTGAGTTCCCAGCAGAAAGTGCGCACGGCCCAGTTGATGTACGCACAAAACGCGCTGCTGCGCCAGTACGCGCTGGGCAACTTCGGTGCCTTGCTGCGCGCGGTCAGCAAGGATCCGGCGATGCTGATCTATCTGGACGGCGCACAAAACCGCAAGGGCGCCCCAAACGAGAACTTCGCGCGCGAAGTCATGGAACTGTTCACGCTGGGCGAAGGGCATTACACCGAAGCCGACATCAAGGAAGTCGCGCGTGCATTCACCGGTTGGAGCATCGACCCGGATCGCGGCGAGTTCCGTTTTCGTCGTGCGTTGCACGATGATGGCGAGAAGGTGATTTTTGGCCAACGCGGGCGCTTCAACGGCGATGACGTCATCACGCTGTTGCTGCGGCAGCCCGCCACGGCGGAGTTCGTCGTTGGCAAACTGTGGCGCGAATTCATTTCGGCGCAGCCAGACCCGGCCGGTGTTCGTCAGCTCGCCGCCGTTTGGCGAAGCAGCAACTACGAAATCAAGCCGCTGCTCAGGGCGATGCTGCTCTCTGATGCCTTCTGGAGCCCCACGAATCGCGCGTCGCTTGTGAAATCACCCGTCGAACTCGTCATCGGCTCACTGCGCCAGTTCGGCTTCTCGGTCGAAGACCCGGCACCATTCGCGATCGCACTGCGTCAGCTTGGACAGGACCTGTTCGCCCCTCCCAACGTCAAGGGCTGGCCCGGTGGTGAAAGCTGGCTCAACACGAGCACGCTGCTCGCGCGCAAGGGATTCCTCAATCGCCTCTTCCGCGCCGACGAAATGCAAAGCGCGATGTCCGCGGGCAACTCGGCCCCGACCGGCAATGCCGACACGACGGCACAACCCGCAACCACGGTCATCGACCGCGCCATGCTGGGCGATGGTCGTGCGCGCAGGCAAGCGCAACTCGCGCTGCGCGGCGGGACAGGGAAACTTCCACCGTTTGGCGTCAGCAACCAACTACGCGGACAGTACTTCTTCAGTGCCGACCAATGGTTCGCCCAACTGCCGCGCGACATGGACGACGCACGAATCGCCAGTGCGCTGTTCGCCGGCCCGCCCCTGCAAGTCTCACCGCCGCTACCGCACACGCTTGCCGGATTGCGTAGCGCTGCGCTGGATCCAATGTACGAGCTCAAATGAAGGGAGCCCATCATGAGCCGCAATCGCCGTGACTTTCTCAATGCCTGCGCGGGCACGCTCGCGCTCGGCGCCGGCGCCTGCCTCGCACCGGGCGTCTGGGCACAAACGCCTGGCCGCGCCGCATCGAGCAACTATCGCCGCCTGCTGATCCTCGTCGAGCTGAAAGGCGCCAACGACGGCCTCAACACGTTCATTCCCTACGCCGACGAGGCCTATCACGCACTGCGACCGACCATCGGAATCAAGCGCGATCAGGTTCTGCAACTGAGCGAGCGCTTCGGGCTGCATCCCTCACTCGAGCCGCTCATGCCGCTTTGGTCGCAAGGCGAACTCGCGGCGGTGACAGGCGTCGGTTACCCGAATCCGAACCTGTCCCACTTTCGGTCGATCGAAATTTGGGACACGGCCTCGAACTCGAGCGACTACCTGGCCGACGGTTGGCTCGCGCGCGCCTTCGCGGCAGTCGCACCACCCCGCAGCTTCGTGGCCGATGGCATCGCCGTGGGTGGCGGTGACCTCGGCCCGCTAGCCAACGGTCGCCGCGCGCTCTCGATCCAGTCCACCGACGCTTTCCTGCGCCAAGCGCGCCTCGCGGACGCCAACGACGCCAACGGGCGGGCGAAGAACGAGGCGCTTCAGCACATCCTGCGCCTCGAGAGCGAAGTGCAGTCCGCTGCGCTCAATCTCGATCCCAAAGTAACGCTGGCGAGCGCATTTCCCAATCATGCGTTTGGGCAACAGGCAAAAACCGCCATGCAGGTCATCGCCGCCTCGCCAGGCGTCGCTGCCGTGCGAATCAGCCTGGGGTCGTTCGACACCCATCAGGGGCAGGCGGGAACCCAGCAAGCCCTGCTGCGCCAACTCGGTGAAGGCATCGACGCGATCAAGCGCGCATGCGTCGAACTCGGGCGTTGGGGCGACACGGCAATCGTTACCTACTGCGAGTTCGGTCGGCGCGCTCGCGAGAACCAAAGCGCAGGCACCGACCACGGCACGGCGAACACTCATTTCGTCATCGGTGGCGCGGTCAAGGGCGGGCTCTATGGAGAACACCCGTCACTCACTGACCTGACTGGCGATGGCAATCTGCGCTTCGCAACCGACTATCGCTCGATCTACCACACGATCCTCAGCCAGTGGTGGGGATTCTCGGCTGCACAGAGCGCAGCGGTGTTGGGCGGTCGCTACGCGACGCTGCCGCTGTTTGGCTGAACGGCGGCCCCTCCACTGCTCACGTCCGCGTGGGCCATCGGCAGTGAGATGCGCGCGGTCGTGCCACCGACCGTGCGGGGCAACAGCTCGAATCGGCCCTGATAACACTGCGCCAGACGCTCGACGATGGCAAGGCCGAGTCCGGCGCCCATCACGCCGCCACGCGCATGATCACCCCGCACGAAGGGTTGCTTGAGTCGCTCGACGTCCGATGCCGCGATCCCCGACCCTGAATCGAGCACCTCGATGACCACGGTGTCGCCGCGGCCATCCATCTGCAGGATGACGGGCGGTCGACCGTAGCGATGGGCGTTTTCGATCAGATTGAGAAGCATCCGTTCGAACGCTGCGGCGTGCACGGCCGCGCACAGCACACCTGGCGGCCGCTGCCATTGCACCGGCAGATCTCTCGTAGCGGCCCTCGCTGCGACTTCCTCGGCAACTGCGGTCAGATCGACGATCGGCGGCGGCGCTTCGGGCACTCCTCTTGCAAAGTCGAGGAACTGCGTCACGATGCGATCGATTTCGTCGATGTCGGCCGCCATCTCCTCGCGGCTGCGCGCATCGGCGACTGCAAGTTCACTCGCCAGCCGAAGACGCGTGAGCGGTGTCCGGATATCGTGCGAGATGCCCGCCAACATCGTGCTACGGTCTCGTTCGAGCCGATCGAGATTGACGGCCATTCGGTTGACATTGCGTGCGACCCGCGAAATTTCCTCCGGTCCGTCCTCAGGCAGCGGATCCGGTCGTTTGCCTTCAGCGACCATGTCGACGGCATCGGCAAGCTCGGCGAGCGGTGTGGTCAGCTTCCGCGCAAAGGCATAGGTTGCCGCCAGCAACAGCGCGAGAACGCCCGCAAGCGCCATCCATAGTCGAAGCGGCACTTCGTCGGCATCCATCCTGCGAATCGGAATACCAGCCCAAACCGCACGCACGTTCGGTTCCGAGCCGATACGCAGGCGAATCCACACCACCGGCTGGTCCATGCGCATGCCCAGGCGCACTTCCGTGTCGCGGCCCAGCTGTTCCTGCAGTTTTTCCACCAGCGCGCGCAGGCCCTGACCGCGTGGCGGCTGACCAATCTCGGGGCGCCGCTCTACCGGAACCAGCAACACGCCATACTGCCGGGCAATGGCCGACAACCCGGTCAGCGGCCGGGCCGCAGGCCCTTCCGCCAGACGGGCGTTCAACGCGTCGCGCAATGCTTCAACCTGCGCGATCTTCGCTTCGGTCAGGTTGCGCGCGATCAGGCCTGCGCGGTCCTGTCGAAACAGCAACACGATCGCCACCACGGCGAGCGCGACCGCCGCAAGCAGCAACCACGCCATGCGCCAGAACAGGCTCTTCGGTGCGGGCGACCACATGAGGGCTCAGGCGCGTTCAGTCCGGGACGAACACATAACCACGCCCCCAAACGGTCTGGATGTAGCGAGGCTTGGCCGGATCCGGCTCGACCAGCTTGCGCAGCCGCGAAACCTGCACGTCGACGGCCCGATCAAACACCTCATGCTCCTTGCCACGCGCCAGCAGCGACAACCGCTCACGTGAAAGCGCCTCGTGCGGGTGCGTCAAGAACACCTTGAGCATGGCGAATTCGCTCGTGGTCAACTCCTGCACGACTCCGGCCCGAGTCACGGTGCGTGTCGTGAAGTCGACCGCACAATCGGAAAAGCGTACCGGACCGTCGCTCGGCTCCGGTGCCCCCGGGGCCGCCACGGCCGCGCGGCGCAGCACGGCCTGGATGCGTGCGACCAGTTCGCGCGGGTTGAACGGTTTTGGCAGATAGTCGTCGGCGCCGGCCTCGAGCCCGTCGATGCGCTCGTCTTCCTCGCCCTTGGCCGTGAGCATGATGACGGGCGTGTGATCTCCGCTGGCACGCAGTCGCCGACACACCGCGATGCCATCCTCATGCGGCATCATCCAGTCGAGCACGATCAGATGCGGCGGATCGCGGTCGAGGCGACGCGACAGTTCGCGGGCATCAGCCAACCCGGTGACGCGGAATCCCTGCTCGGCGAGATAGCGTTGCAGCAGATCGCGCAGACGCTGGTCATCGTCAACGATGAGAATGTGCGCTGCATTGCTCATCACGCAAACATACCAGACGGGGTGGCTTCGCGGAGCCGCCCTTACATCCCGTTACAACGCAGCGCGCCAGACGGGAGTGTCGGGTCGGTTGCAGCACAATTCAGGCAACACAACATCGACCGACCTGAAATACCGAGGGAAACCATCATGCGCGCCACCCACATCCAACCGGTCCGCACCATGCTCGCTACCGCGGCGTCCGCGTTCGCCTTTGCCCTGACCGCGAGCACAGGCCTCGCGCAGGTACCGCCCGGCATGCCCCCCATCGGCCTGCCCTACGGCAATTACTTCGCGGCGGTCAAGGCGAAACTGAAACTGAATGCCGAACAGGACGCGCAGTACACCGCTGCGCTCAAGGCGACGGTGAAAGCCAACGACGCGGCACGGCGCGGTCGCACCGCGGCTGCGGAAGCAGCGAAGGCCGAGCTATCCAAGGCCGAACCGGATTTCGAACGCCTGCTGAACATGCGCGACGAATTCGCGGAACGGTCGGCGAGCGAGCGAAAGACGGCCATCCGCGAGTGGGTGAAGTTCACGCAGTTGCTCAGCGTCGAGCAGAAGTCACTCATCCGCGCACAACTGCTCGAGCGTGTCACCCGCGCCGAGGCACTGCGTGAACAGTTCGCGAAACGGCATGGTGGCTGAGCGAAGCACTCCGTATGAAGGCTTGACAACGTCATACGCAAGCGCTAATATGCTATCCGCATGCCTTGGCTGACTTCTCTACCTGGGTATGTACCTTTGAGACCACCCCCTCGATACACCTCCGGTCTTATCAGGTCTCAAAGGCCTCACGCCCGCCCTGCGCGGGCTTTTTTTTCGCCAGCGCCGACGTGTCTCTTCCTGATGACATTGTCAGCCGCCGAGCGCCCGGAGCAACGACACCGTGGTCGCAAAGAACTGTGCGCGAAGCGCGATTTCGCTGCGCCGCGCCGTGTACTCGGCGGTTTGCGCCGTCACCACATTGAGATAACTCACGGTACCCGCCTTGTACTGGTTCAGGGCGATGGTCAACGCCTGCTGGGCGGCGCGCACGGCTTCGCGCTGCACTTCCATCTCCTCGACCAGCACGCGACGCGCGGCAAGGTTGTCCTCGACATCGGCCAGTGCGGACAGCACGGTTTGGCGGTAGGATGCAGCTGTCTGGTCATAAGCCGCCATCGCTTGAGCGCGAGCGCCATCTCGCGCGCCGCCATCGAAGAGCGACAGCGCGAGCGCCGGCCCGAGCGACCAGATTCGGTTCGGCAACGCGGCGAGATCGGCCAGCGTCGTGCCGCGCTCACCGAACGAACCGCTCAGGCTGAGCGTCGGGTACCAGGCTGCGACCGCGATGCCGATCTGCGCGTTCGCCGCAGCCACCCGCCTTTCAGCCGCCACGATATCCGGACGGCGCCGGAGCAGTTCCGACGGCAGTGACGCGGCAACGGGCGGCACCGCCAGCGTGAACTGCCCCACCCGAGGCAGCGAGAATGCGGAAGGCGGGCGTCCGAGCAGCACGGCCATTGCGTGCTCCAGCGCGGCGCGTTGGCTGTCGCCGTCGATGCGCTGAGCTTTTGCGTTGAGCCATTGCAACTCTGCCTGCGCGACGTCCGCCCGTGCCGCAACGCCCGCCTCATATCGGTTGCGCGTCAGCGAGAGCGTGCGCTCATAGGCGACGACGACCTCGTCGAGCAACGCCGCCTGGGCATCGAGCGCACGAAGGTTGCCGTACGCCGTCACCAACTGTGCGCGCATGCTGAGCGTTGCCGCGTCGAAATCAGCCTTGCTCGCCGTTGCACTGGCTTCGCCCGCTTCGATGGTACGCCGCACCCGTCCCCACAGATCGACCTCCCAACTGGCAGCAAGACCGAGGCTCGTGCCCGTCATGGTCGTGCGGCCTCCGACGCCGGGTTGGGAGCTGCGGGTGACGGCAAGGTTGCCGCCCAACGTCGGGACGCGCGCCGAACGCGCCTGCACCAGAGTCGCCTGTGCCTGTCGTTCGCGCGCTGCGGCCTGCGCAAGGGTCGGGTTGTTTGCAATCAGCTCGCCCATCATCGCATCGAGCGTCGGATCGGCAAACTCCTGCCACCACGCCCTCGCTGGCACGGCCGTCGTTACCGGTTGCAGCAACGCCGCGGCTTCCTTGTAGCGGACGAGCGCCGCCTGCTCGGCGCTCGCGCCGCCAGCGGGCAGAAACGATGGTCGCTGGTAGTCGGGGCCGAGCGGTGCGCACGCGGCGAGCAACGAGACCGCGCCAAGCCATGGCAGGAGATGTCGGGTGATGGCCATGAGGTTCAAAGTTCAATCTTCGCCGCGCGCCGTGGCCGCCGCAAGCAGGGTGGGGACCGATGTCCCTCGGCGCATGACGCGATTGCGCAGGCGGTCCAGGGCGAGATAGACGACCGGAGTCGTGTAGAGCGTCAGCAATTGGGATAGGATCAGGCCGCCGACGATGGATACGCCAAGCGGTTGTCGCAGTTCGGCGCCGTCACCGGAGCCCAGAGCGAGCGGCAAGGCACCGAACAGGGCGGCCACCGTCGTCATCATGATCGGACGGAACCGCAGCAGACAGGCGCGGTGAATCGCCTCGCGCGGATCGAGCCCCTCGTGTCGCTCCGTCGCGATGGCGACATCGACCATCATGATCGCGTTCTTCTTGACGATGCCGATCAGCAAAATGACGCCGATCAGCGCGATCAGGCTGAATTCCATCTTGAACATCATCAGCGCCAACACCGCCCCGACGCCGGCCGAGGGCAGCGTCGAGAGAATCGTCAGCGGATGCACGAGGCTCTCGTAGAGCATGCCGAGAACGAGGTAGATGCTCACCAGCGCCGCGAGTATCAGCAGCGGCTGGCTCGACAGCGACTGCTGGAACAGCTTGGCGCTGCCCTGAAAGCTCGCGGTCACCGCGCTCGGGACACCGATCCGCGCGAGTGCGGCATCCACCGCCGCCGTCGCCTGCCCGATCGACACATCCGGCGCCAGATTGAACGACACGGTGCTCGCCGCGAACTGCCCCTGATGGTTGACCGCCAGCGGCGTGCTGGTCGGTGCGACGGTGGCCACTTCCGCAAGCGGGATCTGGCGCCCCCCGCTGCCGCTCAGGTAGACATTGCGCAACGAGCCGGCGTCCTGCAGAAACCGACTCCTGGCCTCCATGACGACGCGATACTGGTTGAGCGGTTCATAGAGCGTCGCGATCTGTCGTTGCCCGTACGCATCGTTCAATGTTGCGTCGACGTTGCGCACGGTCACGCCCAGACGCGCCATGGCATCGCGATCGAGCGTCAGTGAGGTTTGCAATCCCTTGTCCTGGGCGTCGGTGTTGACGTCGGTCAGCTCGGGCAGCGTGCTGAGCGTTGCCCGGATCGCCGGCTCCCACTGGCGCAGCAAAGCGAGATCATCCGACTGCAACGTGTATTGATACTGCGCATTGCTTTGGCGACCGCCGACGCGCAAGTCCTGAGCAGCCACCAGAAACAACGACGCGCCTGCCACCTGCGCCGTCTTCGGACGCAGCCGATTGCTGATGTCATCGGCCGTCGCGCCGCGTTCGCGCAGCGGCTTCAGCACGACGAACATGAACCCCGAATTGCGCTGTCCGCCCCCGGTGAAGGCCGTCACGTGCGCGACCGCCGGATCCTGCCGCACGATCTCGACGAAGCGAGACACCTTCTGGCTCATCGACTGGAACGACGTTGCCTGATCGGCCTGGATGAAACCCATCATCAACCCGGTGTCCTGCTGCGGAAAGAACCCCTTCGGTATTTCCCGATAGAGCCAGACGTTGGCCGCAATGGTGAGCGCCAGCGCCCCGAGAATCAGCGCCGGATGGCGCAGCGCCCAGCCGAGCGAGCGAGCGTAGCCACGTTGCATGCGCGCGAACACGCCACGTGCAGGCGCAACGTCTGAATCAGGCAACCGCCCACGCCGCAACCAGTGCGCGCAGAGCATCGGCGTCACCGTCAGCGACACCACGAGCGAGACGAGAATCGCCACCGACAACGTCACCGCGAATTCCCGGAACAGACGGCCGACGATGCCCCCCATGGCGAGAATCGGGATGAACACCGCGATCAGCGAAAGGCTCATCGAGAGCACCGTGAAGCCCACTTCACGGGCGCCGCGCAGCGCCGCATCGAACGGCCGCATGCCTTCCTCGATGTGCCGCATGATGTTCTCGAGCACGACGATGGCATCGTCGACGACGAAGCCGGTGGCAATGGTGAGCGCCATCAGCGACAGATTGTTCAGGCTGTAGCCAAGCAAATACATGGCGACAAAGGTGCCCAGCAGCGACAAAGGCACCGAGATCGCCGGGATGATCGTTGCCCGGCCACTGCGCAAGAAGGCGAACACGACGACCACGACCAACGAGATGGCAATGGCGAGTGCGCGTTCCACTTCGCGCAGTGATGCGCGGATCGTCGTCGTGCGCTCCATGACCAACTGCATGTCGATGGCCTCGGGGATCGTCTGCTGCAGTCGGGGCAACAACGCCTTGACGCGTTCCACCGTGTCGAGAATGTTGGCGCCCGGTTGCCGATAGACGACCAGTTGCACCGAGGGCTCGCCATCGGTGAGCCCCATGTTGCGCGCGTCCTGCACGCCATCGGTGACATCGGCGACATCGGCCAGTCGCAGCGCTGCGCCATTCTTCCAGCTCACGACCAGCGGCAAATACTCGCTCGCGCGTTTCGCCTGATCGTTGGCACCGATCTGCCACTGCCGCTCGCCGATCTCGACGATTCCCTTGGGTCGGTTGACGTTGTTGTTGACGATGGCGGCGCGCACATCTTCGAGCGCCACACCCGTCGCCGCAAGCGTCGGCAGGTCGAGCGCGACGCGAACGGCAGGCAATGCGCCACCGCCGACGTTGACGTTGCCGACCCCTTCGATCTGAGAGATGCGCTGCGCGAGCACCGTCGAGGCCACGTCATACATCTGGCCCCGCGACAACGACTTCGACGTCAGCGAGATGATCATCACGGGTGCGTCGGCGGGGTTGGCCTTGCGATAGACCGGATTGCCCGGCAGGCCACTCGGCAGCGTCGCCCGCGCGGCGTTGATCGCAGCCTGCACTTCGCGCGCTGCGCTATCGATGTTCTTGCCGAGATCGAATTGCAGCACGACGCGAGTCGACGACAGCGAACTCGACGACGTGATCTCGTTGACACCGGCGATCGTCCCGAGTGCCCGCTCGAGCGGCGTCGCCACGGTCGCGGCCATCGTTTCCGGACTCGCTCCAGGCAGATTGGCCGTGACCATGATGACCGGAAACTCGACCTGCGGCAACGGCGCGATCGGCAGCAGCAGAAAGGCAAGCACACCGGCCAGTGCGACGCCGAGCGAAAGCAGCGTGGAGGCTACGGGTCGCGCGATGAACGGCCGTGAGATATTCATGACCTACTCTGCCGCCACCGATGCGACGGCGGCGCCACGCCACCGTCGCGCGAGACGATCGAACGCCAGATAGATGACCGGCGTCGTGAAGAGCGTCAGCACCTGGCTCACGAGCAACCCGCCGACCATCGTCCAGCCCAGAGGGTGGCGCAGTTCGCTGCCCATGCCGCTGCCGAGCATCAGCGGCAATGCGCCGAGGAGCGCCGCCATGGTGGTCATCAAAATCGGCCGCAGCCGCAACAGGCAGGCCTGGCGAATCGCGTCGAAGGGTGTCTTGCCCTCCTCGCGCTCGGCGGCGAGCGCGAAGTCGACCATCATGATCGCGTTTTTCTTCACGATACCGATCAGCAGCACGATGCCGATGATCGCGATGACTCCGAGATCGTTGCCTGACACCATCAGCGCGAGCAACGCGCCGATGCCGGCCGAAGGCAGCGTCGACAGAATCGTGATCGGGTGGATGTAGCTCTCGTAGAGCACGCCCAACACGATGTACATCGTCAGGATCGCCGCAAGGATGAGCCAGACCTCGTTGGCGAGCGCGGCACGAAAGGCGAGGGTCGCCCCCTGGAAGCGCATGCGGATGCTCGCCGGCATCGCGAGCGCGGCAGCGGCATCGTCGATCGCGCGCACCGCTTCGCCGAGCGAAACACCGCGCACGAGGTTGAATGACACGGTCGTCGCCGGGAACTGGTTCAACTTGTTGATCTGCAATTCGGCCGGGCGCTCGATGATCCGCGCAACCGACGCCAGCGGCACCTGGGAGGTGACACCGGCGACCGTCCCCGGTACGTAGAGCTGCGCAATCGCGTCCGGGCCCGTCGTCGCCCCCCCCGGACGCCCCGATTGCGGCTGCACTTCGAGCACGACACGATACTGGCTCGCCTGCGTGAAGATGGTCGAGATGAGCCGCTGTCCGTAGGCGTTGTAGAGCGCGCTGTTGATGGCGGCAACGGTGACGCCGAGCCGTGCGGCGGCGTCACGGTCGATCTGCACATAGGCCTGCAAGCCGTCGCGTTGCAGCTCCGTCGACACGTCGGTGATCTGCGGCAATCGTTGCAGCGCGGCGACCAGTTGCGGCGTCCAATCGCCGAGCGCGACGGGGTCCGTGCTGTCGAGCGTGAATTGATACTGCGTGCGCGCAACCCGATCGTCGATGGTCAGATCCTGCACGGGTTGCAGCGCGAGCGAAATGCCGGTCACTACCCGTGCACGCTCATTGAGCCGGTCGATGAGCGCCTGAGCGCGTGGACGCCCGCTCTCCAAGGGTTGCAGGTCGATCTGCAACCGCCCCTGATTGATCGTCGCGTTGACGCCGTCGACGCCGATGATCGAAGAGATGCTGCGCACGGCCGGATCCGCCATCAGCGCATCGACCAGCGCCTGTTGCCGCTCGCTCATCGACGCGAAGGACACGCTCTGCGGCGCCGCCGTCATGGCGGTGAGGGTGCCCGTATCCTGCACCGGAAAAAACCCCTTCGGGACGATCCATGCGAGGAGCACGGTCAGCGCCACCGTTGCGGTGGCGATCAGGAGCGTCAGCGTCTGCCGCGCCAGCACCCAGTCGAGCGCGCGTGCGTAGAGCGCCGCCAGCGCGTCATAGCTGCGCCCGACGGCGTCGAGCCAGCGCGGCGCGCGACGCTCGCGTTCGCGCTCGCTCGTGAGCAGTCGCGCGCACATCATCGGGGTCAGCGTCAACGACACGAAGGCGGACAGGATGATGGCGATGGCGAGCGTGATGGCGAATTCGCGAAACAGCCGACCGACCACATCCTGCATGAACAGCAGCGGGATCAGCACGGCAAGCAGCGAAACGGTCAGCGAGACGATGGTGAAGGCGATCTGCTTCGAGCCGTGGATGGCGGCGGCGAACGGTGCCTCTCCGTCCTCGATGCGACGGGCGATGTTCTCGATCATGACGATGGCGTCGTCGACGACGAAGCCGGCGGCGATCGTCAGCGCCATCAGCGAGAGGTTGTTGATCGAAAAGCCGATGCCGTACATCACGGCAAAGGTGCCAACCAGCGAAAGCGGCACCGCGACGCTCGGGATCAGCGTGGCCGACGGGCTGCGCAGAAAGAGAAAGATCACGAGCACGACGAGGGCGACGGCGAGCAGCAGTTCGTACTGCACGTCACGCACCGAGGCGCGGATGGTGACCGTGCGATCGGTGAGGATGGTGAGATCGACGGCGCCGGGCAACGCCGCCTTCAATTGCGGCAGCAAGGCTTTGATGGCGTCGGCCGTCTGAATCACGTTGGCGCCGGGTTGCCGCTGCACGTTGATGATGATGCCGGGGTGCTGCAACCGTTTGCCGTCGCGGTCGAGCGTGGCCCAGGCCGCGAGCCGGATGTTCTCGGCGGAGTCGACGACGGCGGCAACATCGCGCAGGCGCACGGCGGCGCCATTGCGGTACGCGATCACGAGCTTGGCGTATTCGTTGGCGTCCTTGAGCTGGTCGTTGGCGTCGATGGTGCTCGCGCGCAGCGGGCCATCGAAGCTGCCCTTGGCCTGATTGACGTTCTGGTTGCCGATGACGGTGCGGATGTCGTCGAGCGAGAGCGCGAGTTGGGCGAGCGCGCGCGGATCGACCTGGATGCGGACGGCGGGCTTCTGCCCGCCGGCGAGCGTGACCAACCCGACACCATTGACCTGCGAGAGTTTCTGCGCGATGCGAGTGTCGGCCAGGTCCTGCACGCGCGGCAATGGCAACGTGTCAGAGGTCAGCGCGAGCGTGAGGATGGGTGCGTCGGCCGGGTTGACCTTGTTGTAGGTGGGCGGTGCCGGCAGGTCGTTGGGCAGCAGCGTCGTGGCCGCATTGATGGCAGCCTGCACCTGCTGCTCGGCGATGTCGAGGCGCAGGTCGAGCGCAAAGCGCAGCGCGATGACGGAGGCGCCGCCGGAGCTGGTCGACCACATCTGCTCCAGCCCCGGCATCTGGCCAAACTGCTTTTCCAGTGGCGCGGTGATCGAGGAGGCGATGACGTCGGGGCTCGCGCCCGGATAGAGCGTGCTGACCCGGATGGTCGGGTAGTCGACCTGCGGCAGCGCCGACTGCGGCAGCAGCCGATAGCCGATGACGCCGACGATGAACATCGCGAGCATCAAGAGGCTGGTGGCGACGGGACGCCGAATGAACGGTTCGCAGGGATTCACGGCGTCTCGCCCCGTTTCCTGTCGCGCTCAGGGTCGCTTGCCGGCGGCCGCACCGTCGCCGCGCGAGCGCTCGCCTGTCGCGCCCCCCGTTGCGGGCGGCTCGCGACCCGGCGGCGCCGCACCTGGCGCTGCCACCGTCGACGCGGTCGATGCGCCCCGGGTCGCGCCGCTGCCGTTGCCCGCCTTGCCGGCGCCGGGCGGCCCGCTGCGCCGTGCCGGGGGTGGCGCCTGCGTGGAGGTCACGGCCGCGCCGTCACGCAGCTTGTCGGCGCCGTCGATGACGATCGAATCGCCGGCATCGAGGCCGCTGGCGACGACGACACGGTCGCCGCTCGTCACGCCGAGTTGCACCCGGCGCACGCTCGCCGTTTGCTCCGGCGTCACCAGATACACGAAGGTGCCGGGTGCGCCGCGCTGCACGGCGCTCTGCGGGATCGTCAGCGCGCCTTCGAGCGTTTCCAGTTCAAGCCGCACGTTGACGAACTGATTGGGGAACAGCCGGTTGTTGCGGTTCGGAAAGATCGCTTTCAGTTTGACGGTGCCGGTGGCGGGGTCGATCTGATTGTCCACGGCGAGCAGTTCACCGCGGTCGAGCTCGGTGCGGCCGTCGCGGTCGATCGCTTGCACGGCGAGCGGTTTCGCGCCAGCCGCGCCCATGCGGGCCAGCACGGAGGGGAGCACTTCCTGCGGTACGGAGAACACGACGGCGATCGGCTGCACTTCGGTGATGACGACGATGCCGTTGGCGTCGGACGCGCGCACCATGTTGCCCGGGTCGACCTGGCGCAACCCGGTGCGACCCCCAATCGGCGCCGTCACCTGCGTATAGCCGAGGTTGAGCTGCGCCGTGGCCAATTGCGCGCGATCGGCGGCAACCGTCGCCTCGAGCTGCTTGACCAGAGCCGCCTGGGTGTCGACCTGCTGGCTCGCGATGCTGTCCTGCTCAAGCAGTTTGCGATAGCGGACGAGGTCGGTCCGGGCCGACTCCAACTGCGCCGTGTCCTTGGCAAGCTGCGCCTGAACCTGCTCGAGCGCGGCCCGATACGGTGCCGGGTCGAGCCGCGCGATGACGTCGCCCGCCCGCACCAACTGCCCTTCGCGGAAGGCCACACCCAGCAGCAGGCCATCGACCCGCGCGCGCACGGCGGCCGTCGCCGGCGCACTCGCGGTGCCGATCGCACCGACGATGACCGGCACATCACTGCGTCGCACCTGATCGATCACGGCCGGCACCACGCCACGGCCTCCACCGCGCCCCGGCCCCGCCGCACCCGGCGCCGGCCCGCCCTTGCCCGCCACGGCGCTGGCGTCGCCGCCGACCGCAGGCGGCGTCGGGCGCGCCTGCCACCACCAGAGCCCGCCGCCGAGCGCGCCGACGGCGCAGGCGAGCACCACCCAGCGCAGCCACGAGCGCGATGGTGCCGCGCCGTCCGTCATGATGTAGGCGTGGTCATCCGCGACCCCCGTGATCGTTGCCTGGAATCGTTCATTGGAATATCAGCTTTTTCATGAAATGCGCATCCATAACGGGCTTGGAGCGAAGAATCGCCAAAAGTCGACTTTCGAGTAAATTGCGCCGCAAGCCTGTTATGAACGCCATTTGATCGAAAAGTTGTTGCCAAAAAATTCGTACCGAGAGTCACTTCGCAGGCCCGCCGCGCGTCGAGTCAATCGAGCAGCGAGCGTCGATTCTCGCGCTGCGCGAGTTGCCAATCCCGCTTCAGTTCGCGCAGCCGCGCCTCGACGTAGCTCGCTTCGTAATAGTCGCCGTCGGTCGCCTTGGCGGCGAGCTCGAACTGATCGATGGCCCCGCGCAGATTGCCCTGCTGCGCATATTGCTCACCCAGAAAGCGGTGTTGGCGCATGGTGAAGCCGGCCTGCGCCGAGGCGCGCGCCGCGAGCTCGAACAGCATGACATCGCGTGGCCGCAGCGCAAGACTTTTTTCGATCGAGGCCAGCGCACGTCGCGGCTCGTTCGCGCGCATCAGCGCTTCCGGCAGGTCATAGCGCAACTGCCAATGGTTCGGGTACTGCGCGAGCGCGCGCTCGTACTGCGCGACGGCCGCCGCGATCTCGCCGTTTTGCAGCAACACCTGCCCGAGCATCGCCGCGATCATCGGATGCTGCACGCCGCTCGCCTCCAACGCGCGCAGTTCGCGCTTGGCGCGGTCGAAGTCTCGCGCGCGCAAGAGCGCTGCGGCCAGACCGTAGCGGGTCGCCGCCTCCGAGGCATAGCGGCGCTCGCGCAACGCCGCCTCGAAATAGCCAACCGCCTCACGGGCGTCGCCCACGTAGCTGCGCAGCAAGGCACGCACGTAGTGGAAATCGACGCTTTCGTGGGCGAGCTTGAATTGCCCTTCGCCCATGCGCGCGCGGGCGTCGGCGATGCGCTCGGTCGTGACCGGATGGGTGCGCAGATAGCCGGGGACGATGCCGGTGTCGGTCAACGAAGTCGAACGTTGCAACCGCTCCATGAAGGTCGCCATGCCGGAAGGATCGAACTGCGCGCGCGACAGGTACTGAAACCCGACACGGTCGGCTTCGCGCTCATTGTCGCGCGAGAAGTTCAGGTAGTTCTGCACCTGGGCCGCCTGCGAGCCGAGCAACGCGCCCTGCGCGACGTCCCCCTTGCCCTTGGCGGCAGCGAGCGCGGCACCGGCGAGGCCGGCGATGCCGATCCAGGCCGTCTTTCGTTGGTCATCCATCATGCGCGCATAGTGCTTCTGCGTGACGTGCGCCATCTCGTGCGCGAGCACGCTGGCGAGCTCGCTCTCGGACTGCGTGAGCAAGATGAGCCCGAGATTCACGCCGATATGACCGCCGGGGATGGCGAACGCGTTGACCGAGGTGTCGGCCACCGCGAAAATCTCGAAGCGCTCGCGCACCGTGGGGTTGGCGTCGAGAATGCGCCGACCGAGTTCGTTCAGATAGGCGTTGACTTCCGGGTCGGTCAGATAGGCGCCGCTCGCGCGCAGTTCGCGCATGGCGTCGGCGCCGAGCTTCTTTTCCTGCTGGCTGGAGACGACGGCGCCCGAACTGTCCCCGAGCTCCGGGAGGTCGGATTGCGCCGCGCCGAGCGTCGACCACGACATCGTCGCAGCCACGCCAAGCGCCGCTGCGAACGGCCTGACGAGCATGGGGCTTCGGCTGCGCATCTTGCTAAGATAGCCTAAAACCCCCGCCGGTTCCGCGCCGGTCCACCGCAGGGTGCAGCGCATGTCCGAACCGTTACAAACGCTTACACATTTCGACGCTGCCGGACAGGCCCACATGGTCGATGTGGGCGCCAAACCGGAGAGTCGACGCGTCGCCCGCGCCAGCGGCAGCATCCGCATGCAACCGGCAACGCTCGCACTGATCGCGAGCGGCGGCCACAAAAAGGGCGACGTGCTCGGCGTCGCGCGCCTGGCCGCCATTCAGGGCGCCAAACGCTGCGCCGACCTGATCCCGCTCGCGCATCCGATCGCACTCACCCGCGTCGCGGTCGCGTTCGTCATCGACACCGAACAACACCGGCTCGACATCGAAGTGACCGCCGAGACGGTCGGACGCACCGGCGTCGAGATGGAGGCGCTGACCGCCGCAAGCGTCGGGCTGCTCACCGTCTACGACATGTGCAAGGCGCTCGATCGCGGCATGTGCATCGGCGACCTACGGCTGCGCGAAAAGCTCGGTGGCAAATCCGGCCACTGGCGCGCGGACTGACCGCGCCGACAGGCACGCGCTGCACGGCGCAGCCTCTGCACTGCGCGCCGCCGCGATGCCGACTCTCCTCACGCTGCTGACCGGCTGCATCGGCCTCGGCCTCGCACAACTCGCACCCTCGTTGCCGCCACGCGCGTGGAGCGTCGCCGCCCTCGGCATCGCACTGGCACTCGGTGTCGCGTTGCTGCTGCGTCGTCGACCGCCTCCGCTCGCGCTGGCCATGCTGTTGGCCGCGATCATCGGCGCCAACTACGCCTGGTTGCGCGCCGATCTGCGTCTCGCCGATGCACTGCCGCGGGCGTGGGAGGGGCGCGACATCGACATCGTCGGCATCGTCGACGAACTACCGCAAAGCGACGAGCAGGGCACGCGCTTCGCCTTCGCCGTCGAGCGGGTGTTGACGCCCGACGCCCACGTCCCGTCCCGCATCGCGCTTGGCTGGTATCGCGAGCGCAGCGACGGCAAGACGGAGCCACCCGCAGAAATCCACGCGGGCGAGCGCTGGCAGCTGACGGTGCGCCTCAAGCGGCCCCATGGCTACGCCAATCCGGGCAGCTTCGACGTCGAGGCGTGGCTCCTCGAAAACGATCTGCGCGCCACCGGCAGCGTGCGCGGCGATGAACCCAACCGTCGGCTCACCGCGAACGCCGGTCGCGCCATCGACCATCTGAACCGACTCCGTGAGCGCATCCGCCAGCGCATGCAAATGGCCCTCGCGGGTCAGCCCCACGGCGGCGTGCTGATCGCGTTGGCGATCGGGGATCAGCGCGCGGTGCCGGCAGCACAATGGGCGCTGTTCAACGCCACCGCCGTCTCCCACCTGTTGTCGATCAGCGGGGCCCACGTCACGCTCTTCGCCGGCTGGGTGGGTTGGCTCGTCCTCGCGCTGTGGCGGCGTTCGCAGCGTCTGATGCAGCGGCTACCGGCCCAGCAGGCGGCCGCCTTGGTCGCGGCGATCATCGCCGTCGCCTATGCGGCGCTCGCCGGATTCGAAGTGCCAGCGCAACGCACGTGCTACATGCTGCTCGCCGCCGCGCTCGCCCTGTGCCTGCGGCGGACACTGGCGCCGTCGCTGATCCTCGTCTACGCCCTCGTCGCCGTGCTGCTGCTCGACCCGTGGGCCGTGCTCGCCGTCGGTTTCTGGTTTTCCTTCCTGGCCGTCGCGTTTCTGCTCTACGTCAACGTCGGGCGGGTCGGGGCACGCCGCTGGTGGCGCACCGTGCTCGCCAGCCAGGCGGCCGTCACGCTCGGGTTGGCGCCGATCACCATCGCGCTCTTTGGCCAGGTGTCCTTGATCGGGCCGATCGCCAACGCGGTGGCGATTCCGCTCATCACGATGTTGGTGGTGCCGCTCACGCTGCTCTGGCTCGTGCTGCCGATCGATGCGCTGCTCGCGCTGGCGCAGCAACTGATTGCATGGCTCGTGGTGTGGTTGCAATGGCTCATCACCTGGCCTGCGGCCGTCTGGTCGCAGCATGCGCCGCCGTGGTGGAGTGTCGCACTGGCGCTGCTTGGCGGCGCGTTGCTGCTCGCGCCGCGCGGTTGGCCGCGTCGGTGGCTCGGCGCACTTTGGTGTTTGCCGCTCTTCGCCATCACACCGACCGGTGTTGCAGAGGGCGAGTTTCGGCTGGTAGCGCTCGACGTCGGGCAGGGCACGGCCGCTGTCGTGCAGACCGCGAAGCACACGCTCGTCTTCGACACCGGGGCGCGCTGGAACGACCAGAGTGACGTCGGCTCGCGCCTGATCGCCCCTTGGCTGCGCGCATCGGGACTCGGCCGCATCGATGGCCTCGTGGTCAGCCACCTCGATCTCGATCACAGCGGCGGGGCGCTATCGCTGCTGAACGGCGTCCCGACCGGTTGGTTGCTGACATCGATCGCCGCCGACACCGACATCGTCACCGCGGCGCGCACCCGCGGCGTCACCGCCATCGCCTGCGTGCGCGGACAATCCTGGCAATGGGATGGCGTGCGCTTCGAGGTGCTGCATCCGGCGGCCGAAAGCCACGCCGATGCCCGGGTGCGCAGCAACGATCGGTCATGCGTCGTGCGGGTCGCGAACGCCCGTCTCAGTGCCTTGCTCACGGGCGACATCGAGATGCGCAGCGAGCAAGAACTGATCAGCTCCCTCGGCGCAGCCGCGCTGCGCAGCGACGTGCTCTGGGTGCCGCATCACGGCAGTCGCACGTCGTCGAGCGCGGCGTTTCTCGATGCGGTCGCGCCGAAACTCGCGCTCATTCAGGCAGGCTATCGCAACCGCTTCGGACATCCTCGCAGCGACGTGCTCGCTCGTTACGCCGAGCGCGGCATCGTCGTTGCCCGCACCGATTGGTCGGGCGCCATCACGCTCGACTCCCTGACCGGAGTGGACGCCCTGCGTGCGTACCGTTCGCAGCGCCGTCGCTACTGGCTCGATCGGCCCGACCCGGAAGATCAGCGCGCGATGGACTGACCTGCCCGTGCGCGGCAATGGTGCGCCTCTTCGATCATGCAGCGGTCATCGCGCGAACACGACCGATACGGACCGCCGTCTGTCCGACCTTCGGCTCCGGCGAGGGCATCACCATGACGGCGTCGGCGTGCGGCGTTCGCACGTCCGTGTCGCCGTCGAGGGCGATCGACGTGCCAGCCTCGGCGATGACCTCGAGACCGCGCAATGGCCGCCGCCAACGAAACCCGGCACTGCGCACCGTCACCACTGCCGTGATATCGATGACACGTTGCGTCGATCTCGGCACCGGAGCCAGCCCCCGCCCCAACCGCTGCAGCGCGGCGTGATCGCAAACCTCGAAATGTTCGAGGAAGCGTAGCGTCGCCTGCCTGGCGACGTTGCCGACATTGGCCTCCCAATGCTGACCACATTCGATCAGCAGCGCGCTGCGTGAACGCTCCGCAGCACCGAAATCGGCGTAATCGCGTAAACGCTTCCCCGCCTTGTGCCCGGAATCGACGAGGATGTGCTCCGGCATGGCAAGCGCGCGTGCAAGAGCCAAACCCTTCTCCGTGTCCCCGGCCAGCGCAATCGGTGGCGCCGGCTCCTGCATCGAATGCAGATCGAGCAGATGATCGACACCGTCGAAGAATGGGCGCAACTCACGTGCGCGTCGCAATTCGATCGAATCCCGGGCCCCGTCGAGCGTCGCACCGTCCCACAAGCGATTGAAGTCCTCGTCGACCGCGCGCGATGCGAACGGTCGCGCCGCGTCGAAGCGACGATACGCCTCGACGTTCGCAAACACCACCGACAATCGACCGCGCTGTGGCCGCAAGCCGCTCTCCAGTGCGTCGAGCAACGCGTCCGCGGCGATGGCCCCGCACACTTCATTGCCATGCACCAGCGCCGTCACGCAAACGTGCGGGCCGGCGATCGGCGCTGCGTAAGTCCAAACCCAAGGCAGCGCGCGCTCGCCCGGCGCGGCAACACGACCGCGCTTCCAGCGCTCGATGTCGGGAAACTTGACTTCGATCGGCACATTCATCGTCGGCTCCTCCGCGCTCGTCGTGGCATCGGCTATTCTGCCGCCTCGCCGTTCTGCGGCGCTTCCAACGCAACGCGAGGCTTCGAGCATGACCACGCACTTCATCGACAATCGCCGCGTCGCCGCCATCGAGGGTGGCCACATCGACGTCATCGACCCGAGTGACGGCGCACCATTCGCGCAACTGGCGCGCGGCACGGCCGCCGACGTGCGGGCGGCGATCACCGCGGCCCGCCGCGCCGCCGATGGTGGTGCGTGGGGCCGCATGGCTCCGGCCGACCGCGGGCGATTGCTGCATCGGCTGCACGAAGCGGTCGCCGCACATCGCGATGAATTGGCAGCCATCGAGATGCGCGACTGCGGCAAGCCGCGCCGGCAGGCTCTCGCCGATGCGAGCGCGCTTGCCCGGTATTTCGAGTTCTACGGCGGCGCCTGCGACAAGTGGCACGGCGAAACGCTTCCGTACACACCGGGCTATGCGGTGATGACGTGGTACGAACCGCATGGTGTCACCGGGCACATCATCCCGTGGAATTACCCCATGCAGATCTTCGGCCGCTCGGTGGGGGGCGCGCTCGCCGCCGGCAACGCGTGCGTGGTGAAGCCAGCGGAAGACGCCTGCCTGTCGCTGCTGCGGGTCGCGGAGCTTGCCGCGGAATGCGGTTTCCCGGATGGCGCGATCAACATCGTCACCGGCTATGGGCACGAGGCGGGTCAGGCGCTCGCCGAGGCGGAAGGCGTCGATCACTTGTCATTCACCGGCTCGGCGGCAATCGGCACGCGCGTCGCGCAAAGCGCGGCGCTGCGCCACGTGCCGGTCACGCTCGAACTCGGTGGCAAGAGCCCGCAGATCGTGTTTGCCGATGCCGACCTTGACCGCGCGTCGCCCGCCATCGTCAATGCCATCGTGCAAAACGCCGGGCAGACGTGCAGCGCCGGATCGCGGCTGCTGGTCGAGCGCAGCGCCTACGCGCGGGTGCTCGACGCACTGGCGGCGCGCTTCTCGGCACTGGAAGTCGGACCGGCGGCGCGTGATCTGGACGTCGGGCCGCTGATTCGCGCGAGCCAATTGCAGCGCGTCGAGCGCTTTCTCGCCGCGGCCCATGCCGACGGCGCCCGCACCGTGGCGCAGGGGCAGATCGTGCCCGACGCACCCGCGAACGGCTTCTACGCGCGCCCGACATTGCTTGCGGACGTGAAACCCGAGGCTGCGCTCGCCCGCGAAGAGGTATTCGGCCCGGTGCTTGCCGCCATGCCGTTCGAGGATGAAGCCGACGCCATCCGTCTCGCCAACGCGACGGCGTACGGACTGGTCGCCGGCGTATGGACCGCTGACGGCGGCCGCGCGCTGCGCGTGGCACGCGCCGTGCGCAGCGGGCAGGTTTTCATCAACGATTACGGTGCCGGCGGCGGTGTCGAACTGCCCTTCGGCGGCGTCAAGTCATCGGGATATGGCCGCGAGAAGGGTTTGACGGCACTCGCCGGGTTCAGCGTTCTGAAAACCGTCGTCATTCGCCACGATTGATTTGCGCTTCGTCGAGCGCGATCCGTATCTCGTGCAACCAGGCTCCGGCGGTGCCGGGCACGGCATCGGCTGGCGCGTCGAGCATCGTCTGCACCAGCGCCGATCCGATCACGATGGCGTCGGCGACGCGGGCAATGCGCTGCGCGGTCACCGCGTCGCGAATGCCGAAACCGACGCCGACCGGAATCGACAGCGCCGACTTGATCGCCGCCACCTTGTCGCCGACGTCGGCGACGTCGAGGTGTCCGGCGCCCGTCACGCCGCGAAGGCTGACGTAGTACACATAGCCACGTGCAAGCGACGCCACCTGAGCGATGCGCTCCGGCGTCGACGTCGGCGCGAGCAGGAAGATCGGCGCCAGCTCGCGCGCCGTGAGCATGGCGGCGAAGTCGTGCGCCTCCTCCGGAGGATAGTCGACGACCAGCACGCCGTCGATGCCGGCTTGCGCCGCGGCGTCGACGAAGGCGCGCTGTCCGATGGCTTCGATCGGGTTGGCGTAACCCATGAGCACGACAGGCGTTCGCGTGTTCGTCTGCCGGAATTCGGCGACGATTGCGAGCACGCCGCGAAGCGACATGCCGCGAGCGAGTGCGCGCTCGGACGAGCGTTGAATCACCGGCCCGTCCGCCATCGGGTCCGAGAACGGCACGCCAAGTTCGATGACATCGGCCCCCGCAGAGGCGAGCGCGTGCATCGTCGGCAGTGTCGACTCGATCGAGGGGTCTCCCGCCGTCATGAACGGAATCAGCGCGGTACGGCCCGCGGCATGCAACGCTTGGAAGGTTGCGTCGATGCGGTTCATCATTGCCACTCCATGCCGGCGCGCCGCGCGACGGTGTGCATATCCTTGTCACCCCGCCCCGAAAGATTGACCAGAAGCACCTGGTCACGTGCGAGCGTCGACGCGAGCTTCGTCGCATAGGCGATGGCATGACTCGATTCGAGCGCCGGAATGATGCCCTCGATTCGGCAGCAGTCGTGAAACGCAGCCAGCGCCTCGTCGTCGGTAATGCTCACGTACTGCGCGCGCCCGATGTCCTTCAGCCAGGCGTGTTCGGGCCCGACGCCCGGATAGTCGAGGCCCGCGCTGACCGAGTGCGTTTCGCGAATCTGCCCGTTCTCGTCCTGCAGCAGGTAGGTCCGATTGCCATGCAGGACGCCAGGCACCCCCTGCGTCAGTGACGCGGAATGGCGCCCCGTCGCGATCCCTTCGCCGGCCGCTTCGACGCCGATCAGGCGCGTCGCCACGTGGTCGATGTACGGATGGAAGATGCCCATGGCGTTGGAGCCACCGCCGACGCAGGCGATCACGGCGTCGGGCTGGCGGCCGACCAGCTCCGGCATTTGCGTCAGGCATTCCGTGCCGATGACGGACTGAAAATCGCGCACCAGCATCGGATAGGGGTGCGGGCCCGCCACCGTGCCGATGATGTAGAACGTATCTTCGACGTTGGTGACCCAGTCACGCAGCGCTTCGTTCAGCGCATCCTTCAGCGTCCGCGAGCCGCTGTCGACGGGCACGACCTGCGCGCCGAGCAGTTTCATCCGATAGACATTCTGCGCCTGGCGAGCAACGTCTTCGCTGCCCATGTAGACGACGCAATCGAGCCCGTAACGCGCGGCGACGGTGGCCGTCGCTACGCCATGCTGCCCGGCACCCGTCTCGGCGATCACGCGGGGTTTGCGCAGTCGCCGCGCAAGCAACGCCTGGCCGATGCAGTTGTTGATCTTGTGGGCGCCGGTGTGGTTGAGGTCCTCGCGCTTGAAGTAGATCTGTGCGCCACCGAGTTTCTCGCTCCAGCGACGCGCGTGATAGATCGGGCTCGGTCGGCCGACGAAATGCTTCAGTTCGCGTGCGAACTCCGCCTGAAATTCGGCGTCGTCGCGGTAGCGCGCGTAGTGCGCTTTCAGGTCCTCGAGCGCCGCGATCAGCGTCTCGGCAACGAAGGTCCCGCCATACGGGCCGAAGTGGCCGCGGGCGTCGGGCAGATCATAGGGAGGCATCGGTTCTTCTCCGGTCGGGACAAGGATGGCCTGTGGGCGGCGTACTGCCGCTCCCATCAGGCGGATGCGGGCGATCGATCAGCGCCGACGATCGGCGTCGCGCACGGCGTCACAGAAGGAGCGGATCAGCATCGACGACTTCACGCCGCGCGTCACTTCGACCCCACTCGACACATCGACCGCCCAGGGGCGGACCGCGTCAATCGCGGTGGCCACATTTGCAGCAGTCAAGCCACCAGACAAAACGACCCGAGGCGCGTGCACGTCGGGTGTGCTTGTGGTGGTGATGGGCTCGTGGCAAGGGATCAACGTCCAGTCGAAGGTTTGGCCGCTGCCGCCGTGCGAGGCGCTGGGCGTATCCAGCAGCAGCGCCGCCGCCGTGCGGTAGTGTTGTGCTGATTCTAGTAAATCGAACCCGGCGGCCACAGCGAGCGCCTTCATGTACGGGCGACCGAACCCCGCACAGAACGACTCCGACTCGCTGCCATGAAATTGCAGCAGATCGATGCGCGCACCATGTAACGCGGCCTCGACCTCGGTTCGCGTCGGATTGACGAACAGCGCAACGGTGGTGGCCATCGCCGGAACCCGCGCCGCGAGCGAGGCGCACTCGTCGATCGTCACGGCTCGTGGGCTCGGCGGATAGAGCACGAAGCCCACCGCGTCGGCGCCGGCGTCGAGCGCCGCGTCGACGTGCTCGGCGGAGCGCAAGCCGCAGATCTTGATGCGCGTCCGATGGGTGGCGTGGCCCGTCATGGCGTGGGTTCGACGAATGCTTCCGGCAGCGCGTGGACCCGATCGTATTCGATGCCGGCAAGATAGAGACCATCGGGAGCGAACGTTGGCGCCCCGCGCGTGCGGTCGCGCATCGTCAGCAGTTCGCGCATCCACTCGATGGGTTGTCGCCCACTGCCGATGTAGACCAAGGCACCTACGATGTTGCGAATCATGTGGTGCAGAAAAGCATCGGCATGGAAGTCGAAACGCAGCAGCGAACCATGGCGCGCCACCGTGGCCGAGTGCAATGTCTTGACGGGTGATTTCGCCTGGCATTCGGCGGCACGGAAGCTGGTGAAGTCATGCATTCCCCATAGGGCAGGCAACGCAGCCTCGATGCGCGCGACATCGAGCGGCCAGTGCGTCCAACCGACACGCCCCGCGTGCAGACCGGGACGTTGGGGTTGTGCCGCCAGCCAGTAGACGTAGCGCCGTGAGCGAGCCGCAAAGCGGGCATGAAAGTCCGTCGTGACCGGCACCGCCCACCGAATGGCGACGTCACGGGGCAGGTGCTGGTTGCCTCCGCGAACCCAAGCCGTCGCCTCGCGCGCTGCCGTCGTATCGAAGTGCACGATTTGCAGCGCCGCATGCACGCCCGTGTCGGTGCGGCCCGCAGCAACGACGCCGATGCCAGCGTCGGCAACGCACGACAACGCCTCTTCGAGTGCCTGCTGCACGGAGCGCTGGTGCGCCTGACGCTGCCAACCGCAATAGGCGCCGCCGAAGTAATCGAGGCCAAGCGCCCAGCGCTGCGCGTCGGGCACAGCGCTCATCGGTCGACCTCAGGCTGCCGACGCGCTCGACGCCCGTCAGCCGCCAAGCTTGGCGAGCAGCGCCTTGGCTTCGGCCTGTTGCGCCTCGTCGCCATCGTGCAGCACTTCGCGAAGAATTTCGCGCGCGCCTTCACGGTCGCCCATTTCTTCGTAGGCGCGCGCCAAGTCGAGCTTCGTCGAAGCATCGTGCCACTGCCCATCGAGAATCGACGGCGTCGGATCCACGAACCCCTGACGTCCCGAGTCGAAACTCAGATCGAGCATCTCCGGACGCATCGACGGCCCTACGGTGCCGAGATTGGTCGGTGTGGCGGTCGAGAAATCGGTGAAGTCCGCCGTTGCATCCGGAATCTGCCCCGCCGTGGTCGCCTTCTTCAAGGAGGCCTCGAGCTCTGCGAGATCGGTCTCGAGCGATTTTTTGCTCGGCGACGGAGTCACTGTGACCGCCTCGTTCCAAGGTGTCTTCGCCTTGGCAGGCGATGGCGGCTCCGCCGGCGCAGGTGTCGGTATTGGCGACGGGGCGCCGCTCGGCTTCGCGATCGTCATGCCGTCGAGGACGAAATCGAGCGAACTGGCCGCAGGAGCGTCATGCAAGGGCTCGTGCGGCACGCTGCGCATTCCGGGCGCCGTCGGAGTGTCGAGCGCTGTGTGCGTCGCGATGGTCACCGCCGCGGCCGTGGCGGCGGCAGCGACCACGGGTGCTGCGGCCGGACTCGTCGCCGCGTGTGCGACGGCGCCAACGTCCGCGCCAGCGAGCGGATGACCAGGGAAGTGCGCATGCGCGATCTGGGCAAGCTTGCCCTTGTACTCTCCCGCAGCGGGCATCGCCGCGATGTCGTTCGCCAACTTGTCGAACGCGTCGCGCTTGCCTTGTGTGGCGGCAATCTCGGCCAGCTTGGTTGCCACATCGGCGCGATGCGGGTCGCGCAGCAGAGCTTCACGAAGAATTTCTTCGGCTTGCGCCTCGCGGCCATAGGCAATGTAGACCTCCGCCTCGGCCACGGGGTCGACCTCGCCGGAGTCGATCGTGCCCATGCCGGAACGACTGAATTGACTTTGTACGGGTACATCGTTGGTCTTGACCACACCGAGCCCCGACGTGCCGAACACCGTGTCAGGATTCGCCGTGTGAACGACTGGCTCCGGCATTTGCGTCGTGACGGTCGGGACATCGACCTTGCGACGCCGTCCGAACAGCAGGTAGGCCAACAGCCCAGCAACGCCAAGTCCGGCAGCGCCAACGGGCAACGCGTTGTCGGCAACGAAGCCCATGATGCCGTCGTCGGCCGCGGGCGGCGGCGCCTTGGGTACGGCCTTGGCTGGCGCCGGTGCCGGCGCAGGTGCCGGCGTGGGTGGCGCTGCCGCTGGCGGCGGAGCTACCGGTGCCGGTGCCGGTGCGGGGCTCGCTTCCGGCGCAGCGGGCGCGGGCGTCACGGTCGGCGCGGGCGACGGAGCGGGTGCTGCGGCGGGAGCAGGCGCAGGCGCGACGACCGGTGCCGGTGCCGGCGCCGGCGCCGGTGCGGCCTTGGGGGGTTCGGTGGCCTTCGGAGCCACCGCGACAGCGGCGGGCGGCTCGACTTTCGGTGCAGGCGGCGCCGGTGGCGGTGCCTTCGCCGCTTCCTTGGCCTTCGCCTGAGCTTCGGCAAGCGCCTGATTCTTGATGCTGAGCGCCTTTTCCTGTTCGGCTTTCAGCCTTTCGAGTTGCGCAATGCGATCCTGCTCTTCCTTGAGCGCCTTCGTCGCGGCAACTTTCGACTCGGTATTTGACTGCTTGCCGCGCTCGGCCTGCGACACCTTCAGCTTGTCGCCACTCGACGCCGCCGTGCCGGTATCGGCAACGGCGCCGGAAACCCGGCCACTGGCGCGCGCGCTGGGTCGGTCTTGAGCGACCGTCGGCACCGAATCCGCAACTCGCGCGACGTGTCCGCGCCAACTCGCGGCCTGTGCACGCACTTCACTCACGGCGCTCGACTGCGTGACCGCTTGGGCTTCTTGGGCGGAAGGCAAGCCGAGCGTAGCGCCAGCACGAAGGCGATTGATGTTGCCACCCGCGAACGCATCGGGATTCGCGCGCTGGATGGCGATCATCAGTTGCTCGATCGTGATGCCGGGCTGCGCGTTTCGGCCCGCAATACCCGACAGCGTATCGCCGGACTTGACCTTGTAGCTGCTTCCACTCGCGGAGGTCGTCGCCGGGGCCGCCGACGGCGGCGCTGCCTTTGCGGGGGCCGGCGCGGGCGCTGGCCCCGCCGTCACCGGAGCCATGGGGGGGCGCGCCGGCTGCGTGGGTTCGATGTTCTGCGCGGCCCCGACGCCCGGCGGGTCGAGCAGGAAGACATATTCGCGCACCATGCGCCCGGTGCTCGAATTCACTTCGAGCAGGATGTCGAGATAGGGATCGTTGATGGCCTGATTGCTGGCCAGCCGAATGTAGGGTTGCCCGTTGGCGCGCTTCAACACTTGCGCGCGAACCGTTTGCAGAACACCCTGATATTCGACATTCGACGCACGGTATACCGCGGGCGAGGCGATGCTGGCCTTGATCGAATCGACATCATCGCCGGACGCGACCGAAAGATCGACTTCGGCGACGAGCGGTTGGCCGAGTGATGTGGTCACGTTGAGCCGACCTAGACCGAGCGCAGCAACATCGGCAGCGACGATGCAACCGGCCAACGCGAGCGATACGACGAGTGGTTTTTGGCGAAGCATGCCGCCCTCTTGATTTCGGAAACTAGAAGAAAAATAACATCATGGAGTTGCCGCCGCAAGCTAAGAATTAGCTTTAAGTGTGAGCCACCGTTAGTGGGCGCACACTTTACGGCAGGGAAGGGTGGTTCCAGACCCAATATCTTGTGCTGTCACGACGCTGGTAGCCCCACATGTTGTGGCGCCCATCATTCTGCCCGCCATGTCATCGTCATGCAACACTCGTGTTGAAAATCCGCGACAACCGCTCACGCCGACAGCGCGGAAAGCAACGCATCGCCCATCGCCTGGGTGCCCACGACACCTTCACCCGGCAACGCGATGTCCCGTGTACGAATGCCACGGGCGAGCGCATGACGCACGGCCGCCTCGATGCGACGAGCGAGATCGTCACGATCGAACGAATATCGCATCATCATCGCCAGCGACAGAATGGTCGCAATCGGATTGGCTGCATCCTGCCCTGCAATATCGGGCGCAGACCCGTGGATCGGTTCGTACAACCCCTTGTTGCGCGCATCGAGCGACGCCGAGGGCAGCATGCCGATGGAGCCGGCCAGCATCGACGCTTCGTCCGACAGGATGTCGCCAAACAGATTTCCGGTGACGACGACATCGAATTGTTTGGGTGCACGCACCAATTGCATGGCCGCATTGTCGACGTACATGTGCGACAGAGCGACCTCGGGATAGAGTCGGCCCACCTCGGTCACCACTTCCCGCCACAGAATCGACGTGTCGAGCACGTTGGCCTTGTCGACGCTGCACAGGCGCCGACCGCGTCTCATGGCGGACTTGAAGCCGATGTGGGCGATGCGCTCGATTTCGCTACGCGCGTAGTGCATCGTGTCGAACCCCTCGTCCTCACCTGCCGCGTTCTGTCGTCGACCCCGTGGCTGCCCGAAGTAGATGTCACCCGTCAACTCACGGATGATCAGCACGTCGAGCCCCGCCACGATCTCAGGCTTCAGCGAAGAGGCCGCGGCGAGCTCGGGATAGAGCAACGCAGGTCGCAGATTCGCGAACAGCGAGAGATCCTTGCGGATGGCAAGCAACCCCTGCTCAGGACGCAACGCACGGGGCAGCGTGTCGTAGCGCGGCCCGCCGACGCAGCCGAGCACGATGGCGTCGGCGGCGTGTGCCTGTTGCCGCGTGACCTCGGGATAGGGATGTCCATGGGCATCGTACGCAGCACCGCCGAGCAGCCCGTGTTCAAGCTCGATGGGCACGCCTTCGGTCTTGAAGCGTTCGAGGATGCGTACCGCTTGACCAACGATTTCAGGGCCAATGCCGTCACCGGGGAGGATGAGAATTTTCATGAGCGAACGCAATCGAGATAGGTGAAGAATGGAATCGGGGGGCACGCGGTCGCGCCTGCCAACGCATCATGGCCGCGCAGCGCCGTATCGTGCAACCGAGTTGGCGCCAGAGCGCGGACGCTCCGCCACCAGCGATGACGCAGCCGTCGAGTCGAAAACGAAGTCAGGCGAGCCAGGGTTGGCTCTGATGCCGCTGCGCCTCGAACGCTCGAATGACATCGGAGTGGCGCAGCGTGAGGGCGATGTCGTCCCAACCATTCAGCAGGCGCTCACGACGTGACGCATCGATCGCGAACGGGAACGCAAACGCACCGTCGGTCGCCCGCACGAGCTGCGCATCGAGATCAACCGTGAGTTGAAACCCCGGAAACGCCAGGCAATCGTGGAACAAGCGGTCGACCTGCGCGTCATCGAGACGAATCGCCAACAAACCGTTGTTCAGCGAATTGCTGTGAAAGATGTCGCCGAACGAGGGTGCGATGACGACGCGGAAGCCGTATTGCAGCAGCGCCCACGGCGCGTGCTCGCGTGATGACCCGCAGCCGAAGTTCTGGCGCGCAAGCAGAATCGAGGCGCCCTGATAGCGCGGCGCATTGAGCACGAACTGCGGATTCAGCGGCCGCCTGCTGTTGTCCATGCCGGGCTGCCCGACATCGAGATAGCGCCATTCGTCGAAACAATTCGGCCCGTAGCCGGTACGCTGGATCGACTTCAAAAACTGCTTCGGGATGATGGCATCGGTGTCGACGTTGGCGCGATCCATCGGGGCCACGAGCCCGGTGTGAACGGTGAACTTGTCCATGCTTGCTCCCGCGGTGCTGCCCGCACCGCGCAGGGGTTGCTACTTCTTCTTGGCGGCGTCTTCGATCTTTTCGCCGGCCTTCTGCACGTCCTTGCCAACGCCCTGAACGGTGTTGCAGCCGCCGACGACGAATGCGAACGCCGAGATCATGGCGGCCGTAATGAACTTTTTCATGGAGACTCCTTGCTATCGGGTTGAAAATATGCCGGTGTCGATCAAAGCATGCGTCGCACGTCGACGAAGTGGCCCGCGATGCCGGCCGCCGCCGCCATCGCCGGGCTCACCAGATGGGTGCGCCCACCCGCCCCCTGGCGGCCTTCGAAGTTGCGATTGGATGTGGACGCGCAACGCTCGCCGGGTTCCAGTCGATCGTCGTTCATTGCAAGGCACATCGAACAGCCCGGCTCGCGCCACTCGAAACCGGCCGCGAGGAAGATTTGGTCGAGCCCCTCGCGTTCCGCCTGCGCCTTCACGACGCCGGAACCGGGCACCACCATGGCCAGCTTCACCCGGTCCGCGCGACGACGCCCCTTGACGACGGCCGCGGCGGCGCGCAGATCCTCGATCCGCGAATTGGTACAGGAACCGATGAACACCTTGTCGATCGCGATATCGGTGATCGCCGTGTTCGGCGCCAACCCCATGTAGAGCAGCGCCCGCTCGATGCCCTCACGCTTCACGGCATCGCGTTCCCGATCGGGATCAGGCACGCGGGCATCGATCGTGGCGACCATTTCGGGCGAGGTGCCCCAACTGACAAACGGTGCCAGCGTGCTCGCATCGATGACGACGGTGCGGTCGAACTCGGCGCCGTCGTCGCTGCGCAGCGTGCGCCAGTATTTCGTGGCCGCCTCCCAGAGTTCGGGGGTCCTTGGGGCAAACGGACGCCCCTGAACGTAGCGTTCGGTCACCTCGTCATAGGCGATCATCCCGGCGCGCGCGCCAGCCTCGATCGCCATGTTGCAGATCGTCATGCGCCCCTCCATCGAGAGCGCGCGCACGGCCTCACCCCCAAATTCGATGGCGTGACCGGTCGCGCCCGCCGTTCCGATGCGGCCGATGATGGCGAGCACCAGGTCCTTGGCCGTGACGCCGGCGGGCAGGCGCCCGTCACAGCGGACCAACATGGATTTCGAGCGCTTTTGCGGAAGACACTGTGTGGCCAGCACATGTTCGACCTCGCTGGTGCCAATGCCGAACGCAAGCGCCGCAAAGGCCCCGTGCGTCGAGGTATGCGAATCACCGCAGACGACGGTCATGCCCGGCAACGTAGCCCCCTGCTCGGGGCCGACCACATGCACGATGCCGCGGCGAACGTCACCCACCGGAAAATAGGCCAGCCCGTGCGCCTTGGCGTTGGCGTCCAGCGTCTCGACCTGCGTACGCGAGATCGGGTCGGCGATCGTCGTGAAACCCGGCGTCGTCGGCGTGTTGTGATCGGGCATTGCAACGATGCTTGCTGCACGCCACGGTTGGCGCCCAGCGAGCTTCAACCCTTCGAAAGCCTGCGGGCTCGTGACTTCGTGCACCAGATGGCGATCGATATAGAGCAGCGCCGTCCCGTCGCCCTCTGTGCGAACGATGTGTGAATCGAAGAGTTTGTCGTAGAGCGTGCGGCCTGCCATGTACTACTACCCGTCACCGCGGCGCCGCATCGCGCACCATGCGCGAGCACCAAGGCGCGCCGAAACGTTTGATTCTAAGCGCTCGCCGCAGGCCGCTGAACGGCCCGCAGCACGGCCGCGCGGCTATCCGGTGGCAGCAGAAAGATCGCCTCCTCCGCCTGAGCGTTGAGCGCATCGCCATAGTGCACGACGCCCCCCTCGTCGACCCGCAACAGATTGGCCTGCACGAGCGCCTCGAAGGCCGAGCGAAACTGCGTGCGATCGGAAAACTCGGGCGCGTTGAAAACGTGCGTCATGGCAAGGTGCTGCGACGACTGCTGACACAGCGTCTCGATGCGTTCGCGCGTCTGCTCGCCCGTAGGCATCCGTCCTGCAAGCGCCAGCATCAATGCGTGGCGCAACAGCGTCGGGCGCATGGTCGCGGCCAAGAGCTCCAGCCGCATCGCCGCATCGCTTCCGAGTGTCGGCGCGCTGATGACGCGGGCCTCGCGTTCAACTTGCAGCCAACCCTCGCGCTCCATCGCCGCCAGGACGTGCCCAAAGAGCGGGAAGCGGCCATCCCCGGACGCCTTCCCCCGCCCCCTCGGCGACCCGTCATCGGGCTCCTCGTCCATCGTGTCGGCATCGCGCCACGGCGGCAAAAACAACTCCGCCTCGAACAGCACGTACCAAGCCCGCGAGAGTCGTGCGAGCTTCGTCTCACCGATCACACCATGTTGCACGACGAGGCACGCGAGCAGCCCCGGCAAGGCAAAGCCGTGCAACACGTTGTTTCGAAAGTACGTGAGCGCCACCGCCGCATCGTCACCCGCCGACACCACGTCACCCAGCGGATGCTGCTGTCGGCGCAGGTAGCCCAGGCGCGCGGTGTAGGCGATGGCGGCCTCACCGTCGAGTGGCGTGATGCTTGCCTCCGGGTCGCGCAGCACGACGGACAGCAGACGCCGCACGCTCGCCACCATATCGGCGAGCAGCGTAGCGTCGGCGGCATGTTTGGGCGTGGCGAGCAACAGCGTTGCGATCAACGCCACCGGATTGACCTGCGCCGCGCCATTGATGCGCTCGGCGATACGTCGCGAAAGCTCGGTGAGCGTGGAGCGCCGCAATCCCTTGTCGGCCAGCCACGTCGGCATGTCGTGCGCGCCCTCGGCATCGAGCAGTTCACCGAGCGCAATCGGTCGCGCGAAACTGACGCCTACGGATCCGTAGTGCTGCCCGCGCAGCTCACGAACGGCGCCCAGCAACCCCCATAGCGATTCCTTGCGCTTCGCGGCACCGGAGAGTTCCTGCGTATAGCTGCCTCCCTCGATCAATCGCTCGTACCCGATGTAGACAGGGATGAACAACAACGGTCGCGTGTGTTCACGCAGAAAACTCTGCACGGTCATCGAAACCAGCCCGGCCTTCGGCGGCAGCATGCGCCCCGTGCGCGAACGCCCGCCCTCGACGAAATACTCGAGCGAAAATCCGCGCTTCAGCACTTCGTGGAGGTAGGCCGCGAACACCTCGCCATAGAGTTCGTCTCCCTTGAAGGAGCGACGCAGAAAGAATGCCCCACCACGACGCAGCAGGCCGCCGATGATTGGCAGATTCAGATTCGCGCCCGCCGCGATGTGCGGCACCACCAGGCCAGCCCCGTGCACGACGTAAGAGAGCAGCAGGTAGTCGATATGGCTGCGGTGGCAGGGCACATAGACCAGCGTATTGTCCTTCGCAAGAGCCTGCACGCGCTCGATTCCGCGCACCTCGACACCTTGATAGATACGCGTCCATAGTCGGCCCAGAATACGCGCACCGATCCGTACCGCCAGAAACGAGTAGTCCGCCGCGATCTCGCGCCCGATCGACTCGGCGCGGCGCTCGACCTTGGCCGCATCGACCTTGCGGGCGCGCGCCTCGGCATCGATTGCCGCGCGAACCCGAGGGTCACGCAGCATCGCATCGATCAGCGTGCGCCGATGCGACAGATCCGGCCCGATCGCCGCTTCGCGAACGCTTCGGAATTCGGCGCGAAGCAGGCGTGCCGCACGGCGAACGAGACGATCTCGATCCAACCCTTCCAGCCTGCCCACGTTCACCCATTCGGCGAGCGAGAGCGGCTCGCTGAACTTCGCGACGACCGCGCTGCGATAGAACAGAATCGACAGCAGCTTGCGCAGCCGGGAACGCGCGCCCCAGCCTTCGGCCGCCCACAGGCGCAGCAAGCGCATGCCACGCAACGGGGAATCATCCCGCTCTTCGCGCTCCGGCGCACGCCCCCAGAAAATGCTGATCGGAATCAGGCGAACGTCCGCGATTCGCCCCTCGTGCACGGCTTCGACGAGCCGTTGCAAGCGCTTCGCGGGCAAGCGCGTACGATCATCGTGCAGGGCGAAGATCGCGCGCCGCTCGTCGAGTCCCGCAAGCGCTGCAAACGGAGACGGCATGGCGCGACGTTCGGTCAACAAGTCGAGCAACGCCGCATCGATCAATGACGGTCGCGCGAGCACATAGCAAACCGGCGCCCCTCGCTCGTCGTTCAGCGCGGAGGGTGCCTCGGGGAACACCTGCACCCGGACCCATACAGCAAGCAAGCGTCGCAGCGACGCTCTGATCGCGCGCTCCGGCCATTCGAGCATCGACGCGGCAAACGTCATGACGGTGCCACGCCACGCGCAAGACAGGGCGCGAGCAACGCTTCGAGCGTCGTCAACGCGTCCGGTGCGTCACTCGCCACGCCATGCCCCGGAAAGCTTCGCAGCCAGGTCAACTGCCGCTTGGCCAACTGACGTGTCGCGAACAGCGCGCGCTCGAACAGCGCTTCGCTCGGCTCGCGTCCTTCGAGCACGTCGAGCACCTGACGGTAGCCCACGCAGCGCATCGACGGCAAGTCCGCGCGCAACGGGTAGCGCTCGCGCAACTGCACCACCTCCTCCAGCAAACCCTGCGCAAACATCGCCCGCAAGCGCTCTTCGCAGCGCAGATGCAGCCACACACGGCTCTCGGGCACCCAACGCACGATCAAGAGTTCGAGATCGGAGAGCACCGAGCGTCGGCGCCCAAACAGCGCCGACATCGGGGTGCCGGTCAGCATCCAGACTTCAAGCGCCCGTGTGATGCGCTGCGTGTCGGTCGGCGGTAGGCGCATCGCCGTCACCGGATCGACCCGCATCAATTCGGCGTGCAGCGCCGCGATACCCTCGATCGCGCAGCGCGCCTGCACCTGCGCGCGCACCGCCGCGTCCGTTGGCGGAACGTCACTCAACCCGTGCACCAGGGCGTTGGCGTACATCATCGTGCCGCCCACGAGCAACGGAAGGCGACCGCGGGCGCGAATGCCGTCGATGGCGGCGCGACAGTCGGTCAGAAATCGGGCGACGGAGTAGGTTTCGGTCGGAGCGATGAGGTCGATCAGGTGGTGCGGCACCTGCGCCTGCTCGGCGGGTGTCGGCTTTGCGGTGCCGATATCCATGCCCCGATAGACCAGCGCCGAATCGATGCTGACGATTTCGCCGTCCAGACGCTTCGCCAAGGCCATGCCCGCCGCACTCTTGCCCGACGCGGTAGGGCCGACCAGCATGACAACGGGCGGTGATCGGCGGGCGCGATGTGATTCATCGAACGGCATCGGATGATTATGCCGAGAGGCGTGCATTCGAGGATGTTGATGGAGGCGACGCCGCGCGGAGTCACCACCTCGCTCACGACCGCGTCATCGCGCGTTCGGCGTCACAGCAACAAACGTTCGCAGACATCCACGACGTCAGATTGCCTCGAGTCGCGCCTTCCGGCAGACGGCGCAAGCGACGCGCCCAATCCCACGCGGCGCGGGATCAGGCGCGAACACGCACGGCACGCCCTCGATCAAACTCGCTTGCGCGCGACGCCACGGCGAAGCGCAACCCAACCGATCAGCAGCACGAGGGCCGCCAACAGGTTGCGCATTGCTTCCGCCAAGGTCGGGATCGCCAAGGCGTCGTGGAAACCGAAGTCGAGCTGCGGATTGTTGTCACCCGCAGCGACCGTCACCACGGCCGACTGCCCGATGCTCAATCCGCCCGGCCCCTGACTGTCGTTGGTATCGGGCCCGCTACCGTTGGTCACCGACGGGGTTCCCGGCCTGGTGGTAACCATGGTGCCCGGCGCGATGGCCTTGACCGAGTAGCTGCCCGGCGTCAGGAAGCTGAACTCGTAGAAACCCGGTTCCCCAGTCGTCGGATTGTTCCGCGTCACCTGCCGCGCAACCTCGTTGCCCGAACCGTCATAAAGGATCACCGTCACCCCATTGAGGCCCGGCTCGCCGGGATCCGCATGGCCGTCGCGATTGGTGTCATACCAAACGAGGTTGCCGAGTTTCGCAGGCAGGAACACGCCAAAGTCCGCCGTGAGCACGTCGAACGCATCGCCGTTCGGGCCATTGCCTCCAGCGCCGGTCGCGCCGCTGTTGACTTCACCGGTCACCACGTTGGCCGGACCCAGCGTGATCGGATTGCTGCGAATCGTCGTCGGCGTCGTCTGCGTTCCATGGTCGCGATCATTGCTGCTCGCCGCGGTCGCGCTGGTGCCCGGCTCGTAGGGGCCGGTCGCGGACCCGTTCTGACCGGTCGAACTCACATAGTTGACGCCGCCGACCGCGCCCGGAACGATCTCGACGATGTAGTTGCCAACCGGCAGACCATCGAAGCGGTAGTAGCCGTTGCCATCCGTCGTCTGCGTGGGCACGCCGGGGACCGGGTTGCCGCTCGCATCGAGCAGACGAACGAGCACGTTGGCGAGTCCGCTTTCACCGCTGTCCATGATGCCGTTGTTGTTGGCATCGACCCAGACGCGGTTGCCAAGGCTGTAGCCAGGCACAAATCCGAAGTCGACGTTCAGCTGCGCCGTGGTGCCGGTCGCGTTGTCGGGCAGCGCGTTCGCCCCAGCGTTGCTGCCGGCGCCCAGCGTGAAGCTCGCACTCGATGTCACGCCCGCGTTCGCGGAGCCGACACCGATGCCGCTGTCGTCGTTGTTCGCACCGAGCGGGTTCGTCTCGCTCGAACCGTTGGCGGCAGACGACGTGAACCCAGCGAGTGCCGTATTCACACCACCGGTGGCCTGCGGAATGCGAACCTGATAGTCCGTGCCCGGAAGCAGCGGCATGCCGTTCGGGACGCCGGCGCTGTTGGTTCCTTGCGTGAACAGGTAATTGCCGCTGGCATCCGTCGTCGTGACGGCCACCAACGTGCCACCGCGATAGAGCTCGACACGAACGCCGGCAATGCCCGCCTCACCCGCGTCACGAACGCCGTTGTTGATGTTGCCTGGCGTCGCGCCGCCGTTGCCGTCGTCGCGCCAGACGAGGTCACCGACCGTGAGTCGATAGAACCCGAAGTCGATCGTCATGTTGTTGTTGGCATCGAGCGACGTCGTCGGGCCGACGCCATCGTTGTCGCCGGTATTCGCCTCATTCAAGGGTTGCAGACCCGGACCCAGTGTGACCGGCGCACTGCTGATGCCGGCGGCCGTCGGATCGGCGACGTCGATGCCCTTGTCGGTTGCGTCCGTCGCCGAGGCGTCGACACTTCCGGCACCGGTCGAGTTGTTGTAGCCCGCGAGCGGTCGTTGCCCTGCGGCGAGGCCGGACGGGTTGCCGGCCGCGGCGACCTGAGCTGCGGTCAGTCCCGTCCAGTTCTCTTTGGCAACGCGCACCGTATACGTGCCAGCCGCGAGATTCTCGAACATGTACTCGCCCGTCGCATTGGTTGCCGTCGTCCGGATGACGTTGCCGCCAGAGTCGAGCAGTTCCACCAGAACCCCGGGTGCGGTGGCCTCGCCCGCATCGATGATGCCGTTGTTGTTGGTGTCGAACCAAATGCGGTTGCCGAGTGCATACGGGGCGGCAACGGCGATGCTCGCGCTCGCGTCGTTGTTCGAGTTCGTCCCCGGACTTCCCGTTTCGTAGCCACCGTTGGTCGTCCCCAGCGTGTTGGTTTCGGTCAGGGTCTCGCCGACCGCCGGGTTCACTTGCGTGTAGTTGACCAGTGTCCCGCTCGCCGTGGCATCGACGCTGGCCACGACGTGGATCGCGTTGGCGGACGAACCGGAGGCAATGACACCGCCGGCGTTTCGCGTGCAGACGATTTCACTGGAGCACGTCAGCGCCCCGCGAGTGATGGGGCCGGCGTTGTTGACACAACTCCAGCCGGTACCGCTCGCGCTCGTGTACGTCAAACCTTGCGGCAAGCAGTCCTTGACCACGATGCCTTCCTGCGATGCGCCCGGACCATTGTTGCTCGCCGTCAGATTGAACTGGACCGAACTGACGCCGGGGTTGTACGGCGCAGGCGTGCTGGCATCGATCGTCTTGGCAACGGTCAGGTCGAATGTCGTTGCCGTTGTGATTTCAACCGTGGTCGACGTGTTCTTGTTGACGCCATCGCTTACCGTCAGGTTGTTTTGATCGTTGGTGTAGTTGCCCACCGTGTTGCCGATCATGTTGATGACCCATTGGCAACTTGCGTTTGCGCCCACGCTGGTTCCTGGCCCGACCAGCGAAATGCCGGTTCCACCACCGATGATGCTGAGGGTGCCGCCGCAGGTATTGGCGCCAGTCGACGTGGCCGTGATGCCTGACGGCAACGTATCCGCCACCGTAAAGTTCGTCAACGGCGATGTGTTGACATTGAACAGCGTGAAGGTCAACGTGAACGGCGTACCGGCCGACACGCTGCTCGGATTGAACGTCTTGACCAGTTGCGCGTTGGGCTGCACCGTCAGCGTCGCCGAAGTTGGCGTTGGGTTGGTCGCGCCTTCGCGCGTCGTCACGTTGTTGGCCGGGATGGTGTTGGTCTTGTTGCCGGTCGTGCTGGCGACGACGTCCACCGTCACCGTACAGGTATTGCTGCCCGTCATGCCGGCGTCGATCGCGTTTTGTCCCGGGAAGTAACCACCCGTCATGGAAATCGTCGTCGCGCCCGCCACCGCCGTGATGGTCGGCGCGCTGCTCGACTGGTAGTACACGGCCTGTCCGGACAGGTTGTACGGCGCGGCCGCCATGTTGATCGTGCGGCACGTCGTACTCACGTTCGGTGACGGCGCGATCACGAGGCCCGGTTGCACGCTGATCAAGTCATCCGAGAAGCCGACCTCGTTGAAGGCCCAGGCATCACCGCGAAGCGTGATGGTCAGCGGAACGGGCGAACCGCCCTGCGCAACGCCGCCGTTGCCGAAGGTCTTGTTGATGATGATGCTGCGTGGCCGCGTCAGGACGGAGGCCGTCGCCGAAACGACGTTGGTCAAGCCGGGTGTGTCGGTAGTGAGAGCGCCGGGCGGAATCGTGTTGGTGATCGTATTACTCCCGCTTGGGCCGGAGACATCGACGTCGACCGAGAACGAGCATTCGCCGGGCACCGAGCCCGTGCCGTCCGGAATGGTGGCGCCCGAGATCGACACCGCACCGGCGCCGGCCGTTGCAGTCACCGTGGCGCCCGCGCAGCTCGTGCCGGCGTTGGGCGGATTGGAGACAGCGAACGTCCACCCCCCGCCGGTCGGAAAAGTGTCCGTCAGCGCGGCGTTCGTCTGCGGCACGGACGACTTGTTGGTCAGCCAAATGGTCAGGCGCGTGCGCTTCGCGCCAGTGCCGCCAACGATGACATTCGAATTGAAACTCTTGCGTACGCCGACGTCCGACAACACCGTGATCGGTGCGCCGACGCTGTTCGAGTTCGTGACGCCCGGTCCCACCGTGACGTTGCCCGATGGAATCGTGTTGCGTGGCTTGATCGGAAGCGTCGGGCTGCCCGACGTATCGGTGTAGGCGCCCGGCGCCTCACCCTTCAAGCGGATGGAGAACCAGCAACCCGATCGATACCAGCCGGGCGTCACGGCGCCGTTGGCCGACATCGCCTGCAAGGTCCAACCGGAATACGTGATCGTGTCCTGGAAGGTCGAACCAACCGCGACGCGGTTGACGGTGACGGTGCCGGTGTTGAAGCAGCCCGAATAGTTGGTGCCCGGCGACACGTTCGGCCCCTGCCCCGTCTGGTTCGGGTTGCCGAAGTAAACCAGATTGGTCCCGGGTGTGAGCGTCAGTGCTCCCGCCCCACCAGCGGCGTCGACCAGCAGGCCGACCGGCAACGTATCCGTCATCGACCCATTGGCGAACTGCCAGTCATAACCGGGGTTCCAGGCGCCCATCCGCATCCAGAACGTACCGCCTTCTTCAACGGTCGTCACAGCCCCTGCGGTTGCGTTGACGAAGTTCTTCTCGGCGCGCAATGTTCCCCAGTTGCCGCCACCGGGACCGCCGGATGGGCCGCCGGTCGGTGTCGCGTTGACCGTTGCGCTCGCCGGCCCGGTTGGCGACTTGCCTTGGGTGTTCGTCACATTTGACGGGTTGACCGTGTTGGTGATCGCCCCCGAATTCGCGGTCAGCTTGGCCATGAATTCGACGTAACAGGTTCCAGGGGCTCCGGTGCTGAGGTTCGCTGCCGGAACCGTGAGATTGCTGAAGGTGATCGTGCCCGCGCCGGGGGTGCCGTTGTGCGTCCAACCCGTCCCGCAGGTCGTTCCCGCCGCGACGTTGTCGGCCAGGACGATCCCCGTGGGAAGCGGATCCGTTACGGTGCCATTGGTGAGCGAGCCTGCGTAGTTGGTGAGTGTGATGCGTACGCGGAACGCCTGACCTTGCTCTCTCGTGATCGACGTCGCGTCGTCGAACGTCTTCGCGATCGTCAGATCGTCGCGAACGGTCAGCGTGGCCGTAGCCGCCGTTGGATTGGTGACGCCCTCGGTCGACGTAATGGCGCTCGCCGGTATGTTGTTCGTGAACGTGCCGCCAGCCGCTCCGACCACCGTCGCGGTGACCGTGCAGGAGGCGTTGGGGCTGATCGTCGCGCCCGTCAGCGTGACGTTCTGTCCGCTGATCGCGGCGGTGCCACCGCCGCACGCCGCGTTGGTGGTCGGCGTCCCCGTAGGCGTGACGCCGGCCGGCAATGCGTCGGTCAGCGTGACGTTGTGAATGGCGTAGGGCGCGTTGTTGACGATCGTGAAACGAAGCGTGCTCTGACCGTTCAGAGGCACGGTCGTCGGGTTGAAGCTCTTGGACAATCCGGGATTGACCGCGGGTTGCACGACGATCGACGCAAGGAACGCATCACTCTGATAGGGGCCGCCGGGGCCGGTGGCCGATGTGTTGGCCGCGGGCACGCTATTGGTCACGTTGCTCGCCACATTGCCGAGCGCGGCCGGGTCACCCAGAACCTTCACGACGACGCGGCAGTCGGGATTGAGCCCCGCGGCGGCAATGTTCGGCACCGTGACGCCGGCAATCGTCACGGAGCCGGACGCCACGGTCACCGAACCCGGAGCAATCGAACATCCGTTCCCATTCACGGCGCCGCTGTAGTCGGTGATCACGGGTGTGAACGAGGTATCGCCGAGAAGACCGGCGGGCAGGTTGTCCGTCACGTTGACGGTCAGGGAGCCGGTCGACGAGTTGAACAGGTTGAACTCGAGGAACACCGACTGGTTGGGGCCGATGATGTTGACCTGTGCGTTCGGCACGCCCTGCTGGTCGACGAATTTCTTGTTGACCAGGAAGTTCTGTGCTTGGGCGGCGCCGAGCCCCAGGGCAAGCGCCGTAGCCGCGCTCGCCGCGGCGAGACCGCGCATACGGCGACCAAACGCCGTCCAAAAGTGAAATAGACCGATATCTGCTTGCGAACGCATGGAACCCCCTGTACGACCTGACTCAAGTAGCGTCATCGCTTGGCTTTCCCGGCACACGCCGACGCCTTCACGCACCCATCGATGACGATTTCCGTTGAACGTTAATCTATTTTCGACCGTAAATTCCAGCGCCATATCAACTTTAGGCCGGTTTCGGGCTTTTCCTACGGCCATTTCACCGATGTCGCATGAGTCCGCCGCTGCATCATTCATGACGGCCCCAGCGCGCAGTCCGGCCGCGCCCGACGCGCTCAGCCCGTTGGGTATCGTGGCGAACCATCGACAACGACAACTGGAGAGCGAACGACACCGAACACCGTAAACTTATCCACAACCCGCCTCGATCGAGACGGGCTTCCACCCCTGGTCAATGTTCAGTCGGCACGGGTGGTCAAAGTTCGGTCGGCGCGCACAGCGCTCATCGGCTTGCAGTGTTCCTCGCCGTCACGACTGACCGAGTTGTGTTGAGTCGCCGAACCCGCTGGCGAGGCGAGCGCCAAGAGGGTTGGTACCAGCGTCGCGGTCGACTGCACCAAGGCCTGGGCGCAGCGCAAACTGGCCGAACGCTTGTTGGCCTTGATCTGAACGAACGTACAGCGCGTGGCTCGATCGATGGCCACGAACAGCTGGTGCCGTGTTTCGCTCTTCTTGGAACTTCGTTTGCTGGCGCGGCTTGCAGGTCAACTTTCACGTACAGACGCCGTTTGCGCGGCGCTCGCTTGGTGGCAGCACCGGACGGTTCCCACATAACGCATTGATTAACAAGTGAAAATGCACCCATTCGCCCGGCGTAATGACTTTTCCGTGATTTCAAGTCGACTTTGGCGGCATTTCGCGCTCCAAGCCCGTTATGGATGCGCCTTCCAGCATCAAGCTGTATCGTGTACGGAGTCCGCCCTGCGAACGAATGGCATGGCGACTCAGCGCCCGCGCATGAACAAGGCGTCCAGGTCGCGCAGCGTGAGCTGATACCACGTCGGGCGGCCGTGGTTGCATTGGCCGGCGCGTTCGGTCGCTTCCATGTCGCGCAGCAGCGCGTTCATTTCGGTGGTGGTGAGTGTGCGGTGGGCGCGCACGGCGCCGTGGCAGGCCATCGTGGAGAGCAGTTCTTCGCGGCGGGCGTCGACCGCGTTGCTTGCGCCGAGCAGATCGAACTCGGCCAGCACGGCGCGCAGCAGCGCCTCGGGCTCGGCATCGGCGAGCAGCGCGGGGACGCTGCGCAGCGTCAGCGCGCGTGGGCCGCCGAGGCTCAGGTCGAAGCCGAGCCCGAGAAGCGCGTCGCGATGCGCCTCGGCGGCGGCGACTTCGCGCTCGCTGGCGGCGACGACGCAGGGGATCAGCAGCCGCTGGGTGGCGAGCGCGCCCGTCGCCTGCGCCTTGAGCCGCTCGAAGACGATACGCTCGTGCGCGGCGTGCATGTCCACCAGCACGAGGCCGGCGGCGTTCTGCGCGAGGATGTAGACGCCGTGCAGTTGGGCGAGTGCGAAGCCGAGCGGGTACGGCTCGCGCTCCTCGTGCGGCGGTTCGGCGCGAGCGGCGACGGGAGCGTCGGATGCGTCGGATGGGGCGCTGCGCGCGTCGTGGTCGAAGGGTGCGAAGAACTGCTGCGCGGCGCGCTCGGCGACGCCAAAGGCAAGCGCTTGCGAGCGCGGATAGGGCGGGCTCGCGGCGCGTGTCGTGGGTGTCGAGGAGAGGTGTTCGCCAAAGAGCCGCTGCGCGGCGCTCGAAGGCGCTGCCTCGGCGCCGGGTGCGCCCGAGGCTTCGCTGCCCGCCGCGCCACTCAGGGCGCGCTCGACGGCGCGGCGGATGAATTGATGCACGGCCTGCGCATCGCGAAAACGCACTTCGGTCTTGGCCGGGTGGACGTTGACGTCGACGGCGCGCGGGTCGAGCGTGAGGCGCAGCACGAAGGCAGGCGTCGCGGAGCCGTGCATCTGGTCGCGCAGCGCGTCGCGGATGGCGTGCAGCACGACCTTGTCGCGCACCCAGCGGCCGTTGACGTAGAGGTACTGCGCATCGCGATGGTTGACGCGCTGGTTCGGTTTCAGCACATAGCCGCTGACCTGGAGCGGGCCGGCGCCCGCCTCGATGCGGGCGGCGGCGGCGAGCCAGTCGTCGCCGAGCACGGCGGCGAGGCGCGCCGGCCACGCGGCGGCCGGCCAGCGCAGCGCGGCGCGATCATTGTGGGTGAGCGCGATGGCGATGTCCGGGCGGGCGAGCGCGAGGCGGCGCACGGCCTCGAGACAATGCGCGTACTCGGTGGCTTCGGATTTGAGAAAGCGACGCCGCGCCGGCGTATTGAAGAAGAGCTCGGCGACGGTGACCGTGGTGCCGCTGCGTGCGGCAACCGGCTCGATCGGTTGCGCCTGGCCGCCCTCGGAGCGCAGCCGCTGTGCGGTGGGCGCATTGGCCGGTCGACTGGTCAGCGCGAGGCGGGAGACGGCGGCGATCGAGGCGAGCGCTTCGCCACGGAAGCCGTAGCTCGCGACCGCTTCGAGTTCGTCGAGGCTCGCGATCTTCGAGGTGGCGTGTCGCGCCAGCGCGAGCGGCAATTCGTCGGCCGCGATGCCGCAGCCGTCGTCGCTGACGGCGATCAGCGCAGTGCCACCGCCGCGCAGCGTGACGTCGATGGCGCGTGCCCCACCGTCGACCGCGTTTTCGAGCAATTCCTTCAGCGCGGCGGCCGGGCGCTCGATGACTTCACCCGCCGCGATCTGGTTGACGAGGTGGTCGGGCAACGCCCGGATCTGTCGCAAAGCGGCGACAACGGTCGCGCTGGAAGCCGCATCCACGCGCGGTTCTGGCACAATCGCGCCGGCATCGCCGACGCCTCTATCCGCCCCCACGGGTGGCGACGCCCGATGCGCTTCATTGGCCGAACCGTTGGGTAGCGATACGTTCACACGTCCGATTCTATGCGGCTGATTTTTCCCTCGGTGCTGGCGGGCGGCGCGTTGTCGTTGCTCGGCGCGCTCGCGCATGGCGGCGCGCCCGGCGGCAACGGTGGCCACGGCGGCTTCGGCGGCGCCGGCATGTGGACGAACCCACCCGCCCCGAGCACGCCCGCGCCCATTCCCTCCGCGCTGCGGCTCGACGCCGTGCCACCGGTGCCGGCCGCGCTCGCCCACGAGATCAGCCCCTATGGCGACTTTGGCGGCACGCGCTTCGTGGCGTGGCACCCGCTGGCCGCCGAGATGCTGGTGATGCGCCGCGCGGGCAACGTCAACCAGCTCTTCGCGCTGAACCAGCCACTGGGCCGCGCACGCCAGCTCACGCACGGGCGCGATCCGGTGCGCGACGCGCAGTTCGAGCCACGCGCGGGCGAGTACATCCTCTTCACGCGCGACACGGGCGGCGACGAGGCGACGCAGCTCTTCCGGCTCGACCCGAAGTCGTTGATCGAAACCGCATTGACGCCGCACGGCGAGCTCTATTCGCCGGGGCCCTGGAACAGCAGCCACGACAAGCTGATCGTCGTCGCGCGGCCGCTCGACCGGCCCGGTCGCCGCGCCGCAGCGATGGTGGACATCTACGCCATCGATCCGTTGCAGCCCGAAGCACGCTTCAAGCTCGCCTCGCTCGCCGGCGGCGGCTGGCGCGTGCTGCGCTGGCTCGACGGCGACAACCGCCTCGTGCTCTCGGAGGTGACTTCGGGCACCAAGGCGAAGCTGTGGCTCCTCGACATGGCCACGGGCCGGCGCAGCGAACTGAACGATTACGAACCGGACCTCGAAAACGCGTCGGGCCGCTGGCTGTACCGCCGCCGCTTCGATGGCGACGTGGCGCGGCTGACGCGCGTCGATCTGCACGGCGGCGACCGGCAGTGGGTGACGCGGGACTTCGACTTCGACATCGAGAGCTGGTCGGTGGCGCGCTCGGGCGGTCGCATCGCCGCGCTCGCCAACGTGGCGGGTGGCTCCCGCCTGCGTCTCTACGATGGCGACCTGCGCGCGCAGCCGGTGCCGCCACTGCCGCCGGGCATCATCAGCGCGGTGAGCTGGCACCGCAACGGGCGCGACCTCGCCGTGTCCATCGAATCGGCCGAATCGCCGGCCGAGGTCTATGTGCTGAACGCGGAACAGGGCAGCGTCACCCGCTGGAGCGCGGCGGCGCCCGCGCCGAAGGCGGCCAAGGCGCCGGTGGAGGCAGAGCCGATCGTCTGGCGCAGCTTTGACCAAATGCTGATCAGCGGCTTCATCTATCGCCCGCCGGGCGCTGCGTTCCCCGGCCGACGCCCGGTCGTCATCGCGCTGCACGGCGGGCCGGAATCGCTGGCGCGGCCGGGTTTTCGCGGACGCACCAACTTCTGGATCAACGAACGCGGCTACGCCGTGATCTACCCCAACGTGCGTGGCTCGGCCGGGTTCGGGCGGCGCTTCATGGAGGCCGACAACCTGAAAAAGCGCGAGGACGCCGTGCGCGACGTCGGCGCGCTGCTCGACTGGATCGCCACGCAGCCCGACCTCGATGCCTCGCGCGTGGCGGTCACCGGCGTGAGCTATGGCGGCTTTCTGGCGCTGGCGACGGCTGCTGCCTACCCGAACCGCGTCGCCGCCGCGGTCAGTTCGTCGGGGATTTCCCATTTCGTCAGCCTGCTCGAGGGCACCGAGAGTTACCGCCGCGACCTCGCACGCGCCGAGTACGGCGACGAGCGCGACCCCGACATGCGACAGTTTCTCGATGCCATCTCGCCGCTGGCCAACGCCGAGCGCATCCGCGCGCCGCTCTTGGTCTGCCACGGTCGCAACGACCCGCGCGTTCCGTGGACGGAGGCCGAGCAGATCGTGCGCCGGGTGCGCGCGGGCGGCACGCCGGTCTGGTACGCGCTGGCCGAAGACGAAGGCCACGGCTTCAGCAAGAAGTCCAACGTCGACTATCTGTTTGCGGTGCAGACGATGTTTCTGGACCGCTATCTGGCCAAAAAACCCTGACAACTTTTTCCGCAAAGGCGCATCCATGACGGGCTTGGAGCGCGTTTTGGCGTGAAGTCGATATTTGGCCATATTGCGCTGCAAGCCCGTCATGGATGCGCTTTTCAGCGAAAAGCCATATCCGATTTTGGTGCGGTTTCATGGGCGAGAGCCGGGTCGATGAGCGGACGAAACGACGACCGCCGTGACGGATCGCGGCAACTCGGGGCGGCGTGGCGAGTCTCAGTGGCATGAGGTTTCGTTGCGTTCCGGCAAGCGCGGCACGACGTGAGCCCGCGCTCACTATCAATGCAAACACGGCGCACTCGTGTCGGGAACCGAATCGAACGGTTAGCACTCTAATGCCCTGAGTGCTAAAATCAAGGTGACCAAAGCGCATCGAGATGACACTCACCGGCGGCGAAGCAGCCGCCCCCTCGTGCGGGTCAGTCACGGCGCGCCGTCCGCGCAATGATGCCGACGGCAATAACGAAGGGGAACGTAGTCATGTCCAACCCGACCGCCACCTTGAACTTCCCGGTTCCGTCCGCGCTGGGCACCATCGACCAGTACGTCACGGCCGTCAACAAGTATCCGCTGCTCACCGCCGAGCAGGAGCAGGAGCTCGGGCTGCGCTGGAAATACCTGCAGGACGTCGATTCGGCGCGGCAACTGGTCATGAGCCATCTGCGCCTGGTGGTCAGCGTCAGCCGCAACTACATGGGTTACGGGCTGCCGCAGGGTGACCTGATCCAGGAGGGCAACGTCGGGCTGATGAAGGCCGTGCGCCGCTTCGACCCCGAGCGTGGCGTGCGCCTGGTGAGCTTCGCGCTGCACTGGATCCGCGCCGAGATCCACGAATACATCCTGAAGAACTGGCGCCTGGTCAAGGTCGCCACGACCAAGGCGCAGCGCAAGCTCTTCTTCAACCTGCGCGCCATGCGCACGGGCGAGCATCCGCTCACGCAGGCCGAGGCCAAACGCATCGCCAAAGAGCTGAACGTGAAGCCCGAAGAAGTGTTCGAGATGAACATGCGCCTCTCTGGCCGCGACATCGCGATGGACGGCACACCGGACGATGCGGACAGCGAGGCCGTGGCGCCGGTGGCGTACCTCGCCGCCGACGACGACGTCGCCGATCCGGCGCGCGTGGTCGAGGCCGCCGAGGTGGGTCGCGTGCACAGCGAGGGGCTCAAGCGCGCCCTCGTCAAGCTCGACGAGCGCTCGCGCGACATCATCACCCGTCGCTGGCTGGCCGAGGACAAGGAAGAGACGCTGCAGCAACTGGCCGACAAGTACGGCGTATCGGCCGAACGCATCCGCCAGATCGAGGCGAAGGCGATGAAGCAGATGCGCAAGGAAATCGAGGGCTGACCCGCCCCGACGGCGAACCTCGAACGGCCGGTCATCCGGCCGTTTTTTTGCGCCCCGTCGGCCAGCGCCACCACGTTTTCGCTATCGTTCGCGCATCAACGTTTTGCCTCGCCCACGCCGGGCAACCTCCATGTTCGTGCGTCGCACCGCTTCCTTCGTTTTCACCTCGTCGCTGCTGATCGCCGCCAACGCCGCGCCGGTCACGCTGCACGAGGCACGCTTCGATCTGCCGCCGTCGTGTCGGCTGGCGCAGGAGCGCGCCATCGCCTGCCTGATTGGTGGTGAGCAGTTCGAGCTGTGGGTGACGCGGAAGCCGCTCGCCCCCGCGCTCGCCTCGAGCGCGGCGGCCACCGAGCGCGCCGAGTGGCTGCGGAGCACGCATGAGGAGGCGCTGGGCCACGTCATGCAAAGCACGTTCAACAGCACCGCGCCCAGCCGTTTCGAGCGCTACGGCAAGTACGCCGCGCTCGGCGCCGCGCTGCCCGGCAACGGCACCCGCGCCTCGCCCGCAGTCACCTTCGCCTCGTTGATCGCGGGCGATTCGTACTGGGAATTCCTCGAAGTCGTCGCCGTGCGCAACGCCGCAACCGACGCCGTTGCCGCCGCGCTGCGCGCGTCGCTGCAACTGCCGGGAGCCGAGCCGGAACCCTCCTCCGCCCCCCTCGGCACCGCCACCGATGCCGCTGCGGCACCGCGCCTCGCTGACACGAATGGCACAACCCCTGCCGCGCAGGCGCCAAGCCCGTCGCCCGAGCGCGCGCCCGACATCGGCGCCAGCCCGCTCAGCACGCGCTTCGAGCACGCCCGTCTCGCGTTCGAGCACCCAGGCTACCTGCGCACGCGCGTGCTGCGCGAGGAGGCCGGAGAGCTCGCCGTCGAACTCGCACCGAAGACGCGAGAGCGTGGCGGCCCGGTCATCACGGTGACGCTGCGGGCGAGCGCCGGCGAGCCGGTGGCTCGTCAGGCCGAGACGCTGCGCGAGCGAGCCGAAGCCGCGTTCAGCGGTCGCGCGTCCGCCATCGAATTCAAGCGCTTCGGCGCGATCGAGGGCAGCGGCGTCGCGCTGCTCGGCATGGTCAAGCCGGCGCCGAAGGCGGCCGCCATCGAAGCGCTGCGCACCCTCTTCGTCGGCGATACCGAGGGTGCGCGGCTGACGGTCGAACTGAGCGCCGATCAGGCCTACGGCGCCGAGGCGCAATCCGCCTGGGCGCAACTGGCCGGCTCGCTGCGCGTGCGGCGCTGACGCGGCCGCGACCCGCTCACGCCGACAGCGGGCGCCGTGCGATCCAGCGCAGCCCCTTGCCGACGCTGAGGTAGTAGTCACCGTCGGGGCTGATGACCACGGCGCGCAGCGCGGCAGGGTCGGTGAAGTAGCGCCAGCCGTGGGCGGCTTCGCCCGTTTGCGCGTGGTGGACGACGGCTTGAAGGCCGTCGCCGCGGGAATCGCGGTGACTGCCCGCCCACGAGGCGGTGGCGATGCCGCTGCACAGCAGCGTGATCGAAGCGATGCGGATGAGTGCTTTCATGGGATGCTCCTTGGTCGATGGGCGCAGCCGGAATCGACTGCGATGCCAGTGTGCGCGGCGCACCGTGAACCGATGCTGAAGCGCATGTTCAACGAACGTTCATCGACGAAAACGCATCGGCTTTTCCCGGAAATGACGTGTACAACGGGCTTGGCGCATGAATTTGCCGGAAGTCGACTATCAGCGAATCATGGCGCCAAGCCCGTTATGGGCGCCGTTTGCGCAAAAAGCCAATGTGCCGTTCGCGCGCGCTCAGGCGAACGCGCCGCAGCCCTGCGCCACGAGCGCCCCGTCGCTACGCAGCAGAAACATCGCTTCGAGGCCATGCCGCCCCGCGAGCGCCATGCCGTCATCGGCGCCGACGACGAGGAGCGCCGTGGCCCAAGCGTCCGCGCTCATGCACTCGGGCGCCAGCACGGTGACGGCGGCCACCTCGTTGCGCAGCGGCGCGGCGCGGCGCGGGTCCATCGTGTGCGCGATGCGCTCGCCCTGCAAGGTGAAGAATCGCCGGTAGTCACCCGAGGTGGCGACGGCGATGTCGCGCAGTTCGAGCACGCTGTGCGCGGCGCGGCGACCGGGTTCGGGTTGCTCCACCGCCACCGGCCAGCCGTGGCCATCGCGCTGGCCGCCGAGCGCGCGCAGTTCGCCGTCGAGCGCGACCAGCGCGCGCTCGATGCCGTGCCCGCGCAAGCGCTCGACCATGCGGTCGACGGCGAATCCCTTGGCGATGCCGCAGAGATCGAGTTGCAACGGCGCGAGCTTTCGCGCACGCCGGGCGCCGACATCGAGCTCCAGCGCGCGGTGTCCCGGCCCGCCCCGCGCGGCGGCGCGCGCCGCCACGATGGCCGCGCCGTCGGGTGTGTCGCGCGCCGCGCCGAAGCCCCAGGCATCGACCAGCGCGCCGACGGTCGGATCGAAGGCACCATCGCTCCAGCGCGCGACGTCGAGCGCCCGGGCGAGCACCTGCGTCATCGCTTCGGGCAACGTGACCCAGGCGCCGACCGGCGCCTCGTTGAAGCGCACGAGATCGCTGTCCGCTCGCCACGGCGACATCTGGTGATCGACTTCCGCCACCGCGCCGGACAGCGCGGCCTGCAGGCGATCGAGCGAGTCTTCGGGAGCCTCATCGAGCGTGACCGACCAGCGCGTGCCCATCGTCGGGCCGTGCAGCGTCCGCCGGCTGGCGGGCAGGCTCACTTCAGAACACGTCTTCGGCATAGCGGCCCTGCAATTTCAGTTGATGCACGCTCGAGCGCAGCCCCGCGAGGATGGCATCGAGCGCGTCGGCCACACCCTGCGCCATGGGGCGGCTGCCGCAGACGCGCACGACGGCGCCATCGGCGAGCAATTGACGCACGCGATCGGCATCGTGGCGCAGCGCATCCTGCACATAGCCGCCACCGCCCGGCACCCTTGAGAACGCGGTACGCACCGTGGCGACGCGCCCGTCGTCGCGCCAGCGCGCAAGCTCGGGCTGAAAGTAGAAATCCTTCGCCGGATCGCGGCTGCCGAAGAACAGATGCATCGGCGCGCGCCGCTCGTTGCGTCGAATGAACCCGGCGAGCGGCGCGACGCCGGTGCCGGCGCCGATCAGCAGCACCGGTCGCCGCCTCCGCGGCAATGCAAAACCGGGGTTGGCGCGGATGAAGGCGTCCACGCCGTCGCCCGGCGCAAGCCCGAGCAGATGCGTCGAACACAGTCCGCCCGGGAGATGGCGCACACAGATTTCGACGAAGCCATCGGCGCTGCCGGAGGCGAGCGAGTAATAGCGCGGCACCGTGGAGCCGGGCGGCACGATGGCGATCAGGTCACCCGCCTCGAAGCGCCCCAGGCCGCGCCCGAGCCAGCGCTGCCATCGACTCTGCGCCGGCCATGCGAAGCGCAGGATCGCGCTGCGCGAACCTTCACGAGCGGCGAACTCCTGCCGCGCCACCAGCGTGAGCGACGTGGTGGCCGGCAGCCGTGGCCGGTAGCGCGGCTGCAACGGCTCACCGAGCGCCGCCGCCAACGCTTCGCACCAGCGCGCGAACTGCTGCGCCGACTGCTGATGGACGCGCTCGAGCGGCAAGAGGCTCGGCCAGCCCCGCTCGCGCAGCACACGCTCGACGTCCTCGGCAAACGCGCAAAAGGCCGGAAACTGGCGATCGCCGAAGCCGAGCACGGTGACCGGAATCGGTCGCACCGGCTGCCGCGCGATGACCGCGAGCGCGTCGCGCGCATGGGCCGGCGCCTGCCCCTCGCCGTAGGTGGCGGCCAACACGAGCACCTGCCGCGCCCGCGGGCCGACGTGAAAGCGCTCGAGCGCGTCGGCATGCACGCGATGCCCGGCGGCGACGAACGCGCCGTGCAGCGCCTCGGCGAACCCCCAGCTGCTGCCGCCTTCACTGGCGACGAAGATCAGCACATCAGCGTCGGCGACCGCCGCGTTGTGCTCGAAGCGCGGGCGGTCGCGCCGCGCCTGCCACCAGATGAACACGCCCGAGATCCAGAACAGCGGGATGCTCGCCGCCAGCACCGCGAGCGCAAGCGCCCAGGGCCAGGCGCCGTCACCGCTGTGCAACAGCAACGCCCACTCGTCCAGGCGCTGCCCGAGGCTCGCGCGCTGCCACCCGAGCCATTGCCCCGAATAGCGATCGATGCCGCCGCTGCCGTCCACGGTGACCACCTGCCAGACGTCCTCGGGGTCGGCGGCGTCCGGAAAGCTCAGCTTGCGAAGATCGGTGAGCGCGATGCCCTGCAGCGCCGGCAGGCGCTCAGGCGCGCGGTCGACGGCGGCCGCGCCCGGCGCCACGCGCGAGATCATCTCCGCGTCGCCGGTCGCATCGCGCCCGATCAGGCCAAGCGTCGCGGCGCTCAGGTAGAGCGCGCTGATCGAACTGACCAGCAGCGCCACCAGCGCCACGCGGCCGATCAGCACATGGACGCGCTGCGCGAGCGTGCCGCGCACCGCGCCGGTCAGCCGCCGCCAGCCACCCATGCGGCGCAGCAAGAGGACCAGCCCCGACACCGACAGCGCGAGCATCGCCAGCGCCGTCAGCGCCGTGCCCCAACGCCCGGCATCGCCCAGGAGCAGCGAGCGGTGCAGGTTCTTCACCCAGCGCGGCATCAGCGATGCCTCGTACCCGCCGAGCACGCGGCCATCGGCGGGGTCGACCCGCACCGCGCGCGCCTGATCGCCGTCGAAGGCGTGCACCACCAGCATGCCCGAGGGCAGGCGGCGGATCTCCTGCGCACCCGGCACCGTCTGCGCGACACGCCCGGCCAGCGCGGCGACCGACGTCGCCAGCGGCATCGGCGGCGACTGCCAGGCCCGCTGCACCGGATCCGCCGCCAGCAGCACCCCGGTGACGGCGAGCACCAGCGCAACGGCACCGGCGAGCAGGCCCACCCAGCGGTGCAGTGCCTTCCAGCCGAACGCGAGACGCAGCGTCATGGCAGGTCGTAGGTCAGCGTCTGCACGTACTGCTTGCCAGGCTGCGCCTTGCCGGCGTTGGCGCGCGTCAGCGGCACCCGCACGTCGGCGGGGCTGTCGCGCAGGTCCTCGACGGCGGCATCGACACGGATTTCATAGCCGGCATCGAGCAGCGCATCGGCGAGTTCCGCCGTCACCTTGAGCGTGCGGCCGGCGCCGACGCTGGCGCCGGTGATGCCGACCAGTCGCTTGCCATCCGCCGCCGACAGGCGGTTCCAGTCGGCCAGATGCTTGTAGTACTTCGCCTTGCTGCCGGCTACCCACAGCGTGCCGGCGTAGGCGCCCTTGGCATCGGTCAGGTAGATGGCGAGGTAGGCGCCGTTGCCGTCGTAGTTCTTCAGCGTGGTGCTGATCGTCACCGGCCGTGCGTCGGACAGCACGGGCAGGGCGAGCGCACAGGCGGCGGCGAGGGTGGTGAGGGTGGGTTTGTCGGTCATGACGATGCTCCAGCAGGGAAGGATTCGTTGGCTGGCGCAGCGCCTTGTGCGCCGGGGCCGCCGCGTTCACGCTTGCGATGGCCATCGCCATCGCGCGCACGGGTCTGCATCCGCAGCACCTCGAGCGTCTCGGGGTCGATGCGCGCCTTGAATGCGCGCCCCTCGGCGTCGACGCCACGCAGCTCGTAGCAGCCGTCGTCGATCTTCAATCGCTGCACTTGCCAACCGCGCAGCGCTGCCATCTTGCGCACCGCCTCGCGCGATTGCCAGCGCGCCGCAGGCGCATCGCACTCGTCGGCGGCGAGCGCCGGCCACGCGCCGAGACCGACGGCCAGCGCCAACGCCGAGGCGAGCACGGCGCGGCGAAGCGTCGCGTCACGCCGGTTCATGGCCGTTCTCCGTGACCAAGGGCGCCTTCGATGGGGCGTCGAGGCGGCGCCAGGGCAGCATGCGCCGCAGCGTGTCGTCGCGCAGCAGGTAGTGATGGCCGATCGCGGCGGCAGCGTGGACGCCGATCAGCAGGTAGCCGAGGGTTGCGATCGCCTCGTGCATCGATTCGAAACGGCGGCCGAGCGCGCGATCCGGCCCAACCAGCGAGGGCAGATCGAAGCCGAACCACGGCACTGCCTTGCCCTTGGCGCTGAGCATCAGCCAGCCCAGAATCGGCGTTGCGATCAGAAAGACATACAGCGCCACGTGCATCAGGCGCGCGAAACGCTGCTGCCAGCGTGGCGCCACGAGCGGTTCGGGCGCCGGCAGCACCGCGCGCAGCGCCAGACGCACGAACACCAGCCCGAGCACGGTGAGGCCGAGCATCTCGTGCCACAGCCTCATCGTGTCGCGACCCACGCTGCCTTTGGGGAACGCGCCACGAAATTCGATCAAAACATAGACGGCGAGCAGCAGCGCCAGCGTGAGCCAGTGCATGCCGATCATGAGCGGATGAAAGCGCTGCGGCGCACGCGCCGCGCCGGACGGGGAAAACGCTTGCATGATGGTCTCCTAAGCGCAGGCGGCGATCCCGGCCGCTCGGGATGTCGGCGAGGGGTGCCCGACACATGGGGTGCATGATGCGCCGCGCTTGCTGAACCGTGGCTGAAATCCGCGTTCATCTGTCGTTCATGCGGGGCGCGCTAGAAATCGAGCCATGAACGCCCTGCTCACGCCCCGCCACTCGACGCGCCTGCGCGTCGCGTTCGGCGCCCTCGCGCTGCTCGTCGCGCTGCCCGCTTCGGCGCCGTTGCGCGCCGACGACCACGGGCGCGACCACGATCTCGCACGGCAGGCGTTCGAGCGTGGCGAGGTGTTGCCTCTGCGCGGCGTCCTCGAACGCATCGAACGAGAGCAGCAGGGGCAGGTGCTGCGCGTGGAGTTCGAGCGCGACGACGGTCGCTTCGTCTATAAGATTCGCTTGTTGCAGGCCGACGGACACGTTGCGCGCATCAAGGTCGACGCCGTCGACGGCCGCGTGCTCGGCATCAAACGCAGGAGCCCCTGATGCGCATTCTGGTGGTGGAGGATGAGCCGACGCTACGCGGGCAGCTCGTCGAAGCCATTGCGGCGGCTGGCCACACCGTGGAGTCGGCGGGCGATGGTCGCGAGGGTCATTACCTCGGTGAGCAGGAGGACTTCGACGCCGTCGTGCTCGATCTCGGCTTGCCGATGCAGGATGGCCTGTCGGTGCTGCGCCGATGGCGCGAGGCGGATCGGCGAATGCCGGTGCTGATCCTCACCGCGCGCAGCGCGTGGCAGGAGAAGGTGGCCGGCATGGACGCCGGGGCCGACGACTACCTGACCAAGCCCTTTCACATGGAAGAGCTCCTGGCGCGGCTGCGCGCGCTGCTGCGCCGCGTCGGTGAGCATACGAGCGCGCAGTGGCGCTGCGGCGCGATCGAGATCGATACGCGGGCGGCACGGGTGCTCATCGACGGCCACCCGCTGGCGCTCACCAGTCACGAGTTCAAGCTGCTCGCACTGCTGATGCAACGCAAGGGCGAGGTGCTGTCGCGCACCGAACTGTCGGAACACATCTACGCGTGGGACAACGATCGCGATTCGAACACCATCGAAGTGTTCGTCGGTCGCCTGCGCAAAAAGCTGCCGCCGGGCAGCATCGAGACGGTGCGCGGTCTCGGCTATCGCCTCGTCGATGTCGGCAGCGCAACCTGAGGGCAAGGGCGGCGGATCGCTGCGCCTGCGCCTGTGGGTGGGCGCGCTGGTCTGGATCGTGCTGTCCATCGCACTCGCGGCGTGGGGCCTGCGCAATCTCTTTCAGGAGCACATCACGCAGCAGCTCGAAGCGCAGTTGGTCGTGCAGCTCGATCAGTTGAGCGCAGCGGTGGACTGGACGCCCGAGGGGCGCCTCAGCGTCAACGCGAGCGCGATGGACGTGCGTCTCGGGCAGCCGCTGTCGGGGCTCTATTGGCAGATCGACCGGCTGGGAGCGCAGCCGGAGGCGGCGGCCGCGCGCTCGCGCTCGCTGTGGGATCAGGTGTTGACGCTGCCGCCACCGCCCGCGACATACCCGGCACAGGGCTATCGTGTGTTTCGTCTGCACGATGGCGCGCAGCATGAACTGCTGGCCGTGGCGCGACCGCTGCAACTGCCCGAGGACGACGCGCCGCCGCTGCGTCTGGCGGTCGCGGCCGACACCGCCCTGATCGCCGAGCCGCTGGAGCGCTTCACGCGCATGCTGCTCGCCGCGCTCGGCTTGCTGGCGGCGGGGCTCGCGCTCGCCGTGGCACTGCAACTGCAACTCGCGCTGCGCCCGCTCTCGTTGCTGCGACGGCAACTGGCCGCCGTGCGACGCAGCGAAGCGACCCGCATCGAGGGACGCTTTCCGCAGGAGCTGCAACCGCTGGTCAGCGAGTTCAACCATGTGCTCGCGGAAAACGCCGACATCGTGCAGCGCGCACGGACGCAGGCGGGCAATCTCGCCCATGCCGTGCACACGCCGCTGACGATCCTCGCCAACGCGGCGGCCCGCGAAGAAGGTGCGCTGCCACAACTGGTGCGCGAGCAGGTGGCGAGCGCCCGCCGCCAGGTCGACTACCACCTGGCGCGGGCGCGCGCTGCGGCCGCCGTGCGCGCGACCGGGCTCGGCACGCCGGTGCTGGAGCCGCTGCGCGCGTTGCTGCGCACGATGCAGCGCCTGCACGCGGCGCGCAACCTGAACTTCGAGCTCGCAGCGACGGCCGAGGAGGCGGTCTTTCGCGGCGAGGCGCAGGACCTCTACGAACTGCTCGGCAACCTGATCGACAACGCCGGCAAGTGGGCTCGTTCGCGCGTCGTGGTCGACGTCGGGCGCGACGGCGCGACGCTGCGCTTCACGGTCGACGACGACGGCCCCGGCATTCCGGCGGCGCAGCGCGAGCGCATGTTCGAGCGCGGCGTGCAGTTGGATCAGCGGCAGCCGGGTGCCGGGCTCGGGCTCGACATCGTGCGCACGCTGGCGGAAACCTACGGCGGGCACGTCGAGGCGCAGGCTTCCCCGCTCGGCGGGCTGCGCATGACGTTGCAGTTGCCGGCGAGCTGACGGTGATGACGCCGCGCTGCCATGCAGCAACGGGGCATCATCTTTTTCGTGAAAACCGCATCCATAACGGGCTTGGCGGCCCGTTTATGCTGAAGTCGACTTTGTGCAATATCGAGCGTCAAGCCTGTTATGGACGTCACCTTGGCGCGAAGCTGTTCTCGCTCAAGCTGGCCTGCAACGCCTGCGCGAGCGCGAGCGAGACGGCGGCGAAATCGGGCGTGGTGCCGGTCATCGTGGCGAGATCCGTGACGGCGAGGCCGGCGTAGCCGCAGGGGTTGATGCTGGCGAAGGGCGCGAGATCCATGTCGACGTTGAAGGCGACGCCGTGGTAGGTGCAGCCGTTGCGCACCTTGAGCCCGAGGGAGGCGATCTTCGCCTCGCCCGCGAAGCCTCCGTCTGCCGTGCTCGATGCGGCCTGCGCTCGGCGAACGTAGACGCCGGGGGCATCGCGGCGACCGTGGGCGTCGATGCCGTAGCCCGCCAGCAGCGCGCTGACACCGCGCTCGATGCGCTCGACCAGCGCGCGCACGCCGTAGCCCGCGCGGCGCAGATCGAGCAGCACGTAGACCATCGTCTGGCCCGGCCCGTGGTAGGTGATCTGCCCGCCGCGGTCGGTCTGCACGACCGCAATGCCGTGCGGATTGCCGAGCAGGTGCTCGGCGCGGCCGGCCACGCCCTGCGTGTAGACCGGCGCGTGCTCGCAGACCCAGAGTTCGTCGGGCGTGTCGGCGCGGCGCGCGTCGGTGAACGCGCGCATCGCATCCCACGTGGCCTGATAGTCGGCGCGGCCGAGCGTGCGGATGATCATGGCGCGGGCAGCGGTGGCGACGTGCGGCGCTACAGCGCCCAGACGATGTCGGGGTGCGCCGTCAGCTCGCGATAGAGCGCATCGAGTTGCGCGCGCGAGTGCGCCGTGAAGCTCACGCTGACGGCGAGGTACTTGCCGCCGCGCGATTCACGCACGGTGACGGTGGTGGCGTCGAAATCGGCAACGTGACGGCGCACGATGTCGACGACGGTCGCTTCGAGCGAAACCGCGTTGCGGCCCGCGACCTTCAGCGGATAGACGGTCGGAAAGACGAACGGGCCGTCGCCGGCGGCCGGCGGATGCACTTCGCTCATGCCTCAGCCGCCATGCATGTCGGCCTGCATCAGCGCGAACATGCGCCGGAACATCGGCCCCGGCTCACCGCGGTGGGCCGCGTTGCCGATCGGTTTGTCGTCGAGCGAGGTGATGGCGAGCACGCCCTTGCTCGACGAGGACAGCCACATCTCGTCGGAGCGCCACATGTCGGCCTCCGACACCGGGCGCGTGTCGAACTTGAGCCCGTGACGCTGCGCCAGTTCGACCACGCCGTCGAGCGTGATGCCGCCAAGGATGAGATTGTCCTTCGGCGGCGACACGATGGTGTCGCCGAATACGCAGAAGACGTTGGAGGCCGAGGCTTCGGTCAGGTAGCCATCGCGCAGCATGACCGCTTCGATGCCGCCGTGCTCGCTGGCGTGCTGTCGTGCCAGCACGTTGCCCAAGAGCGAAATGCTCTTGATATGGCAGCGGTGCCAACGGCTGTCGGGGAAGGTGTAGCAGGCGACGCCGTGCTCGATCTGCTCATCCGTGAGCTTGGGCAGCGGGTTGGCCATCATGAACACGGTCGGCTCGGTATCGGCCGACGGAAACGCGTGGTCGCGCTTGGCCACGCCGCGCGTGACCTGCCAGTAGACGCCCTTGTCGCCGGGGCCGTTGCGGCGCGCCGCTTCGAGCACGAGTTCGCGCCAGCGTGCGTCGTCGTAGGGGTTGCGAAGGCCGATCTCGCGGCACGAGTTGGCCAGCCGCGCGAGATGCCCCGCCAGCCGGTAGGGCCGCCCATCGATGACCGGCACGTATTCGTAGACCCCGTCGCCGAACACGAAACCGCGGTCGAGCACGCTGACCTTCGCTTGCGTGATCGGCAACCATTCACCGTTCAGGAAGACCACCTGATCCGTCATTTCAACAACCCCTTGAACCAAAGCACGACCGAGTGCCACATGCGCTTCCAGATCGGCGCCGAGGGCGCCGATTCGAGCGCCAGCACCTCGCGCTCGTAGATGAGTTCACTGCCGCGCAGCACCTTCAAGGTGCCCACCACGTCGCCCGCCTGCAAGGGGCCGACGCGCGGCTCGGGAATGTCGAGCACGGTGGACAGCGCCGGCCCGCGCGCCACTTCGGTCGCCGCCGTCACGTCGTCGCGGAAGCCGACCGGCACGCTGTCGACGCTCGACTTCCAGACGCGCAACTGGCGCACCGGCTTGCCGGCCTCATAAAACCGTCGGCCCTCCCAGGCGGCGAAGGCCCATTCGATGAGCATCTGCGCCTCGCTCGTGCGCGCCGCCTCGGTCGGAGCGCCAAGCAGCACGACCAGGAGCCGCCTCGGCGCGCGGTTGACGGTGGCGATGAGGCACCAGCCAGCGGCATCGGTGTGTCCGGTCTTCAGGCCGTCGACGCTCGGGTCGGTGAACAGCAGCCGATTGCGATTGGGCTGCGTGATGCGCCCGAAGGTGAAGCTCTTTTCGGCGAACAGGCGAGCGTATTGCGGATAGTCGCGCAACAGCGCGAGCGAGAGCACGGCGAGGTCATGCGCCGTCGAGTAGTGGCCCTGCTGCGTGAGCCCGGTCGGGTTCAGGAATTGCGTGTCGGCCATGCCGAGCCGCTTCGCCTCGCGGTTCATGCGAGCGACGAATTCGCTCTCGTTGCCGGCGACGGCAATGGCCAGCGCGATGGCGGCATCGTTGCCCGACTGCACGATCATGCCGCGCAGCAGATCCTCGGTGGTGACCGGCGCCCCCGGCTCGACGAACATGCGCGAGCCTTCCGCGCGCCACGCACGCTCGGGAATGCGCAGCCGCTGCGTGAGCGAGAGCTGCTTCTGGTGCAACGCATCGAAGACCACGTAGGCCGTCATCAGCTTGGTCAACGACGCCGGATCGCGCCGTGCCCGCTGGTTCGATTCGGCAAGCACCTGCCCGCTGGTCGCCTCGACGACGAGGAAGGCGGCGGCATTCGCCGTCAGCGCGGCGACCGGCACCGGCTCGCTGCCCGAGGCGCTCGCGCCGGGCTGCGCGCGCAGCGGCGCGGACAGGCCGACGGCGAGCGCAATCAGCGCGACGCCGGCGGCAACGCGGGTCAGGAACGAGGCATTCACTCAGGCATTCGAGGGGGCGGCAGAGACGGCAATTTTACGAGCCGGGGCATTGAGGAACGCGAAGTCGACCTCGGGCACCTCACCGGCAATGATGTCGGCCAGCGCGCGGCCCGAACCCGGCCCCTCGGTCCAGCCGAGCGTGCCGTGCCCGGTGTTCAGATAGAGGTTCGACAGCGACGAGCGACCGATGATCGGCAGGTTCGACGGCGTCGCCGGCCGCAGCCCGGTCCAGTATTCGACGCGCTCCCACTGGCACAGATCGGGGAAGTGATGCTTCGCGCGACGCGTCAGCGCCTCGCAGCGAACCATGTTCAGATCGGTGCTGAAGCCCGTCATCTCCGCCGTGCCGGCGATGCGCAGACGGTCGCCGAGCGTGGTGAACACGACCTTCTTCTCATCGTCGGTGATGCTGCCGCGCGGTGCCGGCAGCTTGCTGCCCGAGGCCAGCGGGATCGTCGCGCTGTAGCCCTTGGCCGGATACATCAGCGCGTCGACGCCGACCGCGCGCAGCATCGGCTGCGAGTACGAGCCGAGTGCGACGACATAGGCGTCGGCGGTGAGTGTGGTGTCGCCATTGCCGTCGTTGACGACGACGCCCGAGATGGCGCCACCGGCACGCTCGAGCCGGTGGATGGCGACGCCGTAGCGGAACTCGACGCCGCGTTCGGCCGCCAGCGCGGCCAGCGCCGCCGTGAACTTGTAGGCGTCACCGCCCTCGTCGTGCGGCGCGTAGATGGCACCGGCAAGGGTTGGCGCCGTGTGCGCGAGCGCCGGCTCGATCTTCACCGCGTCGGCCACGGCCAGCACGTCGCGCCGCTCGCCGTTGCGGGTCAAGAGTTGCGCGGCTTGGGCGGCGTCGGCAAAACTCTTCGGATCGGCGTGGATCATCATGATGCCGGCCTCCGAGTGATCGTACTGAATGCCGGTTTCGCGGCGCATCGCCTGCAGCGTGCGGCGGCTGTATTCGGCCAGCCGCATCGCTTGCAGCGTGTTGTATTCGGTGCGGCTGGGCAGGCACTCATAAAGAAAGCGCAGGCCCCAGCGCCACTGGTTCGGGTCGGCGCGCAGGCGAAAGAGCAGCGGCGCATCCTCCTGACCGAGCCACTTCAGCACCTTGAACGGGGCGTGCGGGCTGGCCCACGGGTCGGACTGACTCACGGAAATCTGCGCGCCGTTGGCAAAGCTCGTCTCCAGCGCCGGGCCGGGCTGACGATCGACGACGGTGACTTCGAAACCGCGCTGGCGAAGAAACCATGCGGTGTGGACGCCGAGGATGCCGGCGCCGAGGATGAGGATGCGCTTCATGAGCTGGCTCTATCGAAAAGGGCCGCCCGTCGCGGCCGAAGTGCGCATCCTAAAACGCCTTGCGACGCATGGCGAGCGGTGATGCCGATTTCGCATCGCGGGCGCGACGCCGGGCCTCCTGAAGCCACCCGGCGATGCGCAGCGCGAATAGCAGCGCGAACACGGCGGCGTAGATGAGCGGCTCGCGCAGATCCTTCTTGACCAGCCACACGAAGTGCGCGACGCCGAGCACGGCCACCGCGTAGACGGCGTAATGCAACCGCTGCCAGCGACGCCCGCCGAGCCAGCGGATGGCGGCATTGGTCGACGTCGCCGCGAGCGGCACCAGAAGCACGAAGGCGGCGAACCCCGCCGTGATGAACGGCCGCTTGCCGATGTCGCGCACGATGTCGGCCCAGTCGAAGAAGCGATCGAACCAGAAGTAGGTCAGCGCGTGCAGGCAGGCCCACGCAAACGTGAGCAGCCCGAGCGTGCGCCGCAGTCGCAGCAGCCACGGCCAGCCGCCGAGCCGCCTCAGTGGCGTGACGGCGAGCGTGACGGCGAGCATCACGAGCGTCCAGGTACCGGTGGAGTGGGTCACGGCCTCGATCGGGTTGGCGCCAAGCGTGCCCAGCACGGCGCCCGCGACCAGCCGCCCAAGCGGCAGCGACGCGAGCGCGATCAGCGCCCATCGCATGCGTTGCACGGCGCGCGGCGAGGGCTGCCACCGCTCGCTCATGCGACGGTGCGGGCAGGCGCGAGCCACGGCGCGACGGTGGTCACCATGCCGTCAGTAGAACTTCTGCAAGTCCATGCCGGCGTAGAGCGAGGCCACCTGCTCGCCGTAGCCGTTGAACAACAGCGTCTTTCGCTTGCCGAACTCGCCGAGCCGGCGCTCGCTGGCCTGACTCCAGCGCGGATGATCGACGTTGGGATTCACATTGGCATAAAAGCCGTATTCGGTCGGATTCGCCTTCATCCAGGCGCTGCGCGGTTCGTGCTCGACGAAGCGGATGCGCACGATCGACTTCGCGCTCTTGAAGCCGTATTTCCACGGCAACACCATGCGCACCGGTGCGCCGTTCTGCGGCGCGAGCATCTCGCCGTAGGCGCCAAACGTCAAGAGCGCGAGCGGATGCATTGCCTCATCGAGCCGCAGCCCTTCGGTGTAGGGCCAGTCGAGAATGCCCGAGCGCACGCCGGGCATCTGCGCGCGGTCGGCCAAGGTCGTGAACTCGACGTACTTCGCCTGTCCGGTCGGCTGCACCTGCTGGATCAACGCCGAGAGCGGAAAACCCACCCACGGGATCACCATCGACCAACCTTCGACGCAACGCAAACGATAGACCCGCTCTTCGAGCGCCGCCAGCCGCATCAGCTCGTCGACGTCGAACGTGCGCGGCTTCAGCACGGCGCCCTCCACGGCCACCGTCCACGGCCGCAGCTTCAATGTGCCGGCGTATTGGGCGGGGTCGGACTTGCTGCTGCCGAACTCGTAAAAATTGCAGTACGAACGAAATTCGGTGACCGGATTGGTCTTCTCTCCCGCCAGCGCATAGTGCGGATTGGGTTTGACGCCCGCGAGACGCGCGCCCTGCGCCATTACCGACGCCAGCGGCAGCGCCGGAGCCGCGGCCGCGACGCCAAGAAGCGCCGCGCGACCAAGCCACGTTCGGCGGGCGCGAAAGAGCGACTCGGGAGTCACCTCGGAAGGCACAATATCGGATGCGCGACGAATCAGCATGAAACACCTCGAAGGCTCGCCGCGTTGACACCACATACGCGAAGGAACCCCACCGTTGAACACCGCCACGACCACGCCGACCTCACCCACCACGGCCACGCCACGCCGACGTTCCCATGGCGTCACACTGACCTCGGTGCTGCTGTGGTCGCTCGCCGCGACACTCGGGCCTCAGGCGCATGCGGAAAAAGCACCGCGCGAACAGGCCGCGTTGTTCGACTATAGCGCCGAGGCAAACGTTCCAGCGCTGGCCGGCGGCGTGTTCCAGAAAGCGCGCTGCTGCACGATCACCGAATGGAAGCTCGGAAAGCCCGACGGCGACATCGATCTCACCGTCGTCGCTCCGCTCGGCAAGGTGCGCAAGCACCCGACCGTGCTGTGGTTGCACCGTGAGGGCGCGGAAGTCAAACGCGCGATGTTCGTGCAAGAGGCCGAGGCGCTCGCGAGCGGTGGCATCGCCTCGCTCCTGGTCGAACTGCCGTTCAAGCACCCCTACGTCGCCCGCGCCGACAACATCGCCGGGGATGCCGACATCATCCGCAGCGCGGTCATCGACGCCCGCCGCGCGCTCGACTGGGCGGCCACGCAACCGCAGTTCGACCTGACGCGGCTCGCCGTGGCCGGGCAGCGCTATGGCGCGTGGGCCGCCGTGTTGCTGACCGCCGTCGAGCCGCGCATCGACGCCGCGCTCTTGATGAGCCCGCCGGGCAAGCCGAGCGGATGGTTGCAGGTCACCGAGCAGCCGCGCGCGAAGGCGTTCCGCGAGAGTTTCGAGAAGGATGCGTGGATCGCCTACCTGAACGCCATCGCGCCGCTCGACCCGGAAAACTGGATTCGCTTTGCCGCACCGGCCAAGCTGCACTTCCAGTTCGCCACGCGCGACGCCTGGGCGCAGACACTCGAACAGGTGGACCTCTACCGCGCCGCGCCGACGCCGAAGACGCGCCAGTTGTACGAATCGGACGAACTGCTCAACGATGAGGCACGCAAGGACCGTCTGGCGTGGTTGCGACAGGTGCTGCTGAAGCGCTGACCGGGCGTCGCTACAGCCGGTAACTCTGGTCGAACGCACTGAGTGCGCCAAGCTTGGCGACGGCTTCGCCACGGCCGACCACGAGCACCTTGAAGAGCTCGCCCATTTCGGCGGGTGACAGCAGTTTTTGCACGGCGCCGATGGCCAGCGCGCGCTCGCGCTCGCTGGCGAACGTCTGCCGCTCGAGCCGGCCAAGCAGCCCCGCGTGCAGCAGGAACTGCGCCTGCGTGGCGTAGCAGATGACCTGGAGGCCCGCATCGACGGCCGCCTCGGCGATGGCCGTGAAGTCGACGTGCGCCGTGATGTCCTGCAAGCCGACGCGTTGCAGCGGATCGAAGTGCACGCGCTGCCGGTAGTGGCAGGCGAGCGTGCCGGCGCCGCGCTCGGGGTGGTAGTACTCGCGGCGCGGAAAACCGTAATCGATGAAGCACAGCGCGCCATCGTCGAGCCGCTCGGCGAGCGTGGCGACCAGCGCTTCGGCGCGCAGATTGATTTCGCTCTGATAGCCCGCGATCGGTGGCATGCGCACTTGGGCCGCCGCGAGAAGCGGCCCGTCGTCGGTCAACGGCCGCCAACGCCACGCGAAGCCAGCCTCGGCGACGGCGACGCGTGCCTGCTCGTATCGCCCGTCGTGGTGGCGCACGATCTCGCAGGCAATGGCATCGAGCACTTCGTTGCCGAGCACGAGGCCGCGCAGGCGCTCGGGCAGCGCGTCGAGCCAGACGACGCCCGCGCCTTCGAGCGCGCCGCGCTGGCGCTCGCGCAGATCGGCGCTGACTTCGAGCACGCGCCAGCGCCCATCGAGCGACGGCGCGGCGGCGATGGCGTCACGCGCGAGCCGGCCACTGCCGGCGCCAAGCTCGAGCACGCCCTCGTCCATGATGGGCGCGAAGGCGTCGGTCAGTGTCGCGGCGAACAGCGGCGAGAGTTCGGGCGCGGTGACGAAGTCGCCGGCAGCGCCGAGCTTGGTGGCGCCGGCCGCGTAGTAGCCAAGCCCCGGCGCATAGAGCGCCTCGTGCATAAAATCGGCAAAGCCGATCGTCGCTTCCGGCTCTGATGCGAGCGGCGTTTCCCGCGCGATGCACTCGCGCAGATGGGCGCACAGACGCGCGCCATGCGCGGCCTCATCCGGTGTGGGCGCGGGCAGGCCGGAGACGACGGGGCGAGGAGCAGGCATGGTGACGAGCGGCGAACCGGTGGTGCTGGTGACGGGAAGCGCCCAGCGCTTGGGGGCCGCCATCGTCGGGCGACTGCACGATGCGGGGTTTCGGGCGGCGATCCATTATCGCGCGTCGGCCACGGCCGCCGAGGCGCTCGCCGCGCGGTTGAACACAGAGCGCGCCGACAGCGCGGCGACCTTCGCCGCCGACCTGCTCGACGGCACCGCGCCCGCTGCCCTCGTGGCGCGCGTCGTGGCGCACTTCGGCCGCCTCGATGCGTTGGTCAACAACGCCTCCACCTTCTACCCGACGCCGCTCGCCACGGTGACGGCCGCCGACTGGCGCGCGTTGGTGGGCAGCAACCTCGAGGCGCCGCTTTTTCTCGCGCAGGCCGCGGCACCGCATCTGCGCGCGAGACGCGGCGTGATCGTCAACATCACGGACATCCACAGCGAGTTGCCGATGCCGGGTTATCTCGTCTACAACGTGGCCAAGGCGGGGTTGCAGGGGCTCACCCGCGCCCTCGCCCGAGAGCTTGCGCCGGAGGTGCGCGTGAACGCGGTGGCGCCGGGCCCGATCGCGTGGCCGCTCGACGGGCAGATCGACGAGGCCGAGCGTCGACGCATCCTCGCGACGGTGCCGCTTGGACGCGAAGGCGGCGCCGCGCAGGTGGCGGAAGCCGTGAAATATCTGGTCTGCGACGCCGATTACGTCACCGGCCACACGATCGCCGTCGACGGCGGGCGCAGCATCGCCATTTGACGACACGCGCGTGATATAAACGCCGCATCATGCTGCCCGAGGACAATGATCCGACCCTGATGCGCCCACCGCGCGCGCGGGGAGCGGCCGCCGTGACGAGCCAGCCCGTCGCCGATGAAGCCTTGAGCCCGGCGCTCGCGCGGTTCGGCCATGCCTGCTTCGTCGCTCTCGACAGCGTGCTGTGGCGCTATCAACTCAGCATGCTCGAATGGCAGGCGCTCGCGGCGATCTATACGCTCGGCGAGCCGACCATCGCGCAGGTGGCGCGACGCGTCTACCGCTCGCCGTCGCAGACGACGGTGCTGATGAACCGGCTGGCCGGCCGCGGCTGGGTGCGTGAGCTCGGCGAACGGCCAGCGAAATATGCGTTGACCGACAAAGCGCTGGAAGTGATGCCCTATCCGCCCGCGCTCAGCACAGCGCTCGAACAGCGCGTGAACCACGCGCTGACCGAAGAGCAGCAGGCGCTGCTCGCCCAGTTGCTGTGGAAGGTGCTGGCCGCCTGAGCGGTCGTCTCAGGCGATGTAGTCGGCGCTGACCGGGCGCCACATCGAGAGCCGGTCGAAATAGGCCCCTTCGCTGCGCTCGGCCCGAATCTCGCGCCCGAAGGTCTGGAACCCCATGCGCGAGAACAGGCGCACCGCCGGCAGGTTGTCGGCCGTGACCGTGAGGTTCATGATTTCCACGGCATTCATGCGGCGCGAGGCGCCGAGGGCTTCTTCCACCAACCGACGCCCGATGCCGCGATTGGCATAGTCCTTCATGACGTACACCGCCGCGAGCGCAACCTTGTGGCGCTCGCGGGCGCGCTGAAACGCTTCGAGGCGGGCGCTGCCGATCAGTGCCTCGGTGGCATCGAAGGCGCCCAGCGTGACGGTGGTGGGGTCGGTCAGCCGCTTGGTCCACCAGTCGACCGGTTTGCCGGCACGCTCCTCGAAGGTCGAGGTGAACGCTTCCGGATGTTCGCTGTACGCGCGCAGCATCAAGGCGCGATAGATGCCGCCGTCGCTTGCTGTCAGTGGCTTGATCGATACGCCAACACTCATGCCCGTGCTCCGTCCATCATTCTCCGGCCACCTGCGCGCCATGCGTCAGTTGTTCCGCCCGTTCGATTTCGCGCGCGCGCTCGCCCCGTTTCGTTCGAGCGAGCAGAGTGTACGCTGTCGGCACCACGAACAACGTCAGCAGCGTGCCGAGCAGCAGACCGCCGACGATGACCCAGCCGATGGCCTGGCGGCTTTCGGCGCCGGCGCCCACCGCGCGCGCCAGCGGAATGGCGCCAAGCACCATGGCGCCCGTGGTCATCAGGATCGGGCGCAGGCGCAGTACCGCCGCTTCGATGACGGCATCGCGGATGCTGCGACCCTGATCGCGCAACTGGTTGCTGAATTCCACCAGCAGGATGCCGTGCTTCGTGATGAGGCCGACCAGCGTGATGAGGCCGATCTGCGAATAGATGTTCAGCGTGTTGCCGGTCAGTTGCAGCGCGAGCAGCGCGCCGGCCATCGACAGCGGCACCGTGAGCATGATGATGAGCGGATCGATGAAGCTCTCGAACTGCGCGGCGAGCACGAGGTAGATGAAACCGAGCGCGAGCAGAAACACGAAGTAGATGTCGCTCGATGAGTCGCGGAACTCGCGCGCCGAGCCCGACAGGTCGGTCTGCACGGTGCCCGGCAGCACGCGCTTGGCGGCCTCGGCCATGTAGGCGAGCGCCTCGCCCTGCGTGTAGCCGGGGGCGAGATTGGCGTTGACCGTGGCGGCCCGCACGCGCTGGAAGTGGGCGATGGCGCGCGGGCTCACGCCCTCGCGCACGGTGACCAGATTGGCGAGCGGCACCATGTCGCCGCTGCGGTTGCGGACGTGGATCTCGCTGATGCGCTCGGGCGTGTCGCGGCCGTCACGCGCGACCTGCACGATGACGTCGTACTGCTCGCCATCCTGCTTGAAGCGGGTGACCAGACGCCCGCCGAGCATCGTCTCCAGCGTGCGGCCGACGACGTCGACGTTGGCGCCGACGTCGAGTACGCGATCGCGGTTGACGCGCACGCGAAGCTCGGGCGTGTTCATGCGCAAGTCGGTGTCGATGTTGGTGAAGCCGGGGTTTTTCTGCATCTCCGCCTGCATCGCGTTGACGTAGCTCTGCATCTGCTCGTAGGGCACCGGCGCCATCAGCACGAATTCGACCGGCTTGGCCCGCGCGCTCTGCCCGAGCGAACCCGGCTGCGAGGGGAACGCCTGCACGCCCGCGAGCGCCTGGAACTTCGGCATCAGCTCGCGCGCGACGTCGGCCTGCGAGCGCGTGCGCTCGCTCCAGTCCTTCAGGCGCAGGATGGCGGTGCCGTCGGAGACGTTGGGGAAGCCGCCGTTGCCGCCATAGGCCTGCGTCTCCGGCAGCGTCTTGTAGATGTCCTCGACCTGACGCACGTACTTGATCAGGTAGTCCGAGGTCGAGCCCTCGGGCGCCGAGATGAAGCCGAAGATCACGCCCCGGTCCTCGAGCGGCGCAAGCTCGGTTTTGGTCACCTTGAACAGCACGGCGGCGAGACCGGCGACGACGAGCGCCACCAGCACCACGATCAGCCGGTTGTCGAGCGCCAGATTCAGCGCGCGCCGGTAGCCGCGCGTGAAGGCGTCGAAGCCACGCTCGATCGCGTTGTAGAGCGCCGAGTGTTTCGCCTCGTGGCGCAGGAGCAGCGAGCACATCATCGGCGACAGCGTCAGCGCGACGAAGCCGGAGACGACGACGGCGCCGGCCAGCGCCAGCGCGAATTCGATGAACAGCCGCCCCGTGCGGCCGGTGGCGAACGCGAGCGGCGCGAACACGGCGGCGAGCGAGAGCGTCATCGCCACCACCGCGAAGCCGATCTCGCGCATGCCGACCAGCGCGGCCTGCACCCGCGTCATGCCCGACTCGATGTGGCGATGGATGTTCTCGAGCACGACGATGGCGTCGTCGACGACGAGCCCGACGGCGAGCACCATCGCCAAGAGCGTCAGCGTGTTGATCGTGAAACCGAAGAGGTACATCAGGAAGAACGCGCCGGTCAGCGACACCGGGATCGTGATCAGCGGGATGATCGTCGCGCGCAGGCTGCGCAGGAAGAAGAAGATGACCAGCGCGACGAGCAGCACGGCCTCGCCGATCGTCGAGAACACTGCCTTGATGGACTGCGCGATGAACACCGAGCTGTCGTAGTTGAGCTCGATCTTCATGCCCTGCGGCAGCGATTCCTGGATGCGCGGCATCTCGGAGAGCACCGCCTTCGACAGTTCGAGCGGGTTGCCGGTGGACTGCCGGATGATGCCGAAGCCGACCGCCGTGCGCCCCATGAAACGCTGGAAGCCGCGCTCCTCGGCCGCACCGATCTCGACCCGCGCGACATCGCGGATGCGGATCGGATAGCCCGAGGATTGCGCGATGACGATGGCGCCGAACTCATCGACGGTCTGCAAGTCCGTCTGCGCCAGCACGTTGAATTCGCGCAGCCGGCTCTCGATGCGACCGGCCGGAATCTCCACATTCTGGGCGCGCAGCGCCGCCTCGACGTCAGCCACCGTCAGGCGGTAGGCGGCGAGCTTGGCCGGGTCGATGTAGATGCGCATCGAGATCTTGCGTTCGCCGAAGATGCGCAGATCGGCCGCCCCGGGCAGCACCAGCATGCGCGGCTTGATGATGCGGTTGACGGCGTCGGAGAGTTGCAGTTGGTTGTGGCTGTCGGAGGTCAGCGCAAACCACATGACCGGGAAGGAATCGGCCTCGACCTTGGCGATGACCGGCTCATCCGCCGCGGCCGGCAGACGCGCCCGCACCCGCGCCACCTTGTCGCGCACCTCGGCGGCGGCGACGTCGGGGTCCTTCGTGATCTTGAACGACACCGTGATGTCGCTACGCTCGCTGCGCGAGTTCGACGTGATGAGGTTGACGCCCTCGATGCCGGAGAGCGAATCCTCGAGCGTCTTGGTGATCTGCGATTCGATGACCTCGGGCGAGGCGCCCTTGTAGGTCGTGCTGACGCTGACGATCGGCTCGTCGATCTTCGGGTATTCACGGATCGACAGCCGCGTGTAGCCGATCAGCCCGAGCAGCACGACGACCAGCGAGAGCACGGTGGCGAGCACCGGTCGCTTGATGCACAGATCAAAGAACTTCATGGTCCGTCTCCCGGCGCCGCGCGGCGACCTTCAACACGCGGCAAACGACGCCGCGCAGTCAACATCTTTTTGTGCAAATGGCGTCCACAACGGGCTTGGACGCACAAATGGCCAAAACTCGACTTTTGCAAGAAATACGCTCCAAGCCCATCATGAATGCGGCTTTCACGACAAAGCTGTTACGTCTTCTTGGCCGGCGGATTCGCGTTCGCGGCGTCCTGCGCGGTCGCACCGGCCGCCGGACGCACCGCCGCGCCGTCACGCAGGCGCTGCCAGCCCGCGAGCACGACGACATCGTCGGCGCGCAGCCCCTCGACGATCTCGACCTTGCCGTCGCGACGCTGGCCGACTTCGACCTTGCTGCGCACCGCGCGGCCATCGAGCACCTTGTAGAGCACCTGCTCGTCGCCCTGCATCGCCACCGCCTGCTCGGGCACCACCAGCGTCGGCCCGACGTCCGACAGCGTCAGGCGCACGCGGGCGAACATGCCCGGCTTCAGTTTGCCGTCGCGGTTGTCCATCTGCGCGCGCAGCACGACGGCGCGGCCAGCCGCATCGAGCTGCGGGTTGACGGCATAGACGCGGCCGCTGCGCTGCTGGCCCGGCAGCGCGTCGAGCGTGACGGCGAGCGCCTGCCCGACGCCGATCTTCGCCTGGAACAGTTCCGGCACCTTGAAGTCGACCTTGATCGGGTCGGTCTTCTCGAGGTTCACGATGTCCTGGCCGTCCTTCACATAGTCGCCGATGCTGGCCGAGCGCAGCCCGATGGTGCCGGCGAACGGCGCACGGATCACGGTCTTGGTCAGCTTGGCCTGCGCCAACGACACCGTGGCGTTGGCCACGCGCAGCGCATTTTCGGCCTCGTCGCGAGCTTGCCCCGAGATGAAGTTCTTCTGCTGGAGTTCCACGGCGCGGTCGAATTTCGCCTTCGCGAGCTTCTGGTTGGCGACAGCCTGCTCGAGCTCGGCCCGCGCCACCGCATCGTCGAGCTGCACCAGCACCTGACCGGCCGCCACCGGCTGGCCTTCGCGGAACTGGAACGCCGTGATGCGTCCGGACTGCTCCGCGCGCACCATGACCGATTCGTCGGAGCGCAGCGAGCCCACCGCCGTCACCGTGCGCGGCCAGTCCAGGCGCTCGGGCTTGCCCGTCTCCACCGGCACCGCATTGCCAGCGCCGGCGCCAGCGCCGCCGCCCTTGCTCGCCGCACCGTCAGCGGGTTTCTTCGCACCATCGGGCGCCTTGGCCACAGGCGCTGGCGTCGCCGCCTGCTGCGGTGCCGGGGCCGCCTTGCCGCCGCCCCAAAGAAACATCACCCCCGCGCCCAACAGCGCACCCAGCACCGCCACCGTGATGCCGTAAATCGTCTTCTGCATGCTCATCCGCGCTCTGGCGTGACGCCCGTCGAACGTTCAATTATGCGCGGTGTCGGTGCGCGGCGCGGCGGCGCGTTCTACTCAGCGCCGTGGCGCTTGCGTATCATCGCGGCGTATCCACCTCAGCACACCCCGCCCATGCGCCTGCCTCGCCTCGCCACCCGACTCCTGCCACACGCCCTGCTCGCGCTCGGCGCCCTGGCGCTGCCCGCCGTCGCACCGCACGCCCAAGGCGCCAGCGCCTGGCCGACGAAACCGATCCGCCTCATCGTGCCGTTTCCGGCGGGCGGCGCCGTCGACGCCACCTCGCGCGACCTCGCGAAGAAACTCTCCGAGCAGCTCGGGCAGCCGGTGGTCGTCGACAACCGCCCCGGCGCCGGTGGCAACATCGGCATGGACGCCGTCGCCAAGTCGGCACCCGATGGCTACACGATCGGCATGGGCGCGCTGTCGACGCACGCCGTCAACCCGGCGCTCTTCGCCAAGATGCCCTACGACGCGGTGAAGGACTTCGCGCCCGTCTCGCTCGTCGTGGTGACGCCGAACGTGCTGGTGACGAACCCGCAGGTGCTGCCCGCCACCGACGTCGCTGGCATCGTTGCCGCCGCCAAGGCCGGCGGCAAGCTCAACTGCGCGAGCGGCAGCAACGGCAGCGCCGGCCACCTCGCCTGCGAGCTCTTCAAACTCGCCACCGGCGCCCCGATCACGCACGTGCCCTACAAGGGCGGCGGACCGGCCATGACCGATCTGCTCGGCGGACAGGTGCAAATGATGTTCGACAACATGGCCTCGGCGATGCCGCAGATCAAGGCGGGCAAGCTGCGCGCGTTCGCCGTGACGACGCCCAAGCGCAGCGCGCTGGCGCCGGAGCTGCCAACGATGGCGGAGGCGGGCATCAAGGACTTCGACGTCTTCACCTGGTGGGGCGTTCTGGCGCCTGCCGGCACGCCGCCCGACATCGTCAAGCGAATCTCGCTGGAGATTCAGCGTGCGCTCGCGGCGCCCGAACTGCGCGAGAAATGGCTCGCCAGCGGCGCCGAACCCGCCGCCGATACACCTGACGAATTTCGCGCCTTCATCGGCCGCGAACTGACCAAATACGCCCGCATCGTGCGCGACAGCGGCGCCCGCGTCGACTGAACGGCGCCACGAGCGGCCGTGGCGCCGTTGCCACGCCGCGCGGCACGACCCTTGCTCGAATGAACCGTTGAGCCCGTCTGGCGCGTGCTCCGCGTAAAATTCGCGTGGAGGGTGAAGTAAATGATCGGTCGTATTGTTTTCGTTAGGTTTTTTGGTTCGGTAGCCGTCGCTGGCGCATTCCTCGCGAGCGGCATCAGCCACGCGCAGGGCCCCAATCTGCTGTCGCAGGCCGCGCTCGTCATCGATGCCCGCACCGGCGACCCGATCTTTGCCAAGAACGCCAACAACGTCACGCCGATCGCCAGCATCACCAAGCTGATGACGGCGATGGTCGTGCTCGACGCCCAGCAACCGCTCGAGCAGACGCTCGCGGTCGACCTCGACGATCTCGATTTCCTGAAGGGCAGCCGCTCGCGGCTCTCGATCGGCAGCGAACTGCCGCGTCGCGAAATGCTGCGCCTCGCGTTGATGTCCTCCGAGAACCGCGCCGCCAGCGCGCTCGGCCGCCACTATCCGGGTGGCCTGCCCGCCGCCGTGGCGGCGATGAACGCGAAGGCGAAGGCGCTCGGCATGACGCACACGCGTTTCGTCGACAGCACGGGCCTGTCGCCCGAGAACGTCTCGACCGCCCGCGACCTCGCCGCCATGGTGCAGGCCGCGCAGCGTTATCCGCTGATCCGCGAGTTCAGCACCCAGAGCGAGGAATACGTGCAGGTGCCGGCCACCGGCCAGACGCTGCATTTCAACAATTCCAACGCCCTGGTGAAGAGCGGCGGCTGGGAGATCATGCTGCAAAAGACCGGCTTCATCCGCGAGGCGGGCCGCTGTGTCGTCATGCTCACGCAGATCGCGCAGCGTCCGGTGGTGCTGGTGCTGCTCGATTCGGTTGGCAAGTTCTCGCGCATCGGCGACGCGCAGCGCGTCAAGACGTGGATGGAAACCGGCGAAGTGCTGGCGATTCCGAAGCCGCAGGTCACGAGCAAGAAAGCACGCGGCACGAAGGCCGCCCGCGTCGGCAAGGCCACGCGCGGTCGCGCCGTCGTCAAGAAACGTCGCCGCTGAACCGCTGCCGCGACGACGCTGCGCGACCGCCGCTCAATCGGGCCGCCGCGCCGACTCGATGAGCTCGCGCGCCATGCGCTCGGTCGCCGCGCCCACTTCGTGACCGGACAACATGCGAGCGATCTCCGCCACGCGCGCCTTGCCGCCGAGCGGTGTGATGCGTGTGGTCGGACTGGCCGAGTTGTCGCGCGTGACGGTGACGTGCTGATCGGCATGGGCCGCCACCTGCGGCATGTGCGTCACGCAGAGCACCTGCCGCGTTGCGGCCAGCGCCTGCAACTTGCGTCCGACCTGCGCGGCAACGCGGCCCCCGACCCCGACATCGACCTCGTCGAAGATCAACGTCGGCCGCGCCGCGGCATCGCCGCAGACGACGAGGATCGCCAGCGCGAGTCGCGCCAACTCGCCACCCGAGGCGACCTTGGCCAACGGCGCGAAGGCGAGGCTCGGATGCGATCGAAAGCGATACTCGATGCGCTCGCCGCCGCTCGCCTCGATCGTGGGCAGGGGCGTCAAGGCAATCTCGATCGCCGCACTCGGCAAGGCGAGGTCCGGCAGTTCCGCCGTGGCGGCCTGCGCCAGGCGCTGCGCGGCAACGGCACGCTTCGCGCCGAGCGCCGCGGCCGCGGCTTCGAGCGCCGCATCGGCCTCGCGCGCCGCCCGTTCGAGCGCCGCCACGTCTTGGGCGGCGGCAAGCTGCGCGAGCTTCGCTTCGCTTGCCTGCCAACGCGCGGCGAGCGCTTCCGGCCGCTCACGCAACTTGCGCGCAAGCGCGAACAGGTTCGACAAGCGGCTCTCCACCTCATGCAGCCGCTCGGGGTCGAGGTGCAGGCGATCTTCGTAGTGACGCAGCGCGTGCGCCGCCTCGCCAAGTTGGGCGATGGCCGAATCGAGCAGCTGTCGCGTCTCGCCGAGTGCGGGGTCGATGCGTTCGCCGCCCGCGAGCAGCGTGTGCACGGCCACCACGGCATCGATCGCGCCACGCTCGTCCTGCAACGCGCTGCGCGCGGAGCCGACCGCCTGCACCAGCTCCTTGCCGTGACTCAGGCGCGTCTGCTCGTGACTGAGCGCCTGCCATTCCTCGGCGCTCGGGCGCGCCTCGCGCAACTCCTGCAATTCGGCCTCAAGCGCGGCGCGCTCACGGGCGCGGGCAGCGCCCTCGGTCTGCGCCGCCGTGAGCGCGTCGCGACAGGCCCGCGCTTGCAGCCACGCCGCGCGCACCGCCGCCGCGTCGGCGTCGGCGCCGGCATAGCGGTCGAGCAACGCGCGCTGAGTCGTTGCCGCCAGCAACGCCTGCTGTTCATGCTGCGCATGCAGTTCGAGCAACAGACCGCCCAATTCGCGCAGCTCGGCGACCGCCACCGGCCGACCGTTGATCTGCGCACGACTCTTGCCGGCCGCGTCGATGACCCGACGCAGCACGACATGATCGGCCGCCTCCTCGCCCTGCGCATCGAGCCACGCGCACGCGGCGGCGTTGTCGACGATGTCGAATTCGGCGCGAATATCGGCCTGCCGCTCGCCCGCACGCACGCTGGCGCTGTCGGCACGCGCCCCGAGCGCGAGGCCCAGCGCGTCGAGCACGATCGATTTGCCGGCACCGGTCTCGCCGGTGAGCGCAGTGAGGCGCGCGTCGAACTCGACGTCGAGTCGGTCGATCAGAACGAAGTTGGTGATGGAGAGCTGTCGGAGCACGGCAAGGGGCGTCAACGCTTGCGCGGCGTCAACCCTTCCGGGGTTTCGGTCCACCCGAGCTTTCGGCGCAACGTGTGGTAGTAGTCGTAGTCGAGCGGATGCCATAGCCGGACGCCGATCGCGGCGCGGCGCAGTTCGACCGAATCGCCGTCGTCGAGCACCCAGCTGTGATGGCCGTCGATGCTGGCCACCGCTTCGCGGGCACGGGTCACGGTGATGCGGATCACCGAGTCGTCGGCGACCACGATGGGACGCATCGTCAGCGCGTGCGGCGCGATCGGCGCCAGCGTGAACGCATTGACGCTCGGCGCGAGGATCGGCCCGCCGGCCGACAGGCTGTACGCGGTCGAGCCGGTCGGCGTGGCAACGATCACGCCATCGGCGCGAAAGGCGAATGCGAAGTGATCGTTGAGCGCGATTTCGAGGTCGACCAGCGATGCCGTCGTGCCCCGGTTCACCGCGACATCGTTCATCGCGAAGTGCTCGCGCCCGGGGTCGTTCGAAATGACGGCGCGGATCAGCGAGCGCCGCTCCTCGCGATAGTCGCCGGCCAGCATGCGCGGCAGCAGCTCATGCACGGTCGTCTCGCCGAGGTCGGTCAGAAACCCGAGCCGGCCATGATTGATGCCGATCACCGGCACGCCATACGGCGCCAGTTGTCGCGCCACCGAGATCAGCGTGCCGTCGCCGCCGAGGACGATGGCGAGGCCGCATTGCGCGCCGATTTCGTCGATGGCGAGCGTCGGCAGCCCGGAGCCGCCGATTTCATCGGCGCTGCGCGCTTCGAGCGTCGGGTGATAACCGCTGTCGGCCAGCAGGTCGGCGATGGCGTCGACCCAGCCGCGCAACTCGTGCCGGGCCTCGCGTGCCGTGTCGCGCTGCGAAGGCCGCACGGCAATGGCAACGGGGCACGGAGCGAGGGCAGCGGGCATGCAACGATTTAATCACAGCGATCGCGCAGCGCCGCCCCGCCGCCGGGGTGCGTCATTACAATCGGGGCATGCTGGACCCTCGCTCCCGTATCCTGCTCAAGGCGCTGGTCGAGCGCTACATCGCCGATGGCGAGCCGGTCGGTTCACGCACGCTGTCGAAGCAAAGCGGACTCGAGCTCTCGCCCGCGACGATCCGCAACGTCATGGCCGACCTCGAAGAGCATGGCTTCATCGCCAGCCCCCACACCTCGGCCGGACGGGTGCCGACACCGCGCGGCTACCGCTTCTTCGTCGACACGCTGCTCGTCACGCAGGCGCTCGACCGCGTCGAAGTGCAGGGCGCCGAGGCGCAGATGCACGGGCAGCAGCCGCAGGAATTGATCGGCGCGGCGGCGCGGCTGCTCTCGGAGCTCTCGTCCTTCGCCGGCATCGTCGCCGCGCCACACAAGACGCCGGCCTTTCGTCACATCGAATTCGTGCGCCTTGGCGAACGGCGGTTGCTGATGGTGCTGGTCGCCGCCGACGGCGATGTGCAAAACCGCATCCTGAACACCGACCGCGCCTTCTCTCCGGCGCAGCTGACCGAAGCGGCGAACTTCTTCAATGAACGCTTCGGCGGCGTGCCGCTCGATCAGGTCCGCGCGCGCCTGACCGAGGACTTGCAGCGACTGCGCGAGGACATCATGGTGCTGATGACGGCGGCCGTCGCCACCGGCTCCGAGCTCGCGCAGCAGGCGAGCGACAATCTGATCGTCTCCGGCGAGCGCCGTCTGCTGCACACGCCCGAGGCGAGCGGCAACCTCGGCAGCCTGCGGCAGCTGTTCGACCTCTTCGAGCAGCGCACGCAACTGCTGCATCTCTTCGATCTCGCCAACAAGGCCGACGGCGTGCAGATTTTCATCGGCGGCGAATCGCAGGTGGTGCCGCTCGACGAGTTCTCGCTGGTCACCGCGCCCTATCAAGTCAACGGCGAAGTGATCGGCACGCTCGGCGTCATCGGCCCCACCCGCATGGCCTACGACCGCGTGATCCCGATCGTCGATCTCACCGCCAAGCTCCTCTCCTCCGCGCTGCAACGCGAACTGGGCGAGACGTCCTGACGCCGCTGCCCGCAACGCGACACGGAGACGCTTGCCTACAATCGTCGTCCATGGTTCATGCGCCCGTCACCACCGCCGCATCCGGGCAGCGCATCGGCGTCCTGCTGGTCAATCTGGGTACGCCCGAGGCGCCGACGACGCCGGCGGTGCGGCGCTATCTCGCGCAATTTCTCGGCGATCGCCGCGTGGTGGAGTTGCCGCGCCTGCTGTGGTTGCCGCTGCTGCACGGTGTGATCCTGCGCACGCGGCCGGCGAAGAGTGCGCGCAAATACGCGCAGATCTGGATGCCCGAGGGCTCGCCGCTTCTCGTTTGGACGACGCGCGTTGCGCAGTATCTGCGCGGCAGTCTCGGCGAACACCTGAAGGCACTGGGGTTGCCACCGGACCGCATCGTCGTCGAAGCCGGCATGCGCTATGGCGAACCTTCGATTGCCGCTGCGCTCGCGCGGCTGCGCGATGCCGGTTGCACGCGCGTGCTGGCGTTGCCGCTCTATCCGCAATATGCGGGAAGCACGACCGGCAGCGCGTTCGATGCGATCGAGCGCGCGCTCGCGGGCGAGCGCGCGCCGCCATCGCTGCGCACGGTGCACGATTGGCACGATGACGCAGGCTACGTGCAGGCCGTCGCGCGACGCATCGGCGAGCATTGGCAGCGCCACGGTCGCCCCGATCGCTTGCTGTTGAGCTTTCACGGCGTGCCGCAGTTCACCATCGCTCGCGGCGAGCCCTATCAGGCGCACTGCGAAGGCACGGCGGCGCGGATCGCCCGCGAGCTCGACCTCGCGGGCACCCAGTGGCAGCTCGCCTATCAGTCACGTTTCGGTCGCGCCAAGTGGCTGGAACCGAACACTTCGACACTGCTCGCGGCGTGGCCGGCTGAGGGTGTGCGGCGGGTGCATGTGGCCTGTCCCGGCTTTCCGGTCGATTGCCTGGAGACGCTGGAGGAAATCGCCATCGAGGGCAAGGCGGCCTTTCTGCGGGCGGGCGGCCAGAGCTTCGACTACATCCCGGCGCTGAACGATCATCCGGCGCACATCCGCTGCCTGCGCGACCTCGCGCTGCGAAACCTCGAGGGCTGGCTGCCCGCGCCGCCGCCATCCTGATCGCTCCGCAGTGCGCGGCCTTACTTCGCGCTCCAGGCGCCCAGGTCGCCGATGAAGGCGCCCGCCTCGTCGTGCAGCCAGCGCAACGCCGGGGCGTCGGACTTCAGATAGGCATCGAGGAACTTGAGCGTCAGCGCCTGCGTGCGCTCTGCGATGGCTGCGGCGAGCGCGTCCGGCGTGGCCGAGCGCGGCCGGCCGCTGGCGAGGCTCAGACGCCGTGCGCTGGCCGGGTCGCCGCCGGCGAAGACGAAATGATTGGCGCCCTCGAACACGACACGGTACTTGTCGCCTGCCGGCTGCGCGTCGAACACGGCGGCGCGGCGCGCGGCCGAGGCGCCGTTGCCGAGCACATCGCCGTCGAGCGTGCCGGTGACGCTCAGAAACGGTCGCGTCATCGCGCCGTAGCGTTCCGGCCAGCTCGCTTTCAGGCCCTGCGCCAGCGGGCTGAACGCGATGAAGGCGCGCAGGCGCGTGTCCCCGAGATCGCGAATCGGGCCGCGATGATGCTGTCCGGCCAGCGCCATCGTCGTCTGCGCGCCGAAGCTGTGGCCGGTCATCGCGATGCGCGTGAGGTCGGCGCGGCGCAGCCACGCCGGGGCATCGGCCGCGCGCTGGCGGCGCGCGAGCTCGTCGAGCACGAACCGGATGTCGTCGACGCGGCCGAGCAGTTGCTCCGCCGTGGCGCCACGAACGACGCTGGCGCGACGCGCGGCCGGCGCGACGTCCTTCCACAACGCCTCATCGCTGCCCGGATGCTGCACGTGAATGACGAGGTAGCCATGGTCCGCCCAATACTCGCCCCACGCGGCGCCGCCCTCGCGCGAGCCGCCGAGTCCGTGCGAGAAGAGCACGACCGGCACCCGCGCGTCGCCGTCGGGCAGTCGCAGCTTGAGCGGCAGCGTGCGCTCGCGGGCGGCATCGCGCCAGTCGAGATCGATGACGGTGGCGGCTTGCGCGGTGGCGACGGTGGCCAGCAGCGTGCAGCCGAGGATCAGAGCGCGCAACCAGATCGAGGATGCCATGGTGGCGAGAGGGACGTGCGGTTTCATGCGCTGAATGTAGCGGCGGCCGCGCCTGCCGTCACACGCATAATGCAAACGAATGTAAGGCGGCGTGCCATGAGCGCGACGGGCGCACTGCGCGGCGCGATGCGGGCGAGTTTCCGCCGATGACCGACAGGCAACGACGATGACGACCATGATGACGATCCGCGAGCAATGGCAGGCCTTCGCTCAGGGCGACGAGACCCCCTCGGCGCGCTGCGAGCAGCAACTGGCGCGCGCACTCGACCCCTCGGGCGAGGGCTCGCGCACCTTCGTCGCGCTCGACGCGGAGGCGATCCGGCAGGCGGCGCGTGCGGCCGATGCGCGATGGGCGAACGCGGAGCGCGACGCGGCACGCGCGCTGGAAGGCATCACGATCTCGATCAAGGACCTCTTCGACGTTGCCGGTGAAGTGACGACCGCGGGTTCGACCGTGCTGCGCGCTCGTGCGCCGGCGGCGGCCGATGCGCCGGCCGTCGCCCGTCTGCGCGAGGCCGGCGCCATCATCTTCGGGCGCAGCAACATGGTCGAGTTCGCCTTCTCCGGCGTCGGCATCAACCCGCACTATGGCACGCCGCGCAATGTCTGGGCGCGCACGAACGATGGTGGCGGACGCGTGCCCGGTGGCTCGTCGAGCGGCGCGGCGATCGGCGTGGCCGATGGCATGTGCACGGCCTCGCTCGGCACCGACACCGGCGGCAGCGTGCGCATCCCGGCCGCCTTCAACGCCTTGGTGGGTTTCAAGCCCAGCGCGTTCCGGGTGCCGGTCAATGGCGCCGTCCCGCTGTCGTTCCTGCACGATTCGGTCGGCCCGCTGGCGGCGAGCGTCGATTGCTGCGCGCGCATCGATGCGGTGCTGAGCGGCGACACGGCGCCCGTGATGCCGCCGCAGCCGCTCGCCGGGCGGCGCTTCCTGCTGCCGCAGGGGACGCTGTGGCGTGGCCTCGATGCCGAGGTGCTCGCGGCCTGTCGCCGCGCCGTCGACGTGTTGCGCGATGCCGGCGCCACGGTGGTCACGGCGCCTTGCGCGCCGCTGGAAGCATTCTTCGCCGAACTGGCCGCCGCGCCGGGCGAGCGCCACATGGGACGCTTGGCCGAAACCTGGGACTGGCACGCCGCGAACGTCGGCACGCAGGGCGTCGGCTATGACCCGCGCGTGTGGCAGCGCATCGCGCTCGGCGCCGATGTCAGCCGCGCCGAGACATCGCAGGCCATCGCCTGGCTGCGGCTGTGGAAGCACCGCATGCACGCCGCGCTGGCCGCATTCGATGCGTTGATCGCGCCGACCGTGGCCTGCGTGCCGCCGCCGATCGCGCCGCTCGTCGCCGATGACGCCGCGTTCTTCGCGGCCAACGCGCTGATCCTGCGCAACACGATCTGGGTGAACCACATGGATGGCTGCGCGATCTCGCTGCCGTGCCACGACGCGGGCGCGGCGCCGGTCGGGCTGCAATTGGTCGGACGGCACGCCGGCGACCACGCGCTGCTCGCGCTCGCCCGCGAAGTGGAGACGGCGCTGAACGCGGCGCGGCGGCGCGACTGAACGGCGCGGCAACCGAGCCCGCCTACAATGCGCGCAGCCGCGCCCGGCATCGTTCCCGCAACGGTTTGCCGCGGTACCGTGGTCATCAGCTTTTTGCGCCAATGGCGTCCATGATGGGCTTCACGCCCCATTCGGGGCCAAGTCGAGTTTCCGTGTTTTCTGCCTGCAAGCCCGTTGTGGACGCCATTTCACTGAAAAGTCATTGCGACTTCCGTCGGCGTTCATGAATGCCGCCGCCTTTGCGCAACTGATGCTGCTCGGCGCGCTGTGGGGTGCGGCGTTCATGTTCATGCGCATCGCCGTGCCCGAGTTCGGCGCGCTGGCGCTGGCCGCCGCACGCGTCGGCTTGGCGCTCGTGATCATGGCGGCCGTCGCACTGGTGCTGCGCGAGCCGCTCGGCTTTCGCCGCCGCTGGCGCGCCTATCTGGGCGTCGGGGCGGTGAACACGGCGCTGCCCTTCATCGCCTACACCTTCGCGGCGCAACACATCCCCGCCGGCTACAGCGCCATCGCCAACTCGACGACGCCGGTGTGGACGGCGCTGATCGCGTGGCTGTGGTTCAAGGAGCGTCTGGGCGCGCTGAAGTGGCTCGGCATCGCATTCGCCTTTGCGGGCGTGGTGGTGCTCGTTGGGCTGCAACCGGTGGCGCTGACGCCAATGGCGCTGGCCGGCATCACCGCCGCCGTGGCGGCGGCCAGTCTCTACGGCACGGCGGCCTACCTGATCGGGCACTACCTGACGCGCGACGAAGCGCCCAGCCAGAACGTCACGCAGTTCGCCTCGGCCACCGGCATGGTGTGGGGCGCGGCGATGTGGCTTCTGCTGCCGGGGCTCATCGCCGCACCGGCCGTCGCGCCGTCGGCCAAGGCCTGGGGCGCCGTGCTCGCGCTCGCCGTGTTCTGCACGGCGGCCGGCTATGCGCTGTTCTTCCATCTCATCAAGACCATCGGGCCGCAGCGCGCCTCGAGCGTCGCCTTCCTGTTTCCGGCGTTCGCCGCGTTCTGGGGCTGGCTGATCCTGTCGGAGGCGATCACCTTCAACATGGTGGCCGGCATGGCGATCGTGCTGATCGGCACCGCGCTGGTGTCGATGCCCAACCACACGAGCGGCGCGACGACCGATCGCGAGCGCGTGCGCGACTGGCTGTTCTGGCCGCTGCTCTACGCGTTGGGCGGTGTCTGGCTGCGTCGGCGCATCGCGGCGCGCATCATGGCCGGCGCGCAGTACTTCCGCGAGGAGACGACGGCGCTGCGCGCGAACCTGCCGCGCTATCTGCCCGATGCCGACGTCGAGGACGCCTGCCGCGATCACCGCCTCACACGGCTCGCCGACCGCGCCGACGTCTTTCTGAGCACGCTGCGCTTTCGACGCACGATGCGTCATGATCTCGACGTGCACGGCCTGCCGCCGCCGGGGCCGGGCACGATGATCCTCTTCGCGCACTACGGCAACGGTTGGTGGACGCTGCCGCTGCTCGCCGCGCAGGGCATGCCGGTGCACCTGATCTCGGCGCCGCTGCCCGAGCCGCGCTCGTGGCGCGAGCGCCTGTGGCGGCCCTATCTGTTGCTGCGCTGGCGCGAGATGAACCGGCTGGGCGGCGTGCCGCTGGTGACGATGCGCGGGGCGAGCGAGCACATGCGCGGCGTGCTGCGCGCCGGCGGTCGCGGACTCGCCGCCATCGACATTCCGCCGGTGCTCGCGCGGCGCACTTCACCGGTGGCCTTCCTCGGCGGTGAGGCGCAGATGGCGCGGCGCATGATCGAGCTGGCGGCGCAGACCGGCAGCGCGCTCTGCGTCTTCTTCGGCGAAGTGGACCGCACGACGCTCAGGCAGCGCATCGACTTCGAGCCGATCGCGCTCGGCCCCGAGCCTGCCGCCATCGAGCGCGCCTTTGCCGACTACGCGGCGCGGCTCGAGGCGCGCATCCGCGCACGGCCCGGTTTGTGGCACGCTTGGGGGGATGTCGATCTCTACTTCGCACCACCACCGGCCGCCGAACCCGCTTGACGCACGTCAACGCGGGCGCAGGGCAGGAAGTGCCGCCCGAGGCCGCGCCGTGACAATGCTTTCGCCGGCGCGTGAACCGCTGCTGTGCGACCCCGCCCGACCATGAAACTCGCGCTGCTCTCCGACATCCACGCCAACCTGCAGGCCTTCGAGGCCTGTCTCGCCGACGCCCGCGCGCGCGGTGCCACGCAGTTCGCGCTGCTCGGCGACCTGGTCGGCTACGGTGCCGACCCGGTGGCCGTGGTGCGCCGGGCGATGGCGATGGCCGAAAGCGGAGCATGGCTGGTGCGCGGCAACCACGACGAACTCGCGTGTCATCCGCCGAGCGCCCCGAGCGGCGCGCTCGGTGAGATGACGGCGCAGTGGACACACGACCAACTGAGCGCCAGCGAGCGGCAGTTCGTCGACCACTTGCCGCTGATGCACCGCGACGGCAGTTGCCTGCTCGTGCATGCGAGCGTCGATGCGCCGAGCCGCTGGCATTACGTCTACGACGAACGTGGCGCGGCCGCCTCGATGCAGGCGGCGCAGGCGCTCGACCCCGACATCCATCACGTGTTCGGAGGTCACGTGCACCGGCAGATGCTCTTCTATCGCGGCCATGCCGGCACGCTGATGCCCTTCATGCCGACGCCCGACGCGGCGATTCCGGTGCCGCTGCATCGGCGCTGGCTGGCCACCATCGGCTCGGTCGGGCAGCCGCGCGATGGTCGCACCGACGCCATGTACGCCCTCTTCGACCGCGAGCGGTTGCGCCTGACCTTCGTGCGCGTGCCGTATGACGTGGGCGCCGCTGCCGCCGCCATCCGTGCCGCCGGGTTGCCCGAATTCTTTGCCGAACGGCTGGGGCAGGGCATATGAAAGCGCTGCAAGCGGGCGAGGTTCTCGACGGTTTCGTCGTCCGCGCGAGCCTGCACTCGGGCGGCATGGCGCACATCTATCACGTCGAATACGCCAACGGCCGGCCCGACCCCGGCTTTCGCATGGCGATGAAGGTGCCGCGCATGGCGGCGGGCGACGGCGCCGAGAACCTGGTCGGCTTCGAAGTCGAAACGCAGATCCTGCAGGCGCTGGTCGGCCCGCACGTGCCGCGCTTCGTCGCCGCGGGCGATCTCACGCGGCTGCCCTACCTCGTCATGGAGTACATCGAGGGCCGCTCGTTGCAGCACTGGGTCGATCAGGTGCGCGATCGGCGCGAGCGGCTCGCGCCCGATCTCATCGCCCGTCTCGGCGAGGCCGTCGCCACGGCGGCGCACAGCCTGCATCAGCAAAACGTCGTGCATCAAGACCTGAAGCCGGCCAACGTGGTGATTCGCCCGAGTGCGGACGACGACATCGGCGACGCCGTGCTGCTCGACTTCGGCCTGAGCTATCACGGTCACTACCCCGACCTCCTCGCCGAGGAACTGCGCCACGCGATCGGCTCGCCGGTGTGGATGGCGCCGGAACAGGTGGTGGGCGTGCGCGGCGATCCGCGCAGCGACATCTTCGCCATCGGCGTCATGCTCTACGAGCTCGCCACCGGCGAGACGCCGTTCGGCGAGCCGAGCACCAAGGGCGGGCTGCGCCAGCGACTGTGGATGCAGCCGAAACCACCGCGCGCGTGGCATTCCGACATTCCGCCGTGGTTGCAGGAGATCATCCTGCGCTGCCTCGAACCCGAGGCCGCCAAGCGCTATCCGTCGGCGGCCCACCTCGCGCTCGATCTGGCGGAGCCCGCGCTGGTGCCGCTCTCCGAGCGCAGCCACGACATGCAGGCGGCGTCGTTCGGACATCACCTGCGGCGCTGGGTCAAGGCGGCAGGCATGGAGTACAAGCCGAGCCCGCTGCCGACCGAGCAGTTGGCGCAGGCGCCGATCGTCATGGCCGCGCTGCCGTACAAGGACGTCACCGACGCCACGCTCTACGCGCTGCGCGTCGGCGTGAGCCGCGCGCTCGGCTCGCTGCCGGGGGCGCGGCTGACCTGCCTCACCGTGGTGTCGCCGTCGGATCTGAGCCACACCGATGCCGAACGCAGCGAGAGCCGCGTGCGCAGCTACCACGTCGAGCGACAGAAGCAATGGGCGCGCGCGATCCCGAACGAGGGGCTCGCGGTTTCACATCACGTCATCGAGTCCGGCGACGTGGCCGGCGCGATCATCGACTTCGCCCGCGGCAACTTCGTCACCGTCATCGTCATGGGCGCGGCGACGCACGGCCTGAAGATGCAATCGTTCAAGCCGACCATCCCGATCAAGGTGGCGATGGCGGCGCCGTGCACGGTCATCCTGGTCAAGCAGGAACTGCCGTTCGCCCAACTGGGCGAGACACCCCCCGAGGCCGAAACGGCCGGCGACGCGTAAACCGGCCCGCATCAGGTCGCCGTCAGCTGGCTGCGGTAGGATGACGGTGAGGGATCGCGGCGCGCGACCGGACGATGGATGGTTAGATCGACCGGCGTGCCGCGGGCAGGTGTGTGATGTTCAACGTGTTTCAGCGAGGGCGGGCGGACGCCGGACGGGCGGCCACCGATGCCTTGCAGCTTGCCGAGCAGACGCTGCTCGCGGAGGCGCTGCTGCATGCCAGCGCCCATCTGATCGGCCGGCCCGACCCGCTGGCGGCGGCAAGGCACTTCTGCGAAGCGATGACGGGCGCGACCCCCAACATCGGCCTCGCGTGGGTGTGGTTTGGCGACGCGCGCGCACCCCGACTCTCGCCGCAGGTCGCCGTCGGCCCGGCCATCGCCCAGGCCGAAGGGCCGCTCAGCATCGCCGGCGACTTCCTCACGCAACGTGAAGATACGCTTGCGACGCCAGACACCAACGCGGCGCGCATCTTCGCGCTCGCGCCGACGTCGCTGCACGGCCCGTGGCGCGACGCCGCCAACCGCTTCGGTGCCCGCAGCGCGCTGGTCGCGCCGATCGGCGTGGGCGGCGACCAGCGCGGGCTGCTCGGCGTCTACGCCACGCCGGCCAATTACTTTCAGCCGTTGCATGTCGGGCTGATGCAGACCGTCGGGCAATTGCTGCATGCCACGCTGGTGGCGACGCGGCGCGAGGCGGCGCGACCGGCGGACGCGCTGGCCGACCCGATCACCGGCCTGGTCAACCGCCACCGTGCCCGCAAGCTACTGGAAGAAACCTGGATGCAGCCGAGCGATCACGAGTCGCGCGGCGTGCTGGCCTTCGTCGCGCTCGACCGCTTCCGTGATTTGAACGATCGTTTCGGTCGCCTCACCGGTGACCATGCCTTGCGCGATGCGGCGCAGGTGCTGCTCGGGCAGGCGCGGCGCAGCGATCTCGTCGCCCGCTGGGGCGGTGACTGCTTCCTCGTGTGGCTACCCCATCTGGCCACCAGCAACGCCGGCACGACGGCCGAGAAAATCCGCGTCGCGCTGGCGGCGCTGCCGGTCCCGTCCGATCAGGCGGCCGACGAGCGGCTCACGGCCTCGTTGGGCGTCACGCCGGCGCCGACGCACGAGCCGCTGTCGAGCGTGCTTGATCGCGCCGAGCGGGCGCTGCTGCGGGCCAAGCAAAGCGGGCGCAATTGCGTCATCGTCGCCCGCGCCGACCTTTGATTGCCGCTGCCGGTCGACGTCGACCGGGATCGGGCCGCGCGACGGCGGCGACGCGGCATCAAAGCCCGCCCATGCAGATGTACTTGATTTCGAGGTAATCCTCGATGCCGTACTTCGAGCCCTCACGCCCGAGGCCGGACTGCTTGACGCCACCGAAGGGCACCAGTTCGTTCGAGATGAGCCCGGTGTTGACACCGACGATGCCGACTTCGAGCGCTTCGGCCACCCGCCACACGCGACCGATGTCGCGCGAGAAGAAGTAGCTGGCGAGCCCGAATTCCGAAGCGTTGGCGAGACCGATGACCTCGGCCTCGTCGGCGAAGCGAAAGAGCGGCGCGACGGGGCCGAACGTCTCCTCGACGCTGACGCGCATCGCTGGCGTCACATCGACGAGCACCGTGGGTTCATAGAAGCGCCCGCCGCGCGCATGCGGCCGGCCACCGGTCAGCACGCGGGCGCCGTGCTGCACGGCGTCGGCGACGTGCGCCTCGACCTTGGCCAGCGCCTGCGCGTCGATCAGCGGGCCCTGCACCACGCCGCCCTCGAAGCCCTGACCGACCTTCAGCTGCCGCACTTTCTCGGTGAGCTTCGCGGCGAAGCGGTCGTAGACGCCGTCCTGCACGTAGATGCGGTTGGCGCAGACGCAGGTCTGGCCGCTGTTGCGGTATTTCGATGCGATGGCGCCATCGACGGCGGCATCGAGGTCCGCGTCGTCGAACACGATGAAGCTCGCGTTGCCGCCGAGTTCGAGCCCGAGCTTCTTCACCGTGCCGGCGCTCTGGCGCATCAGGATGCGCCCGACCTCGGTGGAGCCGGTGAAGCTCAGCTTGCGCACGACGGGCGAGGCGCAGAGCGTGGCGCCGACCGCTGGCGCATCGAGCGTGGTGAGCACGTTGAAGACGCCGGCCGGCAGCCCCGCCTCCTCGGCCAGCACGGCAAGCGCGAGCGCGCAAAACGGCGTCTGCTCGGCGGGCTTCACGACGAAGCTGCAACCGACGGCCAACCCCGGCGCGCATTTGCGGGTGATCATCGCCAACGGGAAATTCCACGGCGTGATGGCCGCGCAGACGCCGATCGGCTGCTTGATGACGACGAAGCGGCGGTCGGCGCCGAGCGTCGGGATCACGTCACCGTAGGCGCGCTTGCCTTCCTCCGCGAACCATTCGACGAAGCTCGCGCCATAGAGCACTTCGGCCTTCGCCTCGGCGAGCGGCTTGCCCTGCTCGCGCACCATGATGTGGGCGAGATCATCGGCGTGGGCGACGATCAGATCGAACCATCGGCGCAGCACGGCCGCGCGCGCCTTCGCGCTCTGCGCGGCCCACGCCCTCTGCGCCCGCGCCGCCGCAGCGATCGCGCGTTCGGTCTCGGTCACGCCCATGTCGGGCACGTGCCCGATCGTGGCACCGGTGGCCGGGTCGTCCACGGCGAAGCGACGCCCGTCGGCGGCATCGCACCATTGGCCGTCGATCAGCGCCTGTTCACGCAGCAGGCGCGGTTCCTTCAGTTGCATGGCAGGTCACTCCACGTCTCGGCCGTCAGCGGGACGGACGGCGCCGGGCCATTATCCGCAAGCGCTCGCCGGTCGGCGGCGGGGACGAACCAAATTCCGCACTGATCGGGTCAATGGCTTTTTGCTGAAAGGCGCATTCATGACAGGCTTGGCGCGTCGTTTCGTGAATAGTCGACTTCGCGCGTTTTCGCGCTGCAAGCCCGTTGTGGATGCGGCTTTTCATGGAAAGTTGATGGCTTGGAAAGCACGCACGAGGATCGCCTCCGCAGCACAAAGCGCCCGAGCCCGCAGCAGCGCAGAACAGTCCGCGATGCTTCCCTACGGCACGACGGCGCCAATGGCCTGTTCGATGGCGGCGGCCGTGGTTCGGGTGGCCGCGCCGCCGAGCGCGCCGGCGATCAGCGCGTCGCCGCGCAGACCGAGCAGGTAGCGCATCAGCAGCAGACCATCGGTGGTGGCGGCAACGCTGCCGTCGCCATCGAAGTCGAGCAACGGGCGCATATCGTCGAGATAGCCGGCCAGCGTGTCGGGGTCGGTCCGCGCGGCAAGGGGGCCGAGCGCATGGTCCGTCAGCGCAAGGCCGCGTACGCCGAACAGATAGCGCATCGCCAGCAACCCATCGTGGGCCGCCTCATAGCCCGCGTTGTCGTCGATGTTTGCCGTGTATTGCGCGAGCGGTTCCGGCGCGAAGGTGGCAGTGACCGCCGTCGCGGCGTTGATCGTGAGTTTGCAGTCGGCGCGCCCCGTGCACGCACCGAGCCAGCCGGTGAACACCGAGCCCGCGTCGGCGGTCGCGCTGATCGTCACGGTACTGCCGTTGGCGTACGGGTGCGCGCAGGTCGCACCACAGGCAATCTGCGCGTCGCTGCTGCTGACCGTGCCGCCGCCGCTTCCGGTGCGGGTGATGCTGAGCGTGGATACGGCAAACGTGAGGTGGTAGGGGTAGTTCAGACCCGTCGCGGCGCCCGTGATGACCCGCTTCGGCGCCACGTCGCCGCTGTCGTTGCGGTTGAACACGCTGATCCGGTTGCTGTTGGCATCGGCGACGAAGAGTTCCTCGCCGATCACCCACACGGCGGTCGGAAAGGCGAACCCGGTCTGTGCGCCGGTGATCGAGCGCTTCGGCGCGACGTTGCCGTCATCGCCGAGGTTGAACACACGCACGGCGCCACTGGTCACGACGAAGAGCTCACCGTCGGATGCATGCACGCCAATCAGGCCGGCAAGCTGCGTGTTGCTGCCGCTGATGATGCGCGACGGAGAGGCCGGGCTGCTGGCGCTCTTCGGGTAGATGTGGATGCTGTCGCCGGCCGTCACGGAAGGATCCAGCGGCAGGATCAATTCGTCGCCATGGACGGCGAGTCCACGTGCCTGCACGTTCAGCACCCGCTTGGGCACGACGTCCTCGCCGTGGTCGCGGCTGTCGTAGACCTGCACATTGCCGCCGTTGGCGTTGGCCACATAGAGCTCGCCGTGGTCGACCCAGCAGTGCGCCGGGTAGTAGAGGTTGCCCATGATGTAGCGTTTCGGCGGAGCATCACCGGGTGCATCGACGTCGTGCACGGTGATGTTGTGGGCCTGATGATTGGTCACGAACAACTCGTCGCCGGCAACAAACGCGCAGGTCGGTGTGTAGAGGCCACCATAGGTTTTCAGGGGCGGCTGATCGCCCGCGTCGCGACGTTCGTGCACGGTCACGGAGTGGGCTGAATGATTGGCGGCGTAGAGCAGCGGTGTCACCGGCGTGGCGACGCTGTCGCTCGCCGCCGCCTTGCGCACCAGCACCCAGTCGAAGTTCCAGACGCTGGCGAGGGTGGAAATGTGCAGGTGACTCAGCGTGGCGAACGCCTGTGCCGGCGCCGACACCAGCGCCCGGCGGTCACGCTCCGATGTCAGCGTGTCGCCGATCCAGCGCAGACCGCCGACATACCATTGGTCGGCAACGCCACTGTCGACGACGTTCCACTCGCCGCTGCCCGCGCCGCCGCCGGCGACGTTGCGCAGCAATCCGGAGCGGATGTTGCCGTGGCGAAACAGATAACCGACATAGCCGTTGTCGGGCAGGTCAGAGTAGGTCGCGTAGAGGCTGCCGTCGGTAAAGCCGACCAGGATGCCGTCAATCCCGAACCCTGCGGGCCCGCAGCGCGCGCGTTTCGATGACATGGCCGGTGGCGCCGCTGGCCGCGAACGGACGCGTCAGCACGCTGCCGTTGCCCATGTCGGGCGAGGTGAGTTGCGCCACGCTGTGCCCGTCGAACGTGGTCTGCACCGCGGTGCCGGTGGCCTGCGTGCGCAACGTCCACGCGTCGAGCGATTCGAAATCGTCGAACAGTTCGAAGGTGGCCGCGCCACTGCTGACCGCGCTCGCCGCGGGGTTGCCGAAGTAGAGGGTGAGCGCACGGGTGCCGACGGTTGGCACCTTGACCCACAGCGTCGAGACGCCCGTCGGGTTCCAGCTTTCGATCCAGTACGCGAGCTCGGTGCTGCCGGCGTACACGCGCAGGTCGCTGCCGTCGGCCTTGGCCTTGCCGTAGTCGAACGTGTCGCTGTTCAGTTCGAGTCGCACCTGCAAGTCGGCAACGCTGGTGGCCGGAATGACTCGCAACGCGATGCCATGCTGCCAGCCGAGCGGCTGCGCGACGAGCGGGCCGGTGCAGATCAGCGCGCCGATGCAGCCGAGCATCGCGAGCCAGCGATTGCGCCAGCGTGAATGAACATGAACGCTCGAGGAGTTTGCCATCATCGTCTTCCGGTCAGGGTTCGTCAGGCGCCACAGTGCCGGTGACGGGGACGAGCGCGGCACCATCGCATCCGATCAGTCTGGGCGCGTTCAGGCGGATCGTGCTTGACGCGCATCAAGCGCCTTCGGAAGGACGGCAGGAGCGAGGCGGGATGTTGTATCGGCAGCACCGCATCGTCATCAGCTTGTTGCTGAAATGGCGTCCATGACGGGCTTGCAAGCGAAATGCCGCTGAAGTCGACTTGGCACGTTTTCGCGCGGGAAGCCTGTCATGGATGCCGAGCGGCACGACGAACGGCAACTGCGGAAAGCGTTCGGCCAGCGCGGTCAAGCCCGCGCCTACGCGCTGTAGGCGACGGCTTGACGTCGCTTTCGTGCGGCTATCGCCACCGGCCATCGAACGCAGCCAAGCGCGGTCAAGCCCGCGCCTACCGGCTGTAGGCGACGGCTTGACGTCGCTTTCGTGGGGTTGGTCATCGCCAGCGGTCGTCGAATGCAGCCAAGCGCGGTCAAGCCCGCTCCTACGTGTTGTAGGCGACGGCTTGACGTCGCTTTCGTGCGGTTGTTCTCGCCGCCGGTCATCGAACGCAGCCCAGCGCGGTCAAGCCCGCGCCTACATGTCGTAGGCGACGGCTTGACGTCGCTTTCGTGCGGTCGATCACCGCCACCGGTCATCGAACGCGACCCAGCGCGGTCGAGCCCGCGCCTACGTGTTGTAGGCGACGGCTTGACGTCGCTTTCGTGGGGTTGATCAACCCCACCGGTCATCGAACGCAACCCAGCGCGGTCGAGCCCGCGCCTACGTGTTGTAGGCGACGGCTTGACGTCGCTTGCGTGGGGTTGATCGTCGCCACCGGTCATCGAACGCAGCCAAGCGCGGTCAAGCCCGCTCCTACAGGTTGTAGGCGACGGCTTGACGTCGCTTGCGTGGGGTTGATCAACCCCACCGGTCATCGAACGCAACCCAGCGCGGTCAAGCCCGCTCCTACGTGTTGTAGGCGACGGCTTGACGTCGCTTTCGTGCGGTCGATCACCGCCACCGGTCATCGAACGCGACCCAGCGCGGTCGAGCCCGCGCCTACGTGTTGTAGGCGACGGCTTGACGTCGCTTTTGTGGGGTTGGTCATTGCCAGCGGTCGTCGAAGGCAGCCAAGCGCGGTCAAGCCCGCGCCTACAGGCTGTAGGCGACGGCTTGACGTCGCTTTCGTGCGGTTGATCACCGCCACCGGTCATCGAACGCGACCCAGCGCGGTCGAGCCCGCTGCGGCCCTTGGCGGTGAGAGGTTATGCGGAGCTTGCGTAACATAGTTACGCAACGAATCACTCGCAGCAACGCCAACGTTTCATGCACTGGGCCGACATCATCGCCGAACGACGCGTCAGCGACGCCGTGCGTCGGGGCGAATTGACCGCGTTGCCGGGGGAAGGCGCGCCGCTCGATCTCGATGTCGAGCCGCTGGTGCCGCCCGAGGTGCGCGCGCTCCACCGCGTGCTGAAACATGCCGGATTCACGCCGCCGGAGGTGGCCGAGTTGCGCGCGCTGGCTGCGCTCGAAATCGAGTGGCGAGGGCTCGATGCGCGCGGCGAGGCGCAGAGCGCGAAGGCGCGGGCGCTGCTGCAACGCATGGCGTTGCTGCGCGAAGCGCGGGCGCGGCGGCGAACCGACGCTGGCTGAGCGGGCGGCGCGGTCGCAGCGGACGGCTCAACCGCCCAGCCGCGCCTTCACACGCGCCGAGACGGCGCTCATGTCGGCCCGGCCGGCGAGCTTGGGCTTGACGATGGCCATGACTTTGCCCATCGCCGCGTTGCCACTCGCGCCGCTCGCCGCGACGTCGGCGATGGCCGCCGCGATCACGGTGTCGATCTCCGCCTCGCTCATCTGCGCCGGCAGATAGGGCGTGAGCACGGCGATTTCCGCCGTCTCCTTGGCCACCAGGTCGGCGCGCGCACCGGCGGTGAACTGCGCGATGGCCTCGCGGCGCTGCTTGATGGCCTTTTCGACCAGCGCCACGATGTCGGCATCGCTGAGCGTGATGCGCTCGTCGACTTCGCGCTGCTTCATGGCCGCGAGCAGCATGCGGATGGTGCCCAGCCGCGCGCTGTCGCCCGCCTTCATGGCGGTCTTCATATCCTGGGTGATGGTTTCTTTCAGCGACATGGGTTTCCCTTTCGTTCGGTGCGACGCACCAACGAAAACGGCCCCGATCGGGGCCGCCTCCAGACTCAGCAAACGCAACGAGAGATCAGTAGAGCTTCGGCGGCAGCTGCATGCTGCGGATGCGCTTGAAATGGCGCTTGCAGGCAGCGGCGTGTTTGCGCTTGCGCTCGGCGGTCGGCTTTTCGTAGAACTCGCGGGCGCGAAGCTCGGTGAGGAGGCCGGTTTTCTCGATGGCGCGCTTGAAGCGGCGCATCGCCACTTCGAAAGGTTCGTTTTCGCGGACTTTGATGATCATGCGGAAGTGTTGCCGACGGCGTGTTGGTGCTGAGTAGCCGGGTAATATACCGCGAAATGGCAATGAATTCAAGCGACACCACGCAACACCCCGCCCCGACGCCGTCGGCGCAGGGACGCGGCCTCGTGCTCGGCGTCGAATCGTCGTGCGACGAGACGGGGGTGGCGCTGTTCGATCCGGCCAGCGGCCGCATCGTCGCCGAGGCGCTGCATTCGCAGGTGGCGCTGCACGCGCCCTACGGCGGCGTGGTGCCGGAACTGGCAAGCCGCGACCACATCCGCTACGGCCTGCGGCTGATCGCGCAGACGCTGCGCGAGGCAGGTGCAACACAGGACGATGTGCAAGCACTCGCCTACACGCAGGGGCCGGGCCTCGCCGGGGCGCTCTTGGTCGGCGCCCAGTTGGCCGCAAGCCTCGCCTTCGCGTGGCGCAAACCGGTGCTGCCGGTGCACCACATGGAGGGGCATCTGCTGTCGCCGCTCCTGGCCGACCCGGCGCCGCGCTTCCCGTTCGTCGCGCTCTTGGTGTCGGGGGGGCACACGCAACTGATGCGTGTCGACGGCGTCGGCCGCTACCGGCTGCTCGGCGAGAGCATCGACGATGCCGCCGGCGAAGCCTTCGACAAATCGGCGAAGCTGCTCGGGCTCGACTACCCCGGCGGGCCGCTGCTCGCGCGGCTGGCCGAAACCGGAGACGCGACGGCGTTTGCGCTGCCGCGGCCGCTGCTGCACTCGGGCAACCTCGATTTCAGCTTCGCGGGGTTGAAAACGGCCGTCGCCAACGAGGTGCGCCGCCTGTGCGGCACGCCACTGCCGGCGCGCGGCGCCGTGTCGCTGCCGCAACCGCAGTTGCCGCCGACGCATCCGAGACGCGCCGATCTTGCCGCCAGCGTGCAGGCGGCGATCGTCGATGTGCTGGTCGCCAAGTCGCTCGCCGCGTTGCGCGAGACCGGCCTGCGGCAACTGGTGGTGGCCGGCGGCGTCGGCGCCAACGCGCGACTGCGCACGGCGCTCGCCCAGGGCGCAGCCGGCTTCGGTGCCCAGGTGTTTCATCCGCCGCTCGCGCTGTGCACCGACAACGGGGCGATGATCGCGCACGTCGGCGCGCTGCGGCTCGCGGAGGCGCGCTGCGACTATGCGGTGAATGTGCGGCCGCGCTGGGCGTTGACGGAGCTTGCGCCGCCGCTCAGCGCCTCTTGAACGCGGCTTCCTCGCCCGAGGCGAGCCGCCGCATGTTGGCGCGATGCCGCCAGATCAGCAACAGCGCCATCACGACCGTCGCCGCAAACAGCGCGCCCGGCCCAAAAAAGACATAGCCGAGCAGCGGCGTCGCCGCCGCGCCGATCAGCGCCGACAGCGACGAGACGCGAGTGACGGCAAAAACCAGCCCCCAGATCGCCGTGAGCGCGAGGCCGAGCCGCCAGTCGAGCGCCCACAGCACGCCCGCGGCCGTCGCCACGCCCTTGCCGCCCTTGAAGGCGAAAAAAACCGGGTACAGATGACCGAGGAACACGGCGACGGCGACCAGCGCGAGGCCCGTCGTGGTGATGCCAAGGCTCGGGGCCAGCGCGCGGGCCAACAGCACCGCAACGACGCCCTTCGCCGTGTCGCCGAGCAGGGTGAGAAGTGCCGCCTTCTTGCTTCCGCTGCGCAGCACATTGGTGGCGCCGGGGTTGCCGCTGCCGTAGCTGTGCGGGTTGGGCAGCCCGAGCGCGCGACTCACGATGACGGCAAACGACAGCGAGCCGATCAGGTAGGCCACGATCGCCGCCAACCAGTCCACACCCGAAGCCATCACCGTGCCGCCACCCTGCGCTCTCTAGAATGCGGGCAGTGTAGCGCCGCGACACGCGCGGTGGCGGAAGGCATTGACGTGGACATCATTTTCATTCGCGCTCTGCGCTGCGAGACGACGCTGGGCGTCTACGACTGGGAGCGCGTGGCGCCGCGGCCGGTGCTGATCGATCTCGAAATCGCGGCGGCGTCGAGCGAAGCCTTCAGCCATGACAGCACGCGCGGCCTGATGAACTACGACAGCATCGCGCGCCGCCTCACCGAGACGTTGCCGACGCTGCACTACCGCACCGTCGAGCGCCTGGCCGAGCACGTCGCGCAACTGCTGATCGAAGCGTTCCATGCGCCGTGGGTCAAGGTGACCATTGGCAAGCCGGGCGCCGTCCGCCATGCGGCGCTGGTGGGCGTGACCATCGAGCGCGGGACACGCACCGCCTGACGCAACGCGGCGCGCTACGCCCTCGCTCAGGCCGTCGTGTCGCCGGCACCCCCGGTGTTGCGCGCCCGCCGCGCGAGCAGCATGCCCAGACCCGCAACGCACACGGCCCCGGCAATTTCAGCCGCATATTTGACCTGGGTGCTGGCAGCACCGAACCACTCCGTCCAGCCGATGTCGGTCACGATCATGCCGCCCGCGATCCAGCCGAGCAGCGCCGCGCCGGCGATGACGACGACCGGGAAGCGATCGATGAGTTTGAGCACCAGCGTCGAGCCCCACACAATCAGCGGGATGCTGACCAGCAGCCCAAAGATCACATAGCCCATCTGATGGTGCCCCGGCGTGTTCTGTGCGGCGCCAGCGATGGCAATGACATTGTCGAGACTCATGACGAGGTCTGCGATGATGATGGTCTTCACCGCCGCCCACAGCGTGTTGGCGCCACCGACGTTGTGCTCCCCGTCGTCCTCGCCGACCAACAGCTTGATGCCGATCCACAGCAACAGCAGCCCACCGACGATTTTCAGGTAGGGGATGTTCAGCATGGTCACGGCAAAGGCGATCAGCACCACACGCAGCACGATGGCCCCGAGCGTGCCGAGCACGATGCCCCGCGTGCGCTGCGCCACCGGCAGATTGCGGCAAGCCAACGCGATGACGACCGCGTTGTCCCCGCCCAGGAGGATATCGATGAGGATGATCTGGCCGATCGCGGCCCAGTGAATCGTCGTGAAGAATTCGAGCATGAGATCTTGCCTGGGAATCTGGCCGACGCTCGCGGCGACCATGCTGGTGTGCCGATTCTATTGATATTCTCTAAATACAT
>JAFEDD010000029.1:5305-14306 GCA_018241765.1 Pseudomonadota bacterium | reverse complement strand
AGAAGAGCGAAACACTGCACTAGGCCGTGAGCCGTCATGGCGGCTCGTTCGCCGAACCGCCATGACGGCTCACCTCTCACGGCACCTCGCAATGTCCGCCTATCTCAGCGTCAACAACATCGAAGTCATCTACGACCACGTCATTCTCGTGCTGAAGGGCGTGTCGCTCGACGTGCCCAAGGGCAAGATCGTCGCGCTGCTCGGCGCCAACGGGGCCGGCAAGACGACCACGCTGAAGGCGGTGTCGAACCTGCTGCGAACCGAGCGCGGCGAGGTGACGAAGGGGCAGATTCAGTTCGACGGCACGCGCATCGATCGCCTGACGCCCAACGATCTGGTCAAGATGGGCGTCTGCCAGGTCATGGAGGGTCGGCACTGCTTCGCCCATCTCACCGTCGAAGAGAACCTGCTGACCGGCGCCTACACGCGGCACATCTCGCGCGCCGAACTGAAGCAGGAACTCGAACGGGTCTATCACTACTTCCCGCGCCTGAAGACGCGCCGCACCTCGCAGGCGGGCTACACCTCCGGCGGCGAGCAGCAGATGGTTGCCGTCGGCCGCGCGCTGATGGCCAAACCTTCGATGATTCTTCTCGATGAACCGTCGATGGGCCTCGCCCCGCAGATCGTCGCCGAGATCTTCGAGATCGTGCGCGACCTGAACAGCAAGGAGGGCGTGAGCTTCCTCTTGGCCGAACAGAACACCAGCATCGCGCTGAAATACGCCGACTACGGCTACATCCTCGAGAGCGGCCGCGTGGTCATGGACGGCGCCGCCACCGACCTCGCCAGCAACGAGGACGTGAAGGAGTTCTACCTCGGCATCTCTTCGGGCGAGCGCAAGAGCTTCCGCGACATCAAGAGCTACCGCCGACGCAAGCGCTGGCTGGCCTGATTGCGTTGGCGGCCACGGCGCCCGGCATGGCACGCCGGACGCCCCGCACGGACGTCATCCGCGCCAATGGAACGCGACATCACTGCCCTTCGGGCCCACATGCACCGTGCGCGTCAGCGTGCCGCCCTTGAAGCGCGCCGTGATGCGATAGTTGCCCTGCGGCACCTTGGCATAGGTCAGCGGGCCGGCGTCCTTCAGACGCAGCACCGCATCGCCGCGCTGGTTGAAGACCTTGAGGCCGACGCCGGCCACCAGTTCGTCATCATGGCGCTCCGAAAAGCTCAGGCGCAACGGCCACGACGCGGCAGCCTGGCGCATCTTCGCGCGCTCTTCCTTGCCAACGCCGCCGTTGAGAAACTCGGTGCCCTGCACCGGCGTGAACAGCAACACATCCTCCTCGACGACGACCATGTCGGGCGAACCGTCCTTCGCGGCCGGGGCGGCCGCCTTGGCCGTCGTCGCCGGCGCCGCGGCGGCAGGTTGCGACCACGCGGCGGGTGCCAGCGCCCCGGCCATGCCGAGCGCCGTCACGACGGCCAACGCACGCACCGAGAACGGAAGGGATGAAAAAGCGTGGGTACGCATGATGATCTCCTGAATTTTGCTGAGCGAGGGATGTCACGATCACCCGGCGACAGCGGCGCGCTCATACGGCACCGATCGTCGTTGTCTGGTGATGTAAGGCTTTGATCGGCGCCATGGCGCGTGCGTTCGGTGTCTGTGGTCACCCGTTGCGGTGACGGCCGTCACGACGACGGCGGGCCCGTTCAAGTACCCAAGCCCATCAACAGCTTTTTTCGGAAAGGCGCATCCACAACGGGCTTGCGGCGCGATTTGGCAACAAGTCGACAATCGCTCATTCCGGCCGCCAAGCCCGTTGCAAGCGCCATTACGCCAATGGGGCCATACTCAACGCGCCACTCAGTTCCACCGCGCGCCGGCACTTCCGTTCGCATCTTGCCGAACGACGGGAAAAGCGAGGCCATCGCGTTCGCCGTCGCGCAGGCGCCTAACGGGGTTGACAAAGGAATTTTTGGGGGGGGTAGGATCGCATTCACGTCACCAACAGTGCGGTCCTCCTCGACCCAAACCTCTGAAAGGAGAAATGCCATGAAGCTCAAAACAATGGGGTTGGCTCTCGCCTTCATGTCGCTTGGCCTCGCAACGCATGGGTTCGCATCGGCCCTATGCAACGGCAGCAACAATGGCGCGATCGTCGCGGTCGTCACGCTCTCGCCGCCGTGCGGAGGTTTTGCCACGACGTACGCCGTCGTCTGCACGGGCGCGATGACTTCGCTGTGGGTTCCGGTGGCGACGCGGCCCGTTCCTGAATGTCTTGGGCCAGCCTGATGTTTTCGTGCTTGCGGCAACCTTTTCTGCCGCAGGCACGTTACGATCAAGGTGCGTGACCGCGATCACCCGCGCGTGACCGCGTTCGTCATCTGTGACGGGAGACATGGCCCATGAATCGCTCCACCCAAACGCGACGAACGCTGCGGATTTCACTCGCTGCCGCGGTAGGTGTGTGCCTGTTGGGGACGTGGTGGTACCTCTCGACGCGCAATCATCGCGATGTGATCGTCGGCGACGCTGCGCCAGTGACCTCGCCGCCGACGAGCGCGTCGACATCCAGCAAAAGCGTATCCGCGCCGCCCGCAATCATTGGATCGTCGCTGGCTACGCAGGCCGCGAGCAGCACCGAACGCGGTACGCCGACAAGATCGGCAAGCTACCGCAACGTGGCGCCCTACGTGGCATTTTCGCGGCAGGCAAACGCCGCGGCCGCACTCGCAGCCATCGAAACGGATCCCAGCCTCTCGCCAGCCGATCGCCTGTATTTCGCTGCGATGATCGCCGAATTGTGTTCTCAAGCGTCTCGCGAAAACACGCCGCCAGCGCAGTCATCAGCTCCCGCGATCGTTGCGACCAACTCGCCGCGCGACGGGGCCCGCGCGCTGCTGGCCATGCGCAAGGGCAGCGCCTATTGTGCTGGGAGCACCGCGATCAGCAGCGCGCAAGTCGCTGAAGCCTGGGATCGCGCCGCGCGCGCGGGCAGCACGGCGGCCCAAGCGCGACTGGCCTGGACGATGTTTGAGAAGACGTTTACGGCGGATCCTGCGCTCGCAGGGTTGAGCGTTGCAGCAAACCAGAACGCGACAAGCCCTGAGCGCTGGAACAGAGCGATGATCCAGACGCTGGTGAACGGTCTGAGCAGCAAGGATCCCGCCGCCATTGTGAATCTGGGCGCCATGCTTCAGATGACCAGCCACACGGACTATCTCGCGCTGAGCGGCCCGCAAGGGCTGCTGCCGTTGGCCGATTTGCCCGTCGCATCGTGGCATCTCATCGCCTGTGACTACGGGCTGCCATGCGGTCCCGAGAACACGACTCTGCTTGCGGCATGCGCCAATCTGGGCAAATGCGACTCGCAGGACCTGAGCGATTACTACCGCCGGTACGTTTGGACACCTGAAGAGGCGGCTCGTTTCGATCTTGCCGCGGCGTCGCTGCGGGCGCTGATTGATCAAGGGAATCCTGCACTGCTGCAAATCATCCCGTTTGACCAGCGAAGCGGTACGCCACCGCACCGGTTCGTCACGCCGATCCCGCGCCCGTATCGGCCGCCAAGCTGAGGAGCGCAGGACTCGCGCGGATCAGACGCGCCGTGGGTGGCTTGCGAGACCGTTCGCTCGCTTTCTCGTGTGTGGATCAGCGTCCCCGCCACGCCGAGTACCACGAAGCACCGAGATTGCCAATAGCATTCTTCGGAAAGGCGCATCCACAACGGGCTTGCGTCGCGATTTGGCAACAAGTCGACAATCGCTCATTCCGGCCGCCAAGCCCGTGGCAGACGGCAGATGACGAGTGAAGCTGTAGGCGATTCGCTACTCCGACGACCCGCCACCGCCAGAGTCGCCGCCGCCGCCGGAGTCGCTGCTGCCCGAGTCGCTGCTGCCCGAATCACTGCTGCTCCATGACGAATCGCTGCTGCTCCACGAGTCGCCATCGCCGCTGCTGCCGCGCCTCATCTTGCCCAGCGGCGAATTCGCCATGAACGGCGTCGCCATGGCGGCCACCAACAAGCCTGCGCCCAGCACGGCGAACAGCCCGCCGATCAGGGCGAGCGCGATCTCCTGCGCAAGTAGCGCGTAGAGCGCGATGATCGCCGCCACGGCCAGCCACAGTCCCCAGCGAAACGACAGGCGCGGTTTCCACGCCTGCACGGACGCGGAAGGCGGGGATGTCGACGAGGTGCTGGATGCCTCGCCCGCCGCCGGCTCGCTGGGTGGCGGATGGCCGTGGAACGCCACGAGCAGAATCAACAGCACCACGAACCAGACCGCACCCAGGAACGCGACCGGATGCGCGCCAGCCGTCCACGCGTAGAGAGCCGCCGCCAACGCCGCCAGAATGAAACACAGCACGGCGGCCACGACGCGACGACGGCGCCTCGCGATGAACAGCACGGCGGCCGCGCCCAGCACCATGTTGCCGAGGGCCAGAGCGCCGAGACGGAAGTCGAGCGGGAACACCTCGCCCGGCCGCCCACGCTGATCGGGCGTCAGGCCCTCGGCACGGAGCCGGGCCTGAATCGCCTCCGCCGCCGCCCGCGCCGCCGCCGCCGGTCCGTCGCGGTCGAGCGCGGGGCGCACCTGCTCACTCAGAATGCGTCGCGCCACGGCGTCGGGAATTGCACCTTCCAGGCCGAAACCCACCTGCAACCGCGTCTTCTTCGTCTCGTTGTTCGGTGCCAGCACCAACAGCAATCCGTCATCGATGCCGCGACGGCCCGGCTTCCATGCCTCGAACACGCGCTGCGCGAAGTCAGCAATCGGCTCCGGGTCGGTGCGATCGACGATGACGGTGAAGAGCTGCGCGCCCGTGCTTGCGTTGATCTGGCGGGCGAGCGCGACGAGTTGTTCGCGCTCGGCGCGGCTGACCTGCCCCGTGGTGTCGACGACGTAGCCATCCGCTGGCGGCACCGGCGTCTGGCCCGCGGCCGGCGTCGTCGCCGCCGCCAGCAGCAGCGCCCCCAGCGCCAACCCGCCAAGCCACGCGACAAGCCGCGCCCTCTGCCCTGCGCCGACCCGGGTCGGCAATGCACCCCTACTCATCCGACTACCCCCTTCGAACGAATCGCGCCATGATCGCACGTGGCCGTGGCGCCACGCCTGCCCTCATTCCAGCAAAGACGGAACTGGCCGCCGCAGAACGACGAAAGCGAAGCGACCATCACGCGAGAGGCGCATCACAGTCGGAGTGCGAGTGATCGCATCCGGGGTGAACAGCAGACTCGAAAGACTGCCTCAGGCCGGCAGGCCGGGCTCGACCGTGCGTCGAATGCAACCAAGCGCGGTCAAGCCCGCGCCTACAAGTTGTATGCTTCCAAGAGCACGGTCTGGAGTCTTTCGCCCTCCGACGTCGTTGCCTACACGGGGCAGTAGGATCACCTATGGCAAACCGGCTTTTTCGTCTTCTGGCTGCACCGGCGTTCGCGGCGTTCTCGGCGTTCGCAACGGCTGGCGCGTCGTTCAGCCTTCCGGCAACGGTTGCGGAATATTCTCCGTTTGCACTGGTCATCGATTCGCCAGACGCGCCGCTGTGCGATGGCGCATCGACGTACGTGGCCGGAACAGTGAGACTTGCCGGCAACACCGTCGACATTTCGATTCCACCGACGGGCGCGCGTTGTGCGGCGCGAACGATGACTGTACCCGGACTCCCTCGAACCGTGCGCAGCGTGCGCGTCACACTGACCGAGTCCGTTCCGGACGCGACCAGCGGCAGCACCCGCACCACGGCGTCGCTGGTGATGACGCGAGACATCAGCGTCATGCCGCTCTTCGCGGCGCAAGACCTTCCTCGATTCTGGACGGGTGAGCTGCGCGCATCCTTTTCGACGACGTCGCCGCCCGCGGTGCTGTTGACGCCGTCACGCACCTCGATGTTCGTCGGTCAATGGCAGTGGCTGGAACCGGGTGACCCACAAACCGAGGCGTACACGTTCAAGGCGCTATCCGCGCCATTGACCGCAGGGGCCTTACCCGCGCCCTTGGCCCGACTCTACCGCGTGGAATATCCTGCGCCGTTCGCGGGCGCGTACTTCACGATCGATGGCGACGCCGCCCGTCGTCTGGCGCGGGAGTGGTCACGCAACGCCGAAGAATTGCCGTACGCGCTGGGCCGTACCGACGCGCTCGGCTGCCCGATCGGCATGTCCCCGGCGTATCGCCTGTTCAATCCTGCCGCCGTATTCCATCGCTGGACACAATCGGCAGAAACGTACCGCGTTCTGATGGCCGGCGGCTTCGTCGGCGAGGGCATCGCCTGGTGCGCGCCGAACCGCGACGGCTAGCGCCGACGCGCGCCGGTGCGGACGCAAGCGGATACGGCTCACCCCATGTGACGAAAAACGCGAATCAACTTTCGAGCAAAAGGCGCATCCATGACAGGCTTGGAGCGACAAATCGCCTGAAGTCGAGTTATGGCGTTTTGTGGCTGTAAGCCCGTTGTGGATGCGGCTTCGCGCGAAAAGTTGATGCGGTCAATACAGCCCGCGAACACGCGCGCTCAGGCGGGCGAGCCCAAAGAGCGCATTGGTGTGTGGTGTGGGCACGCCGACCCGGCCACCGATTTCGACGACGGCGCCGACCAGCGCGTCGAGTTCCAGGCTGCGGCCGGCTTCGGCGTCTTGCAGCATCGAGGTTTTCATGGCGCCGAGTTGGCGCGTGATCTCGTGGCGCGCCTCGAGCGTCTGCGTGATGTGGATGCCGATTCGCTCGCCGACGGCCTGCGCCTCGCGCATGACGGCCGAACAGAACTCGCGGGTCAGCGGGTCGTCGAGGATGCGGTCGGTCGTCGCGCCGGTGATCGCCGAGACCGGGTTCATCGTCATGTTGCCCCAGAGCTTGTACCAGAGCTCGCGCTGAATGTCCTCGCTCGCCTCGCTGACGAGGCCCGCCGCCGTCAGAGCCGCCGTCAACCCCATGAGGCGGGCGCTGAGGCCACCGGCCGGCTCGCCGAGGATCAGCCGCTGCGCGAGCTTGAGCCGGATGCGCGCCGGCGCCACGACCGAGCACGAAGCGTGCACGACGCAGCCCACCACGCGGGCCACCGGCAGGCAGGCGGCGATGTCGCCGCCCGGGTCGACGCTGTCGAGCGCGGTGCCGGCGAGCGGACGGTCGCGGCGCTGGAAGAACCACCACGGCACGCCGTTCATCGCCGTCAGCACGATCGTGTCCGGCCCGACCAAGGGCTGTGCGGCGCGCGCCGCCTCGCGCAGGTGCTGCGCTTTCACGGCGATGATGAGGAGCTCCGGGTAGCCGTCGGCGAGCAGGTCTTGCGGCGCATCGCTTGCGGTGACCGCCGCGCCGACGGTCGCGTCGCCTTCGATCAATTGCAAGGCCTCGGCACGGATCGCCCCGAGCGTCGCGCCGCGCGCGAGAACGCTGACGGCATGCCCCGCCTGCGCGAGCTTCACGGCCATCCAGCCGCCGATGGCCCCGGCCCCGAGCACGGCGACCTTCATCGCGCGCCCTCGGCGGCAGGTTCGGTCGGATAGTCGCCCAGGCTCTTGCCCGGGTTCATCAGGTTCTGCGGGTCGAGCGCGTGCTTGATCGCGCGCATCAGCCGCAGTTCGACCGGCGACTTGTAGCGCGCCGCTTCGTCACGACGCAGCACGCCAAGGCCATGTTCGGCCGACACCGAGCCGTGGAAGGCATGCACCGCGTCGTGCACCAGACGGTTGATGGCGCTCTCGATCTGCGGGAAGTCCTCGCCGGTCGAGCGTTTCGGGGGCGACACGTTGTAATGCAGGTTGCCGTCGCCCAAGTGACCGAAGACGATCATGCGCACGCCGGGGTAGTGGCGCGCGATCTCGGCGTTGGTCTGTTCGACGAACTCGGCGATGCGCGAGATCGGCACCGCGATGTCGTGCTTGATGTTTTTGCCGGCGCGCTGCTGCGCTTCCGTCATGTGCTCGCGCAGGCTCCAGAACTCGCGCGACTGCGTGAGGTTCGCGGCGATCGCCGCATCGCTGACCCAGCCGGCCTCGAACGCGTGCTCGAGGAGTCCTTCCAGCGCGGCACGGCCGCTCGCTTCGTCGTCGGGGTCGGAGAGTTCGATCAGCACGGCGTCGGTGCCGCGCTCGGCAAGCGGCCAGCGCAACTGCGGCAGTTGCTCGGTCAGCATCTCGATGCACGGCGGCGTCAGCGCCTCGAACGCGGTGAGCCGCGCGCCCAGCGTGTTCTGCGCGCGCTCCAGGAGGCGCATCGCATGCGAGAGGGTCGGCACCGCCGCCCACGCCGTCACCCGCGCCGCAGGCAGCGGATGGAGCTTCACCGTCGCCGCCGTGATGACGCCGAGCGTGCCTTCGGCGCCGATGAAGAGGTCGCGCAGGTCGTAGCCGGTGTTGTCCTTGCGCAGGGCGCGCAAGCCGTCCCAGAGTTCGCCCTGCGCGGTGACCACTTCGAGCCCGAGGCAAAGCTCACGCGCATTGCCATAGCGCAGCACGGCGACGCCACCGGCATTGGTCGAGAGATTGCCGCCGATCGTGCACGAGCCTTCCGCCGCGAGCGACAGCGGGAACAGCCGTCCGTGCTCGCGCGCGCGTTCCTGCACGGTGTGCAGCAGGCAGCCGGCCTCGACGGTCATCGTGTTGTTCAGCGGGTCGACCTCGCGCACGCGGTTGAGCCGCGCAAGCGAGAGGAGCAGCGCGCGACCGCTGGCATCGGGCACGCTGGCGCCCGACATGCCGGTGTTGCCGCCCTGCGGCACGATCGGCACGCCCTGCGCGGCGCACCAGCGCACGAGCGCCGCCACGTCCTCGGCGCGATCGGGTTGCGCCACGGCAATCGCGCGGCCGCTCCAGCGCCGTCGCCAGTCGGTCAGAAATGCGGCAGTGTCCTCGGCGCCGGTCAGCAGGCGCCCGGAAAAGCACGCGCGCAGATCGCTCAGATGCATCGTGATACTCCAACGGTGGGGACGCCTTCGGCAGGCGCATGACCCGTGCGCCCGGTGGGTCGGGCATCAGCGCGGCGGTTCCGCCGTCGCTCTAGTGCAGTGTTTCGCGTAGATTGGTACAAAAAAATGCGATGGATTTTGGTT
>JAFEDD010000029.1:0-5244 GCA_018241765.1 Pseudomonadota bacterium | reverse complement strand
GAAGAGCGAAACACTGCACTAGATCAGCCGTCATTATCGACGACTGGCCGCAGACCGAGGCGTCGCTTCAGGCGACATCGAATTCGAGCGTGATGCGGCAGCCCGCACCCGGCGCCGTCTCGATGCCCAGCGTCGCCCCCACCAGCGCCGCCTGCTCGCGCACGCCGGCCAGCCCGTAGTGGCCCGGCGTCGGTTGCGTGGGGTCGAAACCCACGCCGTCGTCGTCGATGACGAGCCGCGCACGGCCCGCAGCCGTCGCGCCGAGCGTCACGGTGACATGCGCAGCGCCAGCGTGGCGCTCGACGTTGTGCAACGCTTCCTCGACGACGCGAAAGAGTGTCTGCGCGCGCTCGTCGGCCAGTGACGCGGCCGGCGGCGCGGCGTCGAAGGTTACGGCCACGCCGGTGTGCTCGGCGAAATGACGCAGGAGCTCCTGCAACGCCGTGGCCAAACCGACCTCGCGCACGTCGTTGTGACGCATCTGCGCGATGGCGGCGCGGGTGTCGGCAAGGCCATCGGCGGCGACCTGCTCGGCGCGGGCGAGCTCGGCGTCGAGTGCCTCGACATCGAGCCGCGCACGCAGCTTGCGGATCAGCCGGATCTGCGTGAGCAAAGCCATCAGTGAATGGGCAAGCGTGGCATGCAGCTCCCGCGCGAGGCGCAGCCGCTCGCGGGCCACGGCGGCATGCCGCGCATCTTCCGCCAGCCGCTCGATGCGCGCCGTGCGCTCCGTCACGCGGGCGTCGAGTTCGGCGTTCAACGTGACCAGCGCCGCTTTCTCCTGCTGCAAATTGGTCACGACCTGCGCGAGCACGGCCCCGATGGCGGCCACCTCGTCGCGCCCCGCGGGCACGCCGAGCGAGTGCATCTGCCCGCTTTGCACCGCCGCCGCGTCGCTCGCGAGGCGCCCGAGCCGCGCCGTGAGCCGCCGCGTGAGGAGCACGGCGAGGAGCGCCGCCAGCAGCCCGGCCGCGAGCACCGTGCCGAGCGCCGCGCGCGCGCTGCCGAGTGAGAGCGCCCGCACCGGCGCCGCCCGCTCGCGCAGCAACACGCGCCAACCCAGGCCATCGAGGCCGCCGCCCTGCACCGCCTGCGCAGCACCGACGATCCACTCGCCCTCCTCGGCGAGTGCGGCGGGCGCTTCGACGCGCCGGCCGAGCCATTCGCGCGGCCCGCTCAACACCACGCCATCGCTACCAAGCAAGAACCACTGCGCGCCCCCGACCGCGGCGGCCGCTGGCAGCAGCCGCGCCTGACGCTCGATCAGCCACGGCCACGCCAGTCGCGCCGCCAGCACGCCCGCCCGAGCGGAGTTTTCCGCCGCGAGCGGCGCCGCCAGCAGCACCCCGCTTGCGCTGGCGCCGTCGCTGACCCATCCCGTCCACGGCGCGTCGGCCGCGCCGGCAAACCACGCCTCATCGGCCACCCGCGCACCGGCCGCCGGCCCCTTGCCGATGGCCGCCGCCAGCGCGCCATCAGGCAGCGCCACGCCCATCCACTCGAGTTCAGGAAAGCGCTCCTGCAACGCGCGCAGATGCCGCCGCAGCGCGTGCGCCTCGCGGTCGGCCGGGCTCACGATCTGCGCCGCCGTCGCCCGCACGATGGCGCGGCGCGTCTCGACGCTGCTGCCGAGCGATTCGGCGACTTCGGTTGCAATGACACCGAGGCGCCGCTCGTGCTCGCCGCGCACATCGGACTCGGCCGCGCGCGCCGTCCACACGGCGGCGAGCAGCGCGGCCCCCATCACCAGCACGAACATCGTCCAGCCGATCGCCGCCGCGAGCGAGCGGCGCGGGTCGAGCCGGCGCCAGCCGTGCGGCGCCGGGCCCGTGGAAATAGTGCCGTTTGGCACTAACGCACACTCCGAAAACGGCGATATGCTGGCCCCCGTTCGTGCCCTGTTGCGTTCGCTGCCGTTTCCTGCCGTGTCTTCATCGTCGTCCTATTTTGACCAATCCGCGCCCGAGGCGCCCGTGCCCGCCCCGGCCGTCGGCAAGGCGTTGCATGACGAACTGGTGATGGCGGTTGCCCGCGACGGCGGTCTCTCGCGCGATCAGGCCGTGCAGGCGGTGCAGGTGGTGCTGCGTTTTTTCACGGCGCGTCTGCCCTCGCCGCTGGTCGGCGCGCTGCGGCGGCAGCTCGACGGCGTTGAGGCGAGCGCCGATGGCGACGCGAAGGAGCCGCGATGAACGCGCCCGCCCGCGTTCGCCTCCTGATCGTCGATGATCAGCCGATCATTCGGCGCGGCCTCGCACTGATGCTCGCCGCCGAATCCGACGTCGACGTGGTCGGACAAGCGAGCGACGGCGCCGAGGCAATCGCCCTCGCGGCGGAGCTTGCGCCGGACATCGTGCTGATGGATTTGCAGATGCCGCGCACGAGCGGCGTCGTCGCCACGCGCGAGATCACCGCGGCGCGACCGGCCACACGCGTCGTCGTGCTGACCACCTTCGACGACGACGAACTGGTGTTCGAGGCGATCCGCGCCGGCGCCCAGGCCTATCTGCTGAAAGACGCGAGCGAGAGCGAAGTGCTGGCGACCATTCGCGCCGTGCACGCGGGCGAGTCGCGCCTGTCACCCCGCATCGCGCGCAAGGTCATCGAGCAGTTTCGCTCCTTCACGCCACCGCCGCCGCCCGTGCACCAGCGCGACGACGACGGCGACGAGGCGCTCAGCAGCAAAGAGGAGCGCATCCTCGCGCTGCTCGCCGAAGGGCTGGCGAACAAGCAGATCGCAGCGACGGTCTACCTCGCCGAAGGCACCGTGAAAAACTACGTGAGCCGCATCATGGAGAAGCTGCACGCGCGCAGCCGTGTCGAGCTCGCCGTGCGCGCGGCGGCACGCCGGCGCTGAGCGCATTCACGGGGGCGGGCATCGCCGCGTGGCGCGGGTATCATGCGGCCGACTCCGCGTCGCAACCACCTCACCGCCATCGCCCACCATGTCGAGCTTTCCCGACCCCCGCGAAACCCGCCCCGCCGCCGAACGCGAAGCCGAGCACTTCGCACGCCTGCCGCAACTGATCGCACACGCCAAGGCCCACGCGCCGGCCTTCGCCGCATCACTCGCCGACGTCGAGCCCGCTCGCGTGACCGACCGCGCGGCGCTCGCGCGGCTGCCGGTCGTGCGCAAGAGCGAGTTGCTCGCCGCACAGCAGGCCTCGCGCGCCGCCGGCGGCAACCCGTTCGCCGGCTTCGCCGCGATCGGCTACGGCTCCTGGGGCAACGCGACGCGACGCGCCGCCCACGTCTACGCCTCGCCCGGCCCGATCTACGAAGCGGAGAGCGCCGCCGCCCACGCCTACCGCCGCACGGCGCGGGCGCTGTACGCCGCGGGTTTTCGCGCCGGCGAACTGGTGCACAACAGCTTCAGTTATCACCTGACGCCCGGTGGATGGATCCTCGACGCCGGTGCCGTTGCACTCGGCTGCGCGGTGTTTCCGGCCGGCGTCGGCAACACCGAGCAGCAGATCGCCGCGATGCTCGACCTGCGGCCCACAGCCTATGTCGGCACGCCGTCGTTCCTGCGCATCCTGCTCGAAAAGGCCGATGAACTCGGCACGCCGATCACTTCGCTCACCAAGGCCTCCGTCTCCGGCGAATACTTTCCGCCGCCGCTGCGCGAGATGCTGGCTGCACGCGGCATCGTCGGCACCCAAGCCTATGCCACCGCCGATCTCGGGCTCGTCGCCTATGAAGCCCCGGCGGCCGATGGGCGCATCGAAGGCATGGTGCTCGACGAAGATCTGATCGTCGAGATCGTGCGACCGGGCACCGGCGAGCCGCTGCCCGACGGTGAAGTCGGCGAGATCGTCGTCACCACCTTCAACGAGGACTATCCGCTGATCCGCTTCGGCACCGGCGATCTCTCGGCGATCCTCCCCGGCCCCTGCCCGAGCGGCCGCACGAACCGCCGCATCCGTGGCTGGCTGGGGCGAGCCGACCAGACAGCGAAAGTGAAAGGCATGTTCGTGCATCCGGCGCAGGTCGATCGCGTCGGCAAGCGCTTCGCCGAATTGGGCCGCCTGCGCCTCGTCATCAGCAACCCCGATGAGCGCGACCAGATGACATTGCACGCCGAATGCGCCGCGCCGTCGGAAGCGCTGCGCGAACGCATCATCGCCGCGCTGCGTGACGAGACGAAGCTCGGCGGCGACGTGCTGCTGGCCACGCCCGGCACACTCGCCAACGACGGCCGCGTCATCGACGACACGCGAAAATTCAGCTGAAAACACGCGAATTGCCTCGTGGAATACGCAGCAACTTTTGGCGTAAAGGCGCATCCATGACGGGCTTGGCGCGTCATTTCATGAAAAGTCGATACCCCGCCTTTTCGGCCTCCAAGCCCGTTATGGATGCACTTTTCGTATTGAAGCCGTTGGCAACATCATGAGCCAAACCGACACCGTGATCGCCCCCTGGCCGCCCGCCATCACGCTCGAACGCGACGGCATCCGGCTCGAACCGCTGACCCTCGCGCACGAGGCGGGCCTCGCTGCCGCGGCGGCCGACGGCGAGCTCTGGCGCCTGCGCGTGACCTCGGTGCCGGAGCCCGGCGCCACGCGCCGCTACCTCGAAACCGCCCTCGCCCAGCGCGCGGCCGGCAACCGGCTCGCCTTCGCCGTCATCGACCTCGGTGCCAACGGCGGCGCGGGCGAAGTGATCGGCAGCACGAGCTATCACGACATCGTCGCCGAGATCCGGCGCGTCGAGATCGGCTACACGTGGTACGCCGCACGCAACCAGCGAACACGCGTGAACACGCTGTGCAAGCTCATGTTGATGGCGCACGCGTTCGACACGCTCGGCTGCGGCGTCGTCGGCTGGCGCACCGATGTGCTGAACGAACGCTCCCGCGCCGCCATCGCCAAGCTCGGCGCGCGCGAGGACGGCATCCTGCGCCACCACGCGCCGCGACGCGACGGCAGCGTGCGCGACACCGTCATGTTCTCGATGCTCGCAAGCGAATGGCCAGCCGCCCGCGAGCGGCTCGAAGCGCGCCTGCGCCACGGCGGTTTTCGTGCTGCTTGACCCGCGGGCCGGGAAACCCTCCGCGCCGGTGCCTCAGGCAGCTCGAAGCGCGGCCGCCTGCAGGGCGGGCGATCCATACCCACCCCAACGAAGGGTGATGAACCGCGTCCTCCACGTGCGGCGATGGTGGGCACAGGGTGCCCACCCGACTCGCTAGTGCAGTGTTTCGCTCTTCTTGGTACAAAAATCCGCGTCTTTTGGCTCGACTCTTCG
>JAFEDD010000028.1:18449-20995 GCA_018241765.1 Pseudomonadota bacterium | reverse complement strand
GGGTGTCGTCGGTGATGTTGCCCGTGTCGTCCTGCGGCACGTTGAGATCGGCGCGGATGAAAACGCGCTTGTTCTTGAGATCGAGATCGGTGAGGCGAAGGAATTTCATGACGCGTGCGTGAAATAGACCATGTCGATGATGTCGGAGGTCTCTCCGTCGAGCTGCCAGGCGCCGATGCGCCGACCTTCCTCGACGAAGCCGACCTTGCGGTAGAGCCGTACGGCGCGCTCGTTGTGGCTGTAGACGGAGAGTTGCACGCGCTGCCAGCGACCGACACAGGCGGCGAGTGCAGCGCGAATGAGCTGCTCACCGATGCCGCGACCACGGTAGTCAGGCGCCAGCAGCATGCCGAGCGTGGCGCAATGTCGTTGCGCTTCGGCGCGTGGCGGCGCCGCCGGTACGACGTCGCACAGGCCGACGACACGGTCGCCGTCGAGCGCCACGCAATGCGGGTGACCCGCGGCGATGTTCGCGGCGTGGTAGGCCGTTGCTTCGGCGACCGGAAGGGCCGCGGTAAAGGCTAGAAATCGTCGCTCGGTGAACACCGCATTGAGGCATTCGACGAGCGAGGCGAGATCGCGCGGTTCGGTGGCGCGAATGATGAGGGGCGTAGCGGCCGTCACGTGGGGCGACCTCCCCGCCGTGCAGGGAGGGTGGCTGTCGTCGCTCGTCGCTTACTTCGCCGCCATCAGGGCGGCCGTGACGTCGAGCATGCGGTTGGAGAAGCCCCACTCGTTGTCGTACCACGAGCAGACCTTGACCAGACGGCCCGAGACCTTGGTGCAGGTGGCGTCGAACACCGAGCTGTGCGGGTTGTGATTGAAGTCGCTGGAGACGAGCGGGCCATCGCTGTAGGCGAGGATGTTCTGCATGGCGCCGCCCGCGGCCACTTTCAGAATGTCGTTCACCTCGGCGACCGTGGTGTCGCGCGCGGCGACGAACGAGAGATCGACCAGCGACACGTTGATGGTCGGCACGCGAACGGAGAAGCCGTCGAGCTTGCCGTTCAATTCGGGCAGCACGAGTCCGACGGCGGCGGCGGCGCCGGTCTTGGTCGGAATCATGTTGTGCGCGGCGGCGCGGGCACGACGCAGGTCCTTGTGGAAGACGTCGGTCAGCACCTGATCGTTGGTGTAGCTGTGAATGGTGTTCATCAGGCCGTTGACGATACCGATCTGCTCGTGCAGCACCTTGGCGAGCGGGGCGAGGCAGTTCGTGGTGCAGCTCGCGTTCGAGATGACGGTGTCGCTTGCCTTCAGCACGCCCTCGTTGACGCCGTAGACGACGGTGGCGTCGACATCCTTCTCGCCCGGTGCCGAGATGATGACTTTCTTCGCGCCGCCGGCGAGGTGCGCGCTCGCCTTCGCCTTGCTGGTGAAGAGCCCCGTGCATTCATAGACGACATCGACGCCTTCGCCGCCCCAGTTGATTTCCGCCGGATTGCGCACGGCGAACACCTTGATGCGATCGCCCTCGATGACGAGGTGCTCGCCTTCGACGGCGACTTGCTTGCCGAAGGGGCCGTGTGCGGTGTCGTAGCGGGTGAGGTGCGCGTTGGTCTCGCTGTCACCGAGGTCGTTGATGGCGACGATTTCGATGTCGGTGCGACCCGATTCGTACAACGCGCGAAGAATGTTGCGACCGATGCGGCCGTAGCCGTTGATGCCTACCTTGATTGCCATGGCGATGTTGTCCCCTCCCCCTGGGGGGGAGAGCTAGGGTGAGGGTGGTGGCTAACCACACCGATCCAGACACAGTGAAGGTGGCCAGACCCTCACCCGCCCTGCCGGGCACCCTCTCCCCCAGGGAGAGGGCCGAAAACGGAAACGCTAAACCAGCGCCTTTGCCTTCGCCACCACGTTCTCCACCGTGAAGCCGAAGTGCTTCATCAGCACACCCGCGGGCGCGGACTCGCCAAACGTATCGATGCCGATCACGGCGCCCGGCGTCTGACCGCCGTGCACGTACTTCCACCAGCCGCCGGTGACACCGGCTTCGATGGCGAGTTTCGGCAGTTCGGGCGAGAGCACCGCTTCGCGGTATTCCGCGCTTTGTGCGTCGAAGAGTTGCGTGCAGGGCATCGACACCACGCGCGCTTCGATGCCCTCGGTGGCGAGCGCCTTCTGGGCGGCCAGCGCGAGGCCGACTTCGGAGCCGGTGGCGATCAGGATCAGCCGTGGCGCCTTGGCTTCGGCGACGATGTAGCCGCCGCGACGAATCAGGGCGGTGTGTGACGCGTCATGGGCGATCACCGCCGTGTTCTGGCGCGACAGGCAGAGCATGGTCGGCCCGTCCTTGCGTTCGATGCCGCTGGCGTACGCCACGGCGCTCTCCAGCGAATCGGCCGGACGCCACACATGAAGGCCGGGGATCAGGCGCAGCGAGGCGATGTGCTCGATCGGCTGATGGGTCGGGCCATCCTCGCCGACGCCGATCGAATCGTGCGTGAAGATGTAGAGCACGCGCTGCTTCATCAGCGCGGCCATGCGCACGGCGTTGCGCGCGTAGTCGCTGAACACGAGGAAGGTGCCGACGTACGGGATCA
>JAFEDD010000028.1:9634-18414 GCA_018241765.1 Pseudomonadota bacterium | reverse complement strand
CGCATCGACCGCGACCGATTGCTTGTGGTTGGTGAGGTTCGAGCCGGTGAGATCGGCCGAGCCGCCGATCATCTCCGGCAGCGCCGGGCCGAACACTTCGAGCGCGTTTTGTGCGGCCTTGCGGGTGGCGACTTCCTTGTCCGCCGCGATGGCTGCGTCGAACGCGCGGCGGACGATGTCGGCGTAGTTCGCGGGCAGTTCGCCGGCGAGGCGGCGTTTAAGTTCGTCGCCGAGGATCGACCCGGACAGCATCTGCTCTGCGTAGTACTTGCCCCAAGCGGCTTGCCATGCAATTTCAGCAGCCGCGCCGCTGGCCTTGGCATCCAGCGCCTCGTAGGCTTCAGCGGGCACGACGAACGGCGGATGCGTCCAGCCGAGGTTGCGGCGCGTCGCCTCGACTTCGTCGCCCATGACTGCGGTGCCGTGGGCATCCGCCGTGCCGTGCTTGTTCGGCGAGCCGTGGCCGATGTCGGTCTTGCAGATGATGAGCACCGGCTTCGCGGTTTCCTTCTTCGCCGTTTCGATGGCGGCGTCGACGGCCGGAATGCTGTGTCCATCGATCGGCCCGATCACCTGCCAGCCGTAGGCGCGGAAGCGCTCGGCCGTGTTGTCGCGGAACCAGCCGCTGACGTGGCCATCGATCGAGATGCCGTTGTCGTCGTAGAACGCGATGAGCTTGTTCAGGCCGAGCACGCCGGCCAGTGAGCAGGCCTCGTGCGAGATGCCCTCCATCAGGCAGCCGTCGCCGAGGAAGGCGTAGGTGCGGTGATCGATGACGTCGCCAAAGCGCTTGTGGAGGAGCTTCTCGGCCAGCGCCATGCCCACGGCGTTGGCGATGCCCTGACCGAGCGGGCCGGTGGTCGTCTCGATGCCGGGCGTGACGCCCACTTCGGGGTGGCCCGGCGTCTTGCTGTGCAGTTGGCGGAACTGGCGCAGGTCATCCATCGACAGCGCATAGCCCGACAGATGCAAGAGCGCGTAGGGCAGCATCGAGCCGTGGCCGTTGGAGACGACGAAGCGGTCGCGGTTCGCCCAGTGCGGGTTGGCCGGGTTGTGCCGCAGGTGCTTCGACCACAGCGCGACGGCGATCTCGGCCATGCCCATCGGCATGCCCTGATGGCCGGACTTGGCGGCCGCGACGGCGTCGACGGCGAGCATGCGGATGGCGTTGGCGGCGGAGTGAAGGGCGTCGGCGGAAGGCGCAGATGAGCTCATGCGGGTGGCGAGATGGGCTGGGCGGCACGGTGAGCGCGCCGCGATGGAGATGCGGGCGAAAGTGGAATTATCGCCGAGCGCCGCTTCGCGCGTGCTGATCGAGGTCAGATGTCGCCGACGCGCCTCGACACGCGGCGACACCTACAACTTATTGCCGCATGCCGCATCCATGATGGGCTTGCGGCGTGAAAACGGCATAAGTCGACTTTTGGCGAAATGTCGCTCCAAGCCTGTCATGGATGCGCCTTGGCAAGAAAAGTTGTTGCTACATCTGGGCCCACGGCAGCCCGTCGAAACGCCACCCGTTGCTGCTGCCGCGATGACAGTGCTCGTCGAGATCCCCCTCGAAGCCATGCAGCACGTTGTAGACATCGCTGAAGCCCGCCGCTTCGAGCACCTTGCCGGCGTCCACCGAGCGCTTGCCGCTGCGGCAGATCAGCACCACCGGACGCGAGCGGTCACCGGCGACCAGCGCCTTCACGTTCTGTGCGAACTCGGGCTCGATGTCCCAGTCGGGCGGCTCCTGCCACGCGATGTGCTCGGCGCCGATCGGGTGACCGACGTAGAAGTATTCGATCTCGGAGCGCACGTCGACGAACGCGGCGTCAGGGTGCTGGCGCAGGAACTCGTGGGTTTCGCGGGGCTTCAGGTGTTTCATGGCGAGCGATTATCGCGAGGCGGCGGCCCCGGTTTTCGTCGCCGATTGGCATAAACGGTGCAACGAATGCGAATAAGCGGCGCGTTTCGCGAAGTCGCGTGCGGTTGGCTACATTCACGTCATCCGCGTCTGCATTGGCCATTTTGGAGAGCCCCATGTCCGCCCCGTCCGCTCCTGTTGCCCCGCCCCGCCTCACCTCGCTCTCGCACGGCGGTGGCTGCGGTTGCAAGATCGCCCCCGGCGTGCTCTCGGAAATCCTGCGCAACAGCAGCGGCCTCATGCCGCCCGAACTGATGGTCGGCATCGAGACGGCCGACGACGCCGCCGTCTACCGACTGAACGACGAGCAGGCGCTGATCGCGACGACCGACTTCTTCATGCCGATCGTCGATGACCCCTTCGAGTTCGGCCGCATCGCCGCCACCAACGCCATCAGCGATGTCTATGCGATGGGCGGGCGGCCGATCATGGCGCTGGCGCTGGTGGGCATGCCGATCAACGTGCTGCCCGTCGCGACCATCGGGCAGATCATCCGCGGTGGCCAGAGCGTGGCGACGGCGGCCGGCATCCCGATCGCGGGCGGCCACACCATCGATTCGGTGGAGGCGATCTACGGGCTCGTCGTGATGGGCCTCGTGCACCCCGACCGCGTGAAGCGCAACGCCGACGCGCGAGCCGGTGACATGCTGATTCTCGGCAAACCGCTCGGCGTCGGCGTGCTGTCGGCGGCGCTGAAGAAGGAGCAACTCGCGCCGGAGGGCTATGCCGCGATGATCGCCAACACGACGCGGCTCAACACGCCGGGCATCGCGCTCTCGGCGCTGCCGGGCGTGCACGCCCTGACCGATGTCACCGGCTTCGGGCTCGCCGGCCACACGCTGGAGCTCGCGCGCGGCGCCGGCCTCACCGCCGTCATCGACTGGCCGCGCGTGCCGCTGATCGATGGCGTGCGTGCGCTGGCCGAAGCCGGGTTCGTCACCGGCGCATCGGGGCGCAACTGGGACGGCTACGGCGCCGACGTCGCCGTGCCCGAGGCGTTCAGCGCGGTCGAGCGCGCGCTGCTCACCGATCCGCAGACCTCCGGCGGGCTGCTCGTGTCCTGCGCGCCGGAGGTCGCCGACGAAGTGCTCGCCATCTTCCATCGCGAAGGTTTCGCCGACGCCGCCGTCATCGGGCGCATGGAGGCGCACGGTGGCGCCGCCCTGCGCGTGGAGGTCGGTGTTCGCGCCTGAAATCCGCCGTTGGCACCGCTGCCCTGCCATCCATCGCAAGGCGCGTGCAGCGCGCGGGCAGCGCGCCCACAATCCGCTCCATCGATCGCCCATGCAGTCGCCGCCTTGGTGGCACGCGATCGGACAGGAGCCCCTCATGACGCACTCGTATTCCACCCGTTCCTCCCGAGACCGCGCCGTCGCGGCCGCGCTCGCCATCGCGCTCTCCGTCGCCACGCTCGCGCTCACGCTCGACGCGTTCTCGAGCATCACGCCGCCCGCGCAGATGAGCGAAATCCTCGTGCTCGATCACCTCACGATCAGCGCGCACAAACCGGCGTAGCGCCGCGCCGCGCGGACGCGCCACCCGTTCCCCGCACCGGCCCACCCCGTGGCCGGTCTTTCGCGCCAGCCGTTGCTCCGACGGTTGGCGCTTTTCTTTCGCCGCATGAACTAGAATTCGGCGATCGCCGATTTGAAGATGCAGCTTGCGGGCGAGACGAGACAACCCTCACACGACGGGTGCCGCGTCGAAATTGCTAAAGCGACGACCCCTCCCGCGTCGAGCCTCTCTCGCGCCCCAATCGTCACTCCGAAGCCCGCAAGCCGCATCGCCACGGCTCCGGGCTTTTTCGTTTCGCTTTGTTGAGGGATTTGACTCGTTGATGACTGCCATCGCCGCCGATTCCGTCGGCTACGTCACGCCGCAGAAGTTCGCGTTCGAGACGCCGATCGCGTTCGCCTCGGGCGCCGTGCTGCCGCGCTACGATCTGATGGTCGAAACCTATGGCGAACTGAACGCCGCGCGCAGCAACGCCGTGCTCGTCTGCCACGCGCTCTCCGGACATCACCATGTCGCCGGCTATTACCGCGATGCGCCGGATGTCGCGCGCAGCGAAGGGTGGTGGGAGAACCTGATCGGCCCCGGTCGCCCGCTCGATACGCGCAAGTTCTTCGTCATCGGGTTGAACAACCTCGGTGGCTGCCACGGCTCCACCGGCCCGGCCAGCATCGACCCGCTGACCGGACGCCCGTTCGGCAGCGCCTTTCCGGTCGTCACGGTGCCGGACTGGGTCGAAGTGCAGCGCCGGCTGGCCGACCGCCTCGGCATCGAGCAGTTCGCCGCGATCATCGGCGGCTCGCTCGGAGGCATGCAGGCGCTGCAATGGTCGATCCTGCATCCCGAACGCGTGCGACACGTGCTCGCCATCGCGGCGGCGCCCAAACTGTCGGCCGAGAACATCGGGTTCAACGAAGTCGCGCGGCAGGCCATCCTGACCGACCCGGATTTTCACGACGGACATTTCTACGCCCACGGCGTCGTGCCGCGACGCGGGCTGCGCCTGTCGCGCATGCTCGGGCATCTCACCTACCTCTCGGACGATCTGATGGGTGAAAAATTCGGTCGTCTGCTGAAGGGGAAGGGCGACGACTACCGCTTCGGTTACGACGCCGAGTTCGAAGTCGAGAGCTACCTGCGCCATCAGGGCGACAAGTTCGCGGGTTACTTCGACGCCAACACCTATCTGCTGATGACACGCGCGCTCGATTACTTCGACCCCGCCCGCGACTTCGATGGCGACCTCGCCGCCGCCTTCGCGCAGAGCACCGCCCGCTACTTCATCGCCGCGTTCACCAGCGACTGGCGCTTTTCACCGGCACGCTCGAAGGAGATCGTGCGCGCCTTGCTCGCCGGGCGCCGCCATGTCAGCTACGCCGAGATCGAATCGGTCGAAGGGCACGACTCGTTCCTGATGCCGATCGCGCAATACCACGCGCTGCTTCGCGCCGTGTTCGAGGGCATCCGCGTATGAGCGCCGCCTATCTGCGCCCCGACTTCGACGTCGTCACCCGCTGGGTGGCACACGGCGCGAGCGTGCTCGACCTCGGTTGTGGCGACGGCACGCTGCTCGATCGCCTGACCCGCGAGCGCGGCGTTCGCGGCTACGGTGTCGAGATTGCCGACGCCGGTGTGCTCGCGTCGTTGCGCCGTGGCCTCGACGTCGTGCAGGCCGACATCGACGGCGGCCTGCATCTCTTCGGCGACGGCGCATTCGACATCGTCATCCTGTCGCAGACGCTGCAGGCCACGCGCCACACCGAAGCGCTGGTCAACGAAGTCTTGCGCGTCGGCGCCAGCGCCATCGTCACGTTGCCGAACTTCGGCCATTGGCAGGTGCGCTGGCAGCTCGGCGTCGGCGGTCGCATGCCGGTGTCGAAGCGGCTGCCCTACCAGTGGTACGACACGCCGAACGTGCACTTCTCGACGGTTCGCGACTTCGACGTCTTCTGTGCCGAAAAGGGCATCGTCGTCGAGCGCCGCGCGGTGCTCGCCCATGGCCGCGAGATCACGCTGCTGCCGAACCTGCGCGGCGAGACGGCCGTGTTCCAGATTCGGCGCCCACGCGCGGCGGCCCGATAATCGCGTCGTGCCGTGGCCCCTCCCACGGTCGCATCGTCGTGATTCGAGGAGTCGCATGACCGAGCCGAACGCCCCCGCCGCCGCGCGCAATCCGCGCGCCATCCTCACGCAACCGGCACCGCCGCCGGATCGGGTGCTGCGCTACGGCGAACACGCCGACGCGGTGATGGATCTCTATCTGCCGTCCTCCGGCGCGGCCGATGCGCCGCTCATCATCATGCTGCACGGCGGCTACTGGCGCGCGAAATACGACCGCGCGCACATGCGGCCGTTCGCCGATGCGTTGCGCGGCGGCGGTTTTGCCGTCGTGCTGCCCGAGTACCGCCGCGTCGGCGGCGAAGGGGTTCTGGCCGGGGGCTATCCGGCCACCTTCGATGACGTGCACGCTGGCCTTGAAGCGCTGCCCGCGTTGCTCGCGGCGCAGGGGCTCCTGCCGCGTCACGTCACGCTCGGGGGCCACTCGGCTGGCGGGCAGCTTGCGCTTTGGGTGGCGATGGAGGCGCCTGCGTTCGATCGCATCGTCGCCCTGGCGCCGGTGAGCGATCTGCATGCCGCCTACGCCGAAGCGCTCGACGAGCGCGCCGTCGAAGGGTTGCTCGGCGGTTCGCCCGAACAGTTCCCCGAACGCTATGCGCGCACCGACCCGATGCTGCGCCTCGTGCAGCCCGCCTGCGCCGTCCGCGTCGTGCATGGCGACATCGACGACCGCGTTCCGGTGGAGCACAGCCGCAGGCTCGTCGCCCGCCATCCGTGGCTCGAATACGACGAAATCGCCGGTTGCGAACACTTCGGACTCATCGATCCCGGCTCTGCCGCGTGGCCCGTCGTGCACGCGGCGCTGACGCGCGATTGACGCTGCGCGACAGCCGCCATGACACAATCGCCACGCGCGGCGCGCTGCCGCCCAGCCGAAAGGAGAGCATCCATGTTGTATCCCCGCCACGTCGTGCCCGCGCTCGTCGCGCTGTTCACCCTCGCCGGCTGCGCGAGCCTCAAGGGTGATGACAAGCCCACCGTCGCACTGGTCGAGATGCGGCCGACCACGGCCGCCGCCGCGGTTCAACTGAACCCGGTCGGACTCGTGCGCTTCACGCAGCTGGGCAAGAGCAACGTGCTGGTCGAAGCGGAGATCAAGGGCCTGAAGCCGAACAGCGAAAACGGCTTTCATGTCCACGTGACGCCGGATTGTTCGGGCGACGGCATGAAGACGGGCGGCCACTTCAACCCCGACGCCAATCCGCACAGCCACCCCGGCCTCACGCTGCGCCACGCCGGCGCCATGTTCAACCTCAAGGCCAACGCCGACGGCGTCGGCACGCTGCGCCAGGAGGTCGACACCATCACGCTGACGCCGGGCAAATACAGCGTCGTCGGCCTGCCGCTCATCATCCACCGCGACCCGGACGACTACGTCTCGCAGCCCCTCGGCAACGCCGGCCCGCGCATCGCCTGCGGCATCATCACCCTGCAAACGCCGCCGCCCGCGAAATGACGCGAACGTCGGCGCGGCGGGTGCCCGGCATGCACATGCAGGTGACGGCTCGACGCCGCTCTCGTGCCGTTGATCACCGCCACCGGCCATCGAACGCAACCCAGCGCGGTCAAGCCCGCGCCTACCGGATGTAGGCGACGGCTTGGCGTCGCTTGCGTCGGGTCGATCATCGCCACCGTCATCGAAGGCAGCCCAGCGCGGTCAAGCCCGCGCCTACGAGCTGTAGGCGACGGCTTGACGTCGCTTGCGTGGGGTCGATCATCGCCACCGTCATCGAACGCAGCCAAGCGCGGTCGAGCCCGCGCCTACAAGTTGTAGGCGACGGCTTGACGTCGCTTGCGTGGGGTTGATCATCGCCACCGTCATCGAACGCAGCCAAGCGCGGTCAAGCCCGCGCCTACGAGCTGTAGGCGACGGCTTGACGTCGCTTGCGTGGGGTCGGTCATCGCCACCGGCCATCGAACGCAGCCAAGCGCGGTCAAGCCCGCGCCTACCGGCTGTAGGCGACGGCTTGACGTCGCTTTGGTGGGGTTGATCATCGCCACCGTCATCGAAGGCAGCCCAGCGCGGTCAAGCCCGCGCCTACCGGTTGTAGGCGACGGCTTGACGTCGCTTTCGTGCGGTCGATCATCGCCGGCGGTCATCGAAAGCAGCCAAGCGCAGTCAAGCCCGCGCCTACAAGTTGTAGGCGACGGCTTGACGTCGCTTGCGTGGGGTCGGTCATCGCCACCGGCCATCGAACGCAGCCCAGCGCGGTCAAGCCCGCGCCTACGGTAGGCGACGGCTTGACGTCGCTCAGCGCGGCAGGTCGAAGAGGAGCACTTCGGCGGATACGCCACCTTCCAGGCGCACCTCCGCTTCGCTTTCCAGTTTCAGTGCGTCACCTGCTTCGAGCGCGACGCCGTTGACGGTTACGGTGCCACGGGCGACGTGGACGTAGCCCAGCCGGCCTTGCGCCAGCGGGTGCGTTGCCGATTCCACGCCATCGAAGAGACCGGCATAGACGCGCGCGTCCTGCTGAATGCCGACGGCACCGGCGGCCGCGGCTTCGGCCGTCGGCGCCGCGATCAGGCGCAGGCGGCCGCGCTTGTCGGCGTCGCTGAACGCGCGCTGCTCGTAGGACGGTGCACTGCCGAGGCGATCGGGTTGAATCCAGATTTGCAGCATGTGCGTGCGCTGATCGCTGCGCGGGTTGAATTCGCTGTGCAGGATGCCGCGACCGGCGCTCATGCGTTGCACTTCGCCGGGGACGATTTCGCCGGCGCTGCCGAGCGAATCCTTGTGGGCGACGGCGCCTTCGAGCACGTAGGTGATGATCTCCATATCGCGGTGCCCATGGGTGCCGAACCCCTGACCCGGCGCGATGTGGTCATCGTTGATCACCCGCAGCGGACCGAAGCCCATGTGCGCCGGATCGTGGTATTCGGCAAACGAAAAACTGAAGCGACTCTGCAACCAGCCGTGATCGGCGGCGCCGCGCTCGCTGGACTTGCGGACGGTGAGCATGGGGAAACCTCGCGGGATGACGGCGCGGCGCGCGGGGCGCACGGCGACCATGGGGACGTCACGATGAAATGGGGGCGCACACCCCGATTGCAATGACTTGCCGCGATGGTGCCTCAGCAAGGGTAGCCTCGATGGAACGAAGTGGAATCGAGGACACCCAACCCAACAACAATCCCCTTTTGCCAATCGCTGCCGCAAACGGCTCCGACTTCTCCACCATGACCCACCGCCTGCGGCCATCGAACGAGTCGCCGACACGGTGATGGGCGGGCTGCT
>JAFEDD010000028.1:0-9546 GCA_018241765.1 Pseudomonadota bacterium | reverse complement strand
TTGCATCGAGGCTACGGTTGCTGCCCCCTGCAACGCGCCCCTGACTACTCGTTCGCAGTGCGGATTCCCTCCACGATACAGCTCGATGCTGGAAGGCGCATCCATAACGGGCTTAGGGCGCAAAATACGGGCAAAGTCGACTTGAAATCATGAAAAAATCGCTCGGTAGCTATTGCGAATCCAATTGTGCTTGTTAATCAATGCGTTGAATGCGTTTTAATGAACGCTTCGGGCATGCAAGCGCGGCGCAAACGGCGTCAGGACGTGAAAGTTGCTCTGCAAGCCGCGTCAATCAATGAAATTGCCAATTCAGGCAAGGCGAGCACGATCCCGCCACCCGTGCCGAGATCGTCGCGAGCAGCACGTCGTCCGCTTCGAGCGTGACGCCGTTGACGGTCACCTGGCCGAGAGCGATGTGGACGTAGCCCAGCCGATCTTGCTCCAGCGGGCGTGCTGCCGATTTCGCACCATCGCAGAGGCCGGCGCCGACGCGTAGGTCTGGCGGGATGCCGTCGGCGCCGCGTTCGCTGGATTGGCGGACCGTGAGCATGGGGAAACCGTGCGCGATGACGGCGTGGCGCGGAGCGTGCGGCGATCTTGAGATCTCCATGATGCGGTGAGGGCGCACACCCCGATTGCCATGATTCGCCGCGACGGGCCTCAGTCGCGCGGTGGCGGCTCGTCGCAGCGCTCGCGTCCGTCGGGGCGTGCGCCGAGCAGCGTGCGCATGCCAAAGCGCAGAAAGATCGCCCACCCGATGACCCAAAGCGCCGCCGCGAGGCTGAACGTGAATGCAGCGGGCAGCGCCCACCAACCGCCCGTCGTGCGCACGACGGCCGCCGCCACCAGCGCCGCCGCGGCCAGCGGCACCCAGCGCCGCTCATCGAGTCCGTGTCCGCTGTGCATGCCACCGGCGATGGTCATGACGATCATCACCGCGAGACCGAGCGCACCAGCGAGCAGCAGATGCTCGCCCGCGCTGACCGGCGCCGCGGCGCCAAGCAACGAGGCGCCGATCAACGCATAGCCGACCGCCATGCAGACATAGACGGCATACGGCACCAGCACCCAGCGCCGAGCCAACGCACGGCCGATGTGCCAGTCGTTCAGCAGATTCGCCATCGCCGCCGCCGCTGCGAGCGCGAGCCAGCCGTTGACCGCGTTGCCCGGTTGCCAGAATTCACCGACGCTGTAGGCCGTGATCGTCGCGATGGCGAGGTTGCGCCGCGGCGGCCGCGCGAGATAGGGCGTGCGCGCCTCACCATCACGATCGAACAGCACGTCGTTGACGATGCGCATCGAGATGCGCGACAGCGCGACGACGATCAGCACCATCAGCACGCCGAGCGCGAGGCGCAGCCAGCGCATCGGCTCGCCGCCCGTGGCCAGCGCCCACCAGAACCCGGCATGGGTCAACGCAAGCGCCGTCAGCGTCGTGATGAACGTGACGTGACGCCGTGGCTCCTGCCGCCACAGTGGCGGCGCGGCGATGGCGATCAGCGCAACGAGCAGCGCGAGATCGGCGATGGCGGCGAGCCAGATGCCAAGCACGCCACTGAGCAAGAACGCGCCGCGACCGACGAGCCACAGCGTGGCGAGACGCATCAGTGGCCGACGCCCGAGCGGTGTGACGCCGGTGAATTCGGGTACCGCGGTCAACAGGAAACCGATGATCGCCGCCATCGCAAACCCGAAGAGCATTTCGTGCGCGTGCCAGACGAAGGGCCCGCCCGCGACGCCGGGTAGCGAGATGAACCCCGCGAGCAGCGCCGCCCACACGCTCATGGTCAGCACGGCGTAGGTTGCCGCGAGCAGGAAGAACGGCCGGAACGGGCAGATCCAGAGCGTCTGCCCAAGAGCGCGGCGCAGCGTCTCTCGCGTGCTCATGAAGCCACTCGCTCCGCCGTCGGCAAGGGCGGAAGCGCGAACGCCGCGCGCAGATTCGGCGTGCGCAGAAATTCCGCGGTGCGTGCGAGGAGCCAACCATCGTCGCGCGCGTCGAGGTCGCGCCCGACTTCGGTGGTGGCGACGATGCGGCCCGGTTTGCCGGCCAGCACGACGATGCGATCGGCCAGGCGCAGCGCCTCCATGACATCGTGCGTGATCATCAGCACGGCGACGCCGGAGCGCTGCCGCTCGGCGGCGAGCAGCGCGTGCAGTTCGTGCTTCAGGCCCACGTCGAGCGCCGCGAACGGCTCGTCGAGCAGCAGCAGATCGGGTGCGATGGCGAGTGCGCGCGCCAGCGCCACGCGGCTTTGCATGCCGCCCGACAGTGCAGCGGGAAACTTGTCGAGATCGGCGATGTCGAGACCCAGCCGCTGCGCCAATGCCGCGGCGGCATTGCGGCGCTCGCGGCGCGGATGCCCGAGCGCCTTCAGCCCCAGCGCGATGTTGTCGAGCGTGCGCTGCCACGGCAGCAGACGCGGCTCCTGAAACATCATTGCCGGTCGGGCGAAGGTCGAGTGCACGCGCCCCTCCCACGGCGTGATGAGACCGGCGGCGATGCCGAGCAGTGTCGTCTTGCCGGAGCCGGACGGGCCGACCAGCGCGACTGCTTCACCGGCGGCGATCGAGAGATCGATGTCCTCGATCACGCGCTCCGGGCCGTAGCGGTGCGTGAGCCCGACGATGTTCAGCTCTCGCTCGATGATGCGAACTCCCGCCACGCTTCGACCCGCCGCTTGATCGGCTCCAGCAGCAGGTATTCCACCGCGAGCAGTGCGCTGACCAGCGCCACGATCCACGCCATCGACGCCGCCGTGTCGAGCTGGCTGCGGCTCACGGCCAGCGCGGCGCCGACGCCGTCGCTGGTCGACAGCAGTTCGGCCATGACCACCACCTTCCACGCGGTGCCGAGCGCCGTGATCCAGCCCGGAAACAGATACGACACGACGTGCGGCAGATAGACGTCGCGCAGGCGCATGCCCAGCGGCAGCCGGAACGCCTGCGCCACGGCGCGCAGCCGATCGTCGAGCGTGCGCGTACCCTGCATGGCGCCGATGAAGACGATCGGGAAGCAGGCGATGAACACCGTGAACACCGGCGTGCCGTCACCGGCGCCAAACCACAAGAGCGCGAGGATCAGCCACGCGATCGGCGGCGTGCCGATCAGCAACGTGACGATCGGGCGCGACAACAGCGAGGCGGTGATCGAGGCGCCCGCGGCGAGCCCGAGCGCACTGCCGGCGAGTACCGCCAGCGCATAGCCGGCGAGCGCCCGCCGCGCCGAGATCGCGAGATCGCTCCACGCGCTGCCGTGCGTGAGCATCTGCGCGAGCGTCGCGAACGCCTCGCGCGGCGTCGGCAGGATCAGCGAGCCGAGCTGCTGCGCCGTCGCTTCCCACAGCGCGAGGAACAGCGCGAGTCCGGCGAGCGAGCCCATGCCGCCCCACAGATAGCGCCCGGTGGCGGCGGCCGCCTCGACGAGGCGGCGGTGCGGTGACACGATGCTGCTCGTCACGGTTTGCCGGGGGTGCCGAAGAATGCGGCGTCGGGCAGCTTGCCACCGATCAGCGCGGGCGCACGGCCTTGCAATTGCTGGAAGAAGAATTCGAGCTCGCCGCGCGCGGCACTCGCGGCGACGTCGCGCATCTGGCTGGCGGCGATCGAATCGGCCACCGCCTCAGGCGTCAACAGATCGATGCGCTTGGCCACCATCTGCCCGCAGGTGAGCGCGTTTTTCTGGCAGTACCCGAGCGAGTGCGCATAGGCGGCCATCACCTTCGCTTGCAAGGCGCCGTCGCTCGCCGCGTGGCCGAGCGCGACGATGCCCGCCTGCGGGATCGACGGAGCACGCTGGAAGAGTCGGCCCCACTCCTTCTGCAGATCGACGCTGCGATAGAGATCGGGGGCGATGACGCTGATCGGAAACGATTTCGTCTTGCGCAGCGCCATCGACACCGCGGGCTCGGCGAGCAGCGCATGGTCGACGCGCCGCGTGATCAGCAGTTGCATCGCATCGAACGGCGTGGCGACATAGCGGATGCGGAAATCCTTTTTCGGATCGAGACCCGCCTTTTCGGCGAGCAGTCCGAACACGATGTCGGGCATGTCGGCACGGAACGGCACCGCGATCTCCTTGCCGCGAAAGTCGGCGAGCGTCTTCAGCGTCGGGTCGCGCGAGAGCATCCACAACGCGCCCCAGGTCGAGATGTCGAGCAGCCGCAGGCCGACGCCCCGGTTGTAGAGATTCGCCGCGACGTTGCTCGGCATCGCCATGAAGTCTGCCTTGGCGCCGAGCGCGAGCACGCGCATCTGGTCGGGGTCTTTCCACAGCACGAATTCGACCTGCGCTGCCACATCGTTCAGCGCACCGCTGTCGATCATGTGGATCAGCGGCACCGAGACGGCGGCCGGCGGGCCGGCGAGCACCAGTTTGGCCAGCCGCTCGGCGCGCAGCGTCGATGGTGCGACAGCCATCAGAAGGGCGGCGAGTGCGGCGACGAACCAGACGCGCGTCTGGCGGGGGAGTGGAAAGGGGAAGAGCTGCGACACGATGCGTATCCTCGCGCTCGACGTGATCGGCGCCACGACGGCGCGGCGACACGGGCGGCATGAAAGTCGCACTATAGCGCGAACGCGACTCATTCGCATTGACATGGATTAGGAATCCTCGGTATGCCCCCGTTGCGTTGCCGGCACCTGCGGTCGCGGGCGGTGTCAAAATCAGCTTTTCCGCCTGCCGGAGCCGCGCCATGTCGCGTCGCCCCAACGTGTTCCGCCGTTACTTGATCGCCGCGCTGGCGCTGCCCGCGCTCGTGCTCGCAGGTTGCGCCGACGTGCCCCGCGCGGGCGAGGGCGCGGGCGGCGCGGTGGCGCCGGCACCCGGCATCTCGCTGCGCCTGATCGGTGAAGCGCGTCTGCCGCACCGCATGGCCTATGCTGGCAGTGTCGTCGGTGGTCTCTCGGGCATCGATTACGATGAGGCGCGCGGCCAGTTCTATCTGCTCTCCGATGATCGCTCCGAGCACGGCCCGGCGCGCTTCTACACGGCGAAGATCGCGCTCGATGCGCGCACGCTGGGCACGCCGGAAATCGTCGCCGTGACGACCTTGAAAAAGCCCGACGGCAGCACCTACGGCAGCCGCGCCGCCGGCAGCAACGATGTGCCCGACCCCGAGTCGATCCGCTATCGGGCCGAGACCGATACGCTCCTCTGGTCGAGCGAGGGGGACAAGGCGCTCGGGCTCGATCCGGTGGTGCGCGAGATGCGACTCGACGGCACGCTGATCCGCGAACTGCCGACGCTGCCGATGCTGCGCATGCAGCCGGGCGAACACGGCGCACGCGACAACCTGAGCTTCGAGGGGCTCGCGCTGACGCCCGATGGCAAGGGGCTCTGGGTGTCGATGGAGGCGCCACGTTACGAGGACGGGCCCGTGCCGAGCGTCGACGGTGGCGGCGGCGCCGCGCGCATCACGTTGATGCATGCCGCCTCCGGCAATCCGATCCGCCAGATCGCCTACCCGCTCGACGCGATTCCGAAGCGCCCGACCGCGCCCGGCGTGGCCGACAACGGCATCTCGGAAATCCTGATGCTCGACCAGTTTCGCCTGTTCGTGCTGGAGCGCAGCTATTCGCCAGGGGCTGGCAATTCGCTGCGGCTCTACCTGATCGATGTGCGCGACGGCAGCGACGTGCTCGCCGTCGACGCGCTACGCGAAGGCAACTACACGCCCGTCGAAAAGCGCCTCGTCGTGGACTTCGACCGCATCGGCCTGAGCCGGCTCGACAACACCGAAGGCATGACCTTCGGCCCAAGGCTCGCCAACGGCAACCGCACGCTGCTCTTCGTCAGCGACGACAACTTCCGCGCGAGCCAGATCACGCAGTTCGTCGCCTTCGAGCTGATCGAGCCGAAACCCGCCGTCTCCTACGTCATCGAGCCACCGCCGCTGTGGTGGCCGTACCCGTACTTCGGATACCGCCCATGGATCTGGCCGCGACCGATCCACCCGCCGCGCCCCATGCCGCGCCCGAAGGCGGATTGAGGCGTCACAAAGCATCGGCAGCGACACCGTCGATCCAGCGGGCTTGCCCGCGCAAAGCGCCAACCTCAGTCGCAACACGGCGGTCACCCGCCTCCTGCTCAAGGGGCACCTTGTCAGCATGGCGGCGGAGGTGGTGATCTCGGGTGCTTCGGGCAGGCTGACCCTGCTCTCGCTCAGGCAAAGCGCCCCCCCGACAGAAAAACCTGATCCCGCTTTGCGCGAATGTCGCAATGGCTCCGTGTTTTCGTCTACGTCCAGCGTGAGCTGACTTCGTCGATGAAGGCAGTGCCCCCTTGTTAATCCCTGAACGCATCCCGGAGCCTCCATGGCAGGACTGAATCAGAAGTACTTTCACAATGGCGGCTTTGACCGCGCCAAACTGCAGGCCGGGCTGCCTGCGATCATCAGCGGCATCAAGAAGTGGGTCAACACCGGCATCTCCACCCCGCTCGCCCTGAATCTCATCGAGCGACTGGGGGCCGACAGTCGCGTGAGGGACGTGCGCTACATCGCCTACATGCTCGCCACCGTCTCGCGCGAGACTGCGGAGCTGCACTACTTTACCGTTCCGGTGACACCCCCGCCCGGCAAACCCAAGCCCGGTGCCCCCACCGAAAAAAAGGTCCAGCAATGGGTCGTGTTCGACCCGAATCATGAAAACATCGGCAAAGGCACAGAAGGCGACTACGTCGAGCCGGTGAAGGTCGAGCGCACCGGCGAAGGCGCGATCATCACCGAGATGGATGGCGATCAGTTCAAGGTGACCACGCAGGGGAAGTTTTTCAAGAACAAGAACCAGTGGGAAGATTTCGACAAACATCGCAACCGCCGTGGATCGGTTTTTGGTGCCAAGCCAACCGATGTCTACAACGCTGCGGTAGGCGACGTTCTGCACTATCAGGGCCGTGGTTTGGTGCACCTCACGTGGTGGGACGGGTACGCCAACGCCGGCATCAAGCTTGGCATGGGCTTGGAACTCCTGTATCGACCGGAGCGAGCGCTGGAGCCGGATATCGCCTATGAGGTCATGGTACGGGGGATGATCGAAGGTTGGATCACGGGCGCCACACTGGGCAAATGGATCAACGACTCGATCACGAACTACGCAGAAGCGCGAAGAGTCATCAATGGCACGGACAATCAAGACAAAATTGCCCAACTCGCGCAGAAGTATGAAGACCTGCTGATGAGCGCGCGTCTCGCTCCTTCTCCGGCAAAGAAATAGGTGGAATCCATGACCTCACATCGCTTGCGCGTTTTTCTGGTGGGGTGCCTCGCTGCGGTGGCGTGGCCGGCCATGGCCCAGCTCGTTCCGATCTCGAAGGTTCTGGGGGTTTGGGAAGTCACGGATGTCGTGCGCCGCCGAGGGGCGGAGCCATCGGATGTGGCGGTGCAGGGCTATGCCAACATGATCGGCACGCAGGTCACCGTGCATCGCGATGGCCTGGAAGCCTCCATCGTGAGCTTCAATGGCGGCCACCCCAGTGGATCTGGCGCCTTGAAGCTCTACAAGCCGCGCGCCTGGCCGCTGAGGCATTTTTTTCGGGACAACAAGGGCGAACGTGACAGTTCGATCTGGGATGGTCTGATGGCCGAGTATTCGTTGCGCGATGTGCTCGGACGCGAGATGGATCGACCGTTCACCGAGTACTACTTCAAGATTCAGCGGATGACCACGGTGTACCCGTACAACAGTAGATTTGTGACGACGGGCTCCGTCCTGCTGATGGACACGGATGGTGACTCCATCCTCGTCCTTCGCCGCCCGCCGAAGACGCGCGACGCGGCGCACGCGGCCTACTGCCGGCAGTTGAGCGAGACGGCCATTGCCTATGAGAAGCAAATTTGCGCGAGCCGAGAAACGTGGCTGCGCTACCGCTTCGTGGAAGCCTCGAAACCCTGCGCTTTGACGCAACCGCAGGTGCTTTCTGAACGGAGTCTCGAATTTTTAGCCGCCCGCGATATGCAGCCGGTGCTCCAATGCAAGGGTGATGACGCAGCCTGCGTGCTCAAGGCCGTGCAGGCGAGGCTCAAAACGTACCGGGAGCGGCAAAGCGAATGCAGCGAAAAGGATCGCTATTGCGCCTTCGAATTACTCCACGCCGACGCCTTGCTCTTGGGCGCACTGATGCCCCCCACCAAAGCGTGCGTGGACGGAAAGTACGTGGAGGCGGTGAAGTAGGCGAGCGTCTCTCCCCTCCACGGCAAAGACATAGGCGAACTCATGACCTCACATCGCTTGCGCGTTTTTCTGGTGGGGTGCCTCGCTGCTGTGGCGTGGCCGGCCATGGCCCAGCTCGTTCCGATCTCGAAGGTTCTGGGGGTTTGGGAAGTCACGGATGTCGTGCGCCGCCGAGGGGCGGAGCCATCGGATCTGGCGGTGCAGGGCTATGCCAACATGATCGGCACGCAGGTCACCGTGCATCGCGATGGTCTGGAAGCCTCCATCGAGAGCTTCAATGGCGGAGCCCCCAGCGGATTTGGCGCCTTGAAGCTCGATACGCCGCGCGCCTGGCCGCTGAGGCATTTTTTTCGGGACAACAAGGGTGAGCGCGACAGTTCGATCTGGAATGGCCTGATGGCCGATTATTCGCTGCGTGATGTGCTCGGACGCGAGATGGATCGACCGTTCACCGAGTACTACTTCAAGATCCAGCGAATGACCACGGTGTACCCCTACAACAGTAGATTTGTGACGACGGGCTCCGGCTCCGTCCTGCTGATGAACACGGATCGGGAATCCGTTCTTGTCCTTCGTCGTCCGCCGAAGACGCGCGACGCGGCGCATGCGGCCTACTGCCGGCAGTTGAGCGAAACGGCGAGTGTCTATGAGAAGCAGATTTGCGCGAGCCGAGAAGCGTGGCTGCGCTATCGCTTCGTGGAAGCCTCGAAACCTTGCGCGTTGACGCAGCCGCAGGTACTCAACGAAAAGAGCCTCGAGTATCTCGCTTCCTTCGACATGGGGTCGGTGCTCCAATGCAAGGGTGATGACGCAGCCTGCGTGCTCAAGGCGGTGCAGGCGAGGCTCAAAACGTACCACGAGCGGCAAAGCCGATGTAGCGACAAGCGCCGCGAATGCGCACTTGGGGTGCTTGACACTGAAGCCCACCTCTTGGGCGCGCTGATGCCCCCCACCAAAGCGTGCGTGGACGGAAAGTACGTCGACGCGGTGAAGTAGGCGAGCGTCTCTCCCCTCCACGGCAAAGACATAGGCGAACTCATGACCTCACATCGCTTGCGCGTTTTTCTGCTGGGCTGCCTTGCCGCGGTGGCGTGGCCGGCCATGGCCCAGCTCGTTCCGATCTCGAAGGTTCTGGGGGTTTGGGAAGTCACGGATGTCGTGCGCCGCCGAGGGGCGGAGCCATCGGATCTGGCGGTGCAGGGCTACGCCAGCATGATCGGCACGCAGGTCACTGTGCAACGCACGGGGCTGGAAGCCTTCATCATGAGTTTCAATGGCGGTACCCCCAGCGGGTCGGGTGCCTTGAAGCTCTATATGCCGCGCGCCTGGCCGCTGAGGCATTTTTTCCATGACAACAAGGGTGAGCGCGACAGT
>JAFEDD010000027.1:37591-92979 GCA_018241765.1 Pseudomonadota bacterium | reverse complement strand
TGCATTGTTGCGCTCTTCTTGGTACAAAAATGCGCGTCTTTTGTCCCGACTCTTCGTTGCGAATGCTCGCCATAGCTTGCTATGGCTGCGGTTTGCGCCTCGATTCGAACCCAAATCCGTTGCATTTTTTTGTACCAATCTACGCGAAGCACTGCACTAGTTTAGGCAATACCGAGCGCGCCCTTGATCTGTGCGAGCGCGGAGGGATCTTCGATGGTCGTCAGGTCGCCGGGGTCACGCCCTTCGGCCAGCGCCTGGATCGAGCGCCGCAACAGCTTTCCCGAACGCGTCTTCGGCAGCAGCGTGACGAAGTGCACGGCGGCGGGCCGCGCGATGGCGCCGATCTCACGATCGACCGTCTGGGCGATGGCGCTGCGTGCGGCGTCGCCCGCCTGCGAGGGGTCCTTCAGCACGACGAAGGCGACCGGCACCTGCCCCTTCAGCGAATCGGCGACGCCGACGACGGCGCATTCGGCGACCAGCGCATTGCCTTGCACGGCTTCCTCGATTTCGCGGGTGCCGAGCCGGTGTCCGGCGACGTTGATGACGTCATCCGTGCGACCGAGGATGAAGTAGTAGCCATCGGCGTCGCGCGTGGCCCAGTCGAAGGTGTTGTAGAGCGCCTCGTCGCGGAAGCTGCCGAAATAGGTGGACACGAAACGTTCGTCGTCGCCCCAGACGGTGCTGAGCGCGCCCGGCGGCAGCGGCGGCCGGATGGTGAGCACGGCTTTCTGGTCGGCGCCGACGGCGCTGCCGTCCTCGCTCTTCAGCACGACGTCGAAGCCGTAGACCGGGAACGAGGGCGAGCCGAACTTGCGCGGCGTGTCCTCGACGGCGATCTGCGCCGACAGGATGGGCCAACCGGACTCGGTCTGCCAGTAGTTGTCGATGATCGCCGTGCCGCCCAGCGCGTCGCTGACCCATCGCGCGGTGGGCTCGTCGAGCGGCTCGCCAGCGAGGAACAGATAGCGCAGCGCGGGCAGCTTGTGCCGCTTCATGTAGTCCGGGTCCTGCTTCTTCAGCACGCGGATGGCGGTGGGCGAGGAGAACATCGTCTTCACGTTGTTTTCGGCGCAAATCTTCCACCAGATGGCGGGGTCGGGCCGCAGCGGGACGCCTTCGTACATGATGGTCGTGTTGCCATTGAGCAGCGGGCCATAGACGATGTAGCTGTGGCCGACGACCCAGCCGATGTCGCTGGTGCAGAACATCGTCTCGCCGGGGTCGAGCGCGAAGACCTTGCGCATGCTCGAGGTGAGCGCGACGGCGTAGCCGCCGGTGTCGCGCTGCACGCCCTTGGGGCGGCCCGTGGTGCCGCTGGTGTAGAGGATGTAGCTCGGGTGCGTCGAATCGACCCATGCGACCGGGACGGCGGCCTCGTGGTGCGTGGCGCGCAGCGCCGCCCAGTCGACGTCGCGGCCGGCCTTCAGCGCCATCGGCTCGAGCTTGCGGTCGAACAGCAGCACGCGGGCCGGCTTCTTCGCGGCGAGGTCGATCGCGGCATCGAGCAGTGGCTTGTACGGCACCACCTTGCCCATGCGCATGCCGGCGTCGGCCGAGACGATGACCTTGGGCTGCGCGTCATCGATGCGCGTGGCGAGCGAGGCGGATGCGAAACCACCGAAGACGACCGAGTGGATGGCGCCGATACGCACCGTGGCGAGCATCGCAAACACAGCCTCGGGAATCATCGGCATGTAGATCAGCACGCGGTCACCCTGACCGACGCCCAGACTTTGCAGCATCGCGGCCACCCGGTTGACCTCGGCGTGCAGTTCACGGTAGCTGTATTTCACCTCGGCGTCGGTTTCGGTCGAGATGAAGTGCAGTGCCGTCTGCTCGCCGCGCGTGGCGACGTGCCGGTCGACCGCGTTGTGGCAAAGATTGGTGCGGCCGCCGACGTACCAGCGCACAAACGGCGGGCGCGAAAAATCACAAATCTGCGACGGCGGTGTCTGCCAGTCGATCAGCTTCGCCTCGTCCGCCCAGAATTCGTCGCGCGCTTCGATCGAGCGCCGATAGTGATCGCGATACGCACCCATGGTGTCCCTCCGTTGGCTTGCGGTTTCAAGAGCGCCAAGCGCCGTGGCGCGGGTGGCGACGGCAAGGCGCATTGTGCACCCCGGCGCGCCAGCGCGAACGCGCAGGCGCGATGCTTCGGAATGTACAGCGCGGATTGTGGCACCGGAGCGCTTACACGAAGCTTAAGTCTTATATAAGACCTACGACGACGGAACAAGCAACTTTTCGCCACAAGCCGCATCCAAAGCGGGCTTGGAGCGTGATAATGGCAAAAGTCGTCTTTACGCCAAATCAGGCTCCAAGCCCGTTTTGGATGCGGGTTTCAATGAAAAGCTGATACGCCATTCGGACGCCCGCGAACCCGAAATGCTCCCCACGAGCCGATGCTCGCGGCGCTCCGAATTCAGGGCGAATCGGGCGCCGCCGACGGCGCGTGCGGCGGTGCCGAGGCGCGACGAAGCAGGCGGCGCATGGCGCGTTCGACATCATCGACGACGGTGAACACGGCGGGAATCACCAGCAGCGAGAGGACGGTGGAGGTCATCAATCCGCCGATCACCGCTATCGCCATCGGCGCGCGGAAACTGGTGTCGGCGCCACCGAGGCCGAGCGCAATGGGCAGCATGCCAGCGGCCATCGCGATGGTGGTCATGATGATCGGGCGGGCGCGCTTGTGGCAGGCGTCGAGCAGCGCATCGATGCGGCCGAGGCCGCGATCGCGCCGCGCGACGATGGCGTACTCCACGAGCAGGATCGAGTTCTTCGTCGCCACGCCCATCAGCATGACGAGCCCGATCAGCGAAGGCATCGAAAAACTCGCACGCGCCAGCAGCAAACCGACGAAGGCGCCACCGAGCGACAACGGCAGCGCCGCGAGAATGGTCACCGGATGCACGAAATCACGGAACAGGAGCACCAGCACCACGTAGATGCAGAGCACCCCGATCAGCATCGCCAGCCCGAAGCTCGCGAAGAGTTCGCCCATCACCTCGGCGTCGGCCACTTCCACCACGCGCACGCCCGGCGGCAGCGACTGCATCGAGGGCAACCTGGCCACCGCGGCGACGACGTCGCCCAGCGGCGCGCCCGACAGTTCGATTTCGAAATTGATGTTGCGCGCCCGGTCGTAGCGATCGATCAGCGCGGGCCCGCTGCCGAGCGAGAGATCGGCGACCGCCGCGAGCATCACCGGCCCCTTGCTGCCGGGCACGCTGAGTCGCCCGAGCGTTTCCAGATCGGTGCGTGCATCGCGATCGAGCTTGACGACGATCGGCACCTGACGCGAGGCGAGATTGAGCTTGGGCAGCAACTGGTCGTAGTCACCCACCGTCGCCAGCCGCAGCGTGTCGGCGATTGCGGCGCTAGTCACGCCGAGCTCCGCCGCCGTGGCGATGCGCGGCGTCACGTTGACCTCGGGACGCACGAGACTCGCCGTCGAGATGATGCTGCCAACCTCGGGCAGCGTGCGCAGATCGCGCTCGACGGCACGGGCAGCGCTCGACAGTGCGGCGGGATCGTCGCTGGCGAGCACCAGGATGTACTTCTCGCCGGAGCCGCCAAAGCCCACCGTGCTGCGAATGCCGGGCACTGCCTCCAGCGCGCGCCGAATGTCGGCCTCGATCGGCTGCTTGCGCACCGCCCGCTCAGCGCGCGGTGCAAGCTGGATCGTCAGCGTCGCCTTGCGCACTTCGGCGAGTCCTTGCGGCACGAAGGGATCGCTGCCGGCGGCGCCACCGCCGATCGTCGTGTAGACCGAGGTGACGTAGCGCACCGCCATCACCCGCGAGCGCGCCAGTTCGGCAGCCGCGCGGGTGTCGGCCAGCGTGGAGCCGGGCGCAAGCTCGATGCGCACCTGCGTCTGAGAATTGTCATCCGGTGGCACGAAGCCCGTCGGCAACAACGGAATGAGGGCCAGGGAGCCCGCGAAGAAGAGCGCCGCCGCGAGCAACGTGATCCAGCGATGGTGCAGGCACCACGTCGCCGCCCGCAGGTAGAGCGCGAGCCAACGCGGATCGCGATGCTCGCCCACCGCCGGACGCAACAGATAGGCGGCCATCATCGGCGTCAGCATGCGGGCGACGACGAGCGAGGCGAACACCGCGAGCGCCGCCGTCCACCCGAACTGCTTGAAAAAGCGGCCGGCGATGCCGCTCATGAACGCCGTCGGCAGGAACACCGCGATCAGCGTGAACGTGGTGGCGATGACCGCGAGCCCGATCTCGTTGGCCGCCTCCATCGCCGCCTGATACGGCGTCTTGCCGAGCCGGAGATGGCGCACGATGTTCTCGACCTCGACGATCGCATCGTCGACCAGGATGCCCACCACGAGGGACAGCGCCAAGAGCGTGATGATGTTGATGGAAAAGCCCAGCGCATGCATGCCAATGAACGCCGGTATGGCCGCCAGCGGCAGCGCCACCGCCGAGACGAACGTCGCACGCCATTCGCGCAGGAACAGAAACACGACGAGCACGGCGAGAAACGCCCCTTCGAGCAGGAGCTTCAGCGACGCCTCGTACTCGTCTTTCACCGGCGTGACGAAATCGAACGACTCGCTGATGCTCAGGTCCGGGTGCTCCAGCCGCAACTGCGCCAGCGCCGCACGAACCCCGGCGCCCACCTCGACCTCGCTCGCCCCCTTCGATCGCGCCACCTCGAAGCCGATCACCGGCTGCCCATCGAGCAGCGCCGCCGAGCGTGGCTCGGCGATGCCGTCGCGGATGCGCGCCATCTGATCGAGGCGCAGGCGACGCCCATCGTTCAGCGCGATCTGGTAGCCGGCCAGCTCGGCTGCCGACTTCACGTTGGCCAACACACGCACCGCCTGCTCGGCCCCACCAAGATCCGTGCGCCCGCCCGCCGCCTCGATCTGCACCTGCCGCAACTGACGCGACACCTCGCCCGCACTCACGCGCAACGCCTGCAACCGCGCCACATCGAGTTCGACCTGCACTTGGCGCTCGACGCCACCGACCCGATTGACCGCACCGACGCCCGGAACGGCCAACAGTTTGCGGCTCAGCGTGTCATCGACAAACCACGACAACGCCTCGTCGTCGAGATGCGTCGAGGCAATGGTGAAGGCCAGCACCGGACTCGACGCAAGATCGATCTTCTGCACCACCGGATCACGCAAATCACCGGGCAAATCGGCACGCACGCGGGCAAGCGCCGAGCGCACGTCGTCGACGGCCTCCTGCACCGGCTTTTCGAGCCGGAATTCAGTGGTGATGGTGACTCCGCCGTCCTGCACCCGTGTGTAGATGTGCTTGACGCCCTGCAAGGTGGCGATCGAGTTTTCGATCTTGCGCGCCACCTCGTTTTCGAGCTGTCCCGGAGAGGCGCCGGGCAGCGCCGCCGCCACCGTGACCGTCGGCAGATCGAGATCCGGAAAGTTCTGCACCTTCATCGCCGAAAAGGCGAACAATCCTGCCAAGGTCAGCAGGAAGAAGAACATCAGGGCCGGGATCGGGTTGCGGATCGACCACGACGAGACGTTGATCACGGCGCGCGCCCCTTGCCGGTCGCCGCCTTCGCAGCGGCCGCAGGTTCCGCTTTCGCCGGCGGCGTCGGCGGCGCCTCCGAGGCGACGCGCACCACGTCGCCATCGGCGAGAAAGGCCGCGCCGGTCGCCGCGACCTGATCGCCCTCCCCGAGCCCCGCCGTGATCTCGACACGCTCCCCGACGCGCCGCCCGGTCGTGACCTTGCGCTGCGTCACCCGATTGCCGGCGGTCAATTGAAAGACGTAGCTGAAGCCATCGCGCGCGACGACGGCGGCCTGCGGCAAGCTGAGCGCCGGCTGCGCGCCGAGCGCGAATTCGCCGCGCGCGAACATTCCGGCGCGGGCATCCGCATGGTGCTCCAGCTCGACGTAGACGATGGCGTTGCGCGACGCTGCATCGACGGTGGGCGCCAACGCCCGCACCTTGCCGGAGACCTGCGCACCGCCTGGCAGCGACACCCGTGCCCGCTGTCCGATCCGGATGCCGGCCAACTCGAAGGCCGTGACTTCGGCTCGCCACTCGAGGCGGCCGCGTCGAATCATCCGAAACAGTTCCTGCCCGGGATTCGCCACCGCGCCGAGCGTGGCATTGCGCTGGGAGATGATGCCGTCATCGGGTGCCACCACCCGCGCGAACCCGAGCCGCAAACGCGCTGCATCGCGCGCCGCCCGAGCCGAGTCGAGTCGCGCGGAAGCCGCCGCCGCCGCGTTCGTGTACTGCTCGATCTCCTGCGTCGACATCGCGCCGCTGCCGGCGAGCGCGCGCGCCCGATCGGCATTGCCACGCGCTGCCGCCAGGCTCACCTCCGCCTCGGTCGCGGCCGACGAGGCCTGCGCCAATTCAGCGCGCATCGTCGCGTCGGCAAACGTCGCGAGCACCTGCCCGCGTCGGACATGATCGCCCACATCCACGCGCACCTCACTCAGTCGAAGCCCAGGGACTTCGGCCCCGATGCTCGCCTCCTGCCATGCGGCGATGTTGCCGCTTGCCTCCAGCGTGCGCGGCCACATGGACGACTCCAACCGCGCCACGCTGACCGTCAGCGACGCTCGCGTGGCGACGCGGTTCTTCGCCGCTTCGTCGGCTGCGTGCAGCGGGGACTCGATGGCGAGCGCGAGCAGCAAAACGAATGATCGGGCGAGCGCACGCACGACGGCGCGCACGAGCGGCGGGAGAGCGGAGAATGGGAGCATGGGAGCGACGGGAGATGACACACGAAACATGGCGCGACGATGCCGCCGGCATGTTAGCGAACCCAGTCGGTGGAAACCTGCGGTGGCTCGTCGAACCCTCTGCTAGCATCCGCCGCCGTGAAGTTCCCCCGCCTCGTCCTCGCGCTGCTTGCCGCGATCTTTCTCGCCGCGTGGGTAATACCCTCGGTCACGCGGACACTCGTGCGGCCCGACGAAGGCCGCTATGCCGAAATTGCGCGCGAGATGGCGGCATCGGGCGACTTCGTGACGCCGCGCCTCAACGATCTGAAGTACTTCGAGAAGCCGCCGTTGCAGTACTGGGCCACGGCACTGGCAATCAAGGGGTTCGGACTCAACGATTTCACCGCGCGCGCGTGGCCACTCGTCGCCGGGGTCTTCGGACTGCTGCTGACATGGCTCGCGGGGCGCGCGCTGGCCTCGCGCGACGTGGCGTGGGTCGCCGCCTCGGCGCTGGGGGCGATGTGCTACTACTTTTTCATCGCCCACATCAACACGCTCGACATGGGGCTCACGGCGTTCATGACGCTCACGCTGGTGGGGATGTTGCGTGGCTTCGGCATCGAAGGGCAATCGAGCGCGACCACGCGTCGCTGGATGCTGGCGGCCTGGGCAGGTGCGGCGCTCGCGTTCCTGTCGAAAGGCCTGATCGGCATCGTGCTGCCGGGCGCGATCTTCGTGCTCTACCTGCTGATCTCACGGCAGTGGTCGCTGCTGCGCCGACTCGAGTGGTGGCGCGGCCCGCTCGTGTTCTCGCTGATCGCGCTGCCGTGGCCGCTGCTCGTCCAGTCACGCAACCCGGAATGGGCGAATTTCTTCTTCATCTACGAGCACTTCGAACGCTTCGCAAGCGAAGAACACGACCGCCCCGGCGCACTCCTGTACTTCGTGCCGCTGGTGATCATCGGGCTCATGCCGTGGACGCCGGCGCTGCTGAAACTTCTGAACCGACGAAGCTGGCACCGTGCAAGCACCACCTTTGCGCGCGCAACGCTGAACGTACCGCTCTTTCTGACGCTCTGGTGCCTGTTCATTTTCACGTTCTTCAGTCTTTCGAAATCGAAGCTGCCTTCCTATCTGCTCCCGATCACGCCGGCGGCGGCGCTGTTGCTGGCACCCATCCTGATCGAGAGCTCTCCCCGCGCCTTCCGTCGCCTGCTGTTGCTCTTCGCGAGCGTGCCGGTGCTGTTGCTGTTCGCGCCGCTCGCGCGCTCGTCGTTCGTCAACGACGTCTACACGCGGGGCATGGTCGAGCACTTCGCGCTCTATCTGATCGTCGCAGGAGTCGTGTTTGCAGGCGCCATCGCCACGGCATGGCGACTCGAGGGCTGCGGGCGCCGGCTCGACGCGCTGATCGCCACGGCCGTGCTGGCCACGCTCGGCGGCAGCATCGCCGCCAGCGGCTACGAAACGCTCGCCGCCAGCACATCGAGCAAGCAACTGGTGCATGATTTCCGCAGTGTCGAACCCGACTACCGCGATGCCGATCCCTTCTTCTCGGTGGGGCTCTTCGAGCAGACGCTGCAACCGTACCTGGGACGCAGCACCACCTTGGTCGATTTCCTCGATGAACTCGGCCTGGGTGCCGCCGCCGAGCCGGACAAGGTTCGTTTCAATTTCGCCGATTTCGCCGACGAATGGAACGCACTCGACCGCGCCTACGCGATCACCGATTTCGACCAATTGCCACGCTTCGATCTCGCCGGTCTCGACTATCGCGTCGTCGCGGTCGACCTGCGCCGCGTCATCATCGCGCGGCACGGGCCGCGCTGAGTGGCGATCGCCGCTTTCATAGGACAATAGCGCCGATGTCAGCCACCGCCCTCGTCATCGCCCTCGCCAGCGTCATGCTCAACACGGCGGCACAACTCTTTCTGAAGGCGGGAACGAACGTCGTCGGCACCGTGAGCTTCGGTGGCCGAGACACCGTGCAGACGCTCCTCGACATTGCCCGCGTGCCTTGGTTCTGGGCTGGCTTTCTGTGCTACGGCATCAGCATCTTCACCTGGATCGCGACGCTTTCACGGGCCCCGGTCAGCGTCGCCTACCCGCTGCTCTCCGTCGGCTACGTCGTCAACGCGATCGTCGCGTGGTGGCTGTTCAACGAATCGCTGGGCGCACAGAAGCTGCTCGGCATCGGTTTCATCATCGTGGGCGTCGTCCTGCTCACCGTCAATCCGCCCAAATGAAGCAATCCGCCCCCACCCCGAACCCACGACCGATGATGGCGTTCGCCGCGCCGCGCCTGGGTGAAGAGGAATTCACCGCGGTCGATGCCGTGCTGCGCTCGGGATGGATCGCCTCCGGCGCCAACGTCACCGCGCTCGAAGGCGAACTTTCCGCGCGCTTCGATGGCCGCCCTACCCGCATGCTGACCAGTGAAACCGCCGCGCTCGAAGTCGCGCTGCAACTGCTCGGCATCGGCGCCGGCGATGAGGTTTTGATCGGCGGGCAGACTTTCTTCTCCAGCGGCAACATGGTGGCCAAGGTCGGCGCCCGCGCGGTGTTCGTCGACGTTGATCTGCATTCGCGCAACATCGACCTCGCGGACGCCGAACGGCGGCTGACGCCGCGCACGAAAGCCATCATCCCGACCCACTACGCCGGACTTCCGTGCGACATGGACGCCTTGTATGCCTTCGCCGAGCGGCACCGAGTGCGCGTCATCGAGGATGCGGCGCTCGCCATCGGTTCGTCATGGCGCGGGCGAGCCATCGGCAGTTTTGGCGACATCGCACTTTTCTCGTTCCACCCGAACAAGAACATGACCACGATCGAGGGTGGCGCCATCGTGTGCAACGACGAGGCGGACGCTCGGCGCGTCGAGGTGCTGCGCTTTCATGGCATCTCACGCTTGCCCGACCAAACGCGTGACGTCGATTTCCCCGGCGGCAAATTCAACATGCCCGACGTCAACGCCGCCGTCGGGCGCGCGCAACTGCGCAAACTCGACGGCTTTTGCAGGCATCGTCGTGCGCTGGCACAGCGATATCGCGAAAAGCTGCTCGCACTGCTGCCGGCCGGTCATCTGCCACACCCGGGGCACGAGGGCGACGAGTCGGGGCACAGCTGGAATCTCCATGCCATCCGTCTGCCGCTCGAACACATGACTTCGACTCGCTCACAGATCATGGACGCGATGCGCGCCCGTCATGTCGCCACCAGCGTCTCCTACGAATCGCCTCACCTGACCACATGGTTCCGACGCGATGGCTGGCGCGCGGGCGACCTGCCCAACACCGAGCTCATCGCCAACACGACCTTGACGCTGCCGCTGCACGCGGGGCTGGACGACGACGATGTCGACTACGTCTGCGGCGCGCTGGCCGAGGTGCTTCACGAAGGGGGCTGGCGATGAGCGCACCGCCCGTGCTCTCCGTCGTCATCCCCGTGTACAACGAGGAAGCGGTGCTCGGTGAGCTGTTCGCGCGCCTCTACCCGGCGCTCGACGCGCTCGCGACGGCGTACGAAGTGATCTTCGTCAACGACGGCAGCCGCGACCGCTCGCCGGCCCTGCTCCTCGATCAACAGCAGCGCCGCGCCGACGTCACGCGCGTCATCCTGTTCTCGGGCAATTTTGGCCAGCACAGTGCCATATTGGCCGGATTCGCGCATGTGCGCGGCGAGATCATCGTCACGCTCGATGCCGATCTGCAGAACCCACCCGAAGAGATCCACAAGCTGCTCGCCGCGTATCGCGAGGGGCACGACTACGTTGGCTCCATTCGCGACCTGCGGCGCGGCGATGCATGGTGGCGCGGCGCGGCCTCGAAACTCCTGAACCGCATCCGGGAGCGCACGACCCGCATCAAGATGACCGATCAGGGCTGCATGTTGCGCGCCTACTCACGCCGCATCATCGATCTCGTCAATCAGACGCGTGAAGTGCGGACCTTCATACCGGCACTTGCCTACACCTTCGCGATGAATCCGACCGAGGTCGTGGTTGCGCACGCCGAACGCGCGGCGGGCGAATCGAAATACTCGGTGTACCAACTGCTGCGGCTGAACTTCGACCTGATGACCGGATTTTCGTTGGTTCCATTGCAGATGTTTTCATTGCTCGGCATGGCGGTCGCCATCGGCTCGGCGCTGACCTACCTCGGGCTCATCGCCTATCGTCTGCTGACGCTGCCGCCATGGGATGCGTTCAAGGCGCTGTTCGACCGCGACATTCTCGAGTTCTTCCTGATCGGCATGGTTCTGTTCGGCCTCGGGCTGGTCGGAGAATATGTGGGTCGCATCTACCTCCAGGTGCGCGACCGTCCGCGCTACGTCATCGACCGTGTCGTCGAGACGACGGCCGAGTTCCCGCCCGGCGCGACCGATATCACGAGCGCCAGCCACCTCGCATGACCCGCGCCGTTGTCTTCGCTTATCACAACGTCGGCGTGCGCTGCCTGCGCGTGCTGCTCGACCACGGCATCGAAGTGCCGCTGGTGCTGACCCATGAGGATGCACCCGGCGAGACGATTTGGTACGACTCGGTTGCCAGCGTGTGCCGCGAGCACGACATCCCCCACCTCACCGTGGACGACCCGAATGACGCAGCCACGGTGCGCCGCATTCGCGCGCTGGCGCCCAACTTCCTGTTTTCGTTCTATTACCGCAAGATGCTCGGCGCGGAGCTGCTTTCCATCGCGCCGCGCGGCGCGCTGAACATGCACGGCTCGATGCTGCCGAAGTACCGCGGCCGCGTGCCGGTGAATTGGGCGGTGCTGCACGGCGAGCGCGAAACCGGTGCGTCGCTTCATTACATGGACATCAAACCGGATGCCGGCGATCTCGTTGCGCAGACCGCCGTGCCGATCCTCGCTGATGACACCGCGCATGACGTATTCCAGAAGGTGACGGTGGCGGCGGAACTGACGCTCTACCGCGCGTTGCCGCAACTGGTCGCGGGTACGGCACCACGGGTGCCGCTCGATCTCGCGGCGGGCTCCTATTATTCCGGGCGCAAACCCGAAGACGGCCGCATCGATTGGACTCGCCCCGCCCGCGAGATCGCAAACCTCGTGCGTGCGGTGGCACCGCCGTATCCCGGTGCGTTCACGGAGCTTGCGGGCAAGCACATCATCGTTGCGCGCGCGCGACCAGGCGCAGCAGCCTCCGCGAGCGCGGCGAATCCCGGCGCCATCGTGCCCGACGGCGAGGGTCGATTGGGATTCTTCTGCGCCGACGCGACGCTGCTGATTCCGCTCACGCTGATCATCGATGGCAACACGCTCGCGGCGGACGCGGCACAAGCGTGGCTCGCTTCCGTGAAAGAATGACCGCTGGCGCACCCTCTCGCGCCCCCTGAACCGCATGACCACCATGAAAAAAGTTCTGATCCTCGGCGCCAACGGCTTCATCGGCCATCACCTGAGCCGCGCCATCCTGGCCAACACCGATTGGCACGTCGTCGGCATGGACCTCGGCGACCATCGCGTGCAACCGCTGCTGGAACACCCGCGCTTCGACTTCCATGTGCGCGACATGCTCGCGAGCACCGAATGGATCGACCAGCAGGTCGCCACGGCCGACGTCGTGCTGCCTCTCGTGGCCATCGCCACGCCCGCCACCTACGTGCGCGACCCGCTGCGTGTGTTCGAACTGGACTTCGAGGCGAACCTGCCGATCGTTCGCCTTTGCGTGAAGCACCGGAAGCGATTGATTTTTCCCTCGACCTCCGAGGTCTACGGCATGTGCGCCGACAGCGAGTTCGACCCCGAGAGCTCCAATCTGATCGTCGGCCCGATCAACAAGCAGCGCTGGATCTATTCCATTTCGAAGCAGTTGCTCGATCGCGTCATCCATGCCTATGGATTGAAGGGAGAACTCGACTACACGATCTTCCGCCCATTCAACTGGATCGGCGCCGGCCTCGATTCGCTGTCGGCGAGCAATCCGGGCGGCGCGCGCGCGGTCACCCAGTTCATCGGCCACATCATCCGCGGCGAACCTATCCAACTGGTCGACGGTGGCAAGGCGCGTCGAAGCTTCACCGACATCGAAGACGCGATCGCCGCGCTGATGACGATCATCGAAAACCCGCGCGGCATCGCGAGCGGAAAGATCTACAACATCGGCAATCCCGCCAATCACCACTCGGTGCGTGAACTCGCCGAAATGTTGCTCAAGATCGCACCGGAATATCCCGAATACCAGCGCGGCGCCGAGAAAACGCGACTGACCGAGGTCAGCGCCGAGGCTTATTACGGCGCCGGCTATCAGGACGTTCAGGATCGTGCGCCCCGCATCACGCAGACCGTCGACGAACTCGACTGGCTGCCGCGCGTCACCATGGCACGTTCGCTACGGCGAATCCTCGAAGCGCACCGCGAGGAGGCCGGCGCCATCGCCGCAGCGCACGCGCTCTGACCGACTGGCGCGAGCCATGCCGGTTCTTTGTCTCAAAGTCGACGTCGACACGCTACGCGGCACGCTGGAGGGGGTCCCGCGTCTGCTTGCCCTCTTCCAGCGTGAAGGGGTGAGCGCAACGTTCCTGTTCTCGATGGGGCCGGACCATACCGGTCGCGCGCTCAAGCGAGTCTTCCGTCCGGGATTTTTGGCCAAGGTGCGCCGTACTTCGGTACGCAGCAACTATGGACTGAAGACGTTGCTGTACGGAACGCTGCTTCCCGGTCCCGACATCGGTCGACTCGGCCAATCGGTCATGCGCGCCGTGCGCGATGCGGGATTCGAGTGCGGCATTCACTGCTGGGACCACGTCGCGTGGCAGGATGGCGTGATGCAACGCGGCGACGCGTGGGCGCGCGGGCAGATGCAACGGGCGCACGAGCGCTTTCTGGCCGTCTTCGGTGAGGGCGCACGCACGATGGGCGCAGCAGGTTGGCAGATGAGCCGCGACGCGTTGCGCGCGCAAGGCACGCTGGGCTATCGGTACGCGTCGGACGCCCGTTCGGACCACGCCGATGCCGGGCCGTTCTGGCCGCTCATCCGCGCGGAGGCCATGCCTGTCGTGCAAGTACCGACCACGCTACCGACGCTCGACGAAATGATCGGGCTCGATGGCTGCACCCCAGAGAACGTCGCTGACCGTCTGCTGAGCCAAACGGCGAACGCGCGACGCGACCACGTGTTCACGCTGCACGCGGAACTCGAAGGCATGGCGATGCTCCCGGTGATGGAGCGGCTCATCACCGGCTGGCGCGAGCAGGGTTACGAGCTCATCGGTACCGGGCAATATGTCGATGGCCTCGACCTCGACACACTGCCCTTTTGCGAACTCGAATGGGGAACGCTCGGCGGACGCTCGGGAACCCTGCTGAAGCAGGGCTCGCCGTACCTCGTCTCCCTGGAGCACACGTTGCGCCGTTGAGCGCCCGAACTCAGACGGCGAACACGATCTCGCCGTTGCGTGCCGTGACACGAATCGTCGCGCCCGGCCCGAACTTGCCGGACAGCAGCTCCTTCGACAACGGATTTTCGATCGACTGCTGGATGGCACGCTTCAGGGGGCGAGCGCCGAACACCGGATCGAATCCCGCCTCGCAGAGCACGTCGAGCGCGTCGTCCGACAGTTCGAGCTTCAGGTCGAGCTTCGCCAAACGCTCTTCCAGGCGCTGAAGCTGGATCTTCGCGATTCCCTTGATCTCACCCTTTCCGAGCGCGTGGAAGACCACGATCTCATCGATTCGATTGATGAACTCCGGCCGGAAATGGTTCTTGACCTCCGCCATCACGGCGATCTTGATCAGCTCGGCAGGCTCATCGACCATGCTCTGAATCTTCTGTCCGCCGAGGTTCGAAGTCATGATGATGACGGTATTCTTGAAGTCGACGGTGCGTCCCTGACCGTCGGTCATGCGGCCATCATCCAACGCCTGCAGCAGCACATTGAACACGTCGGGATGCGCCTTCTCGACCTCGTCGAACAGGATGACGCTGTAGGGTTTGCGCCGCACCTGTTCGGTCAGTTGACCGCCTTCGTCAAACCCGATGTATCCGGGCGGCGCACCGATCAATCGCGCCACCGAATGCTTCTCCATGTACTCACTCATGTCGATGCGGATCAGTGCCTGCTCGCTGTCGAACAGAAACTGCGCAAGCGCCTTCGTGAGTTCGGTCTTGCCGACGCCGGTCGGGCCAAGGAACAGGAACGAACCATAGGGTTTGTTGGGGTCCGAAAGACCGGCTCGCGAGCGCCGGATGGCGTCGGCCACCAGTCGCACCGCCTCGTCCTGGCCGACCACGCGTTTGTGCAACGCCTCTTCGATATGCAGGAGCTTTTCGCGCTCACCCTGCATCATCTTCGACACCGGAATGCCCGTGGCGCGCGACACGACCTCGGCGATTTCCTCGGCGCCAACGGAGGTCCGCAGGAGCTTCGGCTTCGTCTCCGAGCCCTCGCCCTTGGCGGCTTCCGCCTCCTTCAATTGCGCCTCCAGCGCGGGAAGCTTGCCGTACTGGATTTCCGACATCCGTGCGAAGTCGCCGCGACGCCGAGCTTCGTCCATTTCGAGACGCAGCTTTTCGATCTGCTCCTTGATGCCCTGCGAGCCCTGCACGGCGGCCTTTTCGCCGCGCAGTACCTCGTCGTAATCGGCGTACTCACGTTCGAGCTTCTGAATTTCCTCTTCGATCAAGCCCAGACGCTTCTTCGAAGCTTCATCGGTCTCCTTCTTCACCGCTTCGCGCTCGATCTTCAACTGGATGATTCGCCGGTCGAGTTTGTCCATCACTTCCGGCTTGGAGTCGATCTCCATCTTGATGCGGCTCGCCGCCTCGTCGATCAGGTCGATCGCCTTGTCCGGCAGGAAGCGATCGGTGATGTAGCGATGCGAAAGCTCTGCCGCCGCCACGATGGCCGGGTCAGTGATATCGACACCGTGGTGCACCTCGTAGCGTTCCTGCAGACCGCGCAGGATCGCGATGGTCGACTCGACCGAGGGCTCACCGACCAGCACTTTCTGGAACCGCCGCTCGAGCGCGGCGTCCTTTTCGATGTACTTGCGGTACTCATCGAGCGTCGTCGCGCCGACGCAATGGAGCTCTCCACGAGCGAGCGCGGGTTTCAGCATGTTGCCGGCGTCCATTGCGCCTTCCGCCTTGCCGGCACCAACCATCGTGTGCAATTCGTCGATGAAGACGATGGTTCGCCCTTCGTCCTTGGCGATATCCTTCAGTACGGCCTTCAACCGCTCCTCGAACTCGCCGCGGTATTTGGCGCCCGCCAAGAGCGCCGCCATGTCGAGCGACAACACGCGCTTGTTCTTGAGGCCTTCGGGCACTTCGCCGTTGACGATGCGCTGTGCAAGCCCTTCGACGATGGCCGTCTTGCCGACGCCCGGTTCCCCGATCAGGACCGGGTTGTTCTTCGTCCGCCGTTGCAGCACCTGCACGACGCGACGAATCTCGTCATCGCGACCAATGACCGGATCGAGTTTGCCCGCGCGGGCGCGCTGGGTGAGATCGATGGTGTATTTGTCGAGCGATTGACGCTGGCCCTCGGCTTCCTGCGAATCGACGGCGCCACCACCACGCACGGCATCGATGGCTGCCTCCAGCGTCTTGCCGCTCGCTCCGGCATCCTTGAAGATGCGGCCGGTTTCGCTCTTGTCGTTGGTCAACGCCAACAGGAAGAGTTCGCTCGCGATGAACTGGTCGCCACGCCGCGTCGCCTCCTTGTCGGAGAGATTCAGCAGCCCCGACAAGTCGCGTCCGATCGCGATATTGCCGTCGCCACCCTGTTGGCGCGGCAGACGCTCGATCGCGGCTTTCAGTTCACGTTCGAGCTTGGATGTGTTGACCCCGGCGCGCTGCAGCAATGAGCGAGTCCCGCCGTCCTCCTGCTCGAGTAGCGCCATCAGCAGGTGCTGTGGTTCGATTTGCGTCGCGTCCAGTCCGAGCGCGATAGACTGCGCCTCGCTGAGCGCCTGCTGGAATTTCGTCGTGAGTTTGTCGAAACGCATGTCGCGCTCCAAGGGAAGTATGTTGAACTTTTCGGAATGTAGGGGCCGCCAGGCATGATTCAACCGATTGCACTCGAGGGGCGGCCATGCGGTGGCTGAAACGCAGCGCGGGCGCCGTTCTGGGGCTCATCGTGCTCGCCGCCGCCGCGTTGGCGGCGTATGGGTGGTGGAGCGTCCCCGCGGAGCGGGCGAGCTACCGGTTGGCGGCGCCGATTGGCGAGGTGGTCATCACGATCGACTCGGACGGCATCCCCACGATCGACGCGAAGTCAGAACGCGATCTGGCCTTCGGCGTGGGCTTCATGCATGGACGAGATCGACTTTGGCAGATGGAGATGAACCGCCGGGTCGGGCGCGGAGAACTGGCGGAAGTGCTTGGAGCGCAGGCGTTGGAAGCCGACCGCTTCCTGCGCACGCTGGGTATCCACCGCGCGGCGGCCGCGCAATTCGCCCGACTGCCGGACGAGGCGAAAGCGCTGCTGAAGGCGTACGCCGACGGCGTGAACGCCTGGACTCGCGAGGCGATGCCGGTTCGTCCGCCCGAATTCGTGCTGCTTGGCGTGAAGCCAGGTGACTGGGAGCCTGTCGATACGGTCGCCTGGGCGATCATGATGGCCTATGACCTCGGCGGCAACTGGGGCACCGAGTCCCTGCGCCTGCAACTGGCGCGCCGACTGCCGGGGGCGCGCATCGATGAACTGCTGCCACCGCCACCTGGAACCCGGCTGCCGAGGCACGCCGACTATCAGGCGTTCTACGCCCGACTCGGTGTCTACGCGCAAGGCGGCGCCACGCCATCGACGTCCGCGAACGCTACGCGCGACCCGCTCGCCGTCGCGGGCGGCGGTGGCCTGATCGACCCGATCCCCGGTGGCGTCGACGGCGTCGGCTCGAACAACTGGGTCGTGCATGGACAACATTCGTCCAGCGGCAAACCGCTGCTCGCCAACGACCCGCACCTCTCGCTGGCGGCACCCGCCATCTGGTACTTCACCCGTCAACGCGCCCCCGCCATCGAGGTCAGCGGCGCGACGCTGCCCGGCGCCCCCTCCGTCATCCTGGGGCGCACGCGCGGTGTCGCCTGGGGTTTCACCAATACCGGTCCCGACGTGCAGGATCTCTACCTCGAGGAGGTCAACTCCGACGGCGCCGCACGCACGCCCGCCGGATGGCAGCCGTTGAAGGTGCGGCGGGAAACCATTCGCGTTCGCGGCGAATCCGATCATGAGCTCGTGGTGCGAGAATCGCGCCACGGCCCGATCATCTCGGACGTGAATCGACCACTTCGCGAGACGATCGATGGCAAACGCTTCGCCATCGCGCTGCGCTGGACGGCACTGGACGCGGACAACTTGAGCGTGCTGGCAGCGCCCGCGATGAACAAGGCGCAGACGACGAGCCAGTTGCGTGAGGCGCTGCGCCTGTACGTCGCTCCGCAACAAAACGTCGTCATGGCCGACACACTCGGCAACGCCGAATTCATCGCCGCCGGTCGTGTTCCGCTGCGGCGTCCGGACAACGATCTGCAGGGACTGGCACCGGCGCCGGGTTGGGACGAACGCTACGACTGGGTAGGCGACATCGCGTTCGACCAGCTGCCGCAGCAATCGGTCACCCGCTTCCTCGCCACCGCAAACCAGCGCATCGTCGGTGATGACTATCCGTACTTCATCAGCGCCGAGTGGGCACACCCTGGCCGCAAGCATCGCATCGAAGAACTGCTGGCGGCCAAGGGCAATCACGACGCCGAAAGCATGCGTCAGATTCAACACGATCTGAAGCACACGCACGACCAGACGCTGCTGCAATGGCTGCCGCGCGTATCGTCGAAACATCCACTCGCGCCCAAGGCGCTCGCCGCATTGAAGCGCTATCAGGAGTCACCGTTGGCGGCGGCGACGGGCGATGCGGCCACCGGCACGTTCCTCTACTGGCAGTGGACAGCGGAAGTCTCGCGCCGGTTGTTCGCCAAACCCATGGGTGAGCCTCTCTACGGCGCGTTGTATGGACGTCGAGACTTCCGCACCGCAATGAACGGCGTGCTGACGCGCGACGACGCGGCATGGTGTGGCACCGAGGCGAGCTCAGGCCAGCGTCGTTGCGACGCGATCGTGAACGCCGCGTTCGACGCCGCGCTCGATGCGTTGCAGGCATCGCAGGGGACGGACCCGGCGACATGGCGCTGGGATCGGGCGCATGCCGCACGCAGCGAGCATCGCCCCTTCTCGCAGGTGGCGGTGCTGCGCGATCTCTTCGAGGTGCGCACACCAAGCGTCGGTGACACCTACTCGGTGATGGTGGGCAAGGTGCGTGGGCGTCCGCCGAGTCCGTTTGCCAACGAGTTTTCAGCGAGCCTTCGGGCCGTCTACGATCTGGCCGAAGCCAACGCAAGCGCGGCCAGCGTGATCTTCTCGACAGGGCAGTCGGGCAACCCCTTTTCAACGCACTATCGTGATCTCGCCGCGCGTTGGGGCTCAGGCGGCAGCAGCGCCTACATCGATCTGGCCAGACCCACGGCGCGCGGCCAGCTGTCACTCCAGGGCGTAGCGCAGGGCAGCACGCGATAAATCGGACGCGGGCTCGGCAGGGCCGGCCCCGCCGAGCGATCTTCCGCGAAGTTTCCCGGCTCGCCATCGAAACATTCCGTGGGATACTTGCACCGGAATCATGATCGAACCCCACACCATCTTCCGAAAGACAGCCGCCGGCGTGGACGAAATCGCCACCCGCACGCTGGGCCTGCGCGCCGAGTCGCGCCGTCTGCTGATTCTGATCGACGGCCGTGCGTCGGTGGCACAGCTTGCAAACTACGTTCGGCATGCCGAAGTCGGCGCGCTGCTCGCGAGCCTCGAGGGACAGGGCCTGATCGTCGCCGACACTGCCGGTGCGGGTGCTGGCGCCGGTTTCGCCGCCGGCGCCAGCGGCAACGTTGCGCCAACAGCGTTCGCCGAGCCGAGCGCAGCCCAAATCGACGCCGTCCGTCGTGTCGCCATCGAGCGGATCGAAGCGCTGCTGGGTACCGCGGCCGCGCCGCTGGTGCGACGCCTCGATGGTGCCTTCGATGCTCGCGAACTCCGTGACACCATCAGCGGCTGTCGCCATGTCCTCGACCTGCAATTGGGCAAAGAGGTGGGGCAACGCTTCCTCGAAGACGTCCGCCGCGCGGCCGACGTCAGTCGATAGCCGCTCGCACGCACCGGGCATGGGGCGGTTTCCAGGGCTGATCGCGCCGACAGACGGATCGTTCGCGATGGCGATGCCAGCGGCCGTTGGTCGGCTCTGGCGGGTCTGCCGAACGCGACGGCGCGTACTGACCGCCATCGCGGCCATCCTCGCCGCCGCCGCGCCGATGTTCAGTGCCAGCGCGGACACACCGCTCTTCGAATCCTGCCGCCTGCGCGGCATCGATGACGCCGCGCGCTGCGCCATGTTCACGTTGCCAGAAACGCCGCAGGGTACGGCGACGGTGCGAATTCACGTTGCCATCGTCCCCGCACTGACACGCAATCCGGAACCGGATCCGGTGTATGTGCTGGCCGGCGGCCCCGGACAGGCAGCCAGCGACATCGGGGGCTTGGTGGAAGCGCTGAGTGCGTTGCGGCGCCGTCGTGACATCGTGCTCGTCGATCAGCGCGGCACCGGCCGCAGCAAGACACTGACCTGCAAGAGCGATGGCAACGACACGGGCACGATGGATCCGGTAAGCGCCGCGTTCGTTGCCCCCGAGGGGAGCGAGCGCCGCGCATGGGCGCGATGCCTCGAGACGATGAAAGGAAACGTCGCTGCTCATCGCACCGACGACTATATCGACGATCTCGAAGCCATCAGTTCGGCGTTGAATCACAAGCGCATCAATCTGTGGGGTGGCAGTTACGGCTCGCGCGTGGCGTTGCGCTACATGAAGCGCTTCCCGGCGCGAATCCGAAGCGCCGTGCTCGATGGCGTGGCCCCGACCTCGATGCATCTTCCGGATGACGCGCTTGGGTCCTCCGCCGCACGTCTGGACGCGCTATTCACCGCCTGCGCCGCATCGCCGGGCTGTGCCAAGGCCTATCCGAACGCGGCGAAGGCCTTCGACACCACGCTCAGCCGGCTGCGCCAACAACCGCTCCGCGTGAGCCTGCTGCACCCTGCCAGCGGCACGCGAATCACCGGAACGCTCAGCGATCGCCGCCTGTTGATGCTCACTTGGCCACTGCTCTACAAGGCAGAAAGTTCGCGCCTCTTGCCGGCGCTGCTCGATGCCGCCGCGCGTGGCGATGCGGCTCCACTGCTGAGCACGGTGGCCGCCAGCTCGGTCACCGAAGGCGACATCGCGGTACCGATGCGATTCGCAGTGATGTGCGCCGAAGACATGCTCGACCGCAAGCCGCCGACCCATACGCCGTTCGCATCGATCGCCGAGTTGTTCTACGGATTCTGTACCGATTTGCCACATGGCCGCGTGGCCGCCGAATTTTTCGAGCCGACCGTCAGCGCGATTCCCACCTTGCTGCTGTCCGGCCGCGTCGACCCGGTCACGCCGCCGCGCTATGCCGAGTTGGCCGCGAAGACGCTCACCAATCACCGCTTGCTCACCGTCGCCAACGCGGGGCACATCGTGTCGACGCTGCCCTGCGTACGCCGAATCATCACCCGATTCGTCGAAAGCGCGGAGGTCGGCGCGGCGAGGCACGACTGTGAGCGCAATCTCCAGTTGCCACCACCGCTGTTCTACGTATCGCCCTTGGTGGCGGCACCATGATCGAGACGATCGATCTATGCAAGTCGTTTGCCACCGACAGCAAGAAGCCGCTGTTTGCGCGACGTCCGCTCAGCCCAGGCATCAGGGCCGTCGATCACGTCAGCTTCGTGGCCGCCGACGGCGAGATCACGGGACTGCTGGGCCCCAATGGCGCCGGCAAGACGACGACCCTTCGAATGCTCGCGACGATGCTCTCGCCCGACGCCGGCAGCGCGACGATCGACGGGCGAGACATCCAGACGGAGCGGGCGCAGGTGCGCCAGCATCTTGGCGTGCTGAGCGACGCCAAGGGGCTCTACTGGCGGCTGACGGCGCGCGAAAACATCGTCTATTTCGGGCAACTGCATGGCATGAGTCGCGAAGATGCAGCGCAACGCGCGGACATGCTGCTCGACGAGCTCGGGCTGCAACCCATCGCGCACCGCGCGACACAGGGCTTCTCTCAGGGCGAACGGATGAAGGTGGCGATCGCACGTGCGTTGGTCCATGATCCGCAGACGGTGTTGCTGGACGAACCGACCAACGGGCTGGACATCATGGCAACACGCCACATGCGCGAATCGATCCGCGGACTCAAACGCAAGGGCAAGTGCGTGCTGTTTTCGAGCCACATCATGCAGGAGGTGGCCGCACTCTGCGATCGCGTCGTGATCATCAACCGCGGCCGCGTCGCGTTCAACGGAACACCGGCGGAGGCCTTGGCCGCAACCGGGCTCGCGACACTCGAAGATGCATTTGTTCGCTTGATCGGCACCGACGAGGGGCTGATGGCATGAGTCGAACTGGCGACTCCCGAGCGCTTGACGTCGCGCGCCTGTGGTGTGTCACGCGCAAGGAACTTCGCGACCTCCTGCGCGACCGCAAGAGCATCTTCTGGGGTCTCTTCGCCGTCGCGCTGTCTGGCCCATTGGTGCTTGGCATCATCTATTTTGGCGCCGGTGCGATCAACGATCGCGTGGAACACCTCACAGCCCCCATCGTGAACGCCCGGTTCGCGCCCGATCTCGTGCGCCACATGGAGCGCAACGCCATCTCGGTCGATATCGACCCGCCGGACTACGAGGCTCGCATCAAGTCCGGCGCGCTCGACGCCGTGCTCGTCATCGACGTCGGGTTCAGCGAGGCGCTGGCGAGCGGGCGCCCTGCCCGCATCACGCTGGTGACCGAGAGCAGCCGTGAGCGTTCGGCTCCGATCGCGGCCAGCCTGCGTGCCGCCGTGCTGTCCTGGGCGCAACAGATCGGTCGTGAGCGACTCGTGCTGCGGGGTGTCGCGCCGGCGCTCGCCGACCCGATCACCATGGAGGAATTCGACCTGGCGACACCATCACAGCGCGGCTCGCGCATGCTGCAGATCATGGGCTTCTACGCGCTGTTCGCGGGACTCATGGGCGCCATCGCGGCCGCCCTGGATGTCACAGCCGGTGAACGCGAGCGACAGACGCTGGAGCCGCTGCTGGCGACTCCGGTCACCACCCTCGAGCTCAGCCTCGGAAAATGGGCCGCCGTCAGCGCCGTCAATCTGTTGGCGGTGACGGTATCGCTGCTCGGCTTCGTGCTGGCGCTGCATCTGGTGCCGCTCGATCGCATCGGCCTGCCGTTCTCCTTCGGTTGGCGCGAGTACGGCGGCTTCATGGCGGTGCTTACACCGTTTTCGCTGATGGTGCCCGCCGTACTGCTGGCATTCGGCGCGGCCGGCAAGACGGCGAAGGAGGCACAAAGTTCGCTTCAGGTCGGCGTCTCGCTGCTCGGACTGCTGCCGCTGATGAGCTTTCTGCGTCAGACTCAGGCGCCTTGGTGGGATGTCTGGGTTCCGGTGAACGGCCAGTTCGCCGTGCTCAACCGTGTGCTGCGCGCGGAGCCGATCGCGTGGCACGACTGGATCGCCATGGCAGTCGTGCCGCTCGTCATCGCGGCGCTCTCGCTCGTGGTGCTCCGCTACCGGCTCGGCAGCGAACGCTTGTTGGCGGGGCGCTGAGGCCGTTCAGCCCTTGACCGACTCGACCGGAAGTTGGCGCGCACGCCATTCCGGCAGGCCTCCACGCAACCAGTACACGGTACGATACCCCAGAGCGATCGCGCGGGTTGCGGCCTTGTAGCTCTTCCAGCATTCCTCGCCGTTGCAGGCAAACACGAGCGGCTTGTCGTGGGGGATGTTTTGCGCCTCGAAATCGAAGACATCGAGCTTCGGGTCGAAGCCGATCTCCTTTTTGCTGTGCTCGACGTACGGGACGAATTTCGCGCCACGAATGTGCATCCGCTTGTACTCCGCTTCGGTGCGCACATCGTAGAGCTGCGCTCCCTCGCCCATCAGCGCCTGCGCCCTCGCCGCACTGACCACGGTCGCGCCCGGAAGGAAGGCGGGCGTCATGTAAGTCAAAGTGTTGACATACGCAAAGGTCGTGGCCTCTCCCGCCAGCGGTGCGTGACCAAACAGGTTAGCGGCGCCGCTGCGATCGAGCAGGCGTTCTCGCAGACGCTCGCGCAACGGTTTTGGCAATGCCGTGCTCACCGCGATGGAGATCGCAGGAATCGGTGGTGATTCGTAGATGATGCGGCCGCCGGTACGCGCGGCCCATGCCTTCGCGATCTCGACGTCGGCGACGGCCGCCTGGGCACGCCCGATCTCCACGGCGTAGAGTGCCGATTCGTGCGTGCTTTGATTGCGCACCGTGGTTCCGGCATCCTTCGCCAGGAACTTCCGCTTGTTGAGCTCGCCAAACCCGACGTAGGCCGCGTAGGACTCAACGGAGGGCAGCGCGACGGTCGTGCCCTTCAGGCCGTCGATGTTCTTGATGGGCGAATCCTTCCCGACAACGAAGGCGACACGGAGATCGCCGGGGTACGTGCCGAGCAGTTCGTACTGATAACGAAGTGCGCTGCCCACGACGTGCGGAGGCCCCACCATCAAGTCGTAAGCACTCGAGCGCGACGCCTGCATCTCGCGGCTCATTTCGCGCGACAGCGTGGAATTGATGGTGACGCGCGCACCCTCGGCGAGGCGGCGGATCAACGGCTGGTAGTCGCGGACATAGGCCTGGTTGGCGTCGGTTTCGATGGGCTCGATGGCCACCAGCATCGATAGCGGCTGCTGGGCAGCGGCCGAGAGAGCGAGAGCGCAAAGGAAGGTGGCGAGGAATCCGTGACGCCAACGCATCCAGCGCCGCCGCTGGCGCGGGCACGTTTGCCCCTCGATATCGACGCCTCCTCCGCGCATCATTTCGGACTCCTCCTAGTCTTGATGCGTGAAGTTTACACAAATTCATGCCTATGACATAGATATAATCTTATGCCGCCAACATATCGAAAAGCGCCGTGCAGCAGCATCGCTGCACCCGCTGGAAATTTACTGCACGAGTGCGCGCAGCATGCCGGCGAACTCGGCGGTGAACTCCGGGCGCTCCAACCCCAGCGTCACCGTGGCTTCCAGATAGCCCAGTTTGGTCCCGCAATCGAAGCGGCGACCGACCGTTTCCACGGCGAAGACGGGCTCGACAGCAGCAAGCATGGCGATGGCATCGGTCAACTGGATTTCTCCGCTCGCGCCTTTCGGTATCCGCTTGAGGTAATCGAAGATCGACGCAGGCAAGACGTAACGGCCGATCGCGCCATATTGCGATGGCGCATCGGCCGCCTTCGGCTTCTCGACGAATCCGGAAAGGCGCATGGCATCGCCGTCATCATGGCTGACCGTCGCAGCAATCCTGATCGCGCCGTAACGGGAAATGGAATCGCCCGGCATGTAGTTCACGCCGATGACACCGCCGCCGCGTGCGCACAACTGCGAATGCACCGAAGCGAGCTGCGCGGTCGCTCCGCGCGATCCGGTCCCGACCGAGGTCGGGCGAATCAACTCATCGGCAAGGATCACCGCGAAGGGCTCGTCACCCACGACCGGCTGCGCGCAAAGCACCGCGTGCCCGAGACCGAGCGCGTCACCCTGACGCAGAAAAATGCAATTGATGTTGGACGGGATCGACGCCTGCAATTCATTGAGCAGCGCCTGCTTGCCAGCGCGCTCGAGCTCGTTTTCGAGTTCGTAGGCGCGGTCGAAGTGATCCTCGATGGCCCGCTTGTTGCGGCCCGTCACGAAGATCATGTCGGTGATGCCAGCCGCGGCCGCCTCTTCCACCGCGTACTGAATGAGCGGCTTGTCGACGACGGTCAGCATCTCCTTCGGCATCGCCTTGGTGGCAGGCAGAAAGCGGGTGCCGAGACCGGCGACGGGGAAGACGGCTTTGCGGATACGGGTCGTCACGATGAGACTCAATTGGCGGATTGGAGCAGTTCGAGAAATTCGGATTCTTGCAGCACGCGTATGCCCAGCTTCTGCGCGTCATCAAGTTTGCTGCCGGCCTCGGCGCCAGCCACGACGTAGTGCGTCTTTTTCGACACCGAGCCGGAAACCTTGCCGCCGGCGGCTTCGATCATCGCCTTCGCGTCCTCCCGCTTGAGCGTGGGCAGGGTACCGGTCAGCACGAACGTCTTGCCGGCGACGGGATGGTCGGCGCCGGCAGCGACGGGCGCTGCGACCGGCGCAAACGCGAAGCCGCACGCCAGCAGGCGCTCGACGGCATGGCGATTCTTTTCATTGGCGAAAAAATGGGCGATGCTGGCCGCGACGATCGGTCCGACATCGCGAACCGCGAGCAGCGCGTTTTCATCCGCCGCCACAAGCGCCGTCATCGAACCGAAGTGCCGCGCCAGATCCTTGGCGGTCGTCTCGCCCACGTGGCGTATGCCCAGTGCGAAGATGAACCGGTGCAGCTCCGTCGTGCGGGCCTTCGCCAGCGCATCGACGACGCTGGCGGCCGATTTGTCACCCATGCGATCGAGCGTGGCGAGTTGCTCGACCGTGAGAGAAAACAAGTCCGCCGCCTCGTGCACCAGATCGCCGTCCACCAACTGCTCGACGAGTTTCTCGCCCAAACCTTCGATGTCCAGCGCACGGCGCTGGGCGAAGTGAAGCAGCATGCCTTTGCGTTGCGCGGGGCAGATCATGCCGCCGGTGCAGCGGGCAATCGCCTCGCCTTGCGGCCTCTCGACGGTAGAGTCGCACTCGGGACAATGGGTGGGCAGGGCAAATTCGACGGTGTCCGGCGGGCGCTCGTCAATGACCACACGAACCACTTCGGGAATGACATCACCCGCCCTACGAACGATGACCGTGTCGCCTACCCGCACATCCTTGCGCCGCACCTCGTCGAGGTTGTGCAACGTCGCATTCGACACCGTCACCCCACCCACGAACACCGGCGCCAGTCGCGCCACCGGCGTGATCGCGCCGGTGCGTCCGACCTGCACTTCAATGGCCAGCACGCGCGTCGTCTCTTCCTGCGCGGGAAACTTGTGCGCGACCGCCCAGCGCGGTTCACGGGTAACGAAGCCGAGTTGTTCCTGCCAGTCGCAGCGGTTGACCTTGTAGACGACGCCGTCGATGTCGAAGCCCAAGCCGTCGCGGGCAGCGCCGATCTCGGTGTGGAAGGCCGCCAGCGCTTCGGCGCCATGCACCACGCGACGACGGTCGTTGACCGCAAGGCCGAGTGCCCCCAGCGCATCGAGCGCAGCGGCCTGCGTGGGCGGCAACGGCCAGCCCTGAATCTCACCAAGACCATAGGCGAAAAACGTCAATGGTCGTTGCGCAGCGAGCTTGGGATCGAGCTGTCGGATGCTGCCGGCGGCGCCGTTGCGCGGATTGACCAGCGTCGGCAGGCCGGCCTTGCGCTGGCGCTCGTTGTAGCGCTCGAAATCGGCGCGGGTCATCAGCGCCTCGCCGCGCACCTCGAGCACCGCGGGCGGCGCACCGGTGCGCAGCCGCAGCGGCACGTTCTTGATGGTGCGCGCGTTCGCCGTCACCTCTTCTCCGACTTCGCCGTCGCCCCGCGTGGCGGCACGCACCAAGAGGCCATCTTCGTAGCGCAACGACAGGGCGAGGCCATCGAACTTGAGTTCGGCCAGATACTCGACGGCGGGCGCGGAGGCGTCGAGCTTCAGTTCGCGGCGAACCCGTGCATCGAAGGCGATGGCGCCGGCAACGGTGGTGTCCGTCTCGGTGCGGATAGAGAGCATCGGCACCGCGTGCCGCACCGTCGGAAAGGCATCGAGCGCCTGGCCACCCACGCGCAAGGTGGGCGAATCCGCCGTGGCGAGTTCGGGAAACCGCGCCTCAAGCGCCTGCAATTCGCGGAACAGCCGGTCATACTCGGCGTCGGTGATGCTTTTCACCGGATCGGGATCGAGCGCGACGTAATACTGGTAGTTGGCCTCGTTGAGTCGCTCGCGCAGCGTCTGCGCGCGTTGGAAGTCGGACTCGGCGGCGAACATCGCGAAGGACGAATCAACCCAACAGCGAGCGGGCGGTGTCCGAACCCGGTTCGATGTCCGCTGCGACCAGAGCATCCATCGCCGCCTTCACTTCGTCGCGCATCGCCGCGAAGTGGGCGTCGTCGAGCGTGCCGCCATCGCTGCTCTTCAGATCGGCAGCGAGCAGCTTCGACAACGCGCGCAATGTCTGCCGGAAGGCATCGAATCGCGCGAGCGGTTGCCGCAGACGGGCAGGTTCGAGCACGCAGCGCAGCGCCGTGACACTCTCCGTGCGAAGGCGCTCCGGCGTGAACGCGCGCTCGAAGCCATCGACCGCGTGGAAGATCACTTCGTCCGATTCGACCTCGTGATAGGCGAAACGCCCATCCGACTGCAAGCGGAAGCCATTGGCCTCGAGTGTGCCGCGAAGCTTCGTCCCCGGCCACTGTCCGCCGTCACGTTTCACCACATACGCGGCGGGCATGACGTCGACCGCGGCGAGAAATGCATCGAGCTCGACCGCCCGTGACGCGGCGTCGGCGAACCCGTGGAAATGCGCCTCGGCGTCGTGTTGCAGCGCCAAATCCGCGATCGCCGCTTGCCACAGCTCGAGATCATGCGGCTCGATCGGGCCGGCCCGTGATGCCAGCGGCAGCGCGAGGGCAAGCTGCTGCACGGAGCCGATGGACGCGCCGTCGTGTGCGTCCCACGGGCTCTGACGGAACAAGCGAATCCACGCTTGGGCACGACCCGCCGCTGCAATGAAGGGCGCTGCATCGAACGGCGCGCCGGAGCGATCGACGATCGAAGCGTGCACATGCAAGCGCTCATCGAACGGCCACTCGGCGTTACGCCGGCGCAACACCTCGGGGGCGATCGGAGCGGGCGCCTGTTCATGCGGCACAGGTCCGGTGGCGACGACGTCGGCCTCGGCGGGCAGGTCGTGGCCGGCGGCAGGACGCGCATCCGCGTGGGCGTCGAGCGGGACGGCCGGCGCCGGCGACATGGGGTCGCCGCTGCTCGCCCACGCTTCGATCAATTCGACGTCGAGCGTCGGTTCGACGCGCTCCCCGCGCGGCGCGTGCACGGCCGTTGGTTCGTCGCGGCCACGGTCAGGCTCAGCGTCGGATTCGTCAGGCAACGCAGAGGGTTCGATCGGCTTTGGCGGGCGAGTCCGATGCGCTTCGCGGCGTCGCAGACGGTGCGATTGCCACCCGTGGGCGGCGAACAACAGCGCGACGACGAACGCGCCGATGCCGATCAGTCCGATTTGAAGAGAGTTCAACGCATCGCTCCAACGGCGCGCGACGTCGAAAGGCCAAACCCGCGCATCACTCAGGCAGCCTCTGCCATGCGAAGGGCTTGCGCCACATCGACGCCGACGATCCTCGACACCCCCGGCTCATTCATCGTGACGCCAATCAGTTGCTCCGCCATCTCCATGGCGATCTTGTTGTGCGAGATGAAGAGGAATTGCGTTGCGCTCGACATTTCCCGCACCAATCGGCAGAAGCGCTCGGTATTCGGATCATCGAGCGGCGCATCGACCTCGTCCAGCAGGCAAAACGGGGCGGGATTGAGCTGAAACAGCGCGAACACGAGGGCCGTGGCGGTCAAAGCCTTCTCGCCACCGGAGAGCAGATGGATCGATGAGTTTCGTTTGCCCGGCGGCTGCGCCACGACCTGAATGCCGGCGTCGAGAATCTCTTCACCGGTCAGCACCAGCTTCGCCTGCCCGCCGCCGAACAGCGTCGGGAACAGTCGGCCGAACTGCTCGTTGACCTTGTTGTAGGTGTCCTGCAACTGGGCGCGGGTTTCGCGGTCGATGCGGCGAATCGCGTCCTCCAGCGTCTGCACGGCTTCGGCCAAGTCGGCCGCCTGCGCATCGAGGTAGAGCTTGCGCTCGGAGGCCTGTTGCAATTCGTCCAGCGCGGCGAGGTTCACGGCGCCGAGCTGCGCGATCTCGCCGTCGACCCGCGCCACCGTGCGTTGCAGTTCCGCTGCACGCGGCGCGTGGTCGAGCGCCTGGAGCAGCCAGTCGGCATCGACCTTGAGCGCCGCCAGTTGCTCTTCGAACTGCGCCAGGTTGATCTCGGCGGAGTTCTGGCGCAGACGCGCGTCTTCGATCTTCTTGCGAATGGGCTCCAGCTCTTGTTCAAGCTTGAGGCGTTGCTCGTCGGCTTCGCGCAGCGCGGCGTTGGCGGCGTCCACCGCCTCGCGGGCGAGCTTCAAGGCCGCCTCGCGTTCGACGCGTACGTTGAGCTGGGCTTGCAAACCCTCCTCCAGCGGCGACAGCAGAATGCTCTTTTGTTCTCCGCTCAGGCGCGCGACGTCGGCGTCGAGCTCCTTGATTTGCTGCTGATTGGCGGCGATGCGGCGCGACAGGTCCTGCACCCGCTCCTGCGCTGCGCGTTCGCCGTACATGGCGTCACGCAGCGCGATTTCCGCGCCGCGCAGCACCTCGCGGGCCTTGACCAGGGCGACGTCGCACTCATTGCGCGCGCCGCGACGAACTTCGCGTTCGGCATGCGCGGCGCTGCGTTTCTCTTCGCTGATCGCGAGGGCCTCGATGTGCGCCTGCACATGCTCGTGTTCGGCGGCGATGGACTCGCCGATCTCGCCGAGTTCGGCGGAAATCTGCTGCGTGCGTTCGCTCGCCTGCGCTCGCGCCTGCTCGATCTGCATGCGCTCGACTTCGAGGTTATGCACGCGGCGCTGGACGCTGACGATGGCGCCGCGCTGCTGCGTGGCCTGCACGCGCAAATCCTGATAGCGCTTGTCGGCGTGGCTGAACGCCGTTTCGGCCTTGCTCGCCGCGGCCTGCGCCTCGGTCAGCTGCGCTGCGATTTCGCTGAGTTCGCGTTGCCGCGCCATCGCGCCATGCACGGCCTCATCGGGCGCGAACCAGGTGATGCTGTTGAGGCCGACCAGATGCCCTTCACGGGTCACGATGACCTCACCCGGAGTGAGCGAGGCGCGCGCGGACAGCGCCTCCGCCATCGTCTCGGCCGTGCGCACGCCATGCAGCCAGTGCGCCACCGACGTTGCGATGGCGGCGCTTGTGGCGTGGACGTGCGCGAGCAGGACGTTGCCAGCGATGGCCCGCGCATCGGTGCTGCCCGCGCCGGCGTAGACCGTCAAGCGTGCCGGCGGCACCGGCAGGCGCAGCGCATCATCGAGCGAGGCCAGCGGCAACGCATTGAGGCGGTCGCGCAACACGGCTTCCACCGCATCTTCCCAGCCGGCATCGACCTTGAGTTGCGACCAGAATTTGTCGCCGCGAACGTGGTGTTCGTCGAGCCAGCGTTGCAACTGGCCTTCCCCGCGATTGCCGAACTTCGCCTGCACGCTGCCGATGGCGCTGTCACGCGCCTTGAGCTCGCTCAGCCGACGCGCGGCGACGTCGAGCTCGGCGCGGCGGTGACTGCGTTCTTCGTCGGCGTGCTCGGCGGCGGCCTCCGCCTCCTGCGCAGTCTGCTCGGCCGCCTCGAGTTCGGCGCGTTCGCCGTCGAGCTGCTCATCGATGGCGATCAGTTCAGCGTCTTCCGGCGCAATGAGGCGTTCGCGCTCCTGCGTGAGGCGCAGTTGCCGTGCCTGCAATTGGGCGATGCTTTTTTCGGTCGTGGATTTTTTCAGTTGCGACAACTGCGCATCGTTGTCGATGGCGCCGATCGCCTGCTGCACATCGGAGAGCGCGGTGGATGCCGCACGCAGCGCCGATTCGGCCAGTGGCAGCGCAGTGCCGGCGGTGTCGACGAATTCCTTTTGCTCGACATGCTTCGCCGAGGCGACGGCGACGGCGTCGTTGGCGTCGGCCAGCGCTTCTTCGAGTTGACCGGCCTGCTCCTGCGCGTGCGCGAGGCGTGCCTGCCGCTGCTCGACCTCCTGCGCCACGCGTTGTGCCCGGTCGCGCTCGAACGCGAGCTGCTGCTCGATGCGCGTGACTTCGGAGTTGATCTCGTAGAACGCTCCCTGCGCAGTGTGCTGCGCGTCGTTGCGGGTGAACACGTCCTGCCGCAACGCCTCGAGCTGCGTGGCCAGCGCCTGCACCTCGGTCTCTTTGGCCAGCAATGCGGTTTCGTTCTCGCCGAGCACGCGCACGGCGGACTCACGCTGTCGGAGCGCCTCTTCGCGCCGCTGCGCGAACAGCAGCGCCTGGCTTTCGAGCTTTTCCTTTTCCAGCTCGCGGTAACGCGCGGCAACCTTGGCCTGACCTTCGAGACGCTCGACCTGCGAGGTGAGCTCGGTCTGGATGTCGTGAACGCGAGCGAGGTTTTCGCGGGTGTCGCCCAAGCGGCTCTCGGTCTCCTTGCGCCGCTCCTTGTAGCGCGACACACCGGCCGCCTCTTCGAGGAATACGCGCAGCTCTTCCGGCTTGGCCTCGATGATGCGCGAGATCATGCCCTGCTCGATCACCGCGTAGGCGCGCGGGCCGAGCCCGGTGCCCAGGAACACGTCGAGGATGTCACGGCGGCGCACGGCCTGATTGTTGATGTAGTAGCTGGAGCCGACGTCACGCTGCACGACGCGCTTGACGGACAACTCGGCGTACTGGCTCCACTGGCCTGCGGCGCGACCGCTGGCGTTGTCGAACACCAGCTCGACGCTCGCGCGCGCCACCGGCTTGCGCTCGCCACCCCCATTGAAGATCACGTCGTCCATCGATTCGCCGCGCAGCGCCGAGGCTTTGCTTTCACCCAGCACCCAGCGCACCGCGTCGATCACGTTGGACTTGCCGCAGCCATTGGGCCCCACGATGCCAACGAGTTGCCCGGGCAGTGCGATGGTGGTCGGGTCGACGAAGGACTTGAACCCGGAGAGCTTGATCGATGTAAGGCGCATTGAGCGGTGGGACGGGTGAGCAGTGGACGGGCAACCGTGCGCCGTGGAAACGGTTCGGTCGCCTCGCGCCCAGCGATAAAATCCAGTCGATTATAGGTGCTGCAAGGCGCCACCTAAGCCTTTGAAATTGCACGAAAAACATGTCTGAACGCCAACCCTCGACGCCCTCGGCACCACAAACCCACCTCGACACCTTCGCAAATCCGCATCCGGGTCGGGATTATCTGATTCACATTCAGATCCCCGAATTCACCTGCCACTGCCCGCTCACCGGGCAGCCGGACTTCGCGCATTTCACGATCGAGTACATCGCGGATGCCACCTGCATCGAACTGAAAGCGCTGAAGATGTTCATGTGGAGCTTCCGCGACGTCGGCGCCTTTCACGAGAAAGTGACCAACGACGTGCTCGACGCGATCGTCCGCGCCATCGCTCCGCGTTTCGCCCGCGTCACCGCGCGCTGGAACGTGCGCGGCGGCATCTACACCAACGTCGTCGCCGAACATCAGGCCGAGGGGTGGACGCCGAAACCGACGGTCGATCTGACGCGCTTCGGGCTGGCCAATCCCGCCGCCGTGTAGCGATGACCCTGCCGGTCGCGCGGCTCGTTGACGCCCTCATGGCCATGCTCGGCAATGCATCAACTTTTTGCCGAAAGACGCATCCATAACGGGATTGCAACGCGTTTTTGTGAAAAGTCGACTTTTCGATGAATCAAGTGCCAAGCCCGTTATGGATGCGGCTTTGCGAAAAAAGTTGATACGATGAAATGCGGGGCTCGACCCGCTCAGGGTGCCCGTTTAGCGGGCGTCAACGCAGCGCGGAGCGCGTACGCCAGCGACCACACGCTCGAGGCATACATGCGCGAGCGGTTGTAGCGCGTGATGACGTAGAAATTCTCGAACGCGAGCCAGTACTCGTCGCTGCCGTCGGCGCGGTCGAGCGAAATCAGCCCTACCTGCGCATCATCCGCTGGCAGCGTCACGTCGGCATCCCTGGCGGTGATGCGGATGCCCTCGGCGAGGTACTCCTTCAACGTTTTGCGCGGCGCGAGCCCACCGTCGAAGGTGGCCAGCACCGCCGCCGAGGGTTTGGCGACCGGCAGCATCACGGGCTCACCCCGCTGCCAGCCGTGCCCGCCAAGAAATGACGCCACCGAGCCGATGATGTCGGGCGCCGAGCGCCACAGATCGATGCGCCCATCCCCATCGAAGTCCACCGCCCAGCGGCGCCAACTGCCGGGCATGAACTGCGGCCAACCCATCGCACCGGCGAACGATCCAACGTAGTCGAACGGGGACTTCTGCTGTTCGCGCGCAAGCAACAAAAGCTCCTTCAGTTGCTCGCGGAAATACGCCTCGCGGCGCGGGTAATCGAATGCCAGCGTCGCCAGCGAATCGACGACGCGAAAATCGCCTGTCATGCGACCGTAGACCGTCTCGACGCCGATGATCGCGGCGATCACGCTGGCGGGCACGCCGTAGGCCGCCTCGGCGCGATCGAACACCTCGCGGTTTTGCCGCATGAACGCCGTTCCGCGCGCGAGCCGATCGCCACCGATGTGGCGTGGCCAATAGACATACCAAGGCACGGGCGCCTTGATGGGCGCCTCCATCAACGCGAGCACGCGATCATTGCGACGCACGCGCGCAAAGAGCGCATCGAGCGCTGCCGCATCGAAACCATGCTCGCGCACGAGCTCGGCCTTGAATGCCGCCACCTCGGGACGTGCGGAAAAATCGTCCGCGCGGAGCGTTGCCGCGAACAGCGCGAACACACCCACCGCGACGACGCGCTGCCATGACGAACCCAACATGGCGCAGATAATAGCGGCATGAGCTATTCGTTCCTGCGCCCCCTGCTGTTCACGCTGGACCCCGAACAGGCGCATTGTGCAGCGTTCGCGGCGCTCGATGCCGGCGCCAGCCTCGGCCTCGCGCGCCACTTCGCCGGCGCGCTGCCACCGCCGCGCGCCATCGAAGTCATGGGGCTCTACTTTCGCAATCGGGTCGGGCTCGCCGCCGGCCTCGACAAGAACGCCGCCCACCTCAGCTCCCTCGCGCAGCTCGGCTTCGGTTTCATCGAAGTCGGAACGCTCACGCCGAAGGCGCAGCCGGGCAACCCGCGGCCCCGCATGTTTCGGCTGCCCGAGCACGAAGCGCTGATCAACCGCCTGGGCTTCAACAACGACGGCGTCGACGCCGCGGCTCCGCGCCTGCAACGACGCAACATCGGCATTCCGGTCGGCGTCAACATCGGAAAGAACGCGCTGACACCGATCGAACGCGCGGCGGAGGATTACCTGATCGCGCTGCGCGCCGTCCACGCGACGGCGGACTACATCACGGTCAACATTTCCTCACCGAACACCAAGAATCTTCGCGACCTGCAAGCGCCCGACTCCGTCGCCGCGTTGGTGCGAACGCTCGCCCAGGAAAACCGCGTGCTCAGCCAATCCAGCGGCGCGCGACGCCCACTGGCCGTGAAGATCGCGCCCGATCTCGACGATGGCATGATCGGCGATATCGTCGCTGCCATCATCGACGCCGGCGGCGATGCCATCATCGCCAACAACACCACGATCGATCGTACGGCAGTCGCCGGGCATCGCTTCGCCGCCGAAAGCGGCGGCCTCAGCGGCGCGCCGCTCACCCGTCGCGCCGACGCCGTGCTCGCGCAGGCGGTGAAGGCCGCGGCAGGCCGGGTGCCGGTGATCGGTGTGGGCGGCATCATGAGCGCGGACGACGCCTTGCGCAAACTCGACCTCGGCGCCGCGTTGATTCAAATCTACACCGGCCTCATCTATCGCGGCCCCGGCTTCGTGGGCGATCTCGTCCGCGCGCTCGACGCCCGCGCCTGAGCGCGCAGTAACCTCCAGCGATGCGCCGCGCATCGCGGCGATGGCTCGTCAACGCATCGACGTGATCTGTGCCTGCACGGCTTTGCGCGCGGCCTGCGCCTTGCCGCGACTGGGTGCGACGAACACGAGCGCCGGCGTGCCATCGGGCATCGTTGCAAGGTATTGCCGCACATCCGAATGCCGACGCGCGGCGTCGCATCGCGCCTTTCGGTGCAACGCGCTTTCGGGCAGGCACCAACGGATCGACTCGCGCACCGTGTTGCCGGCGCTCTGCGTGTCGGTGAGCGCCGTCTGCCACCATGCCCGGAAGGCCGGGTGCGCACGCTCGGGGCTGCCGGCAAAGCACGTCACGTTGCCCCACGTCAGCGCCCCCTGCCCGGCGTCAGCAAGGGCGCGCGCAGGCAAACCGACGTCGGCGCGGCCGCGTTCGAGCGCCGCCAACGCAGCGCGGACGTGATCGTCGCAGCCATCGCCCAGGCCACCGAAGCACACGACGGGGTGCGGCCGCGTCTGCGCTTCGTGCAGCGCGGCGGCGACGGCGACCGGATCGGCCGCCACGAGCCACGCCCAGGCGATGCGCCAGCCGCCACCGGCGGCTGCCAGCGCGGCGCGAACGAAGGGTACATGGGCATCGGCGCCGACGGATACGGCGTAGTCGCCGACCACGATGACGCCCAGCGAGTGCACAGAGGCTACGCCGACGCGGCCTGAAACATGCCCACCAGTGCGCGGTCGACGATCGGTTCCGCCTCGATCAGTCGCGCGCGATCGGTGCGGAACCACTCGGCGAGTTCTTCCGGCGCCAGCGACGCCGCCTTGCGACCATGCCGCGTGGTGAAGAGATACGTCGTCTCCTGCGGGCTCACCCAGGCGAGCTTGGCGTAGGTCAGCGCCCCTTTTTCGTCACTCATTTCGATCCACTGGTTGCGCTCCATCTGTTTGACCAGTTCGCGGAACGGATCGAACGACACGTCGTCGTTGCTGGCTTCCGGAATTTCCTCCGGTTCGACGTATTCGGGCGTCGCCCCGCGCAGCAGGCCCGAGTGCACTTCGAAGAGCTTGTCGAAGAAGGGCGTGACCGTTTCGTTGGACAGCGACTTCAAGCCCTCGCGCAGCCGTTTGACGAGCGAGGGGACGCGTTGGCTGAGTTGCGCGCGCTCGGCGGGTTGCTCCTTCGGCGTGACGCTCCAGATCAACTCATCGAGCGCCTCGACGGCCTTGCTGTATTCGGCGCTGTCGCGGCCCTTCTCGAGCAAGGCGTCCTGCAGATGCGGCTGCCAGGCCACCTCGATGAATTCCTTGACCTGCTCCGGCAGCGCATGCTGGTTGACGCGGGATTCGACCGTGTCTTTCGCCTCTCGAACGGCGGCGATGTGGCGATCGGCCGCCTCCGCCTCTGCCGTTTCTTCCTCGATGATGGGCTTGGCGTTCTCCTCCTGCTCGGCGATGTACTGCTCGAGGTCGACCAGCGAAGCGGTGAAGATGCCCAAATCATCGACGAAGTCACGGCAGATGTGCTCGACGACTTCCTGAATTTTGCGGTAGAGAGGATCGTTGACGCCATCCTCGGGCGCCCAGCCGATGCCGGCGTCCGCCAACCGATTGAGCAATTGGCGCGCCGGGTGGTTCTTGCGCGAGAAAAAGCCACGATCGACCATCGCGGCCTTGAGCATCGGAATCTGCAACCGCCCGAGCAGCACCTTGATTTCGTCGCGCAATTCGCGTCGCGCGAGCACGAAATCGAACAGCATGGCCACGAGTTCCGTCGTCGTGGCATCAAGCACCGAAATCTCGCCCGTGGAGTAGCCCGGCACGACGTCGCGAAGCACGGTCTTTGCCATCTGTGCGGGCGAACTCGCATCCTGCGGTGCCACGCTCAACTGCATCGTGGTGAGGCTGTCGAGCAACCGGCGATCGACACCTGCGGCGAGCGGCGCGCGATAGGCACCGTCGGGCGCGAAGCCGAGCGCCGCGCTGACCTGCATCGCTTCGCGATTGCGCACCAGCGCGGCCAGTGAGGGGTCGGATGCGGCCGGCCCGCCGCTGATTTGCGGCATGACATGGTGCAGCCGCTCGACCAGCGAGACGAGGTTGTTGGCGAGTTGCTGCAACGGTGCGGCCTGCGCGTGCGCCGCGAGCTGCGCGGCGTGACCGGCAAGCCCATCGACGGCATGCCCCATCGCTGCCATCGCAGCACCGTCGGCGCCAAACTGCTCCCAGGAATCGGGAGGCAACGACGGCATGCCGGCGGCCGGCGGCGGCGCCACGGGTCGGGTGGCGCTGCGCGGCTTCTGCACGGCGATGCCAGCGTCGGTCAGGTAGCGGTTGAGGTCGATGTAGACGTCATTGAAACCCAGGCCGCCGAGACTGGCAAGGCCGCGCAACCATTGCAGGCGAATTTCGGCGGTCGTTTCGGTGCCCTGTTGCATGGCTTCGAGCAACGCGCTGACGATCGATTGCGGCGAAAACGGGTCTTCCTCGAGCCGCAGCGTCGGCGCGCGCTTCAGGAACGCAATTTTTTGATGAAAAGGCGGGAGCTGCGACAGGCAAGCGCTTTCGATGGATCGCGCCAGCGTGCGCGCGGCGACGTATTCATCGAGCACGTCGTCGCTCTGCAACGAAAGCTCGGCGGTCTGCGACTCGGTGCCCGTCGGCATGGCGCAAGACTTGCGGCCATCGAGGCGTTGCGTGAGTTCCTCGGCGAAGGTTCCGCTCAGGTCGGCGCGCACGCGCAGCAGCGTCGAGCGCGCGTCGAGCAATGCACTGACCACCTTCGGTTCGAACGCCTTGGTCGCGTTGTCGATGAGCAGATCGGTCAGGCGATCGAGCGCCGCTGCAAGCTGCAGGTTGCTTCGATGCAGCATGAGATCCCGGCAGCCATTGAAAATGGCAAGCGGAGAGAGTGCGGTTGCTGCGTCGGTCGACATGGTCGCTTGCGAAAAATCCGGGAGAGTCGGGGTGGTGAAGGTGGAACACGTGTCACCGTGACCCGGAACCGTCGGCGGGCCTGCGATGGCCTCAACCCCCCCCTGTGTCAGGTGACGAATTTCGTCACTTCGGCAATCTAGCACATTGGCATCGAATTTAGGTCATCGGCGATCGCTTCCGGTTCAGGACCGTGGCATCGATGCCACGATTTCATCCCAAAGGCGGTCGAGCCGTTTGCCGGAAACCGGGTAGGGCGTCTTCAGCTCCTGCGCAAAGAGCGACACGTGCAGCTCCTCGATCTGCCAGCGAAACGCGAGCAGCGCGTCGCTCGCCGTCACCCCGTCGGCGGCAACCCGGCTCTGCCATTGCGCCCAGTAGTCCGCCAGCAGCGGCGCGTGGCGTCGCTCGCGTTCGGGCATCGACTGGAACTTGTCCAATCGCTTGCCGAGCGCGCGAAGGTAGCGCGGCAGATGGGGCAGTTGAGCCCACGGCGTCGCGGCCAGAAATCCGGAGTGGACGAGCCGGTCGCGCCATGCTGCAAGCGTCGGCACGATCGTCTTGTTGCGCGCCGTCGGCCCGAACAAGAGCGCCTGAAGCGCGGCGTAGGCTTCGGCGACCTGCGCCAGCGTCCGGCCAAGCGCCTCGGCGACGACCGGCAGGCGCTGTTTGGCGCGAGCGACCTGTTCCCGAAAGTGCGCCTCGTCGCGAGGCAGCGGATCTTCACCGAGGATCGCGCGGTCGGCGAGCGTGGCATTGAAATCGGCCAGAAGCTGCGCCGTACCGATCGCGCTTTTCAGTTGCAGCGCGGCGGTCGTGAATCCGCCGGGGCCCTTCTCCCACTGACGCAGCTGCTGGCGCAATTCGAACGAAGCCAGCCGCACGACGCCACGCCGATGCGCGCGCTCGGCTTCGGCCGCGGTTTCGAAGAGGCGAACGGCGACGCTGTCGCCTTCATCGACGCAGGCCGGATAGGCGTTGACGTTGCGGCCGCCACGGCGCACCGCGATCACCGCCGGCAGCGAACCCATCGCCCACGTGGTGAGGCCGGTGCGTTCGACCGAGGTGGCCGCAGCGTCGTCATCGTCGACGCGCTGGAAGGCGAGCCGCGCCACCGCGCCGAATTCCTGCTGCAACGCGTCGAGATCGCGCCCCATCGCCAGTTCGTTGCCCTCATCATCGATGACGCGCAGGTTGAGTGTCAGGTGCGCGGGCACCTCGAGACGGTCCCACACCGACGGTGCGACCGCCAGATTCAGGTAGTCACGCAGAAAATCCAGCAACGCGTCGGGCAGCGCCTGCTCACGCGGCGTCGCCAGTTCGAGGAACGCGGTGACGGTGTCGGGGACGGGCTGCACGCGCCCGCGCTCGGCCTTGGGCAACCCCTTCAGGTAGACGCCGATCTTGTCGCGCCACAGGCCGGGCACGAGCCAGCTGGCGTAGCGCGGTTCGACCGCATTGAGCAGCGCCAGCGGCACGCGTGCGGTGACACCGTCGAGCGGATGGCCGGGCTCGAAGCGGTAGCTGACCGGCACCGTGAAATCGCCGAGCCGGAGCGTCTTCGGGAATTGCTCCTCGGTGATCGCCTCGGCGCCGTGCCGCATCAGTTGCTCGCGCGTAAAGCGAAGCGCCTGATCGCGGCTCGCGCGAACCTCGGCACGCTCGGCCGGCGCTCGCTCGCCGAGGTCCTCGCCGCGCAGCCACTGCTCGAGCTCGGCGCGTCCGGCGATATGGGTCGGCACCCGCGCCGCATAGAAGGCGGCGATCGTCTCATCCGAGACCAGCACATCGTTGCGCCGCGCGCGGTCCTCGAGCGAGCGCACCTCCTTCACGAGGCGCAGATTGTGGGCATAGAACGGCGCCCCGGTATCGACCTCGCCCATCGCCAGCGCCACCGCGAAAATCGAGTGCGCCTCGACCGGCGCGATGCGGCCGTAGTTGACGCGACGGCGCGGCACGATGGCCAGTCCGTACAGCGATACCCGTTCGCTGGCGATCACCTGACCGCTCGCGCGATCCCATTTCGGCTCGAACCAGGTGCGCGTCACCACGTCCCCGGCGGCCGGCTCGATCCACGCCGGGTCGATGCGGGCGATGGTGCGCGCATAGAGGCGCGTGGTTTCGGCGAGCTCGGCCGCCACCAGCCACTTCAGGCCCTTGCGGTCGACGCCGCTGCCGGGGAAGGGGTGGAACTTGATGCCGCGGGCGCCGAGATAGAAATCGCCCTCGTCGCTCTTGACGCCGATATTGCCGAGAAGCCCCGGCAGCAGCGCGCGATGCAGCGCCTCGAAGGGTGCCTCGCGGGCGAGTTCGCCATCGACGTTCCAGCGCAGTTCGCGCAGCGTCTGCACCAGTTGTCCGTGCAGATCGCGCCATTCGCGCAGCCGCAACCAGTTCAGGAATTTTTCGCGACAGGCGCGGACTTGTTGCTTGTGGCCCCCCTCCTCGCGCAGTTCGAGGAAGAACTTCCAGATGTTCAGCAGCGACAGAAAATCGCTCTTGGCATCCTTGAACCATTGGTGCGCACGGTCGGCCGCGTCGCGCGCTTCGAACGGCCGCTCGCGCGGGTCGGGCACCGAGAGCGCCGCCGCGATGACCAGCACCTCGGCCAGCACGCCGAGACGCTTCGCTTCGATCAGCATGCGCCCGATGCGCGGATCGAGCGGCAGCCGCGCAAGCTCGGCTCCGATGGTGGTCAGCGCGCCGTCGTCGGCCAGCGCGCCCAGTTCCTGCAACAACGCCGTGCCATCGGCGATGGCACGACTCGACGGTGGCTCGATGAACGGAAAGTCCTGCACGCGACCGAAACCGAGCGCGGCGAGGCGCAGAATCACCCCGGCCAGCGACGAGCGCAGAATCTCCGGGTCGGTGAAGGCATCGCGCTGCGCGAAGTCTTCCTCGGCATAGAGGCGCACGCAGATGCCCGGCCCCACGCGGCCGCAACGCCCCGCACGCTGGTTGGCGCTGGCCTGCGAGATCCTCTCGATCTGCAGCAATTGCACCTTGTTCTTGACGCTGTAGCGGTTCAAGCGCGCAAGGCCGGTGTCGACGACGTAGCGGATGCCCGGCACCGTCAGCGACGTCTCGGCGACGTTGGTGGAGAGCACCACGCGATGCCCGCTGCTGCCGGCGAAGATGCGCTGCTGATCGGCCACGGCAAGGCGCGAGAACAACGGCAGCAGTTCCGTGCCTGGCCGCAGTCGACGGCGCAGGATGTCCTGCGTCTCGCGAATCTCGCGCTCGCCGGGAAGGAACACCAGCACATCCCCCGGGCCGCTGCGCCAGAGTTCGTCGATGGCGTCGGCGATGGCCTGCTCGATCGGCTCCTCGTCGTCCTCTTCGGCGGCCGGCGGACGATAGCGAACCTCGACGGGGTAGGTGCGTCCGGAGATGGCGATCAGCGGCGCCGGGGCACCCTCCGGTGTGGCGAAGTGCCGCGCGAAGCGCTCCGCGTCGATGGTGGCCGAGGTGATGATGACCTTCAGGTCGGGCCGACGCGGCAGCAGTTGCTTCAGGTAGCCGAGCAGGAGATCGATGTTCAGCGAGCGCTCGTGCGCCTCATCGATGATCAGCGTGTCGTAGGCTTCGAGATGGCGGTCGGTCTGGGTCTCGGCGAGCAGGATGCCATCGGTCATCAGCTTGATGAATCCGTCCTGGTCACCGCGCTCGGTGAAGCGAACCTTGTAGCCGACGGAGCGCCCGACTTCCTCGCCCAGTTCGCTCGCGATGCGCTCGGCCACGCTGCGCGCCGCGATGCGCCGCGGCTGCGTGTGGCCGATCAACCCGTGGCGGCCGCGCCCCGCCGCCAGCGCGATCTTGGGCAGTTGCGTCGTCTTGCCGGAGCCCGTCTCGCCGGTGACGACGACGACCTGATGCGCGCGGATCAGCGCCGCGACCTCATCGGCGCGATCGGACACCGGCAGCCCCGGCGCATAGCGAACGGCGGGCAGCCGGGCCAGACGTTCGCGAAAGCGCGTCTGCGCGCGTGCCCATTCGGCGGCGCGCTGCTCGCGCCCGCCGGCGTTCGCACGGCGTGCAAGGCGGCGGTAATCGCGAAGCAGCAGCGCGCTGCGGTCGAGGTCAGGGATCGAAGACGGCACGGAAGACAGGGCAAAAAAACGCGGACGGGAGGGCAATCGCGGCGCGAATTCTATGTCGCGACACAACAGCATTGCGCTGAAATGCCCATCCATGACGGGCTTGGCGCGCGAAATTGCCGAAAGTCGACTTATGGCGATTCTTCGCTGCAAGCCTGTCGTGGATGCGCCTTTTCGAAAGAAGTTGTTTGCATCAGGGTTTATCCATGGACGCAAATCACTCCGCCGTGGATAGACTTGCCGCGTCCGCACTGCCTACCAACGAGACAACGAGAGCCGCTTTCGATGAAGACCCTCAATCACCTGTTCGCCCTGACCGCCTGCGCCGCCGCACTCGTGGCCACGAGCGTCTGCGCCAACCCTCTGCGCTGGGCCGCCTCGGGCGACCCGCAGACAATGGACCCGCATTCGCAGAACGAAGGCTTGACCAACTCGGTCAACTCGCAGGTCTACGAATTCCTGCTCGTGCGCGACAAGAAGCTCAAGCTCGGCGCCGGGCTCGCCACCGAGTGGAAGCAGGTCGACCCGCTGACCTGGCAGTTCAAGCTGCGCCGGGGCGTGAAGTTCCATGACGGCACACCGTTCACCGCCGATGACGTCGTCTTCTCCATCGAGCGCGCCAAGGCGCCGACCTCGCAGCTGCGCGTCTACGCCAACCAGTCGGGCACGCCGAAGAAGATCGACGATTACACGGTCGAGTTCAAGCTGAAGGAGCCCAACCCGATCTTTCTCGACCACGTCAACCAGATCTTCATCATGAGCAAGATCTGGTGCGAGAAAAACAACGCGACAACGCCGCTCGACTTCAAGAACAAGGAAGAGAAGTTCACCTCGCTCAACGCCAACGGCACCGGCCCGTATCGACTCGTCAGCCGCCAGCCCGACGTGAAAACCATCTGGAAGCGCAACGACCAGTGGTGGGGCAAGCCCGAGGGCAACGTCACCTCGGTCACCTACAACTCCATCAAGAACGACGCCACGCGCGTCGCCGCCCTCGTCTCCGGTGAGGTGGATTTCATCCTCGACCCGCCGCCGCAGGACCTCGATCGCCTGGAGAAAACGCCCAGCGTCAAGGTCATCAACGGCATCGAAAACCGCGTCATCTTCATCGGCATGGACCAGGCGCGTGATGAACTGCTCTACTCCAGCCTGAAGGGCAAGAACCCCTTCAAGGACAAGCGCGTTCGTCAGGCGATGTATCAGGCGGTCGACATCGAGGCGATCAAGTCGAAGCTCATGCGCGGCCAGGCCTACCCGACCGGCGGCATCACCCCCTCGCCGCTTGGTGCCTACAACGATGCCGCCATCGAGAAGCGCCGCCCGTACGACGTCGCCGCCGCGCAGAAGCTGATGACCGAGGCCGGCTACAAGGATGGCTTCGACGTCACCATGCACTGCCCGAACAACCGCTACATCAATGACGAGAAGATCTGCCAGGCGCTCGCCGCGATGTGGGCGAAGATCGGCATCAAGGTGAAGCTCGATGCGCAGCCGCGCGCCGTCTACTTCCCGCGCCTCGACAAGCTCGACGTCTCGCTCTACATGCTCGGCTGGGGCGGCGCCATCACCGATGCGGAAACCACGCTGACGCCGGTGCTGCGCAACCGCGCGCCGGGCGGCATTGGCGACTACAACTACGGCAACTACAAGAACGACAAGCTCGATGCCGCCGCCGCCGCGCAGAGCAAGGAAGTCGACCCGAAGAAGCGCGAAGCGCTGATCAAGGAAGCGTTGCTCGCGCACAACGACGCCGTGAACCACATCCCGCTGCATCGCCAGGTCATCCCGTGGGCCGCCCGCAGCAACGTGAACGTCGTGCACCGCGCCGACAACTACCTCGAGTATCAGTGGATCACGGTCAAATAGACCCGCACCCACTCCCGACACAGGCCGCATAATGCGGCCTGTTTCCTTTTCAGCGTCGTACTCCTCATGCGCATGCGCGTCGGCTGGTTCAACGTCGAAAACCTCTTCACCCGCTACGCCTTCGGCAACCCGATCAGCGAAGCGCTGCCCTATGACCGGCAAGTGATCGCCGTCGGCGTCACCGCCGTCGATCGTGGCACTGACGGCGCCGACGGCAACATTGCGCTCGCCGGCATGCAGCGCGACAACACGGCCCGCGCCATCCTCGACATGCAGCCCGATGTGCTGGGCGTCTCTGAAGTCGAGAACCTCGCCGCGCTGCGCATCTTCAACCAGCAGTACCTGTCGCACTACTTCGACCGCATCTTCCTCGTTGAAGGCAACGACGGGCGTGGCATCGACGTGGGCATCTGCGTGCGCCGTGGCTTCGCCGCCGACGTGCTCGGACTGCGCTCACACGCCCATGAAACCCTGGAGCCGGGCCAAAGCGTTGAATGGGGCGTGGTCAACGACGACAGCGGACCGGTCTATCTCGCCCGCAACGCGCTGTTCTCGCGCGACTGTCTGGAGCTGGACCTGCGCGTCAACGGCAAGACACTGACCTTCATGGCCAATCACCTCAAATCGCAGGGCAAGGGCTCGCGTCGCGAACCGCTGCCGCCCGATGAATTGCGCGCACGGCAAGCGGCCCGCGTGGCCGAACTGGCGAAAGAAGCCCAGGCCGCAGGCAAACTGCCCATCGTCTTCGGCGATCTCAACGTCGACGACACTCACCCGCAGCGCGGCGCGTCGATCGCTCCGATCATGCGTGCGGGGCTCGAAGACAGTTTCGGCGATGTGCCTGTCAGCGAACGCTGGACGCACTATTACACGATCGCCCAGGAAGTCTCGCGCCTCGACTATCTGCTGCACGATGTTCGGCTCAAACGCACGGCGCGCCTCATCAACCGGCGCGGACTGACGCTGAAGTGCCGTCAATACACCGGCGAGCGCTACCCCACCATCGGCTACGCCCACAACGCCGCCAGCGACCATGCCGCGCTCTGTGTCGAATTCGAGGTGTGATATGCGTTCGACATCGATCGCGCACGGCGTTAGCATGCGCGCGTCGAATCACCCCCCCCCCTCAACCACCGGATTGCGTCAACTCCGCTCGTCGAGATCATCACCATGCGCGCCGCCTCCATCATGCTCCGTGTCCTCACCCCTCTGCTCAGCGGAATCCTCGCGCTCACGGCAGCCACCGGCGCCACGGCGCAAGCGGTCAATGTCGTCGAGTACTACAACAAGACGATCGATGCCTACTTTCTGACCGGGCGCGCCGAGGAGCAGTCGCTGCTCGACGGCTTCAGCAATTTTGCGCGCACCGGCATGACGTTTGCCGCGACGTCGGCCTCGGGCGCCGGAACGCTGTCGCCGGTCTGCCGCTGGCGCATCACCGTCACCGGCTCCAACTGGGCCGTCAATCCGGCGCAACCGTTCTCATCGCACTTCTACGGGCTGCCGGCCGATTGTGCCTACGTTGCCTCCTACAACCTGCCCAACTTCAGCAATGAGGGACTCGATTTCGCAGTCACGCCGGCCATTGGCGGGTTCTGTCCGATCAATGCGCCCATCCCGGTCTATCGCGCACTGCGCCCGAGCGCACAGCTCAATGTGCCCAACCATCGCTACAGCGTAGATCGCGCCACCTACGACAGCATGCTCGCGCAAGGATGGTCGGGCGAAGGCGCCGTGTTCTGCGTGACGAGCGCAACGCCGCCGAACCCGCGTCCCGTGTTCGTGCCCGCCTCCTCGGTCGAGGATCGCTGCGTCGCGCCGCGCAGCGGCAGCAGCCCGCTCACCGGCAAACCCTACCCTGATCGCCCTGGCACGCTGGCCGACGAGATGAACTGGGTGCGCGCGTTCAGCGACGAAACCTATCTCTGGTATCGTGAAATTCCCAACCTGAATGCGGCCGATTTCAGCAATCCCGTCGACTACTTCAATCGGCTGAAATCGCCGGCGGTCACCTTCTCCGGCCTCGCCAAGGACAAGAGCGGATTTCACTACACGCTCGATACCTCGGAAGTCGAGAACACCAGCGCCGGCATCAGCGCCGGCTACGGCATTTCGTGGCAGATGGTGCGCAACACGCCGCCACGACAATTGCTGGTAGCGGTGGTCGATCCGGGCTCCCCTGCCGACCTGGCCGGCGTGCGTCGCGGCGACCGCGTCCTCACGGTCGACGGTGTCGACCTCGTCAACGACAACACGCAAAGCGGCGTCAACACGCTGAACGCCGGTCTCTTTCCCGCTACCATCGGCGAGACCCATACGCTGGTGCTTGCGCCGCTCAGCGGCGGCGCAAGCAAGACCGCCGTGCTGCGCTCGGCGCAACTCGCGCTGCAGCCGGTGCCGGTCAGCGGTGTCATCAACACCGCGAGCGGCAAGGTCGGCTACCTCGCCTTCACGACGTTCAATTCCTTCGTCTCCGAATCGGCCGTCGCCAACGCCATCGCCGGGCTGCAAGCGGCCGGCGTCAGTGACCTCGTGCTCGACCTGCGCTACAACCGCGGCGGCTACCTCTACGTCGCATCCCAACTCGCCTACATGATCGCCGGCCCTGCACGCACGGCCGGGCGCACCTTCGAGATCGAGCAGACGAATGACAAGAAACCCTTCGGACCCGATGATGTCCTCGGCTTCCTGACCAAGGGAAGCGGTTACCCTGGTGGCCTCGCCAGCGGGCAGAGCCTGCCGACACTGAACCTGCCTCGCGTGTTCATCCTGACCACGGGCAGCAGCTGCTCGGCCTCCGAGGCGCTGATCAACGGCCTGCGCGGCATCGATGTGCAAGTCATTCTGATCGGCAGCGGCGCCACCTGCGGCAAACCGTTCGGCTTCTACGGCACCGACAACTGCGGCACGACGTACTTCACCGTGCAGTTCACCGGCGTCAACGCGAAGGGCGAAGGCGGTTATGTCGACGGCTTTGCACCCACCTGCACCGTCGCCGACGACCTCGGCCATGCGCTCGGCGACCCTTCGGAAGCGCAGCTCTCGGGTGCACTCGCTTGGCGCGCGACGGGGGCGTGTCAGGCCGCCAAATCGAGCATCCAACGCCTCGTCGAACCGAGTGCCTCGGGGCTCGCCCTGGGTGACGCCCGCTTCGAGCTCGGTGGCAACAAGCGCATGGGCGCTCCGGATGTCCGTCGCGATGGCGGAGCACCGCTCACGCCCCGCTCCCCAAGCGAACTCGGCGCGCGCAACGACCCTTAGCGAGAACGCGCAACGCCAAGCGTGCGGGATGTGACGCAGGGCGACGAATTCGACTGCGAACGCACGCTGGCGAGCACGCTCAGTGTGTCGCACCGGCGTGAGACGGATGGCTCGTTCGCCGAACGCGCCGAACGTATACTGGGTTCAACGTGCATGATGTCATCGCACGAATTCCAACGTTGATCTTCCGGGGGTTCTCTTGCAATCGACCTTGTCCCGCTCGCTCACCACCGCCATCGGTGCTCTCGTCGTCACGCAGCTCGCCGGGTGCGGGTCCGGTGACGATGTCGTGCTCAACACGCAACCGTCCTTCGTCGCCGGCACCGTGCAGCGTGCACTCTACGACGGCAACAGCGATGATCTGCTGACTGCCGGCCTCGGCAAGAGCGGCCTGCAAAGCGCCGTGTCACCCACGGTGGCAGACCCCTTGAATCCGACGGCGACCGAACTGCGCCGACTCGCCATCTACAACAACTACCGCGCCTTGGTCGACGTCACCACCAATGGCGGCTTCGGCACCCTGTTCGGGCCCAACATCGATGCCAACGGCACAGTCGGCACCGGCGAAGGCAAGATCGGGGGCGTCGAATACCTCGCCTACAGCGACGACGGCAGTGGCAAGCAGAACGTCACGATGCTCGTGCAGATTCCCTCCACGTTCAACGCCGATGCCCCGTGCATCGTCAGCGCGCCGTCGTCCGGGTCACGCGGCGTCTACGGTGCCATCGCGACGGCCGGTGAATGGGGGCTGAAAAAAGGCTGCGCCGTGGCCTACACCGACAAAGGCACCGGCAACGGCGCGCACGACCTCGCGACCAACACCGTGTTCGATCTGTTCGGGCGTCCGACGACACAGAGCGCTGGCGCGCAGTTCGTCGCCACCGTTCCGGCCGGCACCACCGCCAACAACCGCATCGCCTTCAAGCACGCGCATTCGCAGCAGAACCCCGAGAAGGACTGGGGCAAGTTCACGCTGCAAGCGATTCGCTTCGCATTCTTTGCGCTCAATGCCGAGCTCGCGCCCAAGGCCAACGGCGCCGCGACGGTCAAGTTCCGCCCGGACAACACGCTGGTGATCGCCTCCAGCGTCTCCAACGGTGGCGGCGCTTCGCTCATGGCCGCTGAACAGGACACCGAAGGGCTCATCGACGGCGTCGCGGTCGGCGAACCCCAGATTCAGCCCGATGGCAGCGGCGGAGCCGTCGTGAAGTTCGCCGGCGCCACAGTCACCAACGGCGGCAAGAGCCTGCTCGATTACACGGCACAGGCCATGCTCTATCAGCCATGCGCGGCGCTCTCCAGCTCGCTTGCCACCGCACCGGGCGCCGTCTACGTCAACGCAACCGCTGGCGCCGGCCGCTGCGCCTCGCTCGCCACCAAGGGGTTGCTCAGCGCGACGACACCGGCAGCGCGCGCCGACGAAGCGCTGGCGAAAATCCATGCCGCCGGCTGGCTCCCGGAATCCGACGCGCTGCTCGCCTCGCATTTCGCGTTCGCCGTGCCCGCCATCGCCGTCACCTACGTCAACACCTACGCGCAGGCCAATGTGGCCGACAACCTCTGCGGTTACGGCATGGCCGCGACGGGCGCCGACTTCAAGCCGACGGCCATCGCGCCGGCGGCGTTCGCCCGCCTGTTCGGCACCGGCAATGGCATTCCGCCGACCAGCGGCATCAATCTGGTGAACTTCAACAACCCCGGTGGCCCGATCATCGAAGGCGCCGGCTCGGCATCCGCCGGCGGCGTGTTCGACTACAACCTCGACGGCGCGCGCTGCATTGCCGGCAAATTGACCGACAACACCGTCGCCGCGAACATCAAGGCCGTCCAGCGCAGCGGCAAGCTGCAGGGCAAGCCGACCATCATCGTGCACGGTCGCAACGACGCCTTGGTCCCGGTCAATCACTCGTCGCGCCCCTACGTCGCACAAAGCAAGGTGGCCGATCCGAGCGGCAAGCTGAGCTACATCGAAGTGACCAACGCGCAGCACTTCGACGCCTTCATCGGCAATGCCGCGCTACCGGGGTACGACACCCGCTTCATTCCGCTGCATGTCTACTTCAACCGCGCGATGGACGCCATGTACGATCACCTGAAAAACGGCAAGCCGTTGCCCGCTTCGCAGGTGGTTCGCACGACCCCGCGCGGCGGCACGCCCGGTGCGGCACCGGCGATCACGGCGGCGAACCTGCCTGCGCTCAGCGGCGCACCGGCGGCAACCGACGCCATCACGTTCTCCGGCAACACCCTGAGCATTCCGCAGTGAGCGTGGCCGCGGTAGAGCCGCGGCTCGAAACAGGCGCTGGCCGGACACCGCCAGCACCACCAATGGCGTAGCCTTGCTGCGCCATTTTTGTTCCGTCGGCCACCGCCGAGACCGCCATGACGCCATCTCCGTATCCCCATCTTCTCGCGCCACTCGACCTCGGTTTCACGACGCTTCGCAACCGTGTGCTGATGGGATCGATGCACACGGGACTCGAAGATCGCGCCGAGCACCTGCCACGGCTCGCCGCCTATTTCGCCGAGCGTGCCCGAGGCGGAGTGGGCCTCATCGTCACCGGTGGCTACGCCCCCAACATCGAAGGCTGGCTTTCGCCGTTCGGCGCCCGCCTGGCGACGACCGCCTCGGCGCGCCGGCATCGCACCGTCACCGCCGCCGTGCATGCCGAGGGCGGCCAGATCGCGTTGCAGATACTGCACGCCGGGCGCTATGGCTACAGCCCGTTTTCGGTCGCGCCATCGCGGCTGAAATCTCCCATCACGCCGTTCACACCACGCGAGTTGACGGCACGCGGAATCGAACGCCAGATCCGCGCCTTCGTTCGCGCGGCGACACTGGCTCGCGAGGGCGGCTACGACGGGGTCGAAATCATGGGCTCCGAGGGCTATTTCATCAACGAATTTCTCACCACCTACACCAATCGGCGGCAGGATGAATGGGGCGGCAGCTACGAAAACCGCATGCGCCTGCCGGTCGAGATCGTGCGCCGCACGCGGGAAGCCGTCGGCCGCGACTTCATCATCATCTACCGCCTGTCGATGATCGATCTGATACCGGGCGGCAGCACGTGGCCGGAAGTCGTGCAACTTGCACGCGCCATCGAGGCGGCGGGCGCGACGCTGATCAACACCGGCATCGGCTGGCATGAGGCACGCGTGCCGACCATCGCCACCAGCGTCCCGCGCGGCGCGTGGACGTGGCTCACGAAGCAATTGAAGCCGGAAGTCGGCATCCCGCTCATCACCTCCAACCGCATCAATGTTCCCGAGGTCGGCGAATCGGTGCTGGCGGAAGGTTGCGCCGATATGGTGTCGATGGCGCGCCCGTTCCTCGCCGACCCGGACTTCGTGCGCAAGGCCGCCAGCGGGCGCCGCGACGAAATCAACGTCTGCATCGCGTGCAATCAGGCCTGCCTCGATCACATCTTCGCGCGCAAGATGGCGAGCTGCCTGGTCAACCCCCGCGCCTGCCACGAAACCGAACTGATCTATCGGCCAACGACGACACCGCGTCGCTTCGCGGTGGTTGGCGCCGGAGCGGCCGGGCTCGCGGCCGCCACCGTGCTCGCCGAGCGCGGCCATCGGGTCGATCTCTTCGATGCGGGCGATCGCATCGGTGGCCAGTTGTTGATGGCGGCGAGCATCCCGGGCAAGGAGGAATTCCGCGAGATGCTTGCCTATTTCGCGCGTCGCCTCGAAATCACCGGCGTCAATGTGCGGCTCGGGGCGATGGTCGATGCCGATACGCTGCTGGCTGGGGGGTACGACGAAATCTATCTCGCCACCGGCGTCACGCCGCGCGACCCGAAAATTCCCGGCCAGGACCATCCCAAGGTGCTGAGCTACATCGATGTGCTCGCCCGTGGGGCGAGCGTTGGGCGGCGCGTCGCCATCATCGGCGCCGGCGGCATTGGCTTCGACGTGGCGGAATACCTGAGCAAGGACGGTCATTCGCCAACGCTCGATCGCGACGAATGGCTCGCCGAATGGGGCGTCATCGACCCCTCGCTGGCCGCGGGCGGACTCGGCAAACCGAAGCCGCCAGCCGCTGCGCGCGACATCACGCTGCTGCAACGCAAAGCCAGCAAACTCGGCGCGGGGCTCGGCAAGACGACCGGCTGGATCCATCGCGCCGAACTGAAGGCGCGAAACGTCACGATGCTCGGCGGCGTCAACTACGAAGAAATCGGCGATCGCGGCCTGTGCATTTCGCATGGCGAACAGCGATCCGACCCGACCTGGCTCGACGTCGATCACGTGATCCTCTGCGCCGGGCAGCAATCGCGGCGCGATCTGCTGGCGCCGCTCACCGCGCGCGGCGCCAAAGTCACCGTACTCGGCGGCGCCGACGTCGCCACCGAACTCGATGCCAAACGCGCCATCGAGCAGGCAAGCACCGTGGCCGCCACCGCCTGAGCGGCAACCACCGGTGTCGCACCCCGTTCGAAACGCGTCCGGGCACGCCAACGGCAACACAAACGCAACAGCGCCCGCACGGCGCTGCGCAACCCGCGTGGCAGCACTGGTCGCCGGTACGACAAACGCCTAACATCACAGACTGTTCCGCTCTCGACGCTGCACCGCGCCCCGCCGGCCACCATCGCAACCTTCGAGAGTCCGCGCATTCGAACCAAGGAGGCTCTGCATGAAAACCATCCGTTCGCTCGCTCTGGCCACGTTGGCCGCCGCCGTCGTGGCGGCGTGCAGCGGCGGCGGCGACGTCGCCACCGGCCCGAGCATCGATCTCGGCAACGCCCGCGGCACATTGGTCGCCAACCCGCCGGTCATCCTGACCAGCATGCCGACGGCGGCGGATGTCAACGCCACCTTTTCCGCCTCGCCCAGCGGACGAAGCCTCTTGCAGCTGGCCGGCACGCCCAAGTGCGGCGTGAACTTCCATTACATGGAATACAACACCGTCGGCGGGAAGGGTGAGGCCACCAACGCCACGGGTGGCATCATGGTGCCGCTCGGCACCGACGCCGCGTGCAGCGGACCGCGACCGGTGCTGCTCTACAGCCACGGCACCACCGTCGAGAAGGCCTACAACATCGCGAGCCCGGCCAATGGCGAAGCCGCCCTGCTGGCGGCGTTCTACGCGGCGCAGGGTTTCGTCGTCGTCACCTCGAACTACGCCGGTTACGACGCTTCGCGCCTGCCCTATCACCCCTATCTCAACGCCGAACAGCAATCGAACGACATGATCGACGCCTTGCGTGCCGCGCGCAAGGCGTTCCCGAACATCGGAGTCAACGATTCGGGCAAACTGTTCCTGGCCGGCTACTCGCAAGGCGGTTTCGTCTCCATGGCCACGCACCGCGCCATGCAGAACAACTTCGGCAGCGAGTTCAAGGTCACGGCGTCGGGCAACATGTCGGGCCCGTACTCGCTGGTGAAGACCTTCCAGACGGTGTTCGCGGGCGGTGTGAACCTCGGCGCGACGATCTTCACGCCGATGATCTTCACCAGTTGGCAGAACGCCTACGGCAACCTCTACTCGTCGCCCAGCGACGCCTACGAGGCACCCTACGCCAACGGTATCGAGACGCTGCTTCCCGGCGCGCTGTCGACCACCCAGCTCTACGCCACCGGCAAGCTGCCCGGCAAGCTCTTCGCCACCGGCGCACTGGTCACCGGCAATCCGTCGCTCGACGCCTTGTTCGCCAATGGCATCGGCACGCCGAATCTGGTGAAGCAAAGCTATCGCCAGGCCGTGATGACCAACCCGCAGCACAACGTCTGGGTAGCCACCGCGAAGAACGACCTGCTCGGCTGGACGCCTGCCCGCCCCGTCGCGATGTGCTTTGGCGCACAGGACCCGGTCGTGTTCGCCTCCAACACGGCTGATGCGGCCGCTTCGTTCGCCAGCAAGGGTGCTGGCGCGCTGGTGAAGGTCATGAACGTCGAAGACGCGGCGACGGTCGGCCCCACGCTCGCCGGGGCGTTCGCCGGCGCCGTGTCTGCCGCAGCGGCGGACCCCTCGCTCGGCGCAACACCGACCGAGCGCGTGCTCGGTGCGTATCACGGAACGCTGGTGCCGCCGTTCTGCAACGTCGCGGTTCGCGGCTTCTTCCAAAGCGTGCTGGCTTCGGGGCAGTAAACCCAATCGGTGGGTGCGCCGCTCGACGCAGCGCCCCGCCCCCCCCCCACGAAACGGGCCGCGAGGCCCGTTTTTTCATGGTGCGCCGAAATCACAGACATGCCGCGCGGCGCGTCGAAGCTTCAGGTCTTGCGTCGCGGCAGTCCTGCCACCATCGCCACCGTCCAGGGCCGCGCCCCGAGCGCCACACCGATGGTCTGTCGCTGTTGGGACGGCAGCACGCTGTCGAGCTCAGCCAATTCATGCACCTCGTCGGCGAGCCGATCGAGTTTGCGCTTCAGCAGTTCGAAGCTGGCCGACGACAACTCACGAAATTCGATGCGAAACACGCCGCCGACACGGTCGAACTCGGGGCTCAGAAACTCCCCGACGGCGGCCCGGCCATACGCCAGTTCGATCGGGCCGCGCCGGCGCAGACGCAGATTGCGGGTGACTTTCATGCGCACCTGCTCGCTCGGCAACAAGTCGAGCACGCCGATGGCGTCGAGTCGGCGCAGATACGAGAAAGCCTGCGCCCGGGTCAGCTCGTACGCAGCGACGATGTCATCGATCTGCCAGCCGCTGTAGGTGAGATAGAACACCCCGAGCAGCGCGCGATCCTTCGCCAGCATCTGCTCCTGCCGCAGCGTGAGTTCCTGCGCGCGCGCCTGTTCGCCGCGGGCCAGCCGCGCGAGTTCGAACACGTCGATTTCAAGCGCCGCACACACCTCCTCCAGCCGCTCCAGCGTGAAACTTCCCTGCGAAAACAGGCGCTTCACGCTCGCCTCGGACAACGCTATCTGCGCCGCCAGCGCCGCGTAGGTCATGCCGCGCGTCTTCAGAACGCGCTTCAAGGTCACAATCAGTGGGCTCATCGTGCGCCACCCTCCATTCATCGACGGCGCGTGCCGCCTGTCATCCCGCCCGTAGCCGCAACGTTAACCGACAGCGAAGCCCACGCGGCCAACGATGCGTTCGCGCGTATTTTTAAGGAGGATGGCGTCCCGATGCTTGCTGCTGTCGTCTCCGGTGCGATGCCTATAATCGCGCAACTCACGGCGGTGCCCGCGCGGCTGCCCAGGAAGAAGAAAGGCCCCACCCTGGCTCAAGCCAAAGAAATCAGCGCGTTTCTCGCCTCGGTCGAACGCCGTGCATTCAAGCATGCCGCGTATGCCGTGCGCGACGATGACGCCGCGCTCGACATCGTGCAGGACGCGATGCTGAAACTGACCGAAAGCTACGCGGACAAGCCGGCCGAGGAGCTGCCGCCGCTCTTCACCCGCATCCTGCAAAACGCGATTCTCGACCACTTTCGTCGCAACAAGACGCGCAACCAGTACACGACAAATTTCTCGAGCCTGGCTGGCGCCGACGCCGACGACGACTTCGACCCGCTCGAAATCCTGGAGGCGCAGGATGGTGCCATTGCCAACGAACAGCCGCTGGCGGCGTTGGAGCAGCGCGAGGCCATGCAGGAGATCGAGGCCGCGCTGCAACAACTGTCTGCACGTCAACGCGAAGCCTTTCTGCTGCGTTACTGGGAGGACATGGATACTGCCGAGACAGCCGCGGTCATGGGCTGCTCGGAGGGCAGCGTGAAAGTGCACTGCTCCCGCGCCGTTCATGCCCTGCAAGGGCTGCTGCGCCAGAAAGGGATCACGTTATGAACCAAAAACAGAACCTCCTTCCTGATCACGAGGTCGAGCGCGTCGGACGCGCGCTACGGCCCTACCTCGACGCAAGCGCCGACAACATC
>JAFEDD010000027.1:0-37549 GCA_018241765.1 Pseudomonadota bacterium | reverse complement strand
GTCGGTGGCGACGGCAGTGTCAGCCTCGCCGGCGGCTGGCGTACGCGCTTGCACGACTGGCGCTTCTGGGCGACCGGGCTGGTGGTCACCGCCGTCTTCGCGACCTGGGGCTACCGTCAGTGGAACGAATACGTCAATGCGCGCGACACGGCCGATGTGGATGTGATGCTGCTCGCCGACGACGTACCGGTGGACGCTCTGCTCGACAAGGGTTTCTCGCATTTCCTGCGGGATGAACCATGACGGGGCGACACGACGTCCACGCGCAAGCCATGACGGCCCCGGGCAAACGCCTCGCGGCCGTTTTGCTTTTCGTGCTCACGCTCTTGTCGAGCCCCGGCGTGTTCGCGCAAGCCTGGCAGGATCTGAAGCCCGACGAACAGCAGATCCTCGCGCCACTGCAAGCGGATTGGCCCAAGATGACCGACACGCGCAAACGAAAATGGCGCGAAATCGCGGCAAAATACCCGACAATGACGCCAGTTCAGCAAAAAAACCTGCACGATCGCATGGCGGGATGGGCGAAGCTCACGCCGGAGCAACGCCGCAAGGCTCGCGAGCAGTACAACGAACTGAAGACCCTGCCGCCAGACAAGCGCGCCGCTGTCCCGCAAAAGTGGAACGAGTACCGCAATCTGCCTCCGGAAAAGCGCGACGAACTGCGCAAGAAGGCCGCCGAGGCGCCCAAGAAGCCGGCGGCGAGCGCCAGCAAGAAAGCTACTCCGCCCAGACCGACCGCAGTCGCTCCCGGCGCGACTGAACCGACTCCACCGGCGGCGCCCGCCGCGACGCCCGTACCGGCACCCACGCCCGCCGCCGCCCCGGCGACCGGCGAAGGCGCGCCAGCGACGCCGCCCACCAAGGGCTGATCGGCTGAGCCCCGCGCCTCACCGCGCCGGCGGCTCGCAGCGGACGGCCATGCCGTAACATCGGTCGGTCGTCGTCCCGCGCCTGCGCCGCCTCACTCATGACATCCGCGCCCACCGCGCTCCCGCTCGCCGGTCTTTGGCGGCGCTTTGGCGCCTTCGTCCACGAACTGCTGTTTCTGCTGGCGTGGATGTTCATCACGGGTCTCGTGTTCGCCGCGCTCTCCGGCGAATCGATGACGGCCGGCCGCCCGCAGATCCTGACCGGCGCACTCGCTGCGCTGCAACAACTCTATTTCTTCGTCGTGATCGGCGCCTACTTCATCTATTTCTGGACGAACGGACGGCGTTCGCTGGCCTGCAAAACCTGGTCGTTGCGTCTGGCGAACACCTCCGGCGGCACGATCAGCACGCGCCAGGCCGTCGTGCGCTACCTGGCCACCTGGATCGGCCCGGCGCTCGGCCTCGTGCTCTATTCAGTGTTCGGCGCCCGCCTCGGCGCCTGGTGGCTGCCCGCATGCCTCTTCAACTTCGTGTGGGCCTTCGTCGACCGCGATCACCAGTTCCTGCATGACCGCATCGCCGGCACCCGCGTGCTGCTGGCCGACTGAAGACATCGGCCGGAAGGCGCCACGCCCAAACACGGCACACTGCGCTCCGCGCGAGCTAACAACTTTTTACTGAAATGGCGTCTATAACGGGCTTGGCAGCGAATATCGGCTGAAGTCGACTTTGGCCGATTCCTCGCTCCAAGCCCGTTATGAACGTCGTTTGACGAAAAAGTTGTTGACTCGAACCCGGGTCAATATCGCGCCCATTTCCCTTCAGTAGAATTCGTTGTCAACCACTCCCGCGTTTTGCCGCCGCCACGGCGTGCGAACGCCCTGCCCCGCGCCATGCGCAAATGGGTCCTTCCCGACTATGTTGAAGATGTGCTGCCACCCGAGGCAGCACACATGGAAACGACGCGGCGCGCGCTGCTCGACCGCTTTGCGCAGGCCGGCTACGCACTGGTCGATCCGCCGCTGATCGAACATCTCGACGCGCTGTTGACCGGCACCGGCCGCGACCTCGAGCACAACACCTTCAAGCTGATCGACCCGCTCTCGGGCAAGCTCCTTGGCGTGCGCCCGGACATCACGCCGCAGGTCGCACGCATCGACGCCACCTACCACCGCGGCGAACTCACCGCCGAGCGCCGTTACTGCTACGCAGGCGAAGTCCTGCGGGCGCAGGGCGGCATCGGCACGGCGCGCGCGCTGACGCAGGTCGGCGCCGAGCTCTTCGGCGCGGCCGACGTCGCCGCCGACGTCGAAATCGTGCGTCTGCTGATCGAGGCGGCGCGAGCGGCCGGGGCCGCCCCCTTGTTGCTCGATTGCGGGCATGTTGCCGTGTTCAAGGCGCTTGCCCATCACTATGGCCTGTCGGCCAAGGCGACGCAGGCCGCCGACGCCGCGCTGGCCGCCAAGAGCCGCAGCGCGCTCGCAGCGATCCGCACGCTGCCCGATGAGGCGCGACAAACCCTCGCCACGCTGACGACACTGTTCGGCCCTGCCAAAACGGTGCTGCAACGCGCCCGCGCCGCGCTGCCGCGCGTGACCACGATCACCGTCGCGCTCGATCAGCTGGAAACCATCGCCGCCGCCATCGTCGACGCCGGCGCGCAGTGCTCGCTCGACTTGGCCGACCTGCCCGGACTCGACTACCACACCGGGCTCGTGTTCGTCGCCTATTTGCAGGGCACCACGACCGTCGTCGCCCGTGGCGGGCGCTACGATGGCGTCGGCTCGGCCTTCATGCACGGCGGCGGCGCGGGAAGACCGGCCACCGGCTTCTCCTTCGTCGATCTGCGTGCGCTGACCGAAGTCACCGCCAACGGCGAACTCAGCGCGCCCTGAGCGCACTCATCCCAAACCCCATCACGTCAACCGACCAAGCAGGAAACCACAGCATGCCACGCAACGTCGTCGTCATCGGCACCCAATGGGGTGACGAAGGCAAAGGAAAAATCGTCGATTGGCTGGCCGAACAAGTGCACGGGGTCGTGCGCTTTCAGGGCGGCCACAACGCCGGGCACACGCTCGTCGTCAACGGCAAGAAAACCGTGCTGCGACTGATCCCCTCCGGCATGCTGCACCCGCACACGACCTGCTACCTCGGCAACGGTGTGGTCGTCTCGCCCACCGACCTGTTGAAGGAAATCAGCGAGCTCGAAGCGGCCGGCATCGAGGTACGGCCGCGCCTGAAGATCGCGCACGCCTGCCCGGTCGTCGCCCCCTACCACGTGGCCATCGACCGCGCGCGCGAGGCCAAGCGCGGCGACGCCAAGATCGGCACCACCGGACGTGGCATCGGCCCGACCTATGAGGACAAGGTGGCGCGGCGCGCCATTCGCCTGCACGACCTGTGCGAGCCCTCGCTCGAAGCGAAGCTGCGCGAGGTGCTCGACTATCACAACTTCATGCTGGCCAAATACCTCGACGCACCGACGGTGGACTTCGCCGAGACCTTTGATCTCCTGCTCAAGGCCGGCGCCGAAATTTCGCCCATGCTGGCCGACGTTTCGCACGCGCTGACCGAAGCGCGCCGCCACGGCAAGCCGCTCCTGTTCGAGGGCGCACAAGGCACGCTGCTCGACGTCGACAACGGCACCTACCCCTTCGTCACCTCGTCGAACTGCGTCTCCGGCGCGGCCGGCCCCGGCGCTGGCGTCGGCGCCCGGATGATCGACTACGTGCTCGGCATCACCAAGGCCTACACCACGCGGGTTGGCGCCGGCCCCTTCCCGACCGAACTCACGGACGACATCGGCGCCGGGCTCGCCAAGCGCGGCAACGAATTCGGCTCGGTGACGGGGCGCCCGCGCCGCTGTGGCTGGCTCGACATCCCGGCCCTGAAACGAAGTTTCGAGATCAATGGCGTCGATGGCATGGCCATCATGAAGCTCGACGTGCTCTCGGGCATGGAGGAAATCAAGATCTGCACGGGCTACGAGTTTCGCGGCGAGTGGATCGATCGCCTGCCCTACGGCTCGGCGGCGGTCGCCGACTGCAAACCGGTCTACGAGACGCTGCCGGGGTGGAAGGAATCGGTGTTCGGCATTCGTCGCTTCGAGCAATTGCCGATGAACGCGCAGAGCTACTTGAAGCGCATCGAAGCCCTCACCGGAACACCCATTGCGCTCGTCTCCACGGGCTTCGAGCGCGATGATACGATTCTGATGCAACATCCACTGAACTGAAGCCCAACGCCCGCGCAACGGGCCCGACATCCAATCCGCACGACAACGAAACCACCGAGGGGAGCAGGCGGAGCACGAGCGACCAGCATGACCGTGCGCAGCACCAGCACGGCGCCACGCGCATCCGCCACCGTCAGCCATGACCGACACGGGCCATCTCTACATCACCTGGGCGCACTACCATCGCCTGATCGAAAAGCTCGCACTGGCGGTGCACGACTCGGGCTGGCAGTTCGACCAGATCATCTGCATCGCCCGTGGCGGGCTGCGCGTGGGTGACCAGTTGTCCCGCATCTTCGACAAACCGCTCGCCATCATGAGCACGTCGAGTTACGTCGAAGACGGCGGCACCGTGCGCGGCAAACTGCTCGTCTCGGAACACCTGACGATGACCAGCGCGCGCCTCGGCGAACGCGTGCTGGTGGTCGACGACATGGTCGACTCCGGTCACACACTGCACGTCGTCAAACAGGAATTGCCGACGCGTTACCCGCAGCTCACCGAAGTACGTACGGCTGTGCTCTGGAAAAAGGGCGTTTCGACCTTCCACCCCGACTACTTCGTGGACCTTCTGCCCACGAGCCCCTGGATACACCAACCCTTCGAGCACTACGACACGACGCGCCCGCAGCAACTGCCGCGCGACGACTGAGCCAGCGCTACGACTCGCCGGCGGCCGCGCGTGGCGCGAGCGATACCGCGTCGGCCTTTGCGGTTACCATCGTGCATTCCTTCACGACGTGTTCCGCATGATGCTCCGCGCCTTCCTTCAACGAGTGCGCCACCGCTGGCAACGCCCCGCGCGCAGCACCGTGACGGCGGCACTCGCCGGAGCACTCGGTGCGCTCGTCGTCATCGCGCTCGGTGCCGGGCTCCTTGGCGCGTTGGCTCCGCGCCCGGTGCGCATCACGCAGGAGCACATCGACGCGGCGGTGGCCAAGAGTCTCGAAGAGGCCGTGCTCCCCTCGCCGGCGGTACGCGCGTATGAGACGATCCTGCCTTCCGTCGTGCGCGTCGAGAGCTTCGTCGTCGACGCCGACAGCAAGGAAGAAACACGCTACGGCGTCGGCACCGGCGTCGTCATCGTCGAAGACGGCACCATCCTGACCAATCTGCACGTCGTGCAGGGCGCCGAGCGCATCAAGGTCACGTTCTACGACGGACTCGAAACCGAGGCACTGGTCAGCGGCGCCCGCCCCGAGCACGATCTCGCCGTCATCCGCGCCCGCAAACTGCCCGACGATCTCCAGGCCGCCACGATGAACAGCACACAGGACCTTGCGCCCGGTGACTACGTCTTCGCGGTCGGCTTTCCGTTCGGCATCGGCCCATCATTGTCGGCCGGCGTCGTCTCCGGACTGCGGCGCAGCTTTCACTCGCCCGACGGCGACCGAATGCTGACCAACCTGATCCAGTTCGACGCGGCCGCCAACCCCGGCAATTCGGGTGGCCCGCTCATCAACGCCGAAGGCGAAGTGCTCGGCATCGTCACCGCCATCCTGAACCCGAACGAAGATCAGCGCACCTTCGTCGGCATCGGTTTCGCCGTCCCCATCGAGAACGCCGCCGCTGCGGCCGGGATGCCTCCGTTCTGATTTCACGCCGCACAGGTGCACCATGACCGACACGCTCAGCTCCGACAGCCATCGACTCATGGAGAGAATCCTCTTCGAAGTCAAGCGCGTGGTCGTCGGACAGGATCGCTTTCTCGAACGGGTGATGGTGGCGCTGCTCGCGGAGGGACATCTTCTGGTCGAAGGCGTGCCCGGTCTCGCCAAGACGCTAACCGTGAAGACGCTCGCCACCGTCATCGAGGGCCGCTTTCGCCGCATCCAGTTCACGCCGGACCTGGTGCCGGCCGATCTCGTCGGCACCCGCGTCTATCACCCAGGCAGCGGCGAATTCAGCACCGCACTGGGGCCGGTGTTTGCGCATCTGCTGCTGGCCGATGAAATCAACCGCGCGCCCGCCAAGGTGCAAAGCGCGCTGCTCGAAGTCATGCAGGAGCGCCAGGTCACCATCGCCGGCACCACCCACCCGGTGCCGACGCCCTTCGTCGTGATGGCCACGCAAAACCCGATCGAAACCGAAGGAACCTATCCGCTGCCCGAAGCGCAGGTTGATCGCTTCATGATGAAAGTACTGGTCGGTTATCCCAGCGACGAGGAAGAGTTCGTCATCGTGCAACGGGTTACCGGCACACCCGCCAGCCTGTCGCCGGTCGCGACAACCGCCGATCTCGTGGCGCTGCAAGCCGCGTGCCGCGACATCTACATCGACCCCGCGCTGGTGCGCTACGCCGTCAATCTGGTCGCCGCGACGCGAGACCCGAGCCGCCTCGGCTGCGCGGACCTGAGCAAATACATCACCTGGGGGGCGAGCCCACGCGGCAGCATCGCGCTGACCGAGGGTGCCCGCGCGCTCGCGCTGATGCGTGGGCGCCGCTACGTGCTCGGCGGTGACATGACGGATCTCGCACTGGACGTGCTGCGCCACCGGTTGTCGCTGAGCTACGAGGCGCTGGCCGATGGCATCGATGCCGACCACATCCTGACGCGGCTGATGGGCAAGCTCGCGCCGCCGCCCAATCCGCTGCAATCGCGCGAGGAAGAATCCCGTGCCCGTTGACGCACACGACACCGCGACCGCCGCAGGAACCACGCGCCCGCTGCGCGACGACGAGAGGCTGCTGCGGCACCTCGAATGGACGGTGCTGCGGCGGCTCGACGGAATCCTGCAAGGCGACTACCGAACGCTGCTGCGCGGCCTCGGGCTCGACTTCGCCGGCCTGCGCGAATACCAGCACGACGACGACGTTCGCCATATCGACTGGAACGTCACCGCGCGCATGAACACGCCCTACGTGCGGCAATTCAGCGAGGATCGCGACATCGGCGCCTGGTTTCTCGTCGATCGCAGCGCGTCCGCCGATTTCGGCAGCGCCCGCGCCGAAGACGTCCACGGGGCGACGCCGATGACCAAGCGTGATCTCGCCGTGCAGTTCGTCGCCCTCATCGCACGCGTGCTGTCCCGCCACGGCAACCGCACCGCAGCCATGCTCTATGGCGAAGCGCTCGACGCCGTGATTCCGCCGGGCCGCGACCGCCGCCACGTACTTCACCTGCTCCATCGCCTGCGCGAGCGTGCCGCCGCAACCCCCTCTCGCACCGAAACGCCGCGCGGCCCGACGCGACTCGACGTGCTGCTCCAACGCGCCGCGACCACACTTCGGCGGCGCAGCGCCGTGTTCATCGTCTCCGACTTCATCAGCATGCCGGGGTGGGAAGCGCCGCTCGCCCAACTCGCGCGACGGCATGACGTCATGCTCGTGCACATCACCGATCCGGCCGAACAACAGATCCCGGATATCGGCGCCGTCCTTCTGGAAGACCCGGAGACCGGCGAGCAATGCTTCATCGATACCGGGGATGCCGCGTTTCGCGCGCGCTACGCGGCGCTCGCCGCCGCGCACGCGGCCGGCGTACACGCAGCGGCGCAGCGCCACGGGCTCGGCTACCTTGCCCTCAGCACGGGGCAAAGCCTCGTCGAACCGCTCGTCGGCCTCGCCCGCTCACGCAAGCAACGCCGACACCACGACGGCACGCCGAGGGCCGTTGCATGAGCTTTCTGTGGCCGCTCGCCCTATGGTCGCTGCTCGCGCTGCCACTCGCCGTCGCCCTCTACGTCATGTTGCTGCGGCGCCGAAAAAAGGGCGCCATCGTTTTCGCCAATCTGGCGCTCGCACGTGAGGCCGCGCCACGTCGCTCACGTTGGAAGCGTCACCTGCCGCCCGCATTGATGCTGCTCGCCCTCGCGCTGATGCTGGTCGCGGCGGCACGCCCCGTCGCCACCCTGCAACTGCCATCGAACAAGCAGACCATCATGCTCGCGATGGACGTCTCGCTCAGCATGCGCGCCACCGACGTCGAACCCTCGCGCATCGTCGCCGCACAAACGGCAGCCCGCGCCTTCCTCGACGAACTGCCGCGCCAGGTGCGCGTCGGCATCGTCGCGTTCGCCGGAACGGCGCAGCTCGCGCAACTACCCACACTCTCGCGCGACGATCTGCGCACGGCGATCGACAGCTTCCAGTTGCAGCGCGGCACGGCCACCGGCAACGCGCTCGTGCTTGCGCTCGCCACGCTGTTCCCTGACGACGGCATCGACATCAGCAAGGTGCAGTGGGGCGGCTCACGCGGCGGATTCGGCCGCGCGCAGTCGATCGACGAGGTGCTCGGCGACAGGACCAAGACGAACCGGCAGCCCGTCGCGCCGGGCTCCTACACCTCGGCGGCCATCATCATGCTCACCGACGGCCAACGCACCACCGGCATCGACCCGATGGAAGCCGCCAAGTTGGCCGCCGATCGCGGGGTGCGCGTCTACACCGTCGGCATCGGCACCGTGAAGGGCGAAACCATCGGCTTCGACGGCTGGTCGATGCGCGTTCGACTCGACGAAGAAACGCTGAAGCAAATCGCCAACCGCACCGCCGCCGAATACTTCTACGCCGGCACGGCGGCCGACCTGAAGAAGGTCTACAACACGCTGAGCAGCAAGCTCACGATCGAGAAAACCGAGACCGAGATCTCCGCCCTCTTCGCCGCCGTCGCCGCCCTGATCGCCGCCGTCGCCGCGACGCTCTCCCTCATGTGGTTTGGGCGGGTCGCGTGACTGCGCCGGATCATCTACACCACCAACGCCATCGAAAGCGTGCACGCAAGGCTACGAAAGATCATCAAGACGCGCGGCCACTTCCCGAGCGACGAGGCCGCAAGCAAACTCATTTGGCTCGCCCTTCGCAACATCACCGCTGACTGGAGCCGCGCCACGCGGGAATGGAAAGAGGCGATGAACCAATTCGCGATCGCCTACGGCGAGCGGTTCACGAAAGCACTGGCATAACATGCCACCAACGAGTTACCCACCGCGCGCGCGAAACGTGCTCTATGCAAGGAGCTTTCGCGCGCGCCGTGGATAACTCTCTACCCGCTTCGTACACAAAAATTCAGATAGTCCCGGCGAATCGGGTGAAACGACCCTTTTCAAACGATAACGCGAGTCGAACGCGCCCAATCTGCCCGTCGACTACGTAATCGCGCCGCCAGTCGTACACGGAGGACTGGTCCCCACCACGACAGCGCCACGAGCCGCCCCTGCACGGTGATGACGCTCAGATCGCTTTGTCCCCATCGTCGGCGCAGCGCCGTGATGTGCTCGTTGGATAGGTTCCACGGATCTTGCAGGTGGTAGCCGAGATCGAGGACTCGGCGGTACGCCTGCTCGATCGCATCCCCAGACTCCGGGTTGCTTTTCTCGGACATCGGGCGACCGTTCTTGCGCCGCCACCATCGAACACCTTGTAGGACTTCTCGCGAGGGGCGAGACGCTTGATCTGCGCGTCGGTGAGGACGTTTGCAGGCATTTTTGGATACCGTCAGGCGCGTGCCGTCAAGTGTACCTACAGGAAATCGGTGGACAATCGATTTCGACCGTTGTCCGTGTTGCTCAAAAATCAGGCGCCACAAACGCGAAAGCCCCATGGATTGGGGCTTTCGGTGGTCCAGTTTGGTTGATCGCCGTCGTCAAAAAATGAATTCTGGCGGAGGGACGGGGATTCGAACCCCGGTTAGGCTATTAACCTAAACACGCTTTCCAGGCGTGCGACTTAAACCACTCATCCATCCCTCCGTGGTTTGACGCTCATTTTAGCGTGCGACGGTTGGCGCCGGGGACCGAGGGCGTGGTCTCTATATGCGCAAGTTGGCATGGTGACATGCCGATACGACGCGCTTGCGCCGTCGGCGCGCTTTCTAGCATGGGCGCATGCTTGATCTCCTGCCCATTGCCTTCGACTTCCGGTTGCCGCTGATCGGTTTCGCCATCGGCGCCATCATCGGTCTGACCGGCGTCGGCGGCGGATCGCTGATGACGCCGATCCTCGTGGCGGGATTGGGCATTGCGCCGACGATCGCGGTCGGCACCGATCTCTTGTTCGCGGCTGTCACCAAGTCCTTCGGGGCGCTCGCGCACTGGCGACTCGGCAACGTCGCGCGTCGCCTGCTGCTCGCGTTGATGGCATCGAGCATGGTCGGCGCAGGCATGGCATTCGCCGTCGTGCAGACGCTGCAACCCGACACCGCCGCGCTCCACCACGTCATCCGCTCGGTGCTCGGGTTCGCATTGGTCACCACCGCGGTCGCACTTGTGGTTCGGCCTCGACTGATGCGTGCGCGTACTTCGGCCGCGCTCGCTGTCGATGATCTCGACCGCGACCGAAGCCTGCTGCCAACGCTCGGGCTCGGGGCAGTCATCGGCGCGATGGTCATGCTCTCCTCCGTCGGTGCGGGCGCGGTGGGCGTGACGGCGTTGCTGCTGTTGCATCCGGCGCTTCCGATGCGACGCATCGTTGGCACCGACGTCGCCTACGCCGTTCCGCTGACGGCGGCAGCCGGTGCCGCGCATGCAAGCCTCGGACACGTCGACGGCGCATTGCTCGTCGCGCTGCTCATCGGCTCGGTGCCCGGCATCGCGCTCGGCGCGCGGCTCAGCCGCACCGTGCCGGAACCGGCAACGCGCACCCTTCTGGTCGGCGCGCTCGGATTTGCCGGCATCAAACTCGTTGTATGAGAACCCCCATGATGACATCAACCTCCCCGCGCGAAGCGGCCGCTGCTACTCCTTGGTATCGCCGCCCACGCACCGTGCAGCCCACCGTCGGATTCGAAGAACGCCTCGCATGCACGCTCGCGACGTTGCGTGCTGCCGCCGCGTGCTCTCCGGCGGTGCTCGCGACCAGCCTCTCGGCGGAAGACATGGTGATCTTTCACTTGATCGTTCGCGAAGCCCTGCCCATCGCGGCGTTCGCGCTCGACACCGGGCGCCTGCCACGCGCTACGCTGGATCTGTGGCGAGCGGTCGAATCGCGGTACGGACGCCCGATCGAGCGCGTCAGCGCGTCCGCCGCGAGCCTTCGCGCGCTCGCCGATGCTCAGAGCGACAGCGCCATCTACGAATCATCGGCCGCGAGGCATCGCTGCTGCGATGTCCGCAAGACGCAACCGCTGCGTGAAAAGCTTCAGGGCAACGCCTGCTGGGTCACCGGGTTGCGCCGAGCGCAGAGCGCGGGACGCGCAAGCGTGTTCCACCACGCGCACGACCACGCGTTTGGGCTCGAAAAATTCAACCCCATTGCCGACTGGAGCGACGACGACGTCTGGTACTTCATCGATGCCGAGCAGATCCCGGTCAATCGGCTGTATGACGAAGGCTACGCCAGCATCGGCTGCGACCCCTGCACGCGCCCGACCCGCATCGACGAACACCCGCGCGCCGGCCGCTGGTGGTGGGAGGCTGCGGCGAGTGGCACCGCCACCGAATGCGGCATCCACGTCGCCGCTCACGCCAACGCCAGCGCAACGCAAACGAGAACACCATGACTGCCCGTGACGCCTTTCTGAACGCCGCATCGAGCGGCCCGAGCGAACTCCGCACTGCGAATCCCCATCTGGATTGGTTGGAGAACGAAGCCATCGAAATTCTGCGCGAAGTCTTCGGCAGCTTCGCCCGCCCTGCCCTGCTCTGTTCGTTCGGCAAGGATTCACTGGTGGTGTTGCATCTGGCGAGAAAGGCGGCCGCACCAGGGCGCATGCCTCTGCCCCTCGTGCACATCGACACCGGGCACAACTTCCCCGAAGTCATCGCCTTTCGGGAACGGGTGTGTGCGGCGCAGGGCTTGACGTTGATCGTCGGTCACCTCGAAACCTCGATCGCGCGCGGAAGCATTCGTCTGGGGCACGCCACGGAAAGCCGCAACCGCCACCAAACGGTGACGCTGTTGGAGACGATCGAGGCCAACCGCTTTGACGCATTGGTCGGAGGCGCGCGCCGCGATGAGGAAAAGGCGCGTGCGAAGGAACGCGTGTTCTCGCATCGCGACGCCTTCGGACAATGGCAACCCCGGGCTCAGCGGCCGGAGCTCTGGAGCCTCTACAACGCGCACCTTGCACCGGGTGAACACTTCCGGGTGTTCCCGATTTCGAACTGGACCGAGCTGGACGTGTGGCAATACATCGCCCGAGAAGGCATCGAACTTCCCTCCATCTACTACCACCATCGCCGCCCGGTCGTCGAACGTGGCGGATTGCTCGTGCCGGTGACTGAACTCACCCCCGTGCGCAGCGATGAGTCAGCCGTCGAGCGCGACGTCCGCTTCCGCACCGTCGGAGACATCTCTTGCACCTGCCCCGTCGCGAGCACGGCCGCCAACGCGGCCGAGGTGATTCACGAAACCATCACCGCCACCGCCTCCGAGCGCGGCGCGACGCGCATGGACGACCGCGCACACGACGCCGCCATGGAGCGGCGCAAAAAGGAAGGCTACTTTTGATCGCCATCACTGCCATGAGCACCAGCACCCGACACCTTCCTTCCGCACCGAATGCTCGCACCGACTCGAATTCGATGCGTCCGCTTCGCTTGCTCACATGCGGCAGCGTCGATGACGGCAAGAGCACGCTGATCGGCCGACTGCTCTTCGACAGCAAGGCACTGCTGGTCGATCAGATCGAAGCGCTGGAACGCTCGCGGGGAACGCGCAACCGTGACGGCACAATCGACCTGTCACTCGTCACCGACGGGCTCGAAGCGGAGCGCGAGCAAGGCATCACGATCGACGTCGCGCACCGCTACTTCGCAACGGCGCGCCGCAAGTTCATCATCGCCGACGCACCCGGCCACGAACAATTCACCCGCAACATGGTGACCGCCGCCTCGCGCAGCGATGTCGCCGTGCTCCTGATCGACGTCACGAAGCTCGATTTCACCGCCGACGAACTCGCGCTGCTGCCGCAGACGAAGCGACACGCGGCGCTGGCGCATCTGCTCGGCCTGCGCCACGTCGTCGTGGCCGTCAACAAGATGGATGCCATCGGCTACGACGCCACGCGGTTTCGCCGTGTCGTCGCCGCCTTCGAGCGCCTCGCAACGGCACTCGACATAGCGGCGTTCACGCCGGTTCCGGTATCGGCGCTGAGGGGCGACGGCGTCGTCGCGCACACCGAAAACACCGATTGGTACACAGGCCCCGCGCTATTGCCGCTTCTTGAATCCCTGCCGCTCGAAGAAGCCAAAGGAGATGACGGTACTGCCCATCTCGCCGTGCAATGGGTCACGCGCGACACCGACGATGAACATCGGCGCTGGATCACCGGCACGCTGAGCGACGGTGCGATCGCGGTGGGTGCATCGATTCGCGTCTTTCCGGGTGGCGACGCCGCCACCGTCATGGCTCTGCGCACGGCACGAGGTGATGCGTCGACGGCCAGGCCCGGCGACGCGATCGCGCTGCTGCTCGACCGCCAGATCGACGTCGCGCGCGGCGACTGGTTGATGGCCGAGGCGGCGCCTGCCACGGGCAGTCGTCACGCCAACGCCGCGCTCGCGTGGCTCGACGATGCACCGCTCGTCATCGGGCGCCGATACCTTGCACGGCACGGCACACGGACACTGCCCGTTCGCGTCACGGGCATTCGCGCCGCGCTCGATCTCGAAGCCGGTCGCTGGTCAAACGCCAGCACGGGCGCCGTCGCCGAACGCAATGCCATCGTGCAAGCGGAACTGGAATTCGCGGCGCCGCTACCCTTGGCGCCTTACACGCAAAGCGTTGCGCGCGGTGCCTTCGTCCTCGTCGACCCGGGCACGCACACGACGGCGGCCGCCGGGATGGTTGCCTAGCGTCAACGTGGCTTGCGGTGGCCTCGGTAATCGCCGAAGTCAGCGCGTCGAAGCGGGCCTCGATCCGACGCGAGAGGTTTGCGGAGAATGGTTAGTCCAGCTGAATGTTCAGGCGCCGAATCACGCCGCCCCACTTCTTCATGTCGGCTTCCAGCATCGACTTGAATGCTGCCGCGCTGCCGCCTCCGGGCGCCATGCCGGCCGCCAGCAGCCGCTCGCGCACGGTGCTGTCGGCCAGCGCCGCGTTGACGTCCGCGTTGATGCGCGCGACGAGCTCCGGCGACAGCGACGACGGCCCGAACAGCCCGTTCCACGCCACCGCTTCGAAGTCACGCAGCGCCGGTACGCCGCTTTCGGCGATAGCGGGCAGGTCCTTCAACGGTTCGAAGCGCCCCTTGCTGGTCACGGCAATCTGACGGATGCGCCCGCTCTGCACATGCGGTGCGATGCCCGACGCCACGGCAAACAGCATCTGCGTATCGCCATTGGCCGTGGATAGCGCGGCGGGGGGTGAGCCATTGAACGGTACGTGCTGCACGTCGATGCCCGCTTCGCTCTTGAAGAGTTCCATCGCGAGGTGTGACGACGAGCCGTTGCCGACGCTCGCATAGGAGAGTTTGCCGGGGTTGGCGCGGGCGTAGCTGATGAGTTCGGTGACGCTCTTCGCCGGCACCGACGCATTGATGGCGAGGACGTTGGGCTGCGTCGTCGTCAGCACGATCGGAACCAGATCGCGGTTCACGTCGTAGGGCATTTTCTTGTACAGAAACGGACCGTAGGCGGTCGGCCCCGGAAAGCCGATGACCAGCGTGTGCCCGTCCGTCGCCTTGGCCGCGACATCAACACCGATGGTGCCGCCGGCGCCCGGTTTCGGATCCACCACGACCGGTTGCCCCCATTTGTCCTTCAGCTTTTCGCCGAGCAGGCGGACGACGAAATCGAGCGATGAGCCGGCTGGTGCCGGCACGACGATGCGCACCGGTTTGGTCGGCCAGGTTTGCGCATGCAGCGCGCCACTGGACAGGGCAAAGGCGGACAAGGCCGTGGCCAATACGGCGCCGGCCAGCGTGCGGGGGGAGCGAGACGACATGAGCGACGAATCCTGCGCGGTGGGAAAAAACCCCGCAAGCGTAACGCAGCGCCATGCCGATATGCGTTCAGTCCGGCGCGAGCGCGAAGAGGCTCGTGGCCTCCAGGTCCAGCACTTCGGTCATTTCGCCGTTGAAGAGTTGCCAGCGCGCACGCAACACCCCGAGATCCGGTCGCGCCGTCGAGCGCCGATGTTCGACCACGGTGATGCGCAAGCGCAAGGTGTCGCCCGGACGCACCGGATGCGGCCAGCGGACGTACGCAAGCCCCGGCGAGGCGAACGACTCCGAACCGGCCAGCACCCGATCGACCGCGAGGCGCATCGCGATGCCGCAGGTGTGCCAGCCGCTCGCGATCAGCCCGCCAAATCGTCCGTTCGCCGCCGCCTCGGGGTCGACGTGAAACCACTGCGGATCCCACTGGCGGGCGAACGCGAGGATCTCGCGTTCTCTGACCTCATAAGGCCCGGCCTCGATGACCTGTCCGACGTGAAACTCCGCGAATTTCATGGTGCCGGCCCTTCCGCCGTCTCGCGCATCGCCCGGACCGCGCTCACGCGCACCGCCGTCACTTTGAATCCGGGGATCTTGCCGAACGGATCGAGCGCGTTCCCGGTCAGTTTGTTCGCTGCGGCTTCCCAATAGGCAAAGGCGATGAACAGCTGCCCGCGTCGGACTTCGCCTGACAACGCGACCGGCGCCCGCACGACGCCGTGGCGCGACGCCACCTCGATCGTCTCGCCGTCGACGATGCCGAGTCGTGCCGCGTCCTCGGGGTGCAGATTGAAGCGCGGTTCGGGCGCCAGCGAGTCGAGCGCGCCGGCCCGTCGCGTCATCGCGCCGGTATGCCACTGCTCGAGGATGCGCCCGGTCGCCAACAGCAACGGGTAATCGGCGTCCGCGACCTCGGCGCCCGGACGGTACTCGGTCGGCACCAACGTCGCGCGCCCATCGGCGGTCGGGAAGCGCTCGGTAAACACCACGGCCTGGCCTGGCGCATCCTCGCGCGGCGCCGGCGTGACCACCGCCCCTTCCGCAACGAGGCGAGACCAAGGCACACCAGCCAGCGGCGCCATGCCCCGCCGCATCTCGGCGTAGACACGGGCAACGGGTGCCTCCGCCGCCGTGGCGCCGGTGCCATCCGCCGCCTGCCAGTACAGCCACGGCAATCCCATGCGGCGCCCGATCTGCTCGATGATCCAGAGGTCCTGGCGCGCCTCTCCCGGCGGCGACAGTGCCGGGCGGCCGATCTGGATCAGGCGATCGGTGTTCGTGTAACTACCCCATTTCTCGGCGTGTGCGGAGGCCGGAAGAATGACATCGGCGAGGATGGCCGTCTCGGTGGCGAAAATGTCCTGCACGACGAGGTGATCGAGTTTGGCCAGCGCGGCGCGAGCGTGATCGAGATCGGGGTCGGACATCGCCGGGTTTTCGCCCTCGATGAACATGCCGCGAATCGCCCCCGCGTGGATCGCGTGCATGATTTCGACGACGGTCAGGCCCGGCTGCGCACCCAGCGCGCCGTCAGCCATGCCCCACAGCGATTCGAACGAATGCCGCGCCTCGGCCTGAGTCACGCGCTGATAGTTGGGCAGCATCATCGGAATCAGACCCGCGTCGGATGCGCCTTGCACGTTGTTCTGCCCGCGCAGTGGATGGAGGCCGGCGCCAGGGCGACCGATCTGCCCCGTGGTCATCGCCAGCGCGATCAGGCAGCGCGCATTGTCGGTGCCATGCACATGCTGGCTCACGCCCATGCCCCAAAGCAGCATCGCAGACTTCGCGGTGGCGTAGGCACGGGCAACGGCGCGAATCGTCGCCGCCTCGATGCCACAGATTTCCGCCATGCGCTCCGGCGTCGACTCAGCAACGGCCGCACGCAGCGCATCGAACCCGTTCACGCGCGCAGCGACGAACGACGCATCGATCAGGCCCTCGTGCACGATGACGTGAAGCAGGCCATTGAGCAGCGCCACATCGGTGTCGGGGCGGAATGGCAGATGCCATGTCGCAAAGCGCGTGAGCGGCGTCTGCCGAGGGTCGGCCAGCACCAAGCGTGCGCCGCGTTGCACGGCGTTCTTGATCCAGCTCGCGGCGACCGGATGGTTCGAACTCGGATTGGCGCCGATCACGAAGATCAGGTCGGCATGGGCGACGTCCTCGACCGGGTTGCTGACCGCGCCGGAGCCGATCCCTTCGAGCAGCGCAGCGACGGAGCTGGCATGACAAAGCCGCGTGCAATGGTCGACGTTGTGCGTGCCAAAGCCCTGCCGCACGAGTTTCTGGAAGAGATAGGCCTCTTCGTTGCTGCCCTTGGCCGAGCCGAAACCGGCGAGCGCATTGCCTCCCACCGAGAGCCCCGTGCCGCCATCGCCGTCGCGGATGGCGCGCAACCCGGACGCCGCCACGTCGAGCGCCTCGTCCCAGCTTGCCTCGCGAAAGAGTTCATGCAGCCCGAGTTCGTCACGGCGCACGCGCTCGATCATCGCCGGATCCTTGCCGACGCCGTGCCGCCGGATCAACGGCGCGCGCAGCCGGTCACGATGGCGCACGTAGTCGAATCCGTAGCGCCCCTTCACACAGAGGCGGCCGTGGTTCGCCGGCCCGTCGCGGCCGGTGACGAAATGGATCGTCTCGCCGCCCTCGGCATCGGGTCCGACGTGATAGTCGAGCTGGCAACCGACGCCACAGTACGGGCACACCGAGGCGACGACGCGCGTGACCGGACGCATGCCAGCCCCATCGGCCGGCATCAGCGCACCGGTGGGACAAGCCTGTACGCATTCGCCGCAGCCGACGCAGGAGGACGCACCCATCGGCGCATCGGCATCGAACACGATCTTCGTATGGGCGCCACGCGCAGCGAGCCCGATGACATCGTTGACCTGTTCATCGCGGCAGGCACGCAGGCAGCGCGTGCAATGGATGCAGGCATCGAGATTCACCGCAATCGCGACGTGCGACCGATCGGACGCGATGTCAGCGCGTCGCGGCAGTCGCCCTGAAGGCACGCCGAGCCGTCGCGCCCAATGCGTCAGTTCCGACTGCGGCGTCAGGCGATCGCTGCTCTCCCCCGCATCGGCCATCAGCATCTCGATCACCATCGCCCGCGCCTGTCGCGCCCGCGGCGCCTCGGTGCTGACCCGCATGCCCGGTTCGGCGCGGCGACAGCATGCCGCCGTCAGCGCGCGCTCTCCGGCCACCTCGACCACGCAGGCGCGGCAGTTGCCCACCGGCGTGAGATCGCTTTGATGACACAGATGCGGCAGTTCGTTGCCCGAGCGCAGCGCCACGTCGAACAGCGTCTCGCCCTCATGAAAGGCGTGCGTGACCCCGTCGAGAAGCATTTCCCCCGCCACCGCCCGACGTTCGCCGCGACTCACGATGCCTCCCGAAGTTCGTGAGGAAAATACCGCAACACCGATTCGATGGCGTTCGGCGCGGATTGCCCCAACCCGCAGATCGACGCATCGCGCATGACCGCCGCGATCTCGCGCAGGAGCGACTCGTCCCAGCGCTCGGTGGCGATCAGCGCGCGCAGCTTCTGGGTGCCGACGCGGCAGGGCGTGCATTGGCCGCAGCTTTCGTACTCGAAGAACGCGCTCAAGTTGCGCGCGGCATCGATGGCGCGGTCGTGCTGCGACAGCACGATGACGGCGGCGGAGCCGATGAAGGCGCCATGCGGCTGCAACGTATCGAAGTCGAGCGGCAGGTCCGCGAGCGACGCAGGCAGGATGCCGCCCGAGGCACCCCCAGGCAGGTAGGCGTAGAGCGCGTGCCCGTCGGCCATCCCGCCACAGTGCTCATCGATCAGTTCGCGCACGCTGATGCCGGCCGGCGCAAGCTTGACCCCCGGCGTGCGCACGCGGCCGCTGACGGAATACGAGCGCAGTCCGCTGCGGCCGTGGCGCCCTTGCGCAGCGAAGGTCGGAGCGCCTTGCTCGATGATCGTGCGCACCCAATAAAGCGTTTCGAAGTTGTGCTCGAGGGTCGGGCGCCCGAACAGCCCGACTTCGGCGACGTAGGGTGGGCGCAGGCGCGGCATGCCGCGCTTGCCTTCGAGCGATTCGATCAACGCCGACTCCTCGCCGCAGATGTACGCGCCGGCACCACGCCGCAGTTCGATGCCGGGCAAACCCGGTACTGGCGGGTCGGCGCGGAGCGCCGCCAATTCGCGCCGCAGGAGTTCGCGGCAGGCGTGATACTCGTCGCGCAGATACACGTACACGGCGTCGATCCCGCAAGCCCATGCAGCGATCAGCATGCCTTCGAGGAAGCGGTGCGGATCGCGTTCGAGGTAATGCCGATCCTTGAAGGTGCCCGGCTCGCCCTCGTCGATGTTGACGACGAGATAGCGCGGCGCCGGCTGCGCGGCGACGATGCGCCACTTGCGCGCCGTCGGGAACCCCGCGCCACCGAGGCCACGCAAGCCCGAGGCGGCGAGCGCGTCGATCACCTCGTCGCGGCTGCGCTCGCCACGCACACACGCCGCGAGCAGCCGATAGCCGCCATCGGCGCGATAGTGCGCGTATTCGATGGCCGCTGGCAGCACGGGCGCGGTTGCGCGCGACGCCACGGCAGCCGCAACTGCCTCTGCCGTCGCCGAGGTGATCGCGTTGTGCCCGACGACGGCAACCGGTGCCGCCTCACAACGCCCGACGCATGGCACGCCGAGCACGCGAACCTCGGTGCCAAGAATTTTCGGCAGCCGATCGATGAGCGACGAGGCACCCGCCAACGAACAGGAAAGGCTGGTGCAGACGCGCACGGTGACCGCCGCGGGCGCGGGCAGCGCGCCCTCGGCGTCCGCACGTACGACATCGAAGTGGTGATAGAAGCTCGCCACCTCGAACACTTCGACCAGGGATAACCGAATCCGCTGCGCGAGCGCAACGAGGTGAGGCTCGGCCAATTGCCCGTGACGATCCTGCAGTGCATGCAGGTATTCGATCAGCCGATCCCGCCGCAACGCGGTGCCGGCACCGCCCGCCCCCAGCACGCCAACGTCGTGGCCCGCGGAAAGCAATGCCGCGTCGACGGCTGCCAGCGCCTCGGGTGAGGCTTCGCGAACACGCGCAAGGCGACCCTTGCGCCCAGTGTCGCCGCGCGAACGATCACCGCGTGGCGTTCTGTCAGCCTGAACGGAATTCATGTCCTATTGTTCCATGCCCGACGGCGCGACGGACAGCGAGCGTACCGCTCCCCATCGACACCCGCAGCACCGGCGACACGGCCCGCGCGGCTATGCTCGCACGTCATGACGTCCCTCATCGATCTCGACATCGCCGGCCGCGCGCCGCTGCGCATCGAATTTGCGTTCATCGCGCCCGAACGCAGCGCGGCACCGCTGGTCGTCTTTTTGCACGAAGGCTTGGGTTCGGTCGCCATGTGGCGCGATTTTCCGGCGCAACTTTGTGATGCGCTCGGCGTACGCGGCTTGGTCTATTCGCGCCCCGGTTATGGTCGCTCGACACCGAGGAGGCACGATGAGCGCTGGCCGGTGGACTATCTCGAGCGGCACGCCCGCGACGTGCTGCCGCCGCTCTTGGCGGCGCAGGGCGTCGACACCGCGATCGATCCGCCGTGGTTCTTCGGCCACAGCGACGGCGGTTCGATCGCCCTCATCTTCGCGGCGAGTTTTCCGGACCGGGTGCGCGGCATTGCCGTTGCGGCGCCACATATCTTCGTCGAAGCGGTGACACTGGCCGGCATCGCGGCCACCCGCGAGAGCTACCTCAAGACGCCGCTGCGCGAGCGGCTGGGGCGCTTTCATGATGACGTCGATTCCGCGTTCCATGGCTGGAACGATGCCTGGCTCGATCCCGCGTTTCGCGCATGGAACATCGAAGCGCTGTTGCCGGCCATTCGCTGCCCGGTGCTGGCGATCCAGGGTGAAGAGGATGAGTACGCAACGATGGCACAGATCGACGGCATCGCCGCCGGAGCGCCGCAAACGCAGTTGCTGAAGCTCGCGCAATGCGGCCACTCGCCGCACCGCGATCAGGCTGACGCCGTCATCGCAGCGGTCGCGGCGTGGATGCAGCGCCACGGCGCGCGGGTCACTTTGCCTGCCAGCGCGGAAGCTCCCAATCGAACCTGATGGCGAGCGCGCGCAGCGTGGTGGCGAGCACGGCGCCGAAGGCGAGCGCGAAGGTTGGCGATTCGATGCTGCGCTCGATGGCGACGACGACCGCCCCGCCGGCGAACGCGCACACCGCATACGGACGGTGATCCCGGAACGCGGTCGGAATCTCGTTGCAGACGATGTCGCGCAGCACGCCGCCGAACACGGCCGTCAGCACCCCCATCAGCACCGCGATCAAGCCGGGCATCCCGGCATCGAGGGCGATCTGCGTGCCACTCGCCGCGAAGAGCCCCAGCCCGCAGGCGTCCGGCCACTGCATGGCGCGCTCGGTCATGGTCAGATGACGCCGCCGCAGCGTCACGATGGCCATGACGCACAGCGCGAGAACCGCCCAGACGTACCACGAGTTGGCGACCCAGAAGAACGGCCGGCGGTCGAGCAGCACGTCGCGCAGCGTACCGCCACCGAAGGCCGCGAGAAAGGCGACGACGGCGATGCCGACGACATCGAGTTGCTTGCGCGCGCCGACGATGATGCCCGAGAGCGCGAACGCGGCCGTTGCCGCCATCTCGATGATCGTCTGCGCGGTGGAGAGTGTCTGGCTGACCAACGGATTCATCGACGCATTTTGCCGTGTGGATGGTGCTCACGTGCACAATACGCCGCCTCACCCGCCAACCCGGCGGCGCGCGCGCCATCTCGCCGCCTCGCTGCTTTGCCGAACATGCCGACCGCCCTTCCCCGCATCATCTTCTCTGCCCTCCTGCTGCTCGTGGCGATGTTCGGCAGTTCCGGCAGCGCATACGCCGAAAAGGCGCTTCGACTCGCCAGCAGCACCGCCGAGACGAGCTACGACAACGCCTTCGCCTCCGACGAGGTGTCGCAGTCGGTCACCGAGCGCATCAACGAGCCGATGCTCGAATACCACTACCTCGCGCGCCCCGCGAGGCTGTGGCCGCGCACGCTGGCCGCGATGCCCAGCGTCAGCGACGGCGGCGCGACCTACGTGTTCAAGCTGCGTCCGGGTATCTGGTTCGCCGATGACCCGGCCTTCAAGGGCGTCCGTCGCGAACTGACCGCGGCCGATTACGCCTACTCGCTGAAGCGCCTGCTCGACCCGGCGGTGAAATCGCCGTGGCTCTTCCTGCTCGAGGGCAAGATCGTCGGCGGTGACGCGGCACGCGCCGCTGCCATCAAGAGCGGCCGCTTCGACTACGACGCGCCGATGGCGGGCCTCGAAGTGCTCGATCGCTACACGTTGCGCATTCGGCTCACCTCACCCGACTACAACTTCGGCTGGTTGCTGGCGATGCCCAGCACCGGCGCCGTGGCGCGCGAGGTGATCGAGCACTATGGGGCCGAAATCGGCAGCCATCCGGTCGGCACCGGGCCGTGGCAGCTCGCCCGCGACGAATACAAGCGGGCCAGCAAGACCGTGCTGGTGAAGAACCCGAACTTTCGCGCGCAGCGCTGGGACTGGACGAGCGACGATCCGGCCGACCAGACCATGATCGGCGCGATGCGCGGCAAGCCGGTGCCCTCGATCGACCGTGTCGAGATCTTCACCATCGACGAGGGTCAGGCGATGTGGCTTGCCTTCCTGTCCGGGCAGCATGACTATCTGCCGATCCTGCCCGCCTCGGTATCGAACGTCGCGCAGCAGGACGGCAAGCTGAAAGCGGAATACGCCGCGCGCGGCATGCGGATGTTCCCGCGCCTGAAACCGAACGTCTGGTACACGATGTTCAACATGACCGACCCCATCACCGGCGGCTACGGCAAGGAGAAGATCGCGCTGCGTCGCGCCATCTCGCTCGGCTTTCCGCTCGACGAGATGATCCGCGTGATCTTTCAGGGCAACGGGGTGCCGGCGCGCGGCATCACGCCGCCGGGTGTCGTCGGCTACGATGCCACGCGGCCGCGCTCGCACGTCTACGATCCCGAGCTCGCGCGGGCGCTGCTCGATCGCTTCGGCTACCGCGACCGCGATGGCGATGGCTATCGTGAACTGCCCGATGGCTCGGCGATGACCATTCCCTACGTCATCGGCACATCGACCGCCGCCCGCCAGCTCGGCGAGCTCTGGAAAAAGTCGATGGATGCAATCGGCGTGCGGCTCGCCATCGACACGATGAAAACACCCGACCTGCGCAAGGCCGCGCGCAACGGTCAGGGCAAGATGACGCGCGAAGGCTGGAACGCCGACTACCCCGATGCCGAGAATTTCTTCCAGATGCTGATCAGCGCCACCGCCCGCCCGGGCGGCGAGAACTACGCGCGCTTCCAGCTGCCGGCGCTCGATGAGCGCTACGAACGCATCCACGCCATGCCCGACAGCGCCGAGCGGCGGCGCATCATCGGCGAGATGGAGGATCTCGTGAAGTTCTACGCACCGTGGATCGCCCCCTGGCACGACGTGCAGTACTACCTCGAGCAGCCCTGGCTCATGGGCTATCGACAGCACCCGATCGCGCACGACGCCTGGGAATACATGGATATCGACGAAGCGAAGCTGCGGCGCCCCTGACCGCACCCGAACGGCGCAACGCAAACGCCGTCGCAACACAACAACTTTTCGACCCAAGCCGCATTCACAACAGGCTTGGCGCTCGTTTTCTTCGATTATCGACTTTGCGGCTTTTTCTGCTCTGAGCCCATCATGGATGCGGCTTTCCGCATAAAGTTGCTCATCAAAATTGTCGAAAAAAAACCCCGTCAGGCGGGGTTTCTGAAGGAGTGGGGCGGCCGATGGGGTTCGAACCCACGACAACCGGAATCACAATCCGGGACTCTACCGCTGAGCTACGGCCGCCATTGAAATCGGTACTGCAACGCTCATCAAAGTGCACTGGCACGCCCGACAGGACTCGAACCTGTTACCCTCAGCTTAGAAGGCTGATGCTCTATCCAGATGAGCTACGGGCGCCTTGGGTGCCCTCGACTTCAGGCACTACGGGTCAGCAACGGGCACATCGGGACAAAGAACGGGCGCGGGTCCTGCGCGGGCTTTGGTCGGGGCGAAAGGATTCGAACCTTCGACATCTTGCTCCCAAAGCAAGCGCGCTACCGGGCTGCGCTACGCCCCGAAGCCAAGCATTATAGCCCGACTCCGAGGCCACGATCGGCACGACCCGTGGCATCAAGGATTCACCGGATTGCTCGCCGCGTAGCTCACGAACCCTTCACGACGAACGTCGAAATACACGCTTGCGTTCGTCGCCACGGCGGCGCCGTTGCAGCGCGCCGCACGAAACGTCCAGTAGCGCAGCGATTCCTCCGCCGCCTGCACGAACACCGCCTCATTGGTCAACGCCGACACCAGCCCGCCGTAGCCGCCCTCCGGCGTGATCGTGAAGGTGACCCGCGCCATGCCGTCGCGCTCGCGGGCGTCGGACGGCAGCGTGACCTTCACCCGCCGTTCGGGCAACGGCGGCTGCCAGTCGCGGCAGTCGCTCGGCGTCGTCGTCTCCAGCGTTCGGCTGCGCGCCGGAAAGTTGGTCTGATCGGCGAGGGCCTGCGTCGCCGTACCTGCCGCCAACGCGGCCAACGTCATCACGAGCATGCGTTTCATGTTGCCTCCCTGCACCGGCACGAGGGCCGATGGCGAGCACTCTACGCCTCTCGCCGCAGCAAGGCAATGCCGTTCGGCGCCGCGGCCTGCGGCGACGCTGCGCTGCGGAGCCTGGCGGGCCATGTCGCTTTGGCGCGCGCGGATGCGTCTACTGATTTCGGAGCAACGACGGCGCGGCCACGCCCGCGGTGCCACCCAGCCAGACGGCCACCGCGCGGCCGCGCCAATCGGTTACATTGAAACGATCATGCATCAGCCATTCGATGAACGTCCTCCGGGCGAACGACGCACGGCGTCGCGTCGGCGGTTGGGTCTGCGCGGATTGGCGGCTGGCGTGATGCTCGCCGCGCTGAGCGGTGTCGGTTGCGGAGAGGTCAATGCGATGGGTGAAGTGGTCATTTTTTCCGCCGTGCGCGGCGTCGTGACGAGCCAAGGCAAACCCGTGGCCGGCGCGAAACTGCAACGCGAAGCCAAATGGGCGTGGGGCAAGGAGACGTTGACCGACGCCACGACCACGGCGCCCGACGGCAGCTTCAGCTTCCCTGCGTTGACGCGGCGCATGCTGCTTGGCAGCTTTCTGCCGCACGAACCGAGCGTGCAACAAAAGATCACCATCGAAGCCAACGGCAAGAGCCATCTCGCCTGGAGCCTCCTCAAGCAGAACTACGAGACCAACGGCGAACTCATGTACTTCGACGACCAGCGCGGCCTCGTCCCCCTGCGCGACCGTTCGCAGCCCATGCGCATCACCTGCAAACTCGAAAACACCGAACACCGCAGCGGCAAGGTGTTCGGCATCTGCGATTTCGATTGATTCTGGCGAACCTTGGGCCTCATGCGAGCGCGCTTCCTTGCCGGCATCGCGACCATGCTCGCCCTCGCTTGGCTCTCTGAGGCACACGGCATGGGTAAAGTCGTTCTATTTTCTCCAGTCAGCGGCATCGTGCTGAGCCACGGCAAGCCGGTCGCAGGAGCCGTATTGAAACGTCACGTCTTCTGGCGCTGGGGCAACAAGGGCTACGACGACGAAACCACGACCGACGCCGCCGGTCGTTTCGCGTTCCCGGAACGGTCGGCCACGATGCTGCTGGGCAGCGTGCTGCCGCATGAACCCTACATCGACCAGCGCATCACCATCGAACACGGCGGCACGACTTACGTCGCGTGGCAAAGCGCGAAGCGCGGCTACGCGCTGAACGACGAATTGATCTACATGGACATGACGGATCTCGACAACCCTTCGGGCGGCGGCAGCATGAAAACGGTTGGCGACCCGACGAAACCGATCACCGTCACCTGTTCGCTGGAGTCGCCGCGCAAGCGCATAGGGAATATCTCGGGCGTCTGTTCATTCGTCACAGCGCCATGAGCGCACCGTACGCCGCCATGTCGCTTTCGCCGCGCGCATTCCGTCCACGAAACAGGAACTGCGTTTTCGCCTTCCTCACCGGGAATGCGTCCATGCTGCATCGCCACAAACCACCCAACCGCTTGCGAACCGCGATACCACCAACAAGCGTGTCCGATCCCCGCTGAGACACGCGCCACCACCACGGGAGCCCACTCATGCCGATCCTTTCCCCAGTTCAGGCCGCCAAAGTCGCCAATGGTGTGTATGCGCTCCGCGAAAACAGCGTGGGCGACGCCAAAAAGCTCGGTTTCGATCTCGGTGTCGATGATCTCTTCACGGTCGGCGACGGGGCTCGCTTCACCGGACGCAGCGGCGGGCTCGTCGTGTGGCATCCCATCAGTGGCTTTGGGCACGTCGCCGCAGGTACCGGGCAGTTCCAGGGCGATGTGCTGATCGCCTGCCGCGGCACGGCCGTGTTCGAAGACTGGCTGACCGATGGCAACATCAGTACCCGCACGGGGCCGCTCGGCTCACCGGTACACGCCGGCTTTCAGGATACGTTTCAGTCGTTCGTCGGCCAGATCGACCATGCGCTCGACCAGATCGCGCGCAGCCAGACGATCGGCACCGTGCACTGTGTCGGTCACAGTCTCGGCGGCGCACTGGCCACGCTGACGGCGGCGCATTGCAGTCAGCGCGCGATCGGCCGCCCCGAGCTCTACACCTTCGGCTCGCCGCGCGTCGGTGGCCGCGGCTTTGCATCCAGTTTGAGTCAGCGACTCGGTCGCGACCACATCCACCGCGTCTACCACTTCGCCGATCCGGTGCCGATGGTGCCGCTGTGGCCCTTCACCCACGTGCCCTACGGCAGCGACGGCATCGTCATCGGCGGCGATCGCACCGCGCTGATCAAGTTTTCGGCGCACAGCATGGAAAACAGCTACCTGCCGGCGACGGCCGGGTTGCAGTGGAGCAACCTGAGTGCCACGACCAACAACCGCACCGCGGGCGAAATGGCGGAGGCGTGGCTGAAGGCTGTCGCCAATGGCCGCGAAGGCATCGTGCCGGGCGGCGCCTTCGCCTTCTCGATGCTCGGGCATGCGCTGCGCTGGATCATCGACCAGAGCATCGACATCATCACAACCCAACTCGGGGTCGTATCCTTCGCCACGGTCTCCGTGCTCGACGAACTCGCCATCATGCTCGAGCGCGCGGCGCAGATCACGGCGCGCATGTCGATGTATGTGACGACGCTGGTCGGCGCGATCATGCGCTTCGCCGGCATGGCGGCGCAAAAAGGGGTCGAGCTGACCACCGCGTTCATCCGCTGGGCGCTGAAAATTCTCTTCGCCCCCATTCGCATGATGGCGCAGCAGGCAACCCACCTGCTGCGCTGAACCCGCGCGAGCGCTGCCGCCGGGTCGCCGAGCCTCAGTGCAGCGGGCAGCCGGTGGCGGTGGCGATTTCCTCGCGCGTCACGCCGGGCGCAAGCTCCAGCACCGTGAGCCCCTGCGGCGTCACCTCGATGACGCCGAGGTCGGTGATGATGAGATTGACCACGCCGACGCCGGTCAGCGGCAGGTTGCAGGCGGGCAGGATCTTCAGATCGGTGCTGCCGTCCTTCTTCTTCGCGACGTGCTCCATCAGCACGACGACGCGGCCGACACCGGCGACGAGATCCATCGCGCCGCCCATGCCCTTGACCATCTTGCCGGGGATCATCCAGTTGGCCAGATCGCCCTTTTCGCTGACTTGCATGGCGCCGAGGATGGCGAGGTTGATCTTGCCGCCTCGAATCATGCCGAAGCTGTCGGCGCTGGAGAAGAACGACGAGCCGGGCAGCGTCGTCACCGTCTGTTTGCCGGCGTTGATGAGGTCGGCGTCGATCGCATCCTCGGTCGGGAACGGACCGATGCCCAAGAGGCCGTTTTCGCTTTGCAGCCACACCTGCATGCCCTTGGGCACATGGTTCGCCACCAGCGTCGGCAGGCCAATGCCAAGGTTCACATAAAAGCCGTCGCGGAGCTCTTTCGCGGCGCGCGCCGCCATTTCGTCACGGGTCCAGGGCATGGTCAGGCTCCAGCTTTCGGGGTGATGGTACGTTGCTCGATGCGCTTTTCGGGGGTCGCGTTGAGCACGATGCGGTGTACGAAGATGCCGGGCAGGTGAATCTGGTCGGGGTCCAACGCGCCGGTGTCGACGATCTTTTCGACTTCGACGACGGTGATGCGTCCCGCCATCGCGACGTTCGGGTTGAAGTTGCGCGCGGTCTTGCGGAAGATGAGGTTGCCCGAGGTGTCCGCGATGTAGGCCTTCGCCAGCGAGACGTCGGGCACGATCGAGCGCTCCATCACGTACTTCACGCCATCGAACTCGCGGAGCTCCTTGCCGTCGGCGACGATGGTGCCGACGCCCGTCTTGGTGAAGAACGCCGGGATGCCGGCGCCGCCCGCGCGCAGCTTCTCCGCGAGCGTGCCCTGCGGCGTGAATTCCAGCTCCAGCTCGCCGGCGAGGTACTGACGCTCGAATTCCTTGTTCTCGCCGACGTAGCTCGACACCATCTTGCGAATCTGGCGTGTGGCGAGCAACTTGCCCAGGCCGAAGCCATCGACGCCGGCATTGTTCGACACGGCCGTGAGCCCCGTCTTGCCGGTACGGACCAGCGCATCGATCAGCGCCTCCGGGATGCCGCACAGCCCGAACCCGCCCACGGCAAGGGTTTGGCCGTCCTTGATGATGTCGGCGAGCGCCGCATCGGCGCTCGGAAATACCTTGTTCACGCTTCGCTCCAACGCCCGCAGAGGGCTGACGGTGTTACCAGTGGGACATTCTACGAATTGCCGACACGGCTCCACCGCGGCACCATCGTCGGTGCCGTTTTCGATGCCATCGGCATTGCAATGGGCCGATGTGGCGCAAAATAGATGAGTTCAACGCCATTCCGCCCCCCCGAGCGACCATCCCCCCTCCTCATCCGCCGTCGATGTCACTGAGCGCCGTCTCCACCTTTCTGGCCAATGTCAGCGTCTGGCATGGACTGGTCGTGGCGTTGCTGGCGCTGATCGCGGTGCTGCTGGCGGTCAACACGGTTCAGAGGCGCCGCCAGTTGCAGATGGCGGCCGCCATGTCACCCAACCCCATGCTGACGCCGCTCAACCGCCTGACCTGGCCGCAATTCGAACTGCTCGCGAGCCGCGCATTCCGTAACCGGGGTTTTCTGGTGGGCAGCGAGGGCGCGCGCTCGAGCGACGGCACGACCAACCTCGTGCTGCGCAAGTCCGGCGAGTACTTCCTCGTGCATTGCCAGGACTGGCGCACGCCCATGGTGGAGGTCGGCGTGGCCCGCGAGCTGCACAACGCCGTGCGAGCCCGCCACGCCGCCGGCGGCTTCATCCTGACCACGGGGCAGTTCACCCGCGAGACGCTCGCTTTCGCCAGCGGCCGCAACCTGCAACTGATCGACGGCGCCACCTTGCGCGACATGCTCAACGACACGGCAGGCATCCCGACCGGCGTGCCCACCACGGCCATCACCATCGACCCGCCCGACGAAGCGCCATCGCGCTCGGCCTCGAACGGCTGATGCCGTCGCCCGCATCGCGCGGAAATTCGGCGATGATCGGCAATGGCTTTTCGCTGAAAGCCGCGTCCATGACGGGCTTGGCGACGAAAATCGCTAAAAGTCGGTTTCGGCAGAAATCGCGCTCCAAGCCCATTGTGGATGGGCATTCCAGTCGAAAGCCATAGACCGAAACAGGCTCAGGCGCGAACCCTCGGCGACGTCCGCCGGGCGCTGGCGTGGCCGAACCCGCGAACGGCGCTTTCTACGCATCTGCCGCACGACCGATCCGGCGCTCGGAAGCCTGGTCAGGACTTCAGGCCAGGGAACAGGCCCATCAACCCGGAGGCAAGGATTTCCACGGCGAGCGCCGCGGTGATCAAGCCGCCCACCCGCGTCGCCACGTTCATGCCGGTGAGCCCGAGCACCACCGAAACGCGCTGCGCCGCGCGCAGCGTCACCCAGGTGATGAGCGCGACGACCAGGATGATCAGAAGCAGCAAGGCGAGGTGCGTGATTTGGCCGAGCGCCTTGAGGCCGGGGTGCGACTGACCGAACACGATGACCATCGAAATGGCGCCGGGCCCAGCGAGCAGCGGCGTGGCGATGGGCACCACGGCGACGGCCTGGCGGCTGCGCGCTTCCATCTCTTCCTCTGGCGTCTGCCGCTGGCGCCCCGGTGCGGCATTGAAGCTGTCGACCGCCGAGAGCAGCAGCAACAGCGCACCGGCCACCTTGAACGCGGCCAGCGAAATACCGAAGAAGCCGAGCAACGGGCCGCCGCCCAGCAATCCGATGCCGAGGATGCAGAAGACGGCGATCGCCGCCGTGCGCGCAATGCGCATGCGCTCGACGGCCGTCGCGTTCGGCGTCAGCGCAAGGTACATCGGCACCGCGATGAACGGGTCGACGATGGCGAGCAACCCGAGGAAGCTCTTCAGATAGGCAGCCAGTTCCATATTCGAAATTATCTTGCCAATACCGCCACGACCCGCGCGGCGCGATCAACCCGGACCGGCATGGCCCACGCCGAACATCTGCTCCTTGAGCTTGACCATGCGGTCGCGCAACTCGGCGGCGCGTTCGAATTCGAGGTTTTTCGCGGCGTCGAACATCGCCTTCTCGAGTTGCTTCAGCGTCTTTTCGCGCGTCTTGTCGTCGAGCGCGGCGAACTCGCCGCGCAGCCGTTCGTCCTTCGCGGCGCGCTTGGCTTCCTCGGCATCGTAGACGCCGTCGATGATGTCCTTCACCGCCTTGTGCACTCCGCGCGGCACGATGCCGTGCGCCTCGTTGAAGGCAATCTGCTTGGCACGCCGGCGCTCGGTCTCGCCCATCGCGCGGCGCATCGATTCGGTGATCTGGTCGGCGTAGAGAATCGCGGTGCCGTGCAAGTGGCGCGCGGCGCGGCCGATGGTCTGGATCAGGCTGCGCTCGGAGCGCAGGAAGCCTTCCTTGTCGGCGTCCAAGATCGCCACCAGCGACACCTCGGGAATGTCGAGCCCCTCGCGCAGCAAATTGATGCCGACCAGCACGTCGAACTCACCAAGCCGCAGGTCGCGAATGATCTCCACCCGCTCCACGGTGTCGATGTCGCTGTGCAGATAGCGGGCACGAATCGCGTTTTCGTTCAGGTAGTCGGTCAGATCCTCGGCCATGCGCTTGGTGAGCGTCGTCACCAGCACGCGCTCGTTGCGTTCGGCCCGCGCGTGCGCCTCGGCCAGCAGATCATCGACCTGTGTCGCCACCGGCCGCACGTGCAACAGCGGGTCCACCAGCCCCGTCGGGCGCACGACCTGCTCGACCACCTGCCCCGCGTGCTGCTCTTCGTATTTCTGCGGCGTGGCGGAGACGAAGATGGTCTGCGGCATCAGCCGCTCGAACTCCTCGAACTTGAGCGGCCGGTTGTCGAGCGCGCTCGGGAGCCGGAAACCATAGTTGACGAGGTTTTCCTTGCGCGAGCGGTCGCCGTGGTACATGCCGCCGATCTGGCTCACCGTGACGTGCGACTCGTCGATGAACATCAGCGCGTTGGGGGGCAGGTAATCGATCAAGGTCGGTGGCGGTTCACCGGCCGCGCGGCTGCTCAAGTGGCGCGAGTAATTCTCGATACCCTTGCAGAAACCGATCTCGGTCAGCATTTCCAGATCGAAGCGCGTGCGCTGCTCGATGCGCTGCGCTTCGAGCAGTTTGCCGGCATCGATGAAGAACTGCTTGTGCTCGCGCAGCTCGTCCTTGATGGCATCCACCGCGCGCAGCACGGTGGCGCGCGGCGAGACGTAATGCGAACCCGGAAACACCGTGAAGCGCCCGATGCGCTGGCGGATGTGGCCGGTCAGCGGATCGAACAATTGCAGCATTTCGATCTCGTCGTCGAAAAACGTGACGCGCACCGCCGTCTCCGCGTGCTCCGCCGGAAACACGTCGAGCACTTCGCCACGCAGCCGGAAGCGACCGCGCGCAAGCTCCATGTCGTTGCGGTCGTACTGCATCTCGGTCAGCCGGCGGATCGCCGCGCGCTGGTCGATGCGATCGCCCTCGCGCAGATGCAGAATCATCGAGTGGTAATCCACCGGGTCGCCAATGCCGTAGATGCACGAGACGGACGCGACGATGACGCAATCGGCACGCTCCATGATGCTCTTGGTGGCGGAGAGCCGCATCTGCTCGATGTGCTCGTTGACCTGGCTGTCCTTCTCGATGAACAGGTCGCGCGAGGGGACGTAGGCCTCCGGCTGGTAGTAGTCGTAATAGCTCACGAAGTACTCGACCGCGTTATCCGGAAAGAACTCGCGGAATTCGCTGTAGAGCTGCGCGGCGAGGGTCTTGTTCGGCGCCAGCACGATGGCCGGCCGCCCCGTGCGCGCGATGACATTCGCCATCGTGAAGGTCTTGCCCGACCCGGTGACGCCGAGCAGCGTCTGATACTGCAAGCCGGCGTTGATGCCATCGATCAGACCATCGATCGCTGTCGGTTGATCGCCGGCCGGCACAAACGGTTGTTCGAGCGAATAAGGGGAATCGGGGAACGTGACGCGCATCCATGCGATTATCGCGCCGCGCGGCGAAACCTGTCAATGCATACAGTTGTTTCGCTGTCCGGTACACGAACTTGCGCGTGCCGTACGCCGCTGACGAGCGGCGTGCCCCAGAGCGCCCGATAAAATGCCCTCGTCCTTGGCTGATCGTCCTGTCGCCGCTGCGCACGCTCCGGCGGCGGCACGCCGCTTCGCACGCCCTCCCCCCGCGCCACCCGTGCGCACCGCCCACGTCCGCGCTCCTGCACCACGATGAACCCCGACGCCCACCGAATCTGGCAAGCCCCACGCTGGGCACTCGCCGCGCTGCTCTCGCTCTTGGGCATGCTCGGCCCCTTCGCGATCGACACCTATCTGCCCGCCTTCGCCGGCATCTCGGCCTCGCTCGGCGCCGGGCCGATCGAGATGCAGCAGACGCTGTCGGCCTACCTCTTCGGGTTCGCCTTCATGAATCTCTTTCACGGCGCGCTCTCGGACAGCTTCGGGCGCCGTCCGGTCGTGCTCTGGGGCGTCGCCGCATTCACGCTGGCCTCGCTCGGCTGCGCGCTGTCGCAGACGGTGGGGCAACTGATTTTCTTCCGCGCGCTGCAAGGCGTCTCGACCGGCGCCGGCATGGTCGTCTCGCGCGCCGTGATCCGCGACCTCTTCCCGCCCGCGCAGGCGCAAAAGGTCATGAGTCAGGTGACGATTTTCTTCGGCGTCGCCCCGGCCGTCGCGCCCATTCTCGGCGGCTGGCTGTTCGTGCATCTCGGTTGGCACAGCATCTTCTGGCTCCTGGTCGGGATCGGCGTCGCGCTGTGGCTCGCCATCTTCCGCGCGCTGCCCGAGACACTCGCCGCCGCGCAGCGGCAGCCGTTCGCCGCCGGCCACCTGATGCGTGGCTACTGGCAACTGCTGTCGAACCCGCGCTTCCTGCCGCTCGCCTTCGCCAGCGGCGTGCCGTTCAATGGCATGTTCCTCTACGTGCTGGCAGCGCCGGTGTTCCTCGGCGAGCACCTGCACCTCGCGCCAACCGAATTCTTCTGGTTCTTCGTGCTGAACATCCTGGGCATCATGGGCGGCGCCTGGGTCAGTGGCCGCGTCGCCGGCAAGATCGCACCCAAGCGCCAGATCCGCCACGGCTTCGTCATCATGTTCACGATCGGCATCATCAACGTCATCGCCAACCTGCTCTTCACCGCCCACGCCTCCTGGGCGATCCTGCCCATCGCCGTGTTCTCGTTCGGCTGGGCGATGATGGTGCCCGTCGTCACGCTGCTCGTGCTCGACCTGAACCCCGAGCGGCGCGGCCTTGCCTCATCGTTGCAGGCGGTCGTCGGCTCCGCTGCCAACGGCGTCGTCGCCGGCGTCATCACGCCGCTCGTCATGCACTCCACCGTCGCGCTCGCTCTCGCCTCGCTCGGCATGATGTGCATCGGGCTCCTCTCATGGATCTACCTGCATCGCCGCTGGCCGGACATCGGGCGCAACGTGGTCACGACCTGAGCATCGCGCGACGGCTCGACGCCGCCTGTAATAGCGCACCGACAACCCTGGGCGGCCGGCGCGCGAGACCACAGGTAGCGTTAGCGCTTGCGGAACAGCGCGTAGAGCACGATGGCGCCGAAGGTCGCGGTGCCGATGCCGCCCAGCGTGAAGCCGCCGAACTTCAGCGTGAAGTCGCCCGTGCCGAGCACCAGTGTCACGGCGGCGACGATGAGATTCGTGTTGTCGCTGAAGTCGACCCGGTTCTCGACCCAGATCTTGGCGCCGGTGATGGCGATGAGACCAAAGACGACGATCGAGACGCCACCCATCACGGCAAGCGGAATGGCCTGAATCAGCGCGCCGAACTTCGGTGAGAAGCCGAGCACGATGGCGATGATGCCGGCGACGACGAACAGCAGCGTCGAGTAGATCTTGGTGGCGGCCATGACGCCGATGTTCTCGGCATAGGTGGTGACGCCGGTGCCCCCCGCGCTGCCCGAAACCATCGTCGCCACGCCATCGCCGATGAAGGCGCGGCCCATGTAGGCATCGAGATTGCGCCCGGTCATGGCGGCGACGGCCTTGACGTGGCCGAGGTTCTCCGCCACCAGCACGACGGCGACCGGCACGATGAGCAGCATGGCATTGCCGTCGAACACCGGAGTGACGAACTGCGGCGCACCGAACCAGGCCGCGTTGGCCACCCCCGAGAGGTCGAGCGGTTTGCCCAGCCCCATGCCGTTGGTGAGGATGGCGTAGACCACGCTCGCGAGCAGCAGGCCGACCAGAATGAGCAAGCGCTGCACGAGTCCGCGCGTGAACACCGCAACCAGGCCGACGCAGATGAAGGTCACCGCCTGCATCCAGGCGTCGAACGCCGTGGGCGCCATGTTCTTGATCGGAATCGAGGCGAGGTTGAGTCCGATCACGGCGACGACGGCGCCGGTGACGACGGGCGGCATCAGCCGCTCGATCCAGCCCACGCCAATCATCTGCACGATGAGGCCGATCGCCACGATGGCCGCGCCGCAAACGATGATCGCGCCGAGCGCGACGGCGATGTTCGTGTTGGGCCCCTTGCCGGCATAGGCCGTGGCCGCGATGACGACACCGATGAACGCGAAGCTCGACCCCACGTAGCTCGGCACCTTGCCGCCGACGATCACGAAAAAGATCAGCGTACCCACCCCGCTCATCAGGATGGCCACGTTGGGATCGAAGCCCATCAGCAGTGGCGCGAGGACGGTCGCGCCGAACATCGCGATGACGTGCTGGATGCCGAGCGCCAGGGTGGCGCCGTAGCCCACGCGCTCGTCGGGGGCGACGACGCCCCCCGACGTGTTTTCGGTCCATTGGAAAAGTGCCATGCTGCTTCCTTTGTTCTCGTGAAAGGGATTGTTGTACTCGTGGCGGGGTCGCCCCCCGGGGCGACGCCGACGTCGCTTGTAGCGGCAGCGCGACGGCAATGCAAGCGCTTCGTCGCCGCGGGAGCGTGCGACAATGCCGCTCCGGCCTCCCCAATGATGTGCAGCCATGACCGCCGATCCGCGCGCCCTCGCTTCCGACGCCCGCCCCCACCTTGCACCAGCGCCCGTGAGTGCCGCACAACCGGCGTCCGCGCGCATCCGTGCGCGCATCCATGCCGCCGGCCGGCGCTTCAATGCCAATGACAACATCAGCGAGTTCATCGAAGGCGACGAACTCGATGAACTGCAAGCCGAAGTCGAAGCCCGCATGCGCGAGGTGCTCAAGAGTCTCGTCATCGACACCGAGACCGACCACAACACGCAGGAGACGGCCAAGCGCGTCGCCAAGATGTTTCTCAACGAAGTGTTCCGTGGCCGCTACACGATGGCGCCGGCGGTGACCGAGTTCCCGAACGTCGAACACCTGAACGAGCTGATGATCGTCGGGCCGATCACGATCCGCTCAGCCTGCTCGCATCACCTGTGCCCGATCATGGGCCGGCTGTGGATCGGAGTGATGCCCAACCAGCACTCCGATCTGATCGGTCTGTCGAAGTACGCGCGCCTCGCCGACTGGATCATGAGCCGGCCGCAAATCCAGGAAGAGGCGGTCACTCAGCTGGCCAACCTGCTGCAAGAGAAGATCAAGCCCGATGGGCTCGCCATCGTCATGGAGGCCGACCACTTCTGCATGCAGTGGCGCGGCGTCAAGGATGTCGACTCCAAGATGATCAACAGCGTGATGCGTGGCTCGTTTCTGAAAGACGCCAATCTGCGCCGCGAATTCCTCGCGCTGGTCGACGCCCGCAAGTCCTGATTCCGGGCGCCACGGCCAGCCGCTGCCCCTTTTTCCGGAGACCCACCCACCATGCTCGTCCGTCTGCTCTATGTGTCGCGCGCCGCCGATGGCCTGTCCGCGGCGATGATCGACGAAATCGTCGCGCAATCGCGCAAAAACAACCCCGAGGCCGGTCTCACCGGGCTGCTCTGTCACTCGGGGAGCATCTTCATGCAGGTCATCGAAGGTGGACGCCCCGCCGTCAGCGCGACCTTTGCGCGCATCCTGCGCGACCCGCGCCACCGCGACGTCGAACTGCTCGTCTTCGAGGAAATCAGCGAGCGCCGCTTCGCCGGCTGGGTCATGGGGCGCGCGAACCTCGAAAAGATCAACCGTTCGCTGCTCCTGAAGTACTCCGAGAAGGCCGTGTTCGACCCCTATGCGGTCTCCGGCAGCGCCTCGATGGCACTGCTCGAAGAGCTTTTGGCGACCGCGAGCATCGCGACCTGCGGCGGTTGATCACGGCTCGCAAGACGGGCCGCGACCGCGCCTACGTGCTGTAGGCGACGGCTTGACGTCGCTCGCGTTGTAGGCGACGGCTTGACGTCGCTTGTGTGGGGTTGATTCCTCGTCAACGGTCATCGAATGCAGCCAAGCGCGGTCAAGCCCGCGCCTACCGGCTGTAGGCGACGGCTTGACGTCGCTTGTGTGGGGTTGGTCATCGCCAGCGGCCGTCGCATGCGGCCAAGCGCGGTCAAGCCCGCGCCTACGGGTTGTAGGCGACGGCTTGACGTCGCTTTCGTGGGGTTGATTCATCGTCATCGGTCATCGAATGCAGCCAAGCGCGGTCAAGCCCGCGCCTACCTGCTGATTGCGCGCAAAAGAACGCTCGCGCCACGTCCGCCGTCCGTCCGGTGGGCTCGTGCTGAGCGTAGTCTGATGCGACATTTCCTTGATTGGCGCGGCTTGCAGGGCAACTTTCACGTACCGACGCCATCAGCGCGTCGCATGCTTGCTTGCAATGCGGCACAGAACCCATCCAACCCATTGATTGAAAAGCAATATTTGTCTTTTTGCGCTTTGCATGCGAATTTTCCAATTTCAATGTCGACTTTGGCCGCATTTCGCGCCGCAAGCCCGTTATGGATGCGCCTTCCAGCATCAAGCTGTATCGCGCAGAGGGGCGTCGGTTATACGACTCCGGCGCCGTGGCTTCACTGCCCGTCGGGCGCCGCGACGGGCACGCGAACGGCGCTATCACCGACGCCAACCATAATCTCCAGGAACTCGGCCGTTGGCCACCAAAT
>JAFEDD010000026.1:3575-24569 GCA_018241765.1 Pseudomonadota bacterium | reverse complement strand
GTGGCGAAATCGCGCGCGAAATGCGGCGTTGTGCACGGGGGCTAGTGCAGTGTTTCGCTCTTCTTGGTACAAAAATGTGCGTCTTTTGGCCCGACTCTTCGTTGCCAATGCTCGCCACAGCTTGCTATGGCTGCGCTTTGCGCCTCGATTCGAACCAAAATCCATCGCATTTTTTTGTACCAATCTACGCGAAACACTGCACTAGCGGCGCTCGGCGCGTTGCCTGAAGGCGCGCCGTTGCAACGCGAGCGGCGGGACACACGACGCCCACCCCAGCAACCATTCCGCCTTCGCCGATCGCTGCCGCACAGCGGCCCCGACATCTGCGCCATGACCCATCGCCTGCGGTCATTGCGTGAGTCGCCGACACGGTCGTGGGCGTACGGCGGCGGCCCTCGATTCCACTTCGTTGCATCGAGGCTACGGTTGCCGCAACGCGCCCTTGGCCACCCGTCCGCGGCATGGACGGTGCACACGATACAGCTCGATGCTGGAAGGCGCATCCATAACGGGCTTGGAGCGCGAAATGCGGCCAAAGTCGACTTGCAATCATGACGAAAGCCAGCGTAGCCTCGATGCAACGAAGTGGAATCGAGGGACTGGACGAACGTATCGGCAACGATGACGTGAACGGCAATGCCCAGACGGCTCCCATGCGGAGCCGTTTTCTTTTTGCCGCCGACACGGGCATAGAATGAATCGAAGCGGCGCTCGCGTCGCTCACGCAGAACACGATTCAGGAGGAACCCATCATGCGCCATCCATCATCACGTACTCACGTCAGCACGCTGTGCGCGCTCGCGTTCGCGGCTTCACTCGCTGTCACCGCGCCGGCGGGCGCGCAGAGTGCGCCGAAAGGTTACCCGGCCGACTACCAGCAACTGATCGACGCGGCGAAGAAGGAAGGCAAGGTGATCGTCTACTCGACGACCGACACCAAGGCGGCGGCGCCGGTCATCCAGGACTTCGAAGCGCTCTATCCGGGCATCAAGGTCGAATACAACGACATGAACAGCACCGAGCTCTACAGCCGCTACATCAGCGAGCAGGCCTCGGGCAGCAACAGCGGCGACGTGGTCTGGAGTTCGGCGATGGATTCCGCGCTGAAGCTCGCCAAGGACTACGCGCTGACCTACAAGTCGGCGGAAGCGGGCAAGGTGCCGGCGTGGTCGGTGTGGACCGATCGCGCCTACGGCACCACGTTCGAGCCCACCGTGTTCGTCTACAACAAGCGGCTGATCAAGGCCGACGAGGTGCCGACGACGCACGCGGCGCTCGCGCAGCTGGTGTCGAGCCAGGCCGATCGCTTCAAGAACAAGGTGACCACCTACGACGTCGAGAAGTCGGCCGTCGGCTTCATGCTGGCGGTGCAGGACAGTCGCAACGATCCGAAATACCATGACTTCCTGCGCGGCGTCGGCAAGGCGGGGCTGGTCGTGCAGTCCTCCACGGGCACCATGATGGAGCGCGTCTCCTCCGGCGAGAACCTGATCGGCTACAACATCCTGGGGTCCTACGCCGAGACGCGCGCCAAGAAGGACCCCGGTCTGGGCGTCGCCTACGCAACGGACTACACGCTGGTGCTCTCGCGCATCGCGTTCATCGGCAAGACGGCGAAGAACAAGAACGCGGCGAAACTCTGGCTCGACTATCTGCTGTCGCAGCGCGGCCAGGGTGTGCTGGCGAACAAGGCCGAACTCGCTTCGGTGCGTGACGACATCGGCAGCAGCAACGACGTTGCCGGGCTGACCAAGAAACTCGGACACGCCTTGAAGCCGATTCCGGTCAACGAGTCACTGCTCGACTACCTCGACCAGAACAAGCGCCTCGCGTTCATCAAGGACTGGCGCGGCGCCGTCGGCAAATAGGCTCGCGCCGCCCAACCATCATCCCGCACGCGACGGCCGCTGCCGTCGCGTCGACGGGAGCATCCACCATGGCCTCCACCACCCTGTCGCGCCGGACCTGGCATCCGTCGTGGCCGCGTGCGCTCGTCACGACGCTCACGCTGCTTGCGATCTATGTGCCGCTCGCGTTCATCGTCTGGCAGAGCTTTCTGTCGGCGCCGTTCTTCCTGCCCGACAAGAACGTCGGGCTCGATGCCTACCGCTTCATCTTCGCCGACCCGGATTTCTATCGGGCGCTGAAGAGTGGCTTCGCGCTCGCCTTCGGTCTGGTCGTGATCGCCGTGCCGCTGGGCGGCGTGCTCGCCTTTCTGGTGGCGCGCACCGATCTGCCGGGGCGACGCTGGATTCAGCCGATGATTCTGGTGCCGGTCTTCGTCTCGCCGATGGTGCTCGGGTTCGGCTACGTCGTGGCGGCGGGGCCGGTCGGGTTTTTCTCGACCTGGGCGCAGGCGCTCTTCGGCTTCATTCCGTGGAACATCTACTCGCTGCCGGCGATCATCGTCATCGCCGGATTGACGCACGTACCCTATGCCTACCTCTACATCTCGTCGGCGCTGCACAGCCTCGGCTCCGACGTCGAAGAGGCGGCGCGCAGCGTCGGCGCCACACCGTTGCAGGTGATGACGGCCGTCAGCCTGCCGATGGTGCGTCCGGCGCTCTCCTATGCCTCGGTGTTGCTGTTCTTCCTCGGGCTCGAAGTGTTCGGCCTGATGCTGGTCCTCGGAGACCCCGAGGGGCATCTGGTGCTCTCGACCTACCTGTACAAGCTCACCAACAAGCTCGGCATTCCCTCCTATCACCTGATGGCGGCGGTGTCGATGGTGCTGATCGCGTTCACCATTCCGCTGGTCATGTTGCAGCGACGGCTGCTGCGCACGGCGGCGCGCTATGCAACGGTGAAAGGCAAGGTCACAAGGCCGCGCGTGTTGCCGCTTGGCAAGTGGCGTTGGGTCGCGGGCGCCGTCGTTGCGTTGTGGCTCGTCGTCGCCATCGCCGTACCGCTGGCCGGGGTCGTGCTGCGCGCCTTCGTGTCGGGCTGGGGCGTGGGCGTCTCGCTCACCGATGTGCTCTCGATTCAGGCGTTCCGCAGCATCCTCGAGCAACCGACGCTGCTGCGCGCGATCATCAATTCGGTGCTGATCGGCGTGATCGGCGGCGCGCTGGCCGTTGCCTGCTACACGGCCATCGCACTGGCCATGCACCGCAAGCCCGATCAGGTGACGCGCGTGCTCGACTACAGCGTGCTGGTTCCGCGCGCCGTGCCCGGCCTGCTCGCCGGTCTCGCGTTTCTGTGGGTATTCCTGTTCATCCCGATGTGGCTCGACCGCTCGCTCGAAGAGGGTTGGCTCGCGGTGCTGCCGTTCGCGTCATGGTTGCGCGAGCATGCCATCGAACCGCTGCGCGGCTTGCGTTCGACGATCTTCAGCGTCTGGCTCGCCTACTCGGTGGTGTGGATGGCCTACGGCCTGCGCCTGATCTCCGCCACGCTGCTGCAAGTGGCGCCCGAACTCGAAGAGGCGGCGCGCAGCGTCGGCGCACGCCGTGCCCAGGTCACGCGCAACATCACGGTGCCGCTCGCGAAGTTCGGGCTCATCGGGTCGTGGCTCTTGATGTTCCTGATCTTCGAGCGCGAATACTCCACCGGCGTCTACCTGCTGACGCCGGGCACCGAGACGATCGGCTCGATGCTCGTCTCGCTGTGGGCGACCGGCGCCATCGACATCGTCGCCGCGCTCTCCTTCATCAACATCGTGCTGGTCGTCATCGGCATGGGTATCGCACTGCGTTTTGGAGTCAAGTTGCATGATTGAGCTCACCGTCGAGGCGCTGCACCTCCACTATGGCAGCAACCCCGTCCTGAAGGGCGTCTCCATGGAACTCGCGCGTGGCGAGGTGGTCACGCTGCTCGGCCCATCCGGCAGCGGCAAGACGACGCTGCTGCGCGCCATCGCCGGGCTCGAACTGCCACGCCAGGGCAAGATCGTGATGAGCGATCGCGTGCTGTTCGATGGCGCGAGCGGCACCGAGATGCCGGCCGAGCAGCGCGATCTCGGCATCGTGTTTCAGTCCTACGCACTGTGGCCGCACAAGACGGTGGCGGAGAACATTGCCTACCCGCTGAAGCTTCGCCGGGTGAGCGCAAGCGAGCAGCAAAGCCGCGTGCAGGCGATCCTCGACCAGCTCGGCATGTCCAAGCTCGGCGCTCGCTATCCGAACGAGCTCTCGGGCGGCCAGCAACAGCGCGTGGCGATCGGGCGCGCGCTGGTCTACAACCCGCCGGTGCTGCTGCTCGATGAACCGCTGTCGAACCTCGACGCCAAGCTGCGCGAGGAGGCGCGGGCCTTCCTGCGCGAGCTCATCATTCGGCTGGGGCTGTCGGCGATCATGGTCACGCACGATCAGGGCGAGGCGATGGCGATCTCCGACCGCATCCTGCTGCTCAACGATGGCCGCATCGAACAGCAGGGCACGCCGCAGGCGATGTATGGTTCGCCGCAGACGCTGTTCTGCGCCGAATTCATGGGCAGCAACAATCGCCTGCCCGGCACCGTCGCCAGCGTGGAGGCGGGCCGCGCCGTGTTGCAGGGCAACGGCTGGACGCTGCGTGGCGAGGCCAAGGGCGTGCTGCAACCCGGTCAGGCGGCGATCGCCGTGGTCCGCGTCGAGCGCGTGCGCATCAACGAAGCGGCGGGTGACAACGCGCTGTCGCTGCCGCGCTCGGCCAGCATGTACCTCGGCGACCGGTGGGAGCATCTGTTTCGCGAGGCGAACGGCGGCGCCGACTCGTTGGCGCTGCGCGTGTACAACGCAAGCGAGCAGGTGCCGAACCCCTGCCATCTCGAACTGCCCGAGGACGCCGTGTGGATCTTTCCGGCCTGAGTCGCGCCGCCGATTCGGTGGCGCAGTCGGACGCCCCCGCCGCGCCGCTCGCCTGCGAAGCCGTCGCCACGAGTGGCGGCTATCGTCATCTGTCGACGATCGCCGGTGTCGTCATCGATCTGCGCTATGCGAGTGCCAACAATTTCGTCGGCCGAAATCTCTATGCGCCGCTCGACTGCGCGTGGCTGCACCGCGACGCGGCGCAGGCGCTTGCTGCGAGCGCCGCATGGCTCGCCGCTCAGGGGCGTGGCGAGCGGCTGCTGGTGCTCGACGCCATGCGCCCGCAGCGCGTGCAGGAAGCGCTGTGGGCCGCGTTGCAGGGCACGAGTCTGCTGGGTTACCTCGCTCCTCCGGAGCGTGGCTCCATCCATTCCTTCGGCATGGCGGTGGACGCAACCGTCATCGACGCCGCCGGGAACGAGCTCGATATGGGCAGCGGTTTCGACGAATTGAACGAGAAGTCACATCCGGCGCTGGAGACGAAGCTCCACGCCGAAGGCGCGCTGAGCGAGGCGCATCTGGAGCACCGCCAGCGGCTGCGCGACGCGATGCGCCACGGCGGCTTCCAGGGCATCAGCCACGAATGGTGGCATTTCGACTGCGGTGATCGCGAGCACGTGCGCCGCCACTATCCGCGCATCCTCTGACGGCGTGCTCGCGGCGCCGTGCCGTCAGACGAATTCCGGCATCGGCTTTATCCTCAAACCCGCATCCATGACGGGCTTGCCGCGCGATTTCGTTGAAAGTCGAGTTTTGGCGGAATGACGCGCCAAGCCCGTCACGGACGCCATTTTCTGAAAAAGTTGTTCGGCCAAAACAGGGGGGATGTCATCCCTCAGGGGCCGATGCCGTCGCGCACTCGCTCGTCGGCACGGCGATCGAAGCCCGCAGCCAGCGCGAGCATCAGTTGATCGAGGATCGGGCGCGACACGCGGGAGGTCGCGTTGGCGTGGTTCAGCATGGCGACGACCACCCAGGTCTCGCCGGTGGCGCTCGGCAGCACGCCGGCGAGCGCCGTCACGTCGCGCAGCGTGCCGGTCTTCAGTCGCGCCCGACCACGCAGCGCAGGCGTCGCCAAGCGCCGCTGCAAGCCGCCATCGAGCCCCGCGACCGGAAGATTGGCGAGGAACTCCGGCGCCCACGGCCGCGTGAGCGCTGCGCGAACCACCTGCGCCAGTTGCAGCGGCGAGATTTTCTCGGTGCGCGACAACCCCGATCCGTTGTCGAGCACGAGCCCCGCGTCATCGATCCCCTCCGCGCGAAGCCACGCGCGCACCGTCTGCGCCGCCCGTGCCGCCGTCGACTGCGACGCACCCGCCCCCTCGCCGCGCTCGGCAAGCGCGAGATAGGTCAGGCGCGCCATCGGGTTGTCGGAGCGCTTGTCGATGTCGCGCAGCACCTCGGCAAACGGCCGCGAGCGATGCTCGGCGAGCATCGTGAGTCGCGCCGTGGCGCTGCCGGGCGGCGCATCGCGCACGCTGCCATCGAAGCGTCCGCCAAGCTCATGCCACAGCGAGCGAAACAGCCGCGCGGCGAACTCGTTGCGATCGAGCACGTTGAGGCGCGTCGTCGCGATGCAGTTCTTGGGAAAGCTGCCACCGAGCACCACCTCGAGGTCACCGTTGGCCGCGCGCAGCGTCTGCGGCAACTGCCAGCCGTCCTCCCAGTCGGCGCAGGCACCCTCCGCGAGCGTGAAGCGCGGCGTGAAGCGAACGCCCGGCAGCGCAGGCACGTAGCGCACGCGCACGCCCTCGCCCTCGGCGATCAGCGTCACCTCGAGCAGGTTGCTGTTCAAAAAGATCGCGTCGGGAATCGCGTTGTAGCGAAACTCCGGCGTCTCGTCGAAAGGCGGCACACCGAGGTCGGGCCGCGGCGGGTCGAACCAGTCGCGCGCGAGCAGCAGATCGCCACGGATCTCGTCGATACCGCTGTCGCGCAGGCGCTGCAATAGCGCCCGAAACGCCTCCACGTCGAGATCGGTGTCACCGAAGCCGCGCAGATAGAGGTTGCCCACGAGCACGCCGTCGCGCCTCAATCCGTCGGTCGCGAGTTCGCTGCGGCTGCGCCACGCAAGCCCGAGGCGATCGAGCGCGACGACCGAGGTCAACACCTTCATCGTCGAGGCCGGCTGCATCGGGCGTCTCGCGCCCTGCTCCGCCACCACGGCGCCGCTGTCGGCGCGCATCGCGACGAAGGCCAGCGCCTCGTTCGGAATCGACGCCTCGCGCAACAGCCGCTCGACGTCGGGCGGCAGCATGGCCCGCGCGGGCAACAACGCGAACGCGGCGAACAGCACCAACGCGACGCGCGAGCCGACGCCACCCCAGCGCCCGCGCAACGGTTCAGCAAAGGCGGCGACAGCGGTACGGAATGATGCGAGCATGACCGATGATGACTCCGGCGACGAAGCGGCAGAAAAAACGTGGCAATTGTGTCAAAGCCTCCGCGACCGACGGCAAAACGGAACCGCTCGTTTGACAATACGGCGATGCAAGAGGCGATAATGGCTCATCATTCGTGCATCGATTCGTGCCCGCCGCCGCCGCCACCCTTGACGTGCAGACAGGCACCACGCCCCAACCGCGGTTTACCCACCGCGGTGTAGCCACAAACCCGCCCTGCGGCGGGGTCGAGTGCGCCGAACCAGTCCATGGGCGCGCCGCACGCCAGATGCGGCACGCCGAACCTTGCGAACACCATAACGGGGGTACCGTGAAACTCAGCAAACTTGCCCAATGCATCTCGCTCGCGCTCATCGCCGGGCCAACCTTCGCGCAGGACGCGCAGCCCACCAAGGTCGAGCGCGTCGAAATCACCGGCAGCAGCATCAAGCGCGTGCAGTCCGAGGGCGCCCTTCCGGTGCAGGTGATCACCCGCGCCGAGATCGAACGCACCGGAGTCACCACCGTCGAGCAACTGATGCAGGTGCTCTCCGTCAACGGCAACGGCATGGACAATCTGGCCAGCAATGCCGACGTCGCCGCCGGCTCCAATCGCGGCAACAACGGCATCTCGGCCGCCAACCTGCGCAGCCAGGGCGCCAACGCCACGCTGGTGCTGCTCAACGGCCGCCGCGTCGCCTCGCACGGCCTCAACGGTGGCGTGGTCGACTTGAACTCCATCCCCTTCGCGGCCATCGAGCGCATCGAAGTGCTGAAAGACGGCGCCTCCTCGCTGTACGGCACCGACGCCATCGGCGGCGTCATCAACTTCATCCTGCGCCGTGACTTCACCGGCGTCACCGTCTCCGGCATCACCGACACCACCGAACAGGGCGGCGGCAACATCGTGCGCGGCTCCATCGTCGCCGGCTTCGGCGACCTCGCGAAAGACGGCTTCAACGTCATGGGCTCGCTCGCCTACAGCGAGAACCAGGCGCTGCGCGGCGACCAGCGCTCGTTCGTCAACACCTTCCAGCCCGATCGCGGCCTCTCGGTCGACACCCGCGGCACGCCGTATGCAACGGTGTTCACCATCAGCAGCATCCGCAGCATTCTCGCCTCGCGCAACGCCGCCGGCGTGCTCTCCAACGGCACCGGCCCGACGCAGCCCGGCACCACGCAGGCCATGAACGGCATCAACCCGCTCGACCTGCCCGGTCAGGCCGGTTGCAACACGATGGACGGCGGCGGCGCCTACGACGAGCGTCTTTGGGCCACCCCATCGGCGAAATGGGGTTGCGCCTGGGACACCGGCCGCGCCGCCGTGCTGCAGCAGCCCGCTCGCAGCTTGAACGGCTTGGGACGCGCGAGCTTCAAGGTCAACGACAACCTGACGCTGTTCGGTGAATTCGTCGGCGCCAATGTCACCACGCGCAAATCCTTCTCGCCCAACCAGATCTCGAGCAGCGCGTCGAGCACGAGCCCGCTGTACAACCTGCTCTACCCGAGCACCGGCTCGTCCTACAACCAGGTGTTCAACGCCATCGTCGCCGTGTTCCCGACCATCGAGGAAAACCGTGGCCAGGGCATCGCCTACCGCTGGCGCTGCATGCCCTGCGGCAACCGCGAAATCGAAACCGAGGCCGAAACGCGCCGTTTCCTGCTCGGCGGCGAAGGCAGCTTCGGCACCTGGGACTACAAGTTTGGCGTCTCGCAGGCGACGAGCGACACCCGCTCGACCTTGCAGGGCGGCTACTACTTCAACGACAAATTCGTGCCGCTCTTGCGCTCGGGCCTGCTGAACCCCTTCGTGCTGCCCGGCCAGAACCAGACGCCCGAAGCGCTGGCGGCTCTCGCCGCAGCCTCGGCCAACGGCACCGCGCTGTACGGCGGCAAATACACCTCGACGCAAGGCGATTTCGCCGCCTCGGGACCGATCTTCAAGCTGCCCGCCGGTGACGTCATGGCGGCCGTCGGCGTCGATCTGCGGCAAGAGAAATACCGCTTCAACGGCAAGGAAGCCGACCTCGCAACGCAGAACAACATCTTCAACGCGCCGTTCGACGCCATCAACACGATGGATACCGTCAAGCGCGACGTGCGCGCGGCCTATGCCGAGGTGCTGGTGCCCATCACCAAGTCACTCGAAGTGACCGGTTCGGTGCGCCACGACAACTACTCCGGCTTCGGCGGCACCACCAACCCGAAGATCACGCTGCGCTTCGCCCCGATCGAGCAGGTGCTGCTGCGCGGCTCCTACAGCACGGGCTTCCGCGCGCCGACCTTCAGCCAGCTCTTCTTCGGCGTCACCGAGTCGCCCTACTCCGGCAAGGATCTGGTCGACCCGGCCACCTGCCCCTCGCTGATCGTCAGCACCGCGCCCGGTTGCGCCGCCATCACGCCGACCATCCTGACCGGCGGCAAGCTGAACCTCGGCCCGGAGAAGGCGAAGATGAGCACGGTGGGCATCGTGCTCGCGCCGACGTCGTGGCTGAGCGGCAACGTCGACTACTGGGACATCCGTCGCGACGGCACCATCCAGTCGCTCGGCTTGAACACGTTGCTGGCCAACGCCTCGCTGTTCCCCGACCGCTTCATCCGTGACAGCGCCGGCAACCTGACCTCGATCGACACGCGCTGGATCAACGCCGGCGAGACGATCACCAAGGGCCTCGAGATCGGCGCCCGCGCCAGTGGCAACCTCTGGCTCGGCAAGTTCACGGCAAGCCTCGACGGCACCTACCTGATCGAGCGCAAGTCGCGCATCATCGCATCCGCCCCGTTCGGGCCGAACGAAGTCGGCACGTTCAGCCGCCTCAACGACGTGCCGGTGCGCTGGAAGCACACGCTGTCGCTGAACTACACGCAAGGCCCCTGGAGCGGCACGCTGACGCAGATCTACAGCGCCGGCTACAAGGACGCCGTGCTGCCCGGCATCGCCAACGGCACCATCACCCCGCCCAACTGGAGCCCGGACGTGAAGGCGTGGATCACCTACAACCTGATCTTCGCCTACACCGGTGTCAAGAACCTCACCATCACCGGCGGAGTGAAGAACATCCTGAACACCGACCCGCCGTTCAGCGCCGCCTATGACGGCAACACCGGCGCCGGCAGCTCGTGGGAGCCCCGCATCGCCGACCCGCGCGGCCGCTCCTACGTACTGGGCGCGACCTACTCGTTCAAGTAACTCGCGGCAAGCGACAATCACGGGGCGCGAACCATCGCGCCCCTTTTTTTTTGCTGCCCGCATGAACCGCCGCCCGAACCCGCCGCCTGCGCCACCGGACGCGCTGCGCCGCCGCCTCGGCCTCTCGCTCGCCAGTGCGGCAGGCATGGCGCTCGCGCCACGCGCCGAAGCCCGCCGTGGCACCGCGCCCGCGCCATCGCGCCCGCTCCTGCGCCCGCGCGCGCTGCGCCGTGGCGACGTCGTCGCGCTGATCGCGCCGGGCGGCTACGTCGACGACGCGCTGATCGAGAAAGGCGTGCGCAACCTCGAGTCCCTCGGACTGCGCGTGCTGACCGCCCGCCACCTGCGCGCGCGCCACGGCGGTTACGCCGGCACCGTGCGCGAGCGGCTGCTCGACCTGCACGCCCTATTCGAACGCCGCGACGTGGCGGCACTGTGGGCACTGCGCGGCGGCTCCGGCTGCGCCGCGCTGCTGCCGCATCTGCGCTATGAGCTCATCCGCCGCGCCCGCAAGCTCGTCATCGGCTACTCCGACATCAGCGCGCTGACTGCCGCCATCGTGCGCCATGCGCGGCTCGTGTGCTGCCACGGGCCGGTCGCCTCCTCCACGTTCTCGGACTACTCGCTCGCGCAGATAGAGGCGCTGCTGTTCGACGCCGCATCACAGCACGCGATGCCGCTCGCGCAGGCCAACGTCGCGCTCGGCCGCGACAACGCCGAATACCGCACTCGCACCGTTCACGACGGCACGCTGCGCGGACGGCTCGCCGGAGGCAACCTCTCCGTCATCAGCGCGCTCGTCGGCACCCCCTACGCACCGCAATTTCACGGCGCGCTGGTGTTCCTCGAAGAAATCGGGGAAGCACCCTACCGCATTGAGCGCATGCTCACGCAACTCACGCAAAGCGGCGCCTTCGAATCGGCCGGCGGCATCCTGCTCGGCGTCTTTCGCAACTGCTCGCCACGCGCCGGTGACGTGTCGCTGAGCCTCGCGGAGACCATCGACGAGCAGCTCGGCGCGCTCGACGTGCCCTCCGTCTACGGCTATTCGTTCGGCCACATCGCCCAGCAGTACACACTGCCGCTGGGCGTCGAAGCAAGCGTCGACCCCACGACCGCCACCGTCACGCTGCACGAAGCAGCGACCGTGCGCGAGTGACGCCGCACCATGATTTCGCCACTCGACCCAAGCAAAAATCATCAACGCCCGCATTGCACGCGGGCACGTCGCCTCGCCAAACGCCTTGCGCGGAGCCTCGTTGTTCTCGCCAGCGCGCTGACCGGCGCACTTGCCGCGGCCAATGCCTCGGCAACCGACTCGCTCACCGTGGCGTTGGTCGACGCTCGTGCAGACGCCCGGAAAGCGACGCTCTACGCAGACACCCCTACGGCGCTGCGCCGGCGCTCGCGCTGGCGCGTCATTCGGCTCGCGCCGCACCCCGCCGCGACGTTGCCGTGTTGCGCTGTCATCACTGGCACGGCTCGCCCGTCCGACGGCCTACCCATCCAAGGGCCGACGGGAACCACGGCGGCACAGCAGGCAACGGCCCTCCTTCCAACGGCGCGCGCCGTGCCATTTCTGGGCATCGCCCTGCCGGCTCACGAGGGCAAGGTGATCACGAAGGCATCGCATCCCGACGGCCACGCGCTCACCGTGAAGCAAGGCAACAAGCGCCCCGCCATCGTGCTCTATTGCGTGACGGGCGAAACCTTTCATCTCCGGGTCGTCGACGCTCGAAGCGGACGCGAAGCCCAACGCTTCGCGCTGCCGCTCGGCATGGATGTCGAACCCGACTGCACCGAAGCGATCATGCCCGCCCTGCCGGGGAAGTGACGCGCCGCCTGCGCAAACGAAGGGCGGCCGTCCACTCGGCCTGGGGCATGCCGCCCGCGCTCTTTGGCTCGCCGTCGCAACCCTACCCGAGCTTGAAATAGCAGGCCAACAGCCAAACGCCGAAAGCCGCATCCACGACGGGCTTCGAGGCTGATTTCCGCAAAAGTCGACTTGATGGGAAATGGGCCTTGAAGCCCGTTATGAACGTCATTTCAACGAATAGTTGCCGATCATTTCGTTGCCTCACTCGGGTACGGTGGCCACGCCGGCTTATCCGCTCATACAATGGTCGCTCACATTCACCGGTGTGAGCACATGGACGCAACCATGAAACATCGATTGGCACAGCGGCTGGTCGTCGCGATGCTGGGGGCGCTTGCGGGTTCGTGCGCTATCGCGCAGACGCGGCCCGTGATCACGATGCCAAGCGTCAAAGTCTCCGCCGTCGATTCGGGAGGCGTGATCGGTGTCTACCGTCCGTTCGATGTGATCGCGACGTTCTCGAAACCCTATTGCCTGAGCACCGTGGCGCCCATCTATTCGGAAGTCACGCTGAAGGAGGGCACCCTGAGTTTGGTGCTATCGCATCTCAAGAGCGGTGAATGTGCAACGCAGCGCACCTTGCGGGTGCCGGGGCTGCCGATGGGCACGTACAACGTGCGCGTCAGCGTGACCGGTGGCGATATGTACGCCGGCACCCACGTGGTTGAGGAAGGCAGCGCTTCGCTGAAGGTGGAAATGCGGGCCGGTGATCCGAGCTTCGGTGTGATGTACACGGCCCGGGTCGATGGGGGCGAAGTCAAGCCCTTTGGCACCTACCCCGTTGAGGAGGCACCGATCACGCTGACATCCATGCCGTGGAACGGGGAATTGCTCAACGAAAATGTGAACTGGATCGAAGTCGGCGGGCCGCCCCCAAAATCACATGCCTTTTCGCTATTTATGCCAACCGATTTCGAGCGCCCACTCCCGGAGCCGTTCGTGCCCATATGGGACATTTATTATCCGAAGCCCTATCGCGGCATCTTTGTCACGACATCGCGCGAAACCGTGGACGCGCTGCAAGCGCAGTGGTATCCGGGTGTCCCCTATCGTGTTACAGGCCTGCCCGGGGCGTACGTCTTGCGCAGCACCGGCGGGGCCTGTCCGCTCGGCGCATCCCCGGTGTACCGGGTGTTCCAACCCCAAGTTGTCGCACATCGCTGGACGCAGAGCATGGAAACCTACACGATGCTGGTTCAAAACGGCTACGTCGGTGAAGGCATCGCTTTCTGCTCGCCGTCGCAACCCTACCCGAGCTTGAAATAGCAGGCCAACAGCCAAACGCCTAAAGCCGCATCCATGACTGGCTTCGAGGCTGATTTCCGCAAAAGTCGACTTGATGGGAAACTTGCCTCAAAGCCAGCTATGGACGTCATTTCAACGAAAAGTTGCTGACGATTTCGCCCCTCACTGGCGGGTGGGCGTCCGTGTTGAACGGGCGCGTGCGCTACCGAATCGCGTGCCGATGGATGGCGTCGAGGATGAGTTCCTCGTGCCGCGCGAGCCCTGAGTAACGGCCGGGGTAGGTGGCCGGGTCGAAACCGACGCCGCCGATCAGGTAGATCATGCCGCTCCCTCCTTCGGGGTCGAAGACGAAGGCCGCCGTCAAGCCCCAGGCGTCGCCCAGATGCCCCTTGGCACGATAGCCGCCGACGGCCACGAGGCGATCGCCGCGACCGTTGCCCGTGACGTCGAGGAAGTGCTGATTGCCGAGCCCCCAGGCGTTGAAGAGCCCGCGCGCGGCGCCGAAGTCGGCGCGCCCATTGTCGCCGCTCGCGTCGAGCCGCCACGCTTGGCGCAGCATCAGCGCGACCGTCTCCGGTCGCAGAAAGCGCACGCCGTCGAGTGAGCCGCGACCGAGCAGCATGCGCATCACGCGGCCGAGCCCTTCGACCGACATGCGCGCATTGCCCTGCGGCCCGAACAACGTGCCGTTGCTGCCCGGCACGTAATCGGCGCGCGCTCTCGGTTCGGGCGCGGCGGCGTCGTAGTCGTCCACCTGCGCGACCCACGGGCCGCGTACGTCCCACACGTCGCGCCCGTCGCGGGTTTGGCGCTTGCGGTAGAGCGTGGCGATGTCGCGCAGGTCGGCGCCGGAAAAATCGGCCGGATGAAAACCGCCGCGCAAAGCAAGCGGCGTGAACACCAGCCGCTGCATCAGGCGATCGAAGCGCTCGCCGGTGGCGCGCTCCATGATGCTGCCGACGACGCCCCACGCGAGGTTGCAATACTGGAAATAACTGCCCGGCGCGTGCGCACGGTCCCACATCGCGCCGCTGCCATGCAGCCGCCCGCCGGGCACCAGCACGTCGCGCAGATGCACGTTCTGCGCGGCGTCCCAGTAATAGCCCGCATCGTCGCGCAGCGACGAGGTGTGATCGAGCAGCATGCCGAGCGTGATCGGCACCTCGGGGAACGCCGGATTGCGCAGCGGAAAACCGAGCAGCTTGCTCACGTCGTCGTCGAGCGCGAGCTTGCCTTCTTCGATGAGACGCATGACGCCGAGCGTCGTGATCAGCTTCGAGATGGAGGCGACGCGGTAGAGCGTCGTCGTCTGCGCCGCACGGTTGCGCGAGGGCTCGGCGGCGTCGATGTGCCGCGCGCCGAACGCGCGCTGGTAGACGACGGCGCCGTCGCGCACGGCGAGCACCGAGAGGCTCGCGAGCGGATGCGCTGGCGCCTCGACGATCGCGCGCAATTCACTGTCCAGCGCCGCGCTCTTCGCCTCGCTCATTGGCGCGGATGCGGCCTGCGCACCGAAACTCGCGACCGCACCAACGAGGCACAGGGCAACGCGATGGCGCAGCATGCGTTCACGTCGTGCGCATCAACGCGACACCGCGACTGGCTTCGGCGGCGGCGCGACGAGCCGTCGCGCTTGCTCGACCAGCGCATCGACCAGTGCCGCCGTCTCGGCGTCGGGCTCGCCGTCGTAGCGGGCGGGGCGATATTTCATCTGGAAGGCGCTGATCACATCGCGCGTCGCGCGGTCGAGCTCACCGTTCTGCGGCACCTGAAAGCCGTGCGCGGCGAGGCGCTCCTGAAACCAGCGCACGTCAGGGAGCTTCGCCTCGTAGAGCGCGCGCTTTTGCGCCACCAGCGCCGCGTCGGGCCACAGCACGAGCCCGGCTTCGGCCAGCCGATGCCACGGAAACTTCGGGCCGGGGTCGTTCTTGCGGGTCGGCGCGATGTCGCTGTGTCCCACCACGCGGTCGATGCGAATTTCATGGCGACGCACGATGTCGCGCACGAGCTTCACGACGAGATCGATCTGCTCCTCGTCGAACTCGGCGAACTCGACGCCATTGCCGCGCTTGCGCGAACCGAGGTTGACGATTTCGATGCCGATGGAGGCCGCGTTCAGCATCGTCGCCCCTTTCCAATAGCTGACCCCCGCGTGATAGGCGCGGCGCGACTCGTCGACCAGTTGCATGATGCGCGGCGGCGTGTCGCCCTGACGGTCGGTGACGAGGTAATGGCTGCTGACCGGCCCCTGCGTCAGCACCTTGAGCGAACGCGGATAGTCCTCCGCCGTGAAGTGCAGCACGAGGTACTGCACGCGGCTGTCCTGACTCACCGCCGTGTGGCTGCGGTCGATCGCGAGATCAGGGTAGCCGCCCGGTGTTGCGCAACCACCGAGCGCGACCACGCCGGCGACCGGCAACAGCAGGCGCAACCAGCCTGAAGCGTTGAACGGAGTGAACAAGGACACGAGGTTCTCCCAGGGTTCAGGCCGACGCCACCATGGCGCAAGCCCAGTCCGCCGCCGCCGCTGCGGCATCGAGCGGCGCGAAGGTCACGGCGACCGGGACTGCGAGCTCCGCGCGGAACGACGCCTCGATCTGCGCATGCAAGAGCGCGGCGCCGCCCGCCACCCGCAACGGGCGAGGCCCGAAGCGATGCAGCATCGCGTTGCCCAGGCGCGCAAGCTCGCGGCCGGCGTCGTGCATTATCGCGCGTGCCAGTGCATCCTCCTCGGCGCAGGCGGCGACGTCGAACGCGAGCCGCCCGACCTCGCCGCGCTCGTGCTCCATCAGATAGTGCACGGCGTCGATCGAGGCATCGCCACCGATCTTCGCGAAGAGCCTGCACGCGAGCGTTGACGCGCGCCAGGCACCGGGATTTTCGTCCTCGCGACGCCAAATGCGGCGCAGCGCTTCGTGCGCGATCCAGTAGCCGCCGCCCGCATCGTCGAGCAGCACGCCGCGCCCGCCGGCGCGATGGAGCACCTGATCGGCGTCGATGAAAGCCGCGATCGACCCGGTGCCCGCGTAGACCAGATACCCCTCCCCCGGCGCGAATGCGGCGCGGTGCGCGATCATCACGTCGCTCGTCACCTGCACGCGCGGCAGCGCCACGGCGAACGCCTGCGCAAGCATCGCCGCCAACGCCGCGCTGCCCGCGCCGACGCCGGTGACGCCCGCCACCACGGCCCCGAGGCGCTGCCCCCGCGCCGCCGGCAACACGCGCTCGGCCAGCGCCGTCACCCGCGCGGCGACCTCGGCGCTGCCCGCCGGCGTATGGAGCTGCACGCCGCTGAAGCCCGGGCCGTCACCGCGCGCAAGAACACGCTCGCCATCGCGCAAACACCACCGGGTGGCAGTGCCGCCCACATCGAGCCCAAGCGCGAGCGTCGCGCCGTCGCCATGCATCTGCCGAATCGTCATGCGTGCAGAGTATGCACGCTCAGCGCTTCGGTGCCGACGGGGATGGAACGCAAGCGCACGTGCGGCAAAAAGTGTCGTTAAGCTGTCGCATCCGTTCAAGCAAGCTCAACGAAACATGGTCAAAAAGTTCTTTTCCGCAGCCGCATTGCTTCTGGCAACACATTGCACCGTCGCCGCACCTCTGGCTGACCTGTCAAGCGGTCCGACGGGTCGCATCGAATTTGAATCGATCACGCCGCCAGACCGCTGGCAATTCGTGCGGAAGAACCTGACCAACACCAAAACCGTGACGGTGTACGGCGACTTGCTGATGCCTCGTTCGCCAAGCGACGGCAAAGTACCCGCCGTCATCATCAGCCACGACAGCGGCGGAGTGACACCCAAACTCCATGACGTCTGGGCATCCGCGCTGAACGATGCCGGCATCGCAGTCTTCATCATCGACAGTTTCAAACCGCGAGGCATTGACAGCACGACCGACCATCAAGGACAAGTGGATGTCAGCGCCAATACCGCGGATGCGTTGTTTGCGCTGAAATTGTTGGCAACCCACCCCCGCATTGACAAACACCGAATTTTCCACATGGGTGGCTCACGTGGCGGAACAAGTGCATTTGAATCGTACTTTGACATGGTACGCAAGGCGGTGATCAATGACAACCTGAAATTTGCTGGCAACATTCCGGTATACCAAGGCAACTGCAATACGCGGTTTCGATATGACCGGAGCAATTCCAACAAGGCGCCGATGCTTGCACTCTTGGGGGGTGCAGATGACGGGACACCTGCGGATGCGTGCATTGCCTACTACACCGAATTGCGCAATGCGGGAGTCAACGTAACTTGGAAGGTATACCCTGGCGCCTACCATAATTTCGATGGAAGCAACAAGTATCAATACCTATCGCAAGGCGTGACTGCGAAGAATTGCACCATCGAAGTGTTCATGACCGACCGCCAAGGTGGCGGCTTGGGCGAGGCGCGCGATTACAAGACTGGTGCCGCGATCAACGGGTTTGCGGAATGGCACAAGGCATTCAATGCCTGCAACAGCCGGGGTTTCACCGTAGCAGCAAATCCCGCCGCTCGTGATCAAGCGGTCAAGGACGTAATCGCCTTTGTGAAAGCCAATTGACGCGATAAAAGGACGGATGGGCAGCCCGTTGTCTTTGACGCGCTCGCCACATCCGCCGTGAAACCAACAATCTTCGTGGCGCCGTGTTCGTTCGGGCCGATGGCGCCGGGCGCCCACCGTGACGCCAAATCAGGGGCCGAGTTCGCTTTTAATCGTACGGAAAATCGGCGTACAATCAAGCAACCAGAGGATGCGGGAACCCGACGAGGAAGCCATGCTGGATGCGCCCGACAGTCACGAAAAGCCGCGCAACGCGCGCCTGGAAGCGCGCGTGCCGAGTGCTCAGAAGGAATTCTTTCAGCGCGCCGCCGCTTTGAGCGGCCGCACGCTGAGCGAGCTCGTCATCGACAGCACGCAGGAAGCTGCCATGAAGATCATCCAGGATCATGAGGTCATTCGGCTGAGGCGTGAGGAGCAGGAAGCTTTCGTGACCGCGCTGCTGACGCCAACCGAGCCGGGGCGACGCCTGCAAGAGGCGGTCCGGAGCTACCGTCGGAAGGCGGGGCTTTGATTGACGCTCGTCCTTGCCTCGGAGAACATCCGCCCGATCGAGAAAGCGCACGACCGCAAGTCCTTTGACTGCGGCAATGAGGCGCTGAATCGCTATCTGCGAGATCAAGCACGGCAGGACGCCGAAAAGCGAGTGGCCGCGCCGTTCGTGTTTACGCAGCCGGGCAACCCGAAGGTTCTCGGCTTCTACACCCTTTCCTCCTCCATCATCGTCATGGACGAGCTTCCGGCCGCACTGATGAAGCGCCTGCCGCGCTATGGGCAGTTGCCCGTTACGCTGCTCGGGCGATTGGCCGTGGATGGCACGGCACGCGGTCAGGGCCTCGGAGAGTTCATGCTCGTCGATGCGCTGCGCCGCAGCCTGGAAGCCTCGCAGCAGATCGCGGCCATGGCGCTGATCGTTGAAGCAAAGAACGAGCAAGCGGAAAGCTTCTACCGGCATTTCGATTTTCAGCCCTTCCAGCAAACGCCGATGCGACTGTTTCTGTCGATGGCTGAAATCGCGAAGATGTTTGCGTAGTCGCCTCCGAGGGGAGCATTTCTCGCCACGCGTGGCGACGCGCGCTCGCCGCTTCCGCCACGAAAGCGAAAGCCGTAATCCCAACGCATCACCGCAGCGTCAGCGTTCGCCTCTCGCCCGCGATGCCGTAACGATCGAGCCAGTGCAGCGCCACGGCCTCGAGCGCGGCGCCGTGTTCGTTCATGTCGATGGCGAGCCCTTCGCTGCGCCATGCCGACGGCGTGACGATGCGCCAGTGCCAGCGCCCGTCTCGGCGCGTGGCGACGATGAGCGTGGCGGCCTGCGCCGGGGCTGCGCCGTCGGCGTCGACGCCGCAGCGCAGCGCGCCCTCGCAATGCCAGCGCAGCGCGGGCGCGGCGAGCGGCTGCCAGTCGGGCGGGCGCAGCCAGGGCGTGGCCGGCACCAGCGCCGCGTCACGATAGAGCGTCTGTGCCAACCGTTCGGCCACGCCGCGCCGGTTCTGCACGAGCGCGGCGGCGCTGAAATGAATGTGTCCGTCGGCCCGGCCGGAAGCGCGCAGGAGCGCGATCTGGCGCTCGATCTCTTCGGGCTGCCACGAGGCTTCGCTGGCGTCGATGCGGCTGGTGAAGAGCCCCGGCCACAGATGCCGGCCGCGCCAGTTGGCCCCCGCCCAGTAGTCGAGCAGTACGGGGAACGCCTGCGCCGTCTGCGCGATAGGCCAGTAGAGCTGCGGCGCGAGGTAATCGACCCAGCCGCGCTGCCACCAGCGTTCGACGTCAGCGTAGAGCTTGTCGTACTGGCTGAAGCCCTCGATACCGGCGGGGCGCAGGTCGGGGCGCCCGAGCCCGAACGGGCTGACGCCGAACTTCACCCACGGCTTGATGGCGTGCGTGGTGCGACCGATCGCCTGCACCAGTTCGTCGACGTTGCGCCGGCGCCAGTCGGCGCGATCGCGCAGGCTGAACCAGCCGGCCGTCGCGCGGTAGCGCTGCCATGAGGCGTCATCCGGAAACGGCTGTTCGCCGCCCGCCTCGCTTCGCACCGGGTAGGGGTAGAAGTAGTCATCGATGTGCACGCCGTCGATGTCGTAGCGGCGCACGACGTCGGCGATGACGGCGAGCGTGTGCGCCGCGGCGTCGGGCGCACCGGGGTCCATCCAGAGCGTGTCGCCGTAGCGCACGACGAGCTCCGGCCGACGCTGCGCGAGATGGTCCGGCGCGAGCGCCGAGCGCGCACTCGGGTGCCGCGCCCGATACGGGTTGAACCATGCGTGCAGTTCGAGCCCCGCCGCATGCGCAAGCGCCACCCACTCGGCGAGCGGATCGTAATCGGCGCCCGGCGCCACGCCCTGCGTGCCCGAGAGGTACTCCGACCACGGCTCGAGCGCCGAAGGGTAGATCGCATCCGCCGCCGGCCGCACCTGCACGACCAGCGCGTTGAGCCTGAGCGCACGCGCCGTGTCGATGATGCGGCGCATCTCCGCGCGCTGCTCGGCCACGGCGAGGCCGGGTCGGCTCGGCCAGTCGATGTTGGCCACCGTCGCCACCCACAACGCCCGGAATTCGCGCGGCGGGTCGACCTCGGTCGATGCGGGCCCAAGGCCAAGCCCCGCGCAGCCCGCGAGCAGCGCCAGAAGGCACAGGCAGAAGAACCGCTGCAACAGTGCCCGCCGAGCACGCGCCGACCCGCGCGAAACGCACGACGAATCAGTCAACAGCTTCATGGTGAAAGCCGCATCCAAAGCGGGCTTGGAGGCCGAAATGCGGGCAAAGTCGATTTGAAACAGAGTGAATTTGGTGAAAATGCCATCGATGGGATTTTTTTCCTGCAAAAACAATGGGTTGCATGCATTCCTTTTCGCCAGTTGCCGCACGCACCTCGCGCGAACGGCGCCAGCACGTCAAAGTTGCCCGCCATGGCCCATTATTCAAGGCTTTGGTTGCAATGCACCCGAGCGACGTCAAGCC
>JAFEDD010000026.1:0-3559 GCA_018241765.1 Pseudomonadota bacterium | reverse complement strand
CAGCGGCAATGCCGTCAAGCCATGCACCACGACGCAGGCGCGGTATGTACCACGACGTAGGCGCGGGCTTGACCGCGCTTGGCGGTGTTCGATGATCGGCGAATGCACCCGAGCGACGTCAAGNNCAGCGGCAATGCCGTCAAGCCATGTACCACGACGTAGGCGCGGTATGTACCACGACGTAGGCGCGGGCTTGACCGCGCTTGGCGGTGTTCGATGATCGGCGAATGCACCCGAGCGACGTCAAGCCGTCGCCTACAGCGGCAATGCCGTCAAGCGATGGCGAGCCTTGGCAACGAAGCGTCGAGCCAAGAGAGACGCGCATTGCTGCACCAAGAAGAGCGAACACGGCACTAAACCTTGATGATGATCTGCTTGCGCCACATGAACCACGCCACGATGAACATCGCCAGCAGGAAGAGCACGGCATGAAGCAGCGAGGCATCGTTCGCGTCCAGCGGCAGGCGACGAATCTGGTCCATTGCCCAGCCCAGCGGCGTGACCACCGACCCCGCCGCCGTCGCGATCTTCACGGCGCCGAGCACGCGCACGACGAGCCCCGACAGCGCGAAGATCGCGAGCGCATTCACGCCGAACATCACGCCCGGCAGCAGCAGCGCGCGAACCCGATTGCGCAGCGCGGCGTGCCCGGTGCCGTCGGCGAGCCAATAGCACACGGCCAGCGCGATGGCCGTGAGCCCCGACATGAAGAGCGCGTAGGACGGCGTCCACAGCGACTTGTTGATCGGCATCAGCACCTGATCGAGCAGCAGCCCGAGCGCGAGCCCCGCGACGCCAGCCAGCGCCAGCATGAAGGTCTGCCGCGCGGTGAGCGGCGCCTGCCGCAGCAGGCGGCCCGCCAGCGCGCCGAAGAGCAGCGTGGCGACAGCCGGCAGCGTGCTCAGCAGGCCCTCCGGGTCCCACGTTTTCGAGTGCGCCCACAGGTGACCCGACATCAGCCAGCGATCGACGAAGGCGCCGGTGTCGCGGCCGGCCTCCAGCGAGCCGCGGTGCAGCACGCCGTCGGCGTCGGGCACCGGCACCCACAGCATCAGTGCCGAATACAGCGCCATCAGCAGCACCGCCATCGCGACGAGCCCGCGGCCGCCGAGCCACAGCACCATCGGCGCGGCAATCAAGATGCACAACCCGATGCGTTGCAGCACGCCCGGCCAGCGCACGGTGGCGAAGTCGAAGCTCGGCACCAGATTGAGCGCGAAGCCGATGGCGATGATGATCAGCGCGCGCTGAGCCAGGCGGCGCAGCACGGCCGGGCGCGAGTTCGACCCGAGCGAGCGCTGCACCGAGATCACCATCGACACGCCGGCGATGAACAGGAACGCCGGAAAGATGGTGTCGGTGAACGTCCAGCCGTTCCACGCCGCATGCAGCAGCGGCGCGTAGACGTGCGACCAGTCGCCGGGGTTGTTGACGAGCACCATCGCGGCCACCGTGAGCCCGCGCAGTGCATCGAGTGAATAGAGCCGTGTGCTGCGCGTCGCAGCGCCGTCGCGATCCGTCATCGGGCCTCTCCTTTTCCGCGCGCAACTATAGGGGTGCGGGCCGCACGCTGTCCACGCATTTCGCCACCGACGCGCGCACCGCGCGAAACGCATGGCGAATCGGTCAACAGCTTGATGCTGGAAGCCGCATCCATAACGGGCTTGGAGGCCGAAATGCGGATAAAGTCGACTTGAAACCGAGTGAATTTCGTGAAAACGCCATCGATGGTGCGTTTTCTTCATGAAAACAATGGGTTGCATGCGCCATTTTCCGCAAGCTGCGGCATCCGAGCCGGGCAAACGACGTCGGCACGTCGAAGTTGCCCGCCATGGCTCATTCTCCAAGGCTTTGTTTCCATGGCACCCGAGGGACGTCAAGCCGTCGCCTACCGCGATTGGCACCGTCGAGCCACGTACCACGACGTAGGCGCGGGCTTGACCGCGCTTGGTGCCGGTGCGTCGAAGTTGCCCCTCGCACCACGGTGCCGCCCCAAAAAACGGAGGCCGAATCGTGCTCCGGTCAGGTCGAGCTCTTCGAGCGGAACCAACGGTATTGCGATTGCATAATTCGACCAATTCACGATGGCTGCGTCACGTCAATCGCGCATGTTCCGGCGCAAAAAATTGGCAACGGTTTCGATCACCGAAGACGGTGCGCTCGCCGTCGCGGCCGCCGACTCCGAACGCATCATCATTCGCGCCAACGATATCGAAACCATCGGCTTCGCGCAGATCGGCGACGACACGACGTTCGTCCACGAGGGCTGGTGGTTGCTTGGCCTCGGTCAAACAACGCTCGCCATCCACGCCGACTGCTCTTCGATCGAGCGCGCACTGCGCGAGCCACCGCTTTGCGCCGCGCTCGAACGCTTGCCCGTCAAGTCGCTCATCTTCTTCGCCGAACGCCCCCGTCTGCTCGACACCCGCAACGGCGTGGCCGTACTGAGCCGCGACGATGCGCAAACGCTGTTCCGCATAGGCACCGCGCGGCGCGTCGCCTCAATGGATGACTTTCCGGTCATGACGTAGCGGGCGAGCAGCTTGCGAACGGTCGGACGCTCCTCCGACACCCCCCACACGCGACGCGCTCGCGCCAACGGCGCCGGCCGATGGCCATTCGTCGCATCGGGCTCCCACGACGTCGTGCGTTGCGGCATCGTGGCGCCTCCCATTCACGCAGTCAACGAAAGACTCATCATGCTGCTCCCGCAACTGCTGCTGCAACACCCCGAGGCCATCACCGACATCGTGCGCTCCACGCCGCGCTGGGTCGCCGTGCTGCTCGGGTTCCTGATCTACCTCGGCCTGAGCGCGAGCCGCACCCGCAGGCTCCCTGCGCTGCAACTGGCCGCCGTGCCGCTGGCGATGACCGCACTTGCGCTGTGGGGCGTGCTCTCTGCCTTCGGGGACTCCGACCGCCTGCTGATCTGGCTTGCCGTGTGGCTCGTCGGCTACGCGCTCGCGCTGGCCGCCACGTGGTCGCAGCGAGCGCCCGAAGGCACGCGCTACGACGCCGCCAGCCGCCGCTTCGAACTGCCCGGAAGCTGGGTGCCGATGGCGCTCATCCTCGCCGTCTTCCTGATGAAGTACGGCGTCGGCGTGCAACTCGCGATGGAGCCCACGCTGGCGCAGCACACCGGCTTCGCGTTCACCATCACCGCGATCTACGGCGCACTCTCCGGCATCTTCGCGACCCGCACGCTGCGCGTGTTGCGTCTCGGGCACTCGGCGAAAGAACCCGCGATGAGCCCGGCGCTCTGAGCGTCACGGCAGCGACGTCGAGCCGTGGCCTACCGCGGCAGCCCCTCGATCCGTGGTCACGATGTAGGCGCGGGCTTGACCGCGCTTGGCGGCTATCGACGGCCAGCAAGGGCACCCAAGCGACGTCAAGCCGTCGCCTACCGCGGCAGCCCCTCGATCCGTGGTCACGATGTAGGCGCGGGCTCGACCGCGCTTGGCGGCTATCGACGGCCAGCAAGGGCAACCAAGCGACGTCAAGCCGTCGCCTACAGCGGCAGCCCCTCGATCCGTGGTCACGATGTAGGCGCGGGCTTGAC
>JAFEDD010000025.1 GCA_018241765.1 Pseudomonadota bacterium | reverse complement strand
ACCGAATTCTCGGGCGAGGCCTGGGCGGGCGAGGGGATCACGGTCGGCTATCTGGCGCAGGAGCCGCAGCTCGATCCCACCAAGACGGTGCTGGAGAATGTGAAGGACGGCGCACGCGCCACTGCGGACATGGTGGACCGCTTCAACCAGATCTCGGCGCTGATGGCCGAGCCGGATGCCGATTTCGACGCGCTGATGGAGGAAATGGGCGATCTTCAGGGCAAGATCGACGCGGTTGATGGATGGACGCTCGACAATCAGCTCGAGATCGCGATGGAAGCGCTGCGTTGCCCGCCCTCTGATGCCAGCGTGGAGAATCTGTCGGGCGGCGAGCGCCGCCGGATCGCGCTGACCCGGCTGCTGATCCAGAAGCCGAGCATCCTGCTCCTCGACGAACCGACCAACCACCTCGATGCCGAAAGCGTCGCGTGGCTGGAAAATCACCTGCGCGAATATCCCGGCAACGTGCTGATGATCACGCACGACCGCTACTTCCTCGACAATGTCGTGAACTGGATTCTCGAGCTCGATCGCGGCCGCTATTATCCGTATGAGGGCAATTACTCGACCTATCTGGAAAAGAAGGCGAAGCGCCTGGAGCAGGAGGAGCGCGAGGACGCCGGCCGGCAAAAGGCAATCAAGGAAGAGCTGGAGTGGATCCGGCAAAGCCCCAAGGCGCGCCAGACCAAGTCCAAGGCCCGTATCCGCGCGTTCGACGAACTGGTCGAACGCCAGGAGAACCGCGCGCCGGGCAAGGCCCAGATCGTCATCCAGACGCCAGAGCGGCTGGGCGGCAAAGTCATCGAGGTCAATGGCGTCTCCAAAGCTTACGGCGACAAATTGCTGTTCGAGGATCTGAGCTTCACGCTGCCGCCGGGCGGCATCGTCGGCGTGATCGGGCCGAACGGCGCCGGCAAATCGACGCTCTTCCGCCTGATTACCGGTCAGGAAACACCGGATACCGGCTCGGTCGATATCGGCCCGACCGTGAAGCTTGGCTATGTCGACCAGAGCCGCGATGCGCTCGATCCCGACAAGAATGTCTGGGAGGAAGTCTCGGGCGGGCACGAACTGATGACGATCGGCAAGCACGAGATGCAGACGCGGGCCTATGTCGGCGCGTTCAACTTCAAGGGCCAGGATCAGCAGAAGAAAGTCGGCCAGCTTTCGGGCGGTGAGCGCAATCGCGTCCATATCGCCAAGATGCTGAAGGCCGGCGGCAACGTGCTGCTGCTCGACGAGCCGACCAACGACCTGGACGTCGAAACGCTGCGCGCGCTCGAGGAAGCGCTGGAGAATTTCGCCGGCTGCGCAGTGGTCATCAGCCACGATCGCTTCTTCCTCGACCGCCTGGCGACGCACATCCTTGCCTTCGAAGGTGACAGCCATGTCGAATGGTTCGAAGGAAACTTCGAATCCTATGAGGAAGACAAGCGCCGCCGCCTGGGCGACGAAGCCGACCGGCCCCACCGGATGAGCTACAAGAAGCTGACGCGCTGACGTTCGCAGATTTCCTTTTGACAGTGCGGCGCGGGTTTGTTGGTCTTGCCGGCACGCCCGCTCCGGACTGGAGGAACGTATGCGCCGCCTTGCTGTCTTCTGCGTCGCTGCCGCTTTTTCAGCTGCTGTCTTCGCGGCCGAGCCAGTTCCGGACTTCGTAGCGAAAGCCATCGCTGATCCGTCGCGTCCGGCCGGGCAGCGCGCCGCCGACGCTACCCGCAAGCCCGCCGAGACGATCGCGTTTGCCGGCGTGAAGCCCGGCATGATCGTCGGCGAATTCTATCCGGGCGGCGGCTATTTCACGCGGATGCTGAGCATTGCCGTCGGCCCGTCCGGCCATGTCTACGGCATCGAGAACGACCGCTGGAAAAGCGCAGTGAAGGCCGATACCGAACTCGCCGCGCAAGGCCAGCTCAAGAATGTTTCAATGGAAGCGGCGCCGTTCGGCACCGTGCGTTTTCCCCAGCCGCTCGATATCGCCTGGGTCACGCAGAATTATCACGACCTGAAGATCCCCGAATATGGCGTTGTCGATACCGCAGCCTTCAACCGCGCCGTGTTCCAGGCGCTGAAGCCAGGCGGCGCCTATGTCATCCTGGATCACGAAGCGCCGGCGCGTACCGATACCGCCGCGATCGCCAGGCTGCACCGGATCGAGAAAGCGCAAGTGATCCGCGAAATCACCGCTGCCGGTTTCAAGCTGGCGGGCCAGGGCGATTTCCTGCGCCACCCGGGCGACGACCATACGCTTTCGATTTTCGACAAAAAGGTGCAGGGCAAGACCGACCAATATGCCCTGAAGTTCGTGAAGCCCGCCGCTCAGTAGCTGAGCTTCGGATACCAGTCGGCGGGCCGTCCCTCCGGCGTCAGGTCGAGGATCAGCCACAGGCTCGCGATGTCGGGCGCGTCGCGCGGATCCTGGCCCGGATCGGCCATGTCGAACGTCATCTGGCTTGCCCAGAACAGGCGGACTTTGTCGCCGTCCTTCCGGAAGACGACCAGTGCCGGATATTCGGCGCCTTCCGGCGTCAGCAATCCCAGGTCGTTCGCGTAATCATCGCCAACGGTCTGCACGAAATCGAGATCGCGCCAGCCGCGCTCGGCCGCGAAAGCCAGCTGCCGCTCGACGCTGCTGCGGCCCAAAATCTTCAGGGCGGCGCGCTGCTGGATGTCCGCGCCGTTGCCGTTCACCGCACCAAGCCAGTTGGTGCACATCGGGCAAGGCCGCTCGCGCTGCGGTCCGTACATCCAGAAATAGGTGACGAGCGTGTCCTTGCCGTCGAACAGATCGGCGAGGCCGACCTCCTCGCCATTCTCCGTCCTGAACCGGTAATCCTTCTCGATCACCGGCCCGGGCGGGAGCGCGCGGCGCTGCTCGGCAAGCCGGGTCATATGGCGACGGAATTCGATTTCCTCGGCAAGGAGTGTCTCGCGCGCCGCTCGATACTCCTCGCTCGCTCCCGGAAAACGAATGTCCAGTCCCCGCGCCAGCTCCGCGGCGGGTTTCAATGATGCCGTCATGACGCCTCCAATGCGTGGCTGCCGCTCAAACCCTCTGGTCCTGATCCTGATTTGTTCCTAAGCTCGCGGCAATGGCCAAAGTTCAGAAACGCTATGCCTGCCAAGCCTGCGGATCGGTCTCTCCCAAATGGGCGGGGCAGTGCGCGGATTGCGGCGAATGGAATACGCTGGTCGAGGATGCGGGCGCCGTGGTGACGCCGTTTCAGGCGCGCCATAATCTGCAATCCGGCGGGCGTGCGATCGACCTGACCGGCCTTAATACCGATGCGCCGCTGCCGGATCGGATGCCCACAGGGATCGCGGAACTGGACCGGGCGCTCGGCGGCGGTTTCGTGGCCGGGTCGGCGACGCTGATCGGCGGCGATCCGGGGATCGGCAAATCGACGCTGCTGCTGCAGGCGACCGCGAAGCTGGCCTCGGCAGGGAAAGCGGTCGCCTATGTGTCGGGCGAGGAAGCCGCGGATCAGGTGCGGCTGCGCGCGCGCCGGCTCGGACTCGGGCAGGCCCCGGTGCAACTCGCCGCCGCGACATCGGTGCGCGATATCTTGACCACGCTGGGGCAGGGTGCGGTGCCCGATCTGCTCGTGATCGATTCGATCCAGACCATGCATTCCGATCTGATCGAAGGCGCGCCGGGGACGGTCAGCCAGGTCCGTGCCGCGGCGGGCGAGCTGATCCGCTTCGCCAAGGAACGTGGCACCGCCGTCGTGCTGGTCGGCCATGTCACCAAGGATGGCTCGATCGCCGGCCCGCGTGTGCTGGAGCATATGGTCGATACTGTGCTCAGCTTCGAGGGCGAGCGCAGCCATCAATATCGCATTCTGCGCGCGATCAAGAATCGCTTCGGCGGCACCGATGAGATCGGCGTGTTCGCAATGGGCGAAGATGGTCTGGACGAAGTTTCAAACCCTTCCGCGCTTTTCCTCACGCACCGTGACGAGAATGTCAGCGGTGCGATCGTTTTTCCGGCGCTGGAAGGAACGCGCCCGGTGCTGGTCGAAATCCAGGCGCTGACCGTGCGACTGGCGAGCGGGGCGACGCCGCGCCGTGCCGTGGTCGGGTGGGACAGCGGGCGGCTGGCGATGATCCTCGCGGTGCTCGAAGCACGGTGCGGGCTCAGCTTCTCGACCGCCGAAGTCTATCTGAATGTGGCGGGCGGCTATCGGATCTCCGACCCTGCCGCTGATCTGGCCGTCGCTGCCGCCCTTGTCTCCGCACTGAGCGAGCGGCCGCTGCCGTCCGACGCGATTGCGTTCGGCGAAATCGCCTTGTCGGGCGAAGTCCGGCCCGTGGCGCACGGCCCGCTTCGGCTCAAGGAAGCCGCCAAGCTCGGCTTCGAGCGCGCCTTGGCGCCGGTGGGCGTCAAGGAAACGGCCGGCATGCGCCTGTCCGGTTTCGCGCGGCTCGGCGCGCTCGTTGACCATCTTCTCGGGCGAGGCTAGCCAGCCGCCATGACCGCCCTCGATATCGTCGCTGTCGTTTTGCTGGGCGGAGGCGCCGTGATCGGCGCGCTGCGCGGCTTCGTTCAGGAAGCGCTCTCGCTGTTCGCCTGGGTGCTGGCGGTGCTCGCCGTGACTTTCCTCTACACGCCGACGACGGACCTTCTGGCGGGGCCCATCGGGACCGGATCGGGTGCCGCCGTTGCCGCGGTCGTAGTCTTGTTCGGCGTGACGTTCGTGATCGGCAAGCTGCTTGCCAACTACCTCGGCAAGCGGACCCGCCAGTCGGTGCTGGGGCCGGTGGACCGTGTGCTCGGCTTCGGCTTCGGCTTCGTGAAGGGGCTGCTGGCGGCGAGCGTGCTGTTCCTGCTCGCCACGATGGTCGTCGACACGGTGCGCGGCGGCCCCGCCAACCGCCCGGACTGGATGCGCCACGCACGCAGCTATTCGCTGCTGAATGCGACCAGCCGTGCGATGGTCGATTATGTGAACCAGCGGCGGAGCGGCGTGCAGACGCCGGCGAACGCCGCCACGTCGCGATGAACGCGCCGCTTTACGATACCGCGATCCTGCGCCTGGCGGCCACGATCCCGCATCTCGGACGGCTGGAGCAGCCGCAAGGCACGGCGGAGAGGCGCTCGCCTGTCTGCGGCAGCCGCGTGATCGCCGATGTGACGCTGGATGACGAGGGCCGGATTTCGAGCCTCGGCCTCGAACTTTCCGCCTGCGCGCTGGGCCAGGCTTCGGCCAATCTGATGGCATCGCACGCGATCGGGCGGACGCCGGAGGAATTGGCGGGCGCGCGTGATGCCCTCGCGGCGTGGTTGGCGGGGGAACGGGACGATCCGGACGGCTGGCCGGGCCTGGACCAGCTCGCCCGGGCGCGGCCGCACACCGGCCGCCACGCCGCGATCCGCTTGCCCTTCGAAGCGGCCGCCGAAGCTGCCGAGCGCGCACGCGGCTGATGGAGACTCATCAAACCGCCAACCTACTGCGTGATGGTTTCATCATGCTCGGTGCGGCGCTGGCGCTGGTGCTGGTCTTCCGCCGCCTCGGACTGGGCGCGACCCTCGGCTATCTGTTGAGCGGCGTCTTGATCGGTCCGCAAGTGCTGGGCCTGGTGGGCGATGCGGAGGGCAAGCTCGGCATCGCCGAGATCGGCATTGCATTGTTGCTGTTCCTGGTCGGGCTGGAGCTGTCACCTGCGCGGCTATGGCGTCTCAAACGGGACATTTTCGGCTTCGGCCTGCTGCAG
>JAFEDD010000024.1:14614-25889 GCA_018241765.1 Pseudomonadota bacterium | reverse complement strand
GCCGCCGCAGGGCCGGGCACGGCGGCCGCGGCACCGTCGGCAACCGGAAGCGTCAGCGCAAGCTCGGCCTCCTCGGGCACGCAGACATCCTTGCAGACGAGCCACTCGGCCTTGCCCCGCAGCGTGACCGGCTCGCCGACACGCGCGCTGCGCGGCACGCTGAGCGTCATCGGCAGCAGCACCTCGCCGTCATAACCGAAATTGATGATCGGCCCGGTCGGCAGCCGCTTGGGCGTCGGCCACTGGATGTCGCCGACGCCGTAGCCGCTCGGCAATTGCCACGTGATCTTGGTCGGATATCCGGCATCGCCGGGGTTTTGCCAATAACTGTGCCATTTCGGCGCATGCTGGATGGCCAGGCCGATCGTGTTCGCCTCGCCCGCCGTCAGCGCGGTGTGCTCGGACAGCAACTCCACCTCGGCGTGCTCGGTCTTGACCGGTGCTGCCCAGGCGGGAGCGCCCATCGAAGCGGCGACCCACAGCGCCGCCACGGCGAGCGCGTGAAGACGCCGGCCGGGGCCGGATGCAAGCGGAGAGCGACGGAGCATGGCAGATGAAAGCAAAGCGGGGTCGGGCGCGGGCGAGGCGGCACGGCGGGCTGTGGCGACGGGGTGTCGCGAGCGGGACCGCGCGCCGAACCGACGCAGCGAGGCGTCGGATCGTTCGCCGCCGCGAAAGGTTCCGCAGCGTCGCGGTCGCACTCTTACAATGCAGCGGTTTACCCGACTATCAGGACGCCGACCGCGTATCTTAACCGCCGTCGGCCACGAGGCATGGAATCCACCTATCACCCGCGCGCCGTCGAAGCCGGCGTGCAGCGGCATTGGGCCGAACACGACGTCTACCGCGCGAAGGAGCACGACCCGCGCTTCCCGAAGGGCAAGTATTACGCCTGCTCGATGCTGCCCTATCCGTCGGGCAAGCTGCACATGGGGCATGTGCGCAACTACACCATCAACGACATGCTGGCGCGCTACAAGCGCATGCAGGGCTACAACGTCCTGATGCCGATGGGCTGGGATGCCTTTGGCCTGCCCGCAGAAAACGCGGCGATGAAGAGCAAGGTCGCGCCCGCCGCGTGGACCTACGAGAACATCCGCGTGATGAAGTCGCAGTGCAACGCACTGGGCCTCGCCTTCGACTGGTCGCGCGAGCTCGCCACCTGCGACCCGGCGTACTACCAGTGGAACCAATGGTTCTTCCTGAAGTGTCTGGAGCACGGCCTCGCCTACCGCAAGACGCAGATCGTGAACTGGGACCCGGTCGACCAGACCGTGCTCGCCAACGAACAGGTCATCGACGGTCGCGGCTGGCGCTCGGGCGCGGTGGTCGAGAAGCGCGAAATTCCCGGCTACTACCTGAACATCACCAAGTACGCCAACGAACTCCTCGAGACCACGCTGCACGGCCTGCCCGGCTGGTCGGAGCGGCTGCGCCTGATTCAGGAAAACTGGATCGGCCGCAGCGAAGGGGTGCGCTTTGCGTTCCCGCATGACATCCGCGACGCCGGCGGCAAGCCGATCCAGGACGGCCGCATGTACGTGTTCACCACGCGGGCGGACACCATCATGGGCGTCACCTTCGTGGCCGTCGCGCCAGAGCATCCGCTGGCGGTGCGCGCGGGCGAACTGAACCCGGCACTGGCGTCAAAAATCGAGGCGCTCAAGCAGGGCGGCACCACGGAGGCCGAACTTGCCCTCAAGGAAAAAGAGGGCGTGGCGACCGGTTTGTTCGTGACGCACCCGCTCACCGGCGACAAGGTCGAAGTCTGGGTCGGCAACTATGTGCTGATCACCTACGGCGATGGCGCGGTGATGGGCGTGCCGGCCCATGATGAACGGGACTTCGCGTTTGCGAAGAAGTACAACCTTCCGATCAAGCAGGTGGTCGCCCTCGCCTCGGCGGAGAACGAGTTTTCCACCGACGCTTGGCAGGAGTGGTACAGCGCGAAGGACGAAGGCATCGGCATTCACAGCGGCAAATACGATGGCCTCAAATTCAAGGACTGCGTCGAGGCGGTCGCCGCCGACCTCGCCGCCCTCGGCCTCGGTGAAAAGAAGACCACGTTCCGCCTGCGCGACTGGGGCATCTCCCGCCAGCGCTACTGGGGCACGCCGATTCCGGTCATCCATTGCGCCGACTGCGGCGTGGTGCCGGTGCCGTACGAAGACCTGCCGGTCGTGCTGCCCGAGCATCACATCCCCGATGGCAGCGGCAATCCGCTGAACAAGGACGAGGCCTTCCTCAAGTGCTCGTGCCCGAAATGCGGCAAGCCGGCGCGGCGCGAGACCGACACCATGGATACCTTCGTCGATTCGGCGTGGTATTACATGCGCTACGCCTCGGCCGATGCCTCGACCATGGTCGATGCCCGCAACGATTACTGGATGCCGATGGACCAGTACATCGGCGGCATCGAGCACGCCGTGCTGCACCTGCTCTACGCCCGCTTCTGGACCAAGGCGATGCGCGACATGGGCCTGCTCAAGTTCGACGAGCCGTTTCTGCGCATGACGAACCACGGCATGCTGCTCAACCACATCTTCTACACGCCGGGCAGCCACGGCGCGAAGAACTACATCCCGCCCATCGAGGTGAAAGTCAGCCACGACGAGAAGGGCCACATCAACGGCGGCACGCTCTCCGACGGCACGAAGGTCGACTACGGCGGCATCGGCAAGATGGGCAAGACCGAGCGCAACGGCGTCGATCCGCAGGATCTGATCGACAAATATGGCGCCGACACCGCGCGGCTCTACGTGATGTTCGTCGGCGGCCCGGAAGACCCGGCCGTTTGGTCCGACACCGCCGTCGAAGGCGCGATGCGCTTCCTGCGCCGGGTGTGGACCTTCTGCGCCGAGCGCACGGCCGACATCGCCGCCGCGCCCGCGCTCGATCACGCGGCGCTCGATGCCGCCCACAAGGGCGTGCGCTTCGAACTGCACAGCGCGCTGAAGCAGTCCAACTTCGACTACGAGCGGCAGCAATACAACACGGTCGTCTCGGCGGCCATGAAGATGCTCAATGCGCTCGAGAACGTGAAGCCGGGCGAGAGCGCGGCGCTCGCCCACGAGGGCGCCTCCATCCTGCTGCGCACGCTCTACCCGGTGGCGCCGCACATCACGTGGCAACTGTGGCGCGAACTCGGGTTCGAACGCCGGCTGGGCGACTTGCTCGACGCGCCGTGGCCCACACCCGACGAGCAGGCACTCGCCCGTGACGAAATCGCGCTGGTGTTGCAGGTCAACGGCAAGACACGCGGCGAGGTGCGGGTGGCGGCCAACGCCGAACGCGCCGCGATCGAAGCGGCGGCCGCAGCCGCACCGGAGGTTGCGAAGTTCGGCGAAGGGCGGGCACCGAAGAAGATCATCGTCGTGCCCGGTCGCCTGGTCAACGTGGTCGTGTGATGGTCGCCCCGATGCCACGCCGGCACCGCTTGCTGCGCACGGCGCTCGCCGCCGCGGCCGCCGCGCTCCTCGCCGGATGCGGTTTTCATCTGCGCGGCGCGGAGCCCTATCCGTTCGCGAGCGTCTACGTGCAAGCCCCCGCGCTGTTTGCGGTCGGCACGACGAGCGTGGCCGGAGCCGCCGCACCCGTGGTGCCCGACGTCGTCGCAGGACTTCAGAACAGCGGCATCGCATTGAAGGCGCGCATCGAGGACGCCGACTTCGCCGTGCGCTTTCTCGAAGTGTTCTTCGACAAGCGCGTGCTGTCGCTCTCCGGCGGCGGCCGTGCGCGCGAGTTCGAGCTCGAATACCGCGTGCGTTACGAGTTCATCGACAGCAAGGGCCGGCTGTGGGGCGAACCCGGCGAGATCATCATCCGCCGTGATTTCTCATTCGCGGAGTCGCAGACGCTCGCGAAGGAAGCCGAAGAGCAGCAACTGGTGCGCGACATGCAGCGCGACGCCGCCGCGCAAATTCTGCGCCGCCTCGGGGCCGTGCGGCGTCCCGGCTGAACCCTCCGGAGAGACACGCAGCGTGCAAGTCAGCGCCGATCAACTCGCCGCCCGGCTTGCTGCGGGCCTCGCGCCGCTCTATGTGCTGCACGGAGAGGAGACGCTGACCAAGCTCGAAGCGGCCGACGCCATCCGCGCCGCCGCGCGCCGGGCCGGACATGACGAACGCGAACACTTCGTCGTCGAAGCGCAGTTCGATTGGTCGAGTCTGCGCGCCGCCACCGACAACCTGTCGTTGTTCGCCACACGGCGCATCCTCGAGATCACCGTGAACACCGCGAAGCCGACGGCGGAGGCCGGCGCCTTCATCGCCGCCGCCGCCAATCAGCCGCTGCCCGACACCCTGGTCATCGTGAGCCTGCCCCGACTCGATCGCGCGGCGACCGAAAGCGCGTGGTTCGCGGCCGCCGTGCGTGCCGGCGTGGTCGTCGCGGCGCCGCTCGTGGAGCGCGAGCAGTTGCCGCGCTGGATCGGGGCGCGGCTTCGCGCGAGCGGATTCGATGCCGCGGGCGACGTCGTCGCGCTGCTTGCCGAACGCTGCGAGGGCAACCTGCTCGCCGCGCGGCAGGAAATCGAAAAGCTCGCGCTGCTCATTGCACCCGCCGGGCGCGCGGCGCTCGACCGCGAGCGGGTGCTGGCCGCCGTGGCCGATGTCGCGCGCTACGACGTGGCCGAACTCTCGGAAGCGTTTCTCGGCGGCGATCTCGCCCGTTACGCCCGAGTGCTCGAAGGGCTTCGTTCCGAAGGCGAACAGGCGCCACGGCTGTGCTGGCAATTGTCGGAAGACGTGCACGCGCTGGGGGCCGTGCTGATCGCCCGCAACGAAGGGGTGCCGCTGGCGCAGGCGTTGCGCAACGCTCGCGTGTGGGGTCGAAGGCAACGCGCGATGGAAGTCGCGCTGCAACGCATCGCGCCAACACTCATCGGCCCCTTGCTGAAGCAGTGCGCGCTGCTGGACGCCCAAGGCAAAGGGCAAGCGGCCGGCGACCCGTGGCTGACGCTGGGAAGCCTCGCCGCGATCGCCCACGGCGCCCTTCCCTGTCGGCCGTAGCAACAAGCAACCCAGCGCGGTCAAGCCCGCGCCTACGGGGTGTAGGCGACGGCTTGACGTCGCTTGGGTGGGGTTGATCATCGCCAGCGGTCGTCGAATGCAGCCAAGCGCGGTCAAGCCCGCGCCTACATGTTGTAGGCGACGGCTTGACGTCGCTTGGGTGGGGTTGGTCATCGCCAGCGGTCATTGAGTGCAGCCAAGCGCGGTCAAGCCCGCGCCTACCAACTGTAGGCGACGGCTTGACGTCGCTTGCGTGGGGTTGGGCATCGCCAACGGTCATCGAATGCCGCCAAGCGCGGTCAAGCCCGCGCCTACGTGCTGTAGGCGACGGCTTGACGTCGCTTGCGTGGGGTTGGGCATCGTCAACGGTCATCGAATGCAGCCAAGCGCGGTCAAGCCCGCGCCTACGGGGTGTAGGCGACGGCTTGACGTCGCTTTCGGGGGGGTGGTTATCGCCAGCGGTTATCGAATGCGGCCGAGCGCGGTCAAGCCCGCGCCTACAGGGTGTAGGCGACGGCTTGACGTCGCTTGGGTGGGGTTGGTCATCGCCACCGGTCATTGAATGCGGCCAAGCGCGGTCGAGCCCGCGCCTACATGTTGTAGGCGACGGCTTGACGTCGCTTTCGTGCGGTTGTTCATCGCCGCTGGTTATCGAATGCGGCCAAGCGCGGTCGAGCCCGCGCCTACCCGTTGCGGGCGTAGCTCCCGCTACGGGTGCGCCAGCCGCGCCAACGCCGCGATGGCGGCCGTTTCGGCACGCAGCACGGCCGCGCCAATGGCGAGCGGACTCGCGCCGTGCGCGAGCAACGTTTCGCGTTCGCGCGGCGTGAAACCGCCTTCGGGCCCGACGAAAACATTGAGCGACGCGGACGCTGCGATTGCGCTTGTCTCCGGGTGATCATCACCGTCGAGCAGCACGTTCACGGCGCCCTGCGTCCGCAGCAACGCGTCGGCCAGCGGGAGCGGCGCGTGCACCGCCGGCAGTTGATTGCGCCCGCACTGCTCGCAGGCCGCAAGGACGACGCCGCGCCAGTGCGCAAGGCGCTTCTCCACCGCGCCGGGAATGCGTTGCGAGCGCTCGGTGATGAGCGGGTGAATGCCGGCCGCGCCGAGTTCGGTGGCTTTCTGGATCATCCAGTCCATGCGGTCGTTGGCGATCAGCGCCGCGAAGAGCGTGACGGCGCGCGACGCCTCGCGCTCGACGGCGACGTGCTGCGCGGTGCGGACGCTGACCTCGCGCTTGTCGATCGTGATCAGCGTCGCCGGCGTCTCGCCACCGCGGCCGTCGAAGAGGACGATGCGTTCGCCCGGCCGCAGGCGCAACACGCGCACATGTTGCGCCGCCTCCGCGGCGAGTGCGAACGTGGCATCGGGCCGGATCGGGCCGTCGCAGAAGAAGCGCGGCACCGCGTCAACCCGAGGCAGCCTCGGCCCGTCGCGCGCACGACCGTCGCGTGGCCGATGCGTCCCGTTGCGTCACGAGGCTACGCGGCATGGGCGAACCGCCACAGCGCGTTCAGCACGGCGGCGGGCGCCTCCTGCATCATGCTGTGCCCGGCGTCGGGCAAGGTTTCGGCACGCGCGTGACGCAGCGCGGAGAGCGCGCCCTGGGCGGCCTTTGGCGGTGTCATCAGATCGCGGCCACCACACAGCACGAGCGTCGGCGCCGCCACGCTCGCGGCGCGCGTGAGCCCTTCGGTGTAGTGCCTGCATGCGGCGAGATCGTTGTGCAGCACGCCGCGGGCCATGCGGCGCATCAGCGCCAGCGCGTTGCCGGGCAGCCAGAAGCCGGGCACGGCGTTGGCGTTGCCGATGTGGCTCGCCGGCGCGAACGACCAGTCGATGATCATGCGCCGCGCGCGCTCTTCATCGTCGGCCGCCGCCGCGAGCAGCGCGTCGCCAACGGCCATCGGCACGGCAGTGCCGACCAGCGCGAGGCGCGCGACGAGCTCGGGGCGCGTGGCGGCCAGTTCGAGCGCGGCAAGCGAACCCATGCTGTGCCCGATGACGTAGGCGTCGCGCACGGCGAGCGCATCGAGCACGGCGGCGACCCAGGACGCAAGCTCGCCGATCGAGGCGCGCAGCGGCCCCTCGCTCTGTCCGTGGCCCGGAAGATCGAGCGCGAGCACATTCCAGCCGTGATGAGCGAAATAGCGCGACTGCAACGCCCACACGCTGTGATCGTTGGCGGCGCCATGCACGAACACGACACTCGGTTGTCCGGCGACGAAGGGACGCCCCCCGCTGTAGGCAAAGGCATCATGGCCGGCGACGTGCAGTTTCATGCGCCACCCCCAGCCTTCTCGGCGGCCTTCAGCGCGCGCTTGAGATCGTCGATGAGGTCATTCGCGTCTTCGAGTCCGATCGACAGGCGGATCGTGCCTTCACTGATGCCGGCCCGGGACAGCGCCTCGGCCGACATGCGCGAATGCGTCGTGCTGGCCGGATGGATGACCAGCGATTTCGCGTCACCGACGTTGGCCAGATGCGAGAAGAGCCGCAAGTTGTCGATGAAGGCTCGGCCCTGCGCACGCGAGCCTTTCAGTTCGAACGAGAACACGGCGCCGGCGCCGCGCGGAAAGTACTTCGCCACCAGGGCATGGTCGCGGTGCTCGGGCAGTTCCGGGTGGGCGATGGCACCGACAAAGGGATGCGAGCGCAACGCGGCGACGACCTTGCGCGTGTTCTCGATGTGGCGCGCCATGCGCACCGGCAGCGTCTCGATGCCCTGCAAAATCTGCCACGCGTTCATCGGGGCCAGACAGGCGCCGAAGTCGCGCAGCCCCTCGCGCCGCGCGCGCAGCAGAAACGCTGCGGTGGGCGATTCGTCGGCGAACACCATGCCGTGAAAGCCTTCGTACGGCGCGTTGAGCGTTGGGAAGTGCGCGCGCGCCGCCGCCGACAGCCAGTCGAAGCGTCCGCCGTCGACGAGCACGCCGCCGATGACGACGCCGTGCCCCTGCAGGAACTTGGTGGCGGAGTGAAAGACGAGATCGGCGCCATGCTCGAACGGGCGGATCAGCCACGGCGTGGTCAATGTGGAATCGAGCAAGAGCGGCACGCCCGCTTCGTGCGCGATGGCCGCCACCGCTTCGATGTCGATCAGCAGGTTGCCCGGGTTGCCGAGCGTCTCGCCGAAGAAGAGCCGCGTGTTCGGCCGCAGGGCCGCGCGCCAGGCGTCGACGTCCCACGGGTCGACGAAGGTGGTCGTGATGCCGAAACGCGGCAGCGTGTACTCCAGCAGATTGTGGGAGCCGCCGTAGAGCGCGCGGCTGGCGACGATGTGGCCGCCGGCGCCCATCAGCGTGACGATGGCCAGATGCAGCGCCGCTTGCCCCGAGGCCACGGCGATGGCGCCGATGCCGCCTTCGAGCGCGGCGACGCGCTCTTCGAGCACCGCGTTGGTCGGGTTGGAGAGCCGCGAATAGACGTGGCCGGCGCGCTCCATGTTGAAGAGCGCGGCCGCGTGATCGGCGTCGTCGAAGACGAACGACGTGCTCTGATGAATGGGCGTCGCGCGGGCGCCCGTGGCGCTGTCGGGCCGCGCGCCGGCGTGAACGGAAAGGGTGTCGAGTTCAAACATGGCATGCGCCGGAGGGCGGCCTCGCAATGGCTGGCGGAGAGGCGAGTTTAAGGCGGCTCGCCGGGCCGGCAGGCGCGGTCGATCCGGCCGCAGCCGCGAGAATGGGGCCCATTTTCGTTGTATTTTCGCAACAATCGATCATCAGCTTTTTCGACAAACCGCGTCTGCAACGGGGTTGCGGCCACGAAACACGGAAAGTCGAAAAACACGAAACTGGGGTCGCAAGCCCGTTTCTGATGCGGCTTTCACGAGAAAGCCATTGCGAAAATCACGCGACCTCGGCGGTGCGTCATCCGGTTTTGTCAATCGCGTTTCGTCGGGGTCGCAGAACGCTCCCGCGCCGGTTCCGCACGCATCCAGCCGCCCGATTTTGGCGAAGATTTCGTTGTATTTTTGCAACAAATGGCCATCAGCATTTCATGGAGAAGCGCATCGACAACGGGGTTTGCGCTCGAAATACCGAAAAGTCGAAAAAGAGCAAACTGCCCTCGTAAGCCCGTTGTGGACGCCACTTTCGACGAAAAGCTGCCTCTGAAAAGCGCGGTTTTTGGCGGCCAAAATCGCGGCCGCTGCCGGCACGCGCGAAGCGGCCGATGGCGCGCTCGGCCGCCGCAGCGGCTACAGCAATTCGCCCGGCTGCAGCGGCTCCATCTCGTCGAGCATCTGGCGCATCTTGTCACGCGCCTGGATGAAGCTCGAGTGCTCGCCCGCTTCCGCGAGGTAGTCGTCGAAGCGGTCCCCATGCATGCGCCGCAGGTGGTTGACCAGCTTCACGAAGGCGCTGGCCATGCGCGGATCGAAGTGGGAGCCCGCCGTGCGCTCGATCTCAGCCACCGCCTCGACGTGCGTCCACGCGTGCTTGTAGGCGCGTACGTGGGTCAGCGCGTCATAGACGTCGGCCAGCGCCGCGATGCGCGCCACCTCGGGAATGGCCTCGCCGGCCAGCCCTTTCGGGTAGCCGCTGCCGTCCCATTTTTCGTGATGGAACAGCGCGATCTGCTCGGCAAGCCGGAACGCCGGGTGCGCGCATTGCGCAAGGATCTGCGCGCCGATCGTCGTGTGCCGCTGCATCGCGCTGAATTCGCCGTCCGTCAGGCGTCCGGGCTTGATCAGCAGGCCGTCGGGAATGCCCAGTTTGCCGATGTCGTGCAGCCGCGCCGCGTTCTCCACGTCTTCGCAGAACTTGTGCCCATAGCCCAGCGCGTTGGCCAGCAATCCGGCCAGGCGTCCGACGCGATAGGCATGTCGCCCGAGCGTGTCCTCGCGCAGTTCGGCCGCCACGGCGAGGCGCTCCAGCGCTTCGCGATACAGCGGCTCGGGCACCTCCGCGCTCTCGCGCTGCGAGCCGGGCTGCTTCTGGATCGCCTTGATCACCGCACGCACGTCGTCCTTGCCCGGCATCGGCGTTTGCACGCGCTCGCGAATCATCTCGAGCTTGTGGCGCACCGCGGCGACCTGCGAGCGGCCGAGAAAATCGACCAGCTCGCCGAGGTAGAGCAGCGCGCCGGCGTGATCGTTGCCCTTCTCATAGGCGCGGACGAGCAGCACCAGGTTGTCGCGGTAGAGGCCGGGCATCGCTTTCGAGCGATCGAGCAGCGCCAGCAACTGCGCCACGGCGACCGTGAGATTTCCCGCGTGGATTTCGCACGCGGCCTCGGCCAGGCGCCGGTTCAGCTCCAGCCGCGGCGACTTGAAGGCATCGGCAAGGCTGTTGATCATCGCCCGCCGCGATTCGATCGCCTGCGCATCATCGAGGCCGATCACGCATTTGAGCCAGGTGCCTTCGGTGGCGGCGCGGTTCAGAATGCCCTGCGCATCGCGCGGCAGGCCCATCGCTTCGCACGCCTCCTCGGCGGCTCCGGCACCGAGCGCGAATTGCTGCAACGCCAGCGCCGCGCTGGCCAGGTTGCTGCGCGCGACGGCCACCGAATTGACGCATTCCGGATCGGTCTTGAAGCGCTTGATGACGCGCAGCGCAACCGACATCGCCTCGCGGTAGAGGCCCATGCCATAGAGCGCGGCGGTCATGTTGCCGAACGCCGAGGCGACGCCCCACGACTCGTCGAGCTCCTTGGCCAGCACGGCCGAGCGCAACGCATATTCGACGCCACGCGCGGGAATGCCGACGTCCGTGCTCAGCAACGAGTAGAAATTGCTCGCCCGGCGAAGCTCCGGTTTCAGGTCGTGGTCCGTCGCGAGATCGAGCGCCCGCTCGACCAGCGCAATCGCCTCCTGCGAGCGTCCGCGTGGCATGTGCGCGGCCGCGATGTCGAGCAGCGCGCGAATCGCCAGCGGCACCGGTTGCGGGTTGCGGCTGAACGCGATCAGGCGTGCCGACTGCACCAGCAAATCGAAGTCTTCCGCGTTGGAGGACTTCAGCATCCGTGGCAGATCGCTCACCAACTGCGGCAGCAACTCGGCCATGCCATCGCTGTCGAAGTCGTTCACACAGGCATCGATCAGGCCGACCAGCGCTTTCGCTTCCATTTGCGTCCCTCATGTCATCGTCATAGCATCGCGTCATTGTCCCTCGAAACCGGTTCTTCCTCAAAACCGGTCGTCATTGCCCCACCATCCGACCCCTCAGCCAAGGAGCACAAGCACCATGAACACCACCACCGACCGCAACGAACTCGACACCGAAACCTTTGACGTCCGCGACCTCCTCGACAGCGAAGTCGTC
>JAFEDD010000024.1:14472-14593 GCA_018241765.1 Pseudomonadota bacterium | reverse complement strand
GTCGTCGGCGAATTCCGCTGAGCAACCCCCACGCAACCCGGAGACACCCACCATGGACACCACCCTCGAACTCGGCACCGAAACGCTCGAACTGCGTGACCTCCTCGACAGCGAAGTCGTC
>JAFEDD010000024.1:0-14395 GCA_018241765.1 Pseudomonadota bacterium | reverse complement strand
GTCGTCGGCGAATTCCGCTGAGCACCGCCAACTCCGCCGTCCTCGGCGCCCCTGAGCACGCCCTTGCGGCCCATTCGCTCGGGGCGCCCACAACCCCGCCAGCGCCACCGTCGACGCGACGGTGTGACGTGAATGGTTGACAAGAAAAAAGCCAGGAGGCGAACATGGCCAGGAATTCGAAAGGCGCCCTGTTCGCCTTCTTGTTCGCCATGGCCGCCCTTGTGCTGTACTTTTGGCACACCGGTTCGAGATCAGGCGGCGCTGACGCGTCGCGCAAGCACACATCCGCCATAGCAGTTACCGAGGCGCAAAACTCGCGCTTCATTTCGACCGCGGGTGCAGACGCCGCTGCGGGAAGCGCTCGACCCGCCACGTACGCGAATCAGGTCAGTGGCGGCGACTGGGCCTACGCGCTGGTGAGCCGGAGCCCCAACGCGCTCGATGCATTAAGCCGATTGCGCGCCGATTCCCGAACCACGCCGGCCACGCTGAAATACTACGAGGCATTCCTCGCTGAAGCGTGCAGCACCTACCTGCCCAAATCGCAATCGAACCCCGACCCGAAGACCGCGCAGGAAATCGCGCAGCAAAGACTGACTGCGCTCAGCTACGCCAACTTTTGCAGCGGCATGGAGCCTCTCACGGCATCGCAGATCGCCACACTGTGGAGCGCGGCGGACGCCGCGGGTGACAAACGTGCCATCGCGTTGCTGGCGTGGCGATCGGACTTTGAGAAAAACCAGACCGACGAAGCACGGGCGAACGGGAGGATGAACCCGCCGCCCGCTCTCTCCACTGACACGACGCAGAAACTGCTGGACGCCGTGGCGACACACGACCCTTCGGCCATCGTAAATCTGGGCAAATTGCTCGCGCAGACCTCGCAGCCCCATTATCTGGCGCTTGACAACGGGCAGGCGCTCAGCGAGTTGCGCCCTGAAGTCTGGTCGCTTCTCGCGTGCGACTTTGGCATGGACTGTTCGCAAAACAATTCGGTGATGCTGGCCGCTTGCGCCCACGATAACGCGTGCAACTACGACAGTCTGGAGTCACTCTACAAGGGAAAGTACTGGACGCCGGAGGAAAGCGAGCGACTGGAACGCTCGCGCGAAATCCTTCGCGAGGTTGTTGCGACGGGTTCGATGAATCGACTGCAATTCAGACCGTTTGACCCAGGCGATTCCGTAACGCGGATGACTATCCGTTCGTCCCCAATGAAATTGGCTCGCTGAGCGCTTCCGACAGCCTCTAAAGCCCCACCCGCTTGCCCGCCATCGCGACCGTCGACGCGCGGTGCGCGATGATGAGCGTGGTGAGCCTTTTGCGGCGAAGCGCCGTCTGCCTACGCGGGCAGCTCAGTTCGAACGTCAGGCCGCACAGCCCAAGTTCGTCCAGCCGCTTGACACTAAGCACGCGCCGCGTTATTATCGCGGCGCATGCCTATTCGAAGCTTCAAGTGCAAAGACACGCAGGCGCTCTTCGAAGGCAAGCGAGTGAAGGGCTGGGTGAACATCGAGCGACCCGCTCTTCGCAAGCTCACTCAGTTGGATTGGTCGGCAGTCCTTGACGATCTGAAGGTTCCGCCCGGTAACGGACTCGAAGCGCTCAAAGACGATCGGAGAGGACAGCACAGCATTCGCATCAATCAACGATGGCGAGTTTGCTTCGTCTGGACTCCAGAGGGACCCATTGACGTAGAGATCGTCGACTATCACTGAAGGAAGAAGCCATGCGCACCGTTCAGCCTGTCTCGCCGGGTGAAATGCTTGAAGAGGAGTTCCTCAAGCCGCTTGGCCTTTCGAAGTACCGACTCGCAAAGGACATTGGTGTACCCGCGCAGCGGATCGGAGAGATCGTCGCGGGAAGACGGGCGGTCACCGCAGACACGGATCTGCGCCTATGCCGTTACTTCGGCCTCAGTGACGGTTGGTGGCTGCGCGGGCAGGCGGCATACGACACCGCACTGGCCAAAGAGGCTCTCAGGGCGGAACTGGCCACCATTCAAAGGTGCTCACTTTTGGCTGCGTAGCGGCCCGAATCGCCATCGAACCCCGATCCGAAGACTCCACAGGAAGTCGCGCAGCAAACCCCGATCGCGTTCAGCGACGCCAATTTTTGCAGGGCATGGAGCGTCTTGCGGCATCGCAGATCGCCGAACACGCTCGCGCGAAATCCTTCGCGAGGTTGTTGCGACGGGCTCGATGAATCGACTGCAATTCAGACCGTTTGACCCAGGCGATTCCGTAACGCGGATGACTATCCGGCCGTCGCCATTGAAATGGGTTCGCTGAGTTGCCGACGGCGTCTACAGCCCCACCCGCTTGCCCGCCATCGCCACCGTCGACGCGCGGTGCGCGATGATGAGCGTGGTGGTGCCGAGATCGCGTACCGCCTGATTCACTGCCTGTTCGCGCTCGTCGTCGAGCGCGCTGGTCGCTTCGTCGAGCAGCAGGAATCGTGGACGCCGGTAGAGTGCGCGCGCGAGCAGCAGACGTTGGCGCTGCCCGCCCGACAGCGCGCTGCCGGCGTTGCTGACCAAAGTCTCTACCCCCATCGGCATGCGCGCGACTTCTTCGGCGAGCGCAGCCGTGACCAGCGCTTCGTTGACGCGCGCGGCGTCGACCTCAGCGTCGAAGAGGCTCACGTTGTCGCTGATGGTGCCGGCGAAGACGTAGTCCTCCTGCATCACGGCGCCGATCTGCGCGCGCAGCGTGGCCGGATCGATGTCGCGGATGTCGAGCCCGTCGATCAGCACGCGGCCCTCGGTCGCCGGCAGCAGTCCGAGCACGACCTTGGCCAGCGTCGTCTTGCCGACGCCCGAGCGGCCGGTCAGCGCGACGCTTTCGCCCGGCTCGATCGTGAAGCTCACGTTGCGGAAGATGAACGGGTCGTGCGGCCCGTAGCGAAAGCCGAGGTTCTCGATGACCCAGGTCGCCCGCGCGAGATCGGGGGCAGCCGCCTCGCCGCGGCGCTCGACCGAAGCCAGCGCGACATCGGCCACGCGCTCGCCGTGCAGGTCGAGCAGCTTGAATTCGGTGAACTTGTCGATGAGATTGGCAAGGCGCGAGGTGAACACCAGCTTGTAGGCGACGAACGCGAGCAGCATGCCGATGCTGAAGCCGCCGTCCATCACTTCGCGGGCGCCGAGCCAGAAGATCAGCACGTTCTCCAGCCCGAACAGCGCGAAGCTTGCCATGCGGTAGGTGAGCGCCAGCGTCTGCGCGCGAATGCTCGCGTTCAGCGTGTCGACGACGGCGTTCTGCCAGCGCGCGAGGCGGTCGCTCTCGCCCATGTAGAGCTTGATCGTCTGGATGCCGCGCAGGCTTTCGATGAACTGCGTCTGCTGCTGCGCCGTGAAGATCAGTTGTTCGTGCACCGCGTCACGCAGCGGCCGGAACAGCGCCCAGCGCAAGAGCGCATAGCAGGCCGCGACGAGGAGCACGACGAACGTGAGCCGCAGGCTGTAGATGCCCATCACGATGAACATGCCGATCGCGAGCACGCCGTCGATCAGCACTTCGAGCGAGCTGCCGGTGAGCGTGCGCTGGATGGCGTCCATCGAGGCGAAGCGCGACAGCAGATCGCCGACGTGCCGCTTCTCGAAAAACCCGAGCGGCAAGCGCAGCAGGTGGGAGAAGAGTTGCGTCAGCACCTGCAGCGACAACGTGTTGGTGAGATGCAGCAGCAGCCAGCCGCGCAGCGCACCGATCGCGGTCTGGATCAACACGAGCAGCGCGAAGCCGAGTGCGAGGACCGTCATCAGGTCGCGGTCGGACGAGACCAGCACCTCATCGACGGTGAGTTGCGTGAGCCACGGCATCGCCAGCGCGAACACCTCGACGGCGAGCGCCAGCGCGACCAGCCGCGCGAGGGCCGCGCGCAGTCCACGCGCCTGCGCGAACACGGCGACGATCGAGAAGCGCTCGACGCGGCGTTCGCGCACGAAGGCGGGCGTCGGCGTCAGTTCCAGCGCGACGCCGGTGAAATGTTTCGAGAACTCGTCGAGGCTCAGCGTGCGGGCGCCACGCGCGGGGTCGTTCAGCTCGACGCGATCACGGCGCACGGCGGTGAGCACGACGAAGTGATTGAAGTCGTAATGCACGATGGCCGGCAGGCGAAGTTGGGTGAGCGCGGAGAGTTCCACCCGCAGCGGACGCGCAGCAAGGCGCATGGTGTCCGCCACATCGATCAGGCTCTTCAGTGTCGAACCGCGCAATGACACGGCGTGTTCACGGCGCAGCGATTGCAGATCGGTGACGGCTCCGTGATAGCCCGCCACCATGGCGAGGCAGGCAAGCCCGCACTCGGCGGCCTCGGTTTGCAGCATCAACGGCACGCGTTGACGCCCGAAGCGAAGCGAGGCCATCACAGACGCCCTCGCAGCCGAAGGATGGGCTCGACCAACCACAGATAGAGCGGTCGTGAATCGAGCGCGACGTCGGCCTCGGCGGCAAGCCCCGCGCGCAGCGGCCAGCGCTCGCCATAGGCGTCGATCGCGTTGGCGGAGAGCGCGGCGCGCACCCGAAACACCGGCTCGCGGATGCCGCTGGGCAGCCCCGGATCTCCCGGCGCAATGACGCTGCGACCGATCTCGCTGACGGTCGCGCCAACATGGCCGAAGCGTGCCATCGGAAACGCATCGAGCGCAAGCCGCACCGATTGCCCGACCCGCAGGAATCCGACCGAGCGGCTTGGCACGTAGATGTCGGCCAACAGCACCGGCGCGCCGGTCTGCATCTGCAGCAGCGGCGAGCCGGCGATGACGCTCTGCCCGCGGGTGGCGACCACGCGCTCGACCCGGCCGTCGCTGGCGGCTGTCACGTCGTAAGCGCGCCGCGCGAGGCTTTCGCGCGTGCTCTGCGCGAGTGCCGCTTCGTCACGTGCGAGCGCGGCGAGCTTGCCTTCGGTGCTCGCCCGCAAGGCCGGCAGCTCGGTGCGCGCTGCGGCGGTGTCGCGTTCGAGGCCGGCGCGCGTGCGGCGCAACGACTCGAGCCGGACCACCTGCTCGGCCAACTCATCCTGCTTTTGCTGCACTTGCAGCTCGGGCGCGAAGCGCTCGCGCGCGAGCTGACGGTAGCGCTCCACCTGCGCCTTCAGCGCCGTGACGCGCTCCTGCTGCGCGGCGATCTCGCGCCCCAGCTGCGCCGTCTCGGCGGCGAGCGCCTCAATGCGCGCGCTCAGTTGTGCGTGTTGCGCCGTGAGCAGTGCCTGAGCCTGCCGCCGTTCGAGCGCGATCGCGGCGCGGCGCGCGTCGGCGTCGCGCCCGCTGGCGGCGAAGATCGCCTCGCCACCGGCCGTGCGCTCGGTCGAGATGGTGGCCAGCCGCTGCCCGGCGCGCACCGCTTCGCCCTCACGCACATCGATGCTCTGCACGGTACCGGCTTCGGTCGCGGCGACCAGCACCGGGTCGCTGGCGTAGGCGAGCACGGCCGGCGCACGCGCCTTGCGGGTGTAGTGCGCTTGCGCCAGAAAGACGATGAACAGCGCCGCCAGCGCAACCCCGCCCCACGCCAGCCAGCGCGCGGCGCGCGGCGTGCTGACGATCAGCTCGCCCCACGCGCGTTCGCGCTGGTGAGCCAGCGCCTCCTTTCGGTACAGCGCGGCCCGTGCGGCACCGTCGGGAGCCGATGGCGCCGACGCGGCGGCGGCGGGTGTCGGATCGTTGCCCGACGGCGGTGGCCCGACGCTCATCGTCGCGCCGCCGTGACCACCACGATGGCGACGGCGATCGGCTTCATGCGGCACGTGCAGGCAGTCGGCATTACGTCGGTATCGGCCATGGTTGGTGCAATGCTACGTCGATATCGCGTGCAACCCAAGCGCCGTTTTGTCGGCAAAATGGGCGTCACGCGCAACGGGAGGCAGCACGATGAAACTCGTTCGGTATGGCCGCGCCGGGCACGAGCGTCCCGGCTTCATCGATGGCGACGGCAATATTCGCTCGGTGGTCGATCTGATCGAGGATTGGGATGGCGAGCATCTCAACGCGAAGGTGCTCGCGAAGATCGCGCGCATCAACCCGGCCCGGCTGCCCCTGGTGAAGCCGCGCACGCGGCTCGGGCCGCCCGTCGCGCGCGTCGGCAAGTTCGTTGCCATCGGGCTCAACTATGCCGACCACGCGGCCGAGGCGAAGCTGCCGGTACCGAAGGAGCCCGTCGTGTTCAGCAAGTGGGTGAGCTGCATTCAGGGCGCCAACGACGACGTGATGCTGCCGAAGGGCTCGCGCAAAACCGACTGGGAGGTCGAGCTCGGAGTCGTCATCGGCCGCCGCGCACGGCAACTGAAGCGCTCCGAGGCGCTGTCGCATGTCGCCGGCTACTGCCTCGTCAACGATGTTTCGGAGCGCGAATGGCAGACCGAGCGCGGTCTCACGTGGGACCAGGGCAAGGGCTTCGATACCTTCGGCCCGATCGGACCGTGGCTGGTCACGGCCGACGAAATCGCCGATCCGCAGCAACTCGATCTGTGGCTCGACGTCAACGGCGTGCGCATGCAGCAGGGCAACACGCGCACGATGGTCTTCGACGTGGCGACGCTGGTGGCCTATTGCTCGACGCTGATGACGCTGGAGCCGGGGGATCTCATCACGACCGGCACGCCGCCCGGCGTCGGCATGGGCATGAAGCCGCCGCGCTTTCTGAAGGCGGGCGATGTGATGACGCTCGGCATCGGCGGGCTCGGTGAAGCACGCCAGCAGGTGCGCGCGTACATGCCGCCAGCCTGAACGTCAAGCGATCAGCGCCTGCACCGCCGCGACCCAGCCATCGACAGCGGCACGATCGGCGTGGATGCCGCCGCTCGCCGCGCGCATCGTGCTCCGCCACGCGGCGCGCTCATCGTCCGAGCGCAGGAGCCGCGCGACGATGGCGACGTAGTCGTCCGTCGTCGTCGCCAACGTTGACGCGAGCCCGGCCTCGGTCAACGCGGCGGCGGCGAAGCGACTGCGCATCAGCGTGCCGGGACGGCTGACGATCGGAGTGCCGGTGGCGAGCGCATCCCACGTCGTGATGCCGCCGCCGACCGGGAAGGGGTCGAGCAGCACATCGCAGGCGTCGATCAGTGCGACGAACTCGGCGCGTGGTCGGCGCGGCACGAAATCGATGCGGGTGGCCAGCGCACCGAGTCGCGCGGCGAGGCGCTCGCGCAGCGCGGCGGTCTGGCCGGGAAAGGCCGCGGCGGGCAGCAGCAGTCGCGCCTCGGGCAGCGCATCGAGCACGCCGGCGATCGCCTCGTCGAACTGCGGCATCAGCTTGAAGAGCGATTGCGGGCAGATGAGCAGCGGCACGTCCTCGGGCAAGCCGAGCGCGCGGCGACCACGTCCCCGCCAGGCTTCGGCGGCGATGGCCGGATAGTCGGGATAGATCGCCGCCGTAGGCAGCCGAACGAGGGTTTCCGAGTAATGCGCTTCTGCCCCTTCCGGTTCGAGCGGCGTGAAGCTCACGTAGCGATCGATGGGCGGCAGTCCGCTCGTGCATGGGTGGCCGTGCGTCGTCCACTGTTCGGGCGCGAGGCGCGCGTGCGCGAGGTAGCAGGTCAGCGCATCCATGCCGATCTCGGGGTAGACGAGCAGATCGAGTTCCTGCGCGGCGATCAGCCCGCGCGCGGCGGCGAGATCGAACGGCAGGCGGTGCACCGTGGCGTCGCGGTCGATCGCCCGCGCGAGCGCGTCGTCGAAGTGCGGCGGGACGCGAAAGATGTGTACCTCGCAGTCGGCGCGAGGCAGGCCGCGGATGACCGCATGCATGGCGCGGCCGACGCTCTGGTCGAACAGGAAATGCGAGCAGAAGCCGACGCGCAGCGCTCCGCCGCGGCGCGCGCGACCATCGCAATGCGGCGCCACCCAGGCGAGCGAGGGCGCGGCGGCGTCGAGCGTGGCGCCGAGCGCGGCGAGCAGTTGGCGGTCATCGCTTCGACCGTGATAGGAGAGGTAGAACGGGGTGTCGCCGTATTCGTTCAGCGGATCGGCGAGGCGTACGCCGCGCTCGCGCAGCGCGTTGAGCGCTTCGAGGCAATCGGCGCGGGCGGCATCGATCGCCGCCTCGGAGGCCGGGATCGCCGGCATCAGCGTGGCCAGGCGAAACGCGAGGCCCGCATGTTGCGGCGCGGCTGCCGTGGCGCGCGCATAGGTCTCACGCGCGCCGTCGCCATCGGCGTTTTCGTTTTGCAGATGCGCGAGGTTCAGCGCGTGCTCGATGCGCTCCGAGTCCCGTGCGACGGCGCGCGCGAAGGCGGCGATCGCCTCGTCGATGTGACCGGCCGCCTGTTCCGCATGGCCGAGCGCGGCCCACAACACGGCCGCATCGGGCAGGCGCTGCACGCCGGCGCGCGCGAGTGCCAGCGCCTCGGACTGCTCGGCGAGATCGAGCAGCGTATCGGTCAGCGCGGCGCGCGCAGCGGCATCGTCGGGTGCGCGGCGCACGCACTCGCGCAGCAGGTCGCGCGCCATCGCCACGTCGCCCCGCCGCATCGCGTTCAGCGCGCGGTTGTAGCGCGCCTCGGCGTGCGCCGGGTCGTGGCGCAGCGCGTCGGCGAACGCCGCCTCGGCGGCATCGAGTTCGCCCTGGGCCTGAAGCAACAAGCCGAGGTTGTTGTGGGCGGCGGCGAACGCGGGCTTCAGGCGAAGCGCCGCGCGGTAGTCGGCGATGGCTTCGCTCGCGCGCCCCAGGGCTGCGCGGGCGAGCGCACGGTGGTAGTGCGCCTCGGCGGCCGGCGGCACGCGAGCGAGCAGCCGATCGAGCCGAGCAAGCGCAAGCGCGGCGTCACCGGCGCTCCAGGCGGCGACCGCGCCGTAGTAGAGCGCCGCCGGTTCGTCGGGCGACGCCTCCAGCGCCTCGGCATAGAGCGGCAGCGCCTCCGCGACGCGCTTGGCCTGATGCAACTGCAAGGCACGGCGCAATGCGTCGTTCATGCCCGCCGCGCCCGATTCAGTGAATGAAAATGGTTAACAACTTTTCCAAAAAACGGCGTCCACAACGGGCTTGGCGCGTCATTTCTCGGAAAGTCGAGTTTTGGCAATTTGATGCTCGAAGCCCTTTGTGGACGTCGTTTACAGGGAAAGTTGTTGACCTTCGCCACGGCATCAGTGCAGCAAAATGAGTGTCGCCAGCCCGAGAAAAATGAAAAAACCGCCGGTGTCCGTCACCGCCGTCAGCAACACGCTGGAGCCGGCGGCGGGGTCCTGACCGCGCCGGTATCGCCACATCGGAATCGCCACGCCCATCAACCCCGCAACCAGCAGGTTGAGCGTCATCGCCAGTGTCAGCACGACGCCCAGCGCGACGCTGTGCTCCATGATGCCGATGACGATGCCGATGGCGCCGCCGAAGACGATGCCGTTGATCGCCGCGACGGCAAGCTCCTTGTGCACGAGGCGCCGGAAGTGTTCGCTGCCGACCTGCCCGAGCGCGATGGCGCGCGCAATCATCGTCAGCGTCTGGTTGCCCGAATTGCCGCCGATGCCGGCGACGATCGATTGCAGCACGGCGAGCACCGCGAGCTTGGCGATCGACGCCTGGAAGAGGTCCGTCGCCCGCGACGCGACGAACGCCGTGAAGAGATTCAGCGCCAGCCACTGCCAGCGGTTCTTCACGCTTTTCCAGACGCTGGCGAAGACGTCCTCCTCGTCGCGCAGGCCGGCCTGCGCGCGCAGCTCCTCCTCGCCGCTCTCGCGCACGAAGTCGAGCACTTCAGCCACCGTGACGCGCCCGACCAGCACACCGTGCGCGTCGACCACCGGCGCCGACACGAGGTCATAGCGCTCGAACGCGGCGGCGGCCGCCTCGGCATGGTCGCTCGCCTCGAAGCGGATCTTGGGCGGTTGCATGACATCGGCGACCAGCCGCTCCTCGTCGGTGACGAGAATCACGTTGGTCGGTAGCACGCCGAGCAGATGCTCGCTGCGATCGACGACGAACACCTGATCGGTGTTGGCGGGCAGTTCTTCGAAGCGCCTCAGGTAGCGCATGACGACCTCGAGCGTGACATCGGCGCGCACTTCGATCATGTCGAAATCCATCAGCGCGCCGACCATGTCGTCGTCGTAGGACATGGCCTGCCGCAGATGGTCGCGCTCCTGCGGGTCGAGCGCGCGCTCGACCTCGACCAACACCTCGCTCGGCAGATCGTCGACCAGTTCGGCGATGTCCTCGGCGTCGAGCGTCGTCGCAGCGGCCACCAGCTCCGGCGCGTCCATGCTCTCGATGAGGCTCTCGCGCACCGCATCCGACGTCTCGAGCAGGATTTCGCCATCGCGCTCGGTCTTGACGAGTTCCCACACGAAGAGCCGCTCGTCGAGCGGCAGGGCCTCGAGGATGTGGGCGACGTCGGCCGGGTGCAGCGCGTCGAGTTTGCTGCGCAACTGCTCGAGCACGGCCTGCACGACGGGGCTCGAACTCGGCGTGGTCGAAGGATCGGCCAGGCTGCGCGCGAAGCCGGAGAGCAGCCGATACTGCCGCACCAGCAGAACGACGTCGGTCAGCGCTTCCGAGAGCGCCTCATCGACACTCGCGCTGCCCGCAACCGGCGATTCTTTGTCGAGAGCTTCGGGCATGGCGGGCGAGGCGACTGGCTGGGCTGGAGCAAGGCACAACGGGCGGCGTCGTCAGCGCAGACTGCCGTGACCGGTTGTGTTTCGCGTTGCGGTGGGGTGGGTGCGACTGTCCTGCCGCGTCGCGCGAGCGACGTGCGGGACGCGAAATTCTACCGGTCGCCCCGTCGCTGCGAGGGCTCCGCCGCCAGGTCGTCGAGGATCGGGCACTCGGGCCGGGCATCGCCGTGGCAGCAGTGGATCAGGTGTTCGAGACTGCGCTGCATCGCGCTCAGCGCTTCGATGCGTCGAGCGAGCTCATCGGCGTGCCGCTCCGCGATGCGCTTCACGCTCGCGCTGGCGCGGCGACGGTTCTGCCAGAGGCCAAGCAGCTCCGCGATCTCCGCCATCGAAAAGCCGAGGTCGCGCGCCCGTTTGATGAAGCGCAGCGAGTGGATGTCGCGCTCGCCGTATTGGCGATAGCCGTTGCCGCGGCGGGCGACCCCAGCAAGCAGTCCAAGCGCCTCGTAGTGGCGGATCATCTTGGCGCTGACACCCGAGCGCGACGCGGCCTCGCCAATGGTGAGCGACGGCGGCGCCGCCGCGCTGGCGGCGAGCGGCGCGCGCTGCTCCTGGCTCAGCCGCCCGAGCACTGGCAGCCGCCGCTGACCACCGCTTCGACGCCATAGCCCTCTTCGGCAATGGCGGCAGCGAGCGCTTCGCGCGGCGAAGCGCTATCGACCTCCACGCGCCCGCTCGCCCGGTCGATGCGGACGACGGCGTTGGGGTCGATGTCCAGGATGGCGTTGGTGACGCTCGCTTCGCAGTGGCCACAGGTCATGCCGGTGACGTTGAGGGTGTATTGCACGCGATACTCCAAAGGGTGAAGAAAAGGGGGCGTCGTGGGACGCTTTGAACGTGGCGGCAGTATGAACCTTACCATGGTGGCAAGGTCAAGTGCCGCGCCGAGGTGGCAGGCAATCGGCGCCAATCGCTTGACCTTGCCACGATGGAAAGGTTGACAATCGCGGCATGGATACCCTCGCCCACCCTTCCGCCCGCCCGACCCTCGACGTTGCCAGCGAAGACATCGCCATCGGCGGCATGACCTGCGCGTCCTGCGTCGCGCGCGTCGAACGGGCGCTGGCCAAGGTGCCCGGCGTGGTGCAGGCCGACGTCAACCTTGCCACCGAATCGGCCCGCATCCGCTTCGACCCCGCACTCGTCAACGACGCGCGGCTGCGTCGCGCCGTCCGCGACGCCGGCTATGAGCCACGCGCGGCGGCCGATGTCGAGGGTCGCGAGCCTTCGTCGTGGCACGGCTTCCTTCCGGTCGCCACGGGGTTGGCGTTGTCTGCCCCGCTCGTGCTGCCGATGATCGGCGACCTGTTCGGCAAACACTGGATGCTGCCGGCGTGGTTGCAGTTCCTGCTCGCCACCCCCGTACAGTTCGTGCTCGGAGCGCGCTTCTATCGCGCCGGGTGGCACGCGGCGAAGGCGCTCACCGGCAACATGGATCTGCTCGTCGCCATCGGCACCACGGCGGGCTGGGCGCTCTCCGTGTGGCTGTGGCTGGCGGCGGCGCCGGGCGAAACGCCGCACCTCTACTTCGAGGGTTCGGCGGTCGTGGTGACCCTCGTGCTGCTCGGCAAATGGCTCGAGGCGCGCGCCAAGCAGCGCACGACGGCGGCCATCCGCGCGCTGCACGCGCTGCGACCGGACACGGCGCAGGTGATCGGCAAGGGCGGGCGCGAACGCGCGGTGCCGGTGGCCGAACTGCTGGTGGGCGACCTGATCGCCGTGCGCCCCGGCGAACGCATCGCGGCCGACGGCATCGTCGAAGAAGGCGCGAGCGAGGTCGATGAGTCGATGCTGACCGGCGAGCCCCTGCCGGTCGCCAAAAGCGCCGGCACCCGCGTGACCGGCGGCAGCATCAATGGCAGCGGCCGCCTCGCGCTGCGCGTCGGCGCGGTCGGGGCCGACTCGGTGCTCGCCCACATCATCCGACTGGTGGAGGACGCACAAAGCGCGAAGGCGCCGATCCAGCGGCTGGTCGATCGCGTCGCCGCCGTGTTCGTGCCCGTGGTGCTGCTCTTCGCGGTGGCGACACTCGTTGGCTGGTGGTGGCGACTCGGCACGCTGGAGACGGCGATCATCAACGCGGTGGCCGTGCTCGTCATCGCCTGCCCGTGCGCGCTCGGGCTTGCAACGCCGGCGGCGATCATGGCGGGCACGGGCGTGGCTGCGCGGCACGGCATCCTGATCAAGGACGTGCAGGCGCTCGAACTCGCGCACCGCATCGACACCATCGCCTTCGACAAGACGGGCACGCTGACCGTCGGTCGCCCGCGCCTGACGGCGGTGCGCCTGCTCACGCCCGCCGGTGATGAAACCGGCTTGCTGGCCGCCGTGGCCGCCGTGCAGCGCGGCAGCGAACATCCGCTCGCGCGCGCGGTGCTTGAGGCCAATGCGGCCGCTGGCGCCGACGAACGTCTCGCATCCGACATCCGAGCCGTGCCCGGTCGCGGCACCGAGGGCATGATCGACGGGAAGCTCTGGCGCATCGGCAGCCTGCGCTGGATGCAGGAGCTCGGCGTCGATGCGGCCGCCACGGCGATGGCGGCCGCCGAGCTGCGCGAACAGGGCGCCACCGTCTCGGCCGTAGCCGTAGCCGGTGACGGCGGGCCACCCCAGGTGCTCGCGCTGCTTGCGTTCGGTGATGAACCAAAGCCGGAAGCACGCGAGGCGATCGCGTCGCTGCGCGCCGCCGGACTGCGGTTGCGCATGATCTCCGGCGACAACCACGGCGCCGCCGTGGCGATGGCGGCGCGCGTCGGACTCGCCGCCGACGAGGTGCTGGCCGATGTGCTGCCGCAGGACAAGGCAGCGGCCGTGACCGCGCTGCGCACGGACGGACACGTCGTGGCCATGGTGGGTGACGGCGTCAACGACGCGCCTGCGCTCGCTGCGGCGGACGTCGGCATCGCCATGGGCAGCGGCACCGACGTGGCGATGCACGCGGCGGCGATCACCCTGATGCGCGGCGACGTGTCGCTGGTCGCAGGCGCGCTCGACATCTCGCACCGCACGGTGGCGAAGATACGGCAAAACCTCTTCTGGGCGTTTGCCTACAACGTCGCCGGCATCCCGCTCGCGGCGCTCGGCTATCTCAATCCGGTACTGGCCGGCGCCGCCATGGCCGCGAGTTCATTGAGCGTGATGTCGAACGCGCTGCTCTTGAGCCGTTGGCGCCCGCCCCGCCGCGAAGGCACCGACTGAGAGGCTGAGAAAAAATCCCCCATGCCCGCCATGCACGCCACGGCCTCGTCCGCCCGTGCGCGGATACCGCACGCCTGTGCCGAACCCCTTCGAGGAAACCCATGGCCATCACCCGTCCCGACATCGCCCTCGCCATGCGCCGCATGGGCTGGAACAGCGCCTCCGCCTTGATGACCCGCTGGGTGAACGGCAGCGCATGGACGGCACGTTGCACGCGGCCGCCGTCGGTCGCGTCGAAGCACGTGACACGCGCCATGATCAACGCCACGCAAGCGACGTCAAGCCGTCGCCTACAACCCGTAGGCGCGGGCTCGACCGCGCTTGGCCGCATTCAATGACCGCTGGCGATGATCAACACCACGCAAGCGACGTCAAGCCGTCGCCTACAACCCGTAGGCGCGGGCTCGACCGCGCTTGGCTGCACTCGATGACCGTTGACGATGAATCAACACCACGAAAGCGACGTCAAGCCGTCGCCTACAACCCGTAGGCGCGGGCTCGACCGCGCTTGGCCGCATTCAATGACCGCTGGCGATGATCAACACCACGCAAGCGACGTCAAGCCGTCGCCTACAACTTGTAGGCGCGGGC
>JAFEDD010000023.1 GCA_018241765.1 Pseudomonadota bacterium | reverse complement strand
TGCATTGTTGCGCTCTTCTTGGTACAAAAATGCGCGTCTTTTGTCCCGACTCTTCGTTGCGAATGCTCGCCATAGCTTGCTATGGCTGCGGTTTGCGCCTCGATTCGAACCCAAATCCGTTGCATTTTTTTGTACCAATCTACGCGAAGCACGGCACTAGTGTCTCGGCCCATAAGTTTGCGTACATGCCGAGACGCGCATCCGCGCGCCGAGTGTGCGAAGCGAACCGCAGCCATAGCCATCGCTATGGCGAGGATGAGCGACAAAGCCATCGGCGATGCGGGGCGCGTCGAACATAGCGAAACTTATGGGTTGAGGCACTAGCCCTCTGCCAAGGGGGTGCGTTCCGCGACGATCGCAGCCGGCGCTTGCGTGGAACCGACCGACCTGTAGCGCGGGTCGGGCCGGTGGTCGCCGCGCGTGGTTCGCGCCGCGGCCGAGTCACGCCGCACGGTCGCGGGCTTCATGTCGCGCGATGGCGTCGAGACACGCCCGGCGTTGACCCACAAAAAAAAGGAGGCCGAAGCCTCCTTGCAATGACCTTGGCGAGAGAGTGAGCGTCGGCGGCTATTTGCCGATCTGCTCGTCGAGGAACTTGAGGATCTGGCCCCAGGTGTCGACGTTGTTCTCGACCTTGCCGAAGCCGTGGCCTTCCTTTTCCTTGATGACGAAGGCCTTGGGCGGGTTGCCGGCATCGCGCAGCGCGCGGTCCATGCGCCGGATCTGGTCGATCGGCACGCGAATGTCATCCTGGCCGGCGTAGAGGAACACCGCCCCCTTGATCTTCGCGGCGTTGTAAACCGGCGAGATTTCGCGCACGATCGGCGCATCGAGGTCTTTGGTGCCGAGAACGCTCTTCCAGAAGGTGACGCCGGCGTCGTTCCCGTAGGTGTCGCCATCGGGCGTTGTCAACTGATATTTGAAGTCCGTGACCGCGAGTCCGGCGATCGCGCACTTGAAGAGATCGGGCGTCTTCACCATTGCCTGCAACGCGGCGTAGCCACCGTAGCTCGCGCCCGAGATGCAGGCGCGTTTGGGGTCGGTGAAGCCTTGCTCGATGGCCCACTTCAGCGCATCTTCATGATCCTCCGACATCCGACGACCGATGGCGCCGAATCCCGCTTCGAAGATCTTGCTGCCCATTCCCGGGGTGATGCGGAAGTTCGGCACGACGACCGCGTAGCCGCGCGAGGCGTAGAGCTGGCCCTCGCGAACACCAAAACCACTGCCGTAGAAATCGGCGCGGGCGTGCGGCCCGCCGTGGATGTGGACGATGGTCGGAAGGCGCGTTCCTTGTTTGTAGTTGGCGGGCAGGAACAGATAACCCGGGACTTCCAGTCCGTCACGCGTCTTGTAGACGAACGAGCGCTGCTCGACCAACTTGCCGTCGAGCCACGGTCGCGCCGCGCCGATTTCCTCCAGCGTGCGTTTTTTCTCGTCGAGCAGGTACCAGCGTGTCGGTTTGATGTCGGACATGGAGGTGACGAGCATCTGGTCGCCCTGCGTGCGGCGGAAGCTGTTGATCATGCCGGGCAGCGCGTTGTCGAGCATGCGTTGCAGCTTCGCGCGTGATTCGTCCACCCACGTCACCTCGGGGCGATCGGCATCGACGCGGTAGCCGATCAGCTTGTGCGTTTCCGGGTCGAAGCTCGCGCCGGAGACGCGTCCGCCCATCGAGTCGGCGCCCATGTCGTAGCGCGGGTGCGAGGCGACCATCTCGCCGAGCGTCTTCGTCTCCGGGTCGTAGCGGTAGACGGCCATCGTGTCGCGACCGCGGTTGGTGGCGACGATCAGCCCGCGCTCGTCGTTGTCGAGCCCGAGCGGCACGAACACCGAGCCCTTGTCGCGCGAGAAGCGCGTGAGTTCGACCCATGGGCTGTCGGCGTTCTTGCGGTAATAGACGATCTGCGTCAGCTCATCCTTGACGCCGGCCCTCACCACGCGCGGCACCAGTTTGCCATCGACGATCCAGTCGCCCGTCCGATCGGCCGGGCGACCCGAGGTCAAGAGCGTCGTGCGCCCGGTGTTCAGGTTCAACCGGTAGAGGTCTTCCGAGTCGATGCTCGTCATGTTCCCGGAGGCAATGATCTCGTCGGTGGAGCCGGGAATGGTGCGGAAAAACTCCAGCGAGCGATGGATCTGGTTGCGGTTGCGCGACTCCCGCACGGTTGGCGCCAGCCGCCGCGCACCGGAGCCATCGCGGCCGACGACGAAGAGGCCGCCACCGTCGAATTGGCCCGGGCCGGTCGGCGAATTGGCCTGCCCGAGAGAGAACAGCAGACGCTCGTCGCCCACCCAGCTGACGTTGATGACGTCGTAGTCGTCAAACCCGGTCAGCAGAGAACCCTTGCGCGTGGCGAGATCCATCACCATCAGGTTCATGCGGCCCTTGTGCGGCGCCGTTGCGGCCAGGTATTTGCCCGAACGCGACAGCGTGATGCTGGAGAGCGAAGGGTTGCGGAAGAGCTCTTCCAGCGTGAGGGTCGCCGGGCTTTTGGCGGGCGGCGCCGCCGTTTGTGCGGCCACGGTGACCGCGCCGAGTGACAGGGTGGCCAGCGTGACCGCCAGCGTGAGTCTTTTCATGGGAAGTCCCTCCGATTGCGTGAGTTCCGGTTCGAGGAGCGAGCGGGGCGGCGCGCGACCTGCTGGCGCGGGGCGTTCCCCACTGGGCGGCACGTTCCGCGCGTTGCGGCGACGTGGCCTTGACGCCCCCGAGGCAGTGCGCAATCGTACGCCAAGCGGCCCGAATTCCGGTCGACGCCGGTCGCAATCTGTCGTCGTTCGTCCCAACGGACAAGGGTCGGCCGCGCCGCTGACGCCCGGCCCCGTGCCCCCTGTTGCAGCGGTACAACGAATCGCAAGCAACTTTGCATGAAAAGCCGCATCCATAACGGGCTTTGGTGCGAAATATGCCGAAAGTCGACTTTGGCGAAAATATCGCTGAAAGCCCTTTATGAAGGTCATTTGAACGAAAAGTTGATCAATGACATGTGCGGCGAACGGCGGGCCAAGCGGCCGCGAACGCCCGCTCCGAGCGCGCGTGCGATCAAAAAAACATCAATCGAATCAAATTGTTGCCCGCCGAGCGCAGGCGAGACACCAGCGTTGCACGCACCCGTCGCGGCGCGGCCACGGCTGACAGGGGGCTGACAGCAAGCGCGGCGCCGTGCAGAATGCGCGAGTCAGTTCTTGTCACCAAACGGGGAAACTCACATGCAAATCAAAAGGAAGTACATCGCAGTCGCCGTCATCAACGCGATGGCCGTGATGGCGGGCGGGGCGGCGTACGCGCAGTCGGAGCCGCAAAAGGTCGAGAAGGTTGAAATCACCGGCTCCAACATCAAACGCTCGATCTCCGACGAATCGGCGCTGCCGATCACCGTACTGAGCGCGAAGGAGTTGCGCGAGGCCGGTGTGACCAGCGCCGAGCAGGTGGTTCAGCGCGTCGCGTCGAGCCAGTCGACGATGGGGTCGAGCCAGGTCATCGGCAGCGGCACACAGGGCAAATCGAACGCCAACCTGCGTGGTCTCGGCGCCAACAAGACGCTCGTGCTGCTGAACGGTCGCCGCGTCGCCTCGTTCGCCTTCGATTCCTCCACGGTCGATCTGAACGCGATTCCGTTCGCCGCGATCGAGCGCATCGAAGTGCTTCGTGATGGCGCGTCCGCCATTTACGGCACCGACGCGATCGGCGGTGTGATCAACTTCATCACGCGCAGCGACTATCAGGGTGCAACGGTTTCTGCCGAATATCAGCTGCCGCAGCACACCGGCGGCGGCGAGCGCCGCGCGACGGTGTCGGGCGGGTTCGGTGACCTCAACAAGGACAACTTCAACGTCTTCGGCGTGCTCGACTGGCGTCAGGCCGACAAGATCAAGGCGACGGATCGTTCCTTCGCCGCAACCGGCGTCATTCCGGATCGCGGGCTGTTCCTCACCTCGGGCACCTCGTTCCCGGCCAACTTCACGCAGAACGCGGGCGCCTTCTCGGGCAACCCGTCGCGTGCATCTGGCTGCGCGCCGGGCTTGGGTTCGTTGCCTCTTTCGGCGCGGACCTGTCGTTTTGACTACACCTCGGCCATCGACATTCAGCCCGATGTCGAGCAAGTCACCGTCCTCGCGCGTGGCGCATTGAACCTCGGCGGTGGCCACAAGCTCTCGGCAGAGTACTACCGCGCTTCGACCGAGACGATCGCGCGCGTGGCGCCGGACCCCGTGACCGGTCTCGTCATGACCCCGAGCAGCCCGTATTTCCCGCGAACCTTCCCCGGCATCAACCCGAACGCCAACATCACCGTGGGCTGGCGCATGACGCCCGCCGGGCAGCGTGAAAGCACGTCGAACACCGTCGGCCAGCGCGCCGTCGTCGACCTGTCCGGCGCGGTCGCCGGGTGGGATTACCGTGGTGGCATGTACTGGACGCAGAGCAGCGGCGATGACGGGCCCTCCGATGGCTACGTCAACAAGTCGATGATTCAGGCCGGCATCACCAGCGGATTGCTGAATCCGTTTGGCGACCAGACCGCCGCCGGCAACGACGCCATTCAAGCGGCCAAAATGCGCGGCACCGGTCAGGTGGCGAAAGGGTCGACCAAGGGCGTCGATCTGCGCGCATCGCGTGACCTGTTCAATCTGGGCGGCGGCGCCGCAGCCATCTCCGTCGGGGCCGAGTACCGTCGGGAAGACTATCGCAATGACACCATCGATGATGTCGTGACGCAAATCCCGTCGCTGGGTCGTGAGCCCTACCACGCGGGCGGCAACCGCAACGTCGCCGCACTCTCGGCCGAAATGATCCTCCCGGTCACCAAGGCGCTGGAGATTCAACTGGCCGCGCGTTACGACCGCTACAGTGACTTCGGCAGCACCTTCAACCCGAAGATCGGCTTCCTTTTCAAACCGACGCAGGCATGGGTGGTGCGCGGCTCGTACAACACTGGTTTCCGCGCGCCCGCGCTCGATGAGCTGTTTGGTCCGCAAGCGGCGACGTTCACCGCCGACGCCTACGATGACCCGTTGCTGTGCCCGGGTGGCAAACCCGCGGCAGGCGGCGTCGAATCGCGCGATTGCGGCCAACAGGCCCAGGCGCTGCAGGGCGGTAACCGCGCGCTGAAGCCGGAAAAATCGAAGACCTTCACGCTTGGCGTCGGCTTCGAGCCGATGAAGGGTGTCGTGTTGACGGCGGACTACTGGAACATCAAGCTCACCGACCAGATCGGCGCGTTCCCCGAGCAGGCCATCTTCGCCGATCCGGTCAAATACGCCTCGCGCTTTGTGCGATGCAAGCAATTGCCGGTGGCGCAACAGGCGAACCTCGATCGCTGCCAGAACGAGTTCACCAACAGCAACGCGATCGCGTATGTCATCACGCTCAACGACAACCTCGGTGGCGTGAAAACGGACGGCGTCGACCTCTCCGCCTCGTACGCGTTCAACGCTGGAACCGCAGGCAACTTCAACGTGTCGTTGAACAGCACCTGGGTCCACTCCTACGACTATCAGCGCACGGCCGGTGATGCCTATATCCCGAACGTCGGTCGCTACGTCGACTCGGCGCCGGTGTTCCGTTGGCAGCACGTCCTCGGCCTGGGTTGGAGTCGTGGTCCGTGGGCGGCTCAGCTCAACATTCGTCACAAGTCCGGCTACACCGACCAGAACGCCGTCGACCCTGGCTTCGAGAACGATGTCAAGGCGTACACGCTGGTCGACCTTTCGGGCACCTGGACGGGCGTGAAGAACCTCGGTGTGACGCTCGGCGTGAAGAACGTGTTCGACACGAAGCCGCCGTTCTCGAATCAAGGAACGGTGTTCCAGAAAGGCTACGACCCGCGCTTTGCCGATGCGGTTGGCCGCGTTTTCTGGATTCGTGGCGCGTACAGCTTCAAGTAACGACCGGCGCCGCGCGAACATCTGAGATAATTCGCGCGGCTTTCGAGCCGACGCCATCGGCAACCGGTGGCCGTCGGCTCGTCCGTTTCTGAAGTCGTTTTTAGTCCGTTTTTAGTCCGTTTTTAGTCATTTGCGACCCTCGGCACTCACGAGGTGCAAGGTCGCTTTCTCACAAGGAATGTGGCGCGGTGCAACCTGGCGTCGTCGCGGGGCGGAGTGTGGTCGTTCGTTCACGGCTTGCGCGGAGCATTGCGCGCCGGTGGTGTTCGTTCATGCCGCTACCCCATGGTTTTCGCGGCTCGCCGACGCAGCAACCTGCGGCATCCAAGCCATTTCGTGGCTTGGAGCGGTACGTCGCCATTGGCGCATCCCCGCTTTCTCGGTTACATTGCGCCCTTTCCCGTCTCACCAACCTCACATAGTGTCGCGTGCCGTCGAGCACGCCGATGATGCCTTGCGGCAAAAAAAGGAGTCTTCCGTGTCCATCGAAATGAAAAAAGCGATTCACCGTGCCGGCAGCGCCGCGCTTGCCGGTGTGGTGTTGTTCGCCTCGGTAGCGAGCGCACCGATGAGTGCGTTTGCGCAGGCGCCCGCTTCCAGCAGCGCGCCGGCCGCCACTACCCCCGCGGCGCCGGCCACGCCGGATGCAGCGCCCGCGGCACCGGCCGCCGCAGCGCCCGCCGCCACCCCATTTCAACCTGGCAAACCCGCTACCGAAAAGGTCGAGAACCCCTATGGCCTCAAGGCGCTGTGGGCGGAAGGTGACATCGTCGCCAAGATCACGCTGCTCGTCCTCGTCGTGATGTCGGTCGGCACCTGGTACATCATGGTCGCGAAACTGATCGAGCTTTCGAAGATCGGGCGCCAGGCCAGGGAGACGGACAAGTCGTTCTGGAGCGCGCCGGGCGTGGCTCAGGGCGTCGAAGCCATGAAGGGACAAAGCCCGTTCCGCTTCATCGCCGAGGCGGGCCTCGAAGCAACCAAGAAGCACAGTGGCATTGCCGCGCAGATCGGGCTGTCCGATTGGGTGGCGCTGTCGATCCAGCGCGCCACGGAGTCCGTCCAGAGCAACATGCAGAACGGCCTCGCGTTCCTCGCCACCGTGGGTTCGACGGCTCCGTTCGTCGGGCTGTTCGGAACGGTGTGGGGCATCTACAACGCCCTGGTGAAAATCGGCGTGTCGGGTCAGGCTTCCATCGACAAGGTGGCCGGTCCGGTCGGTGAAGCGCTGATCATGACGGCGATCGGTCTGGCCGTTGCCGTGCCTGCCGTGCTTGGCTACAACTTCATCGTTCGCCGCAACAAGACGACGCTCGAAAAAGTTCGCGGCTTTGGTTCCGATCTGCACTCGGTGCTGATCGCGGCCGGCGCCAAGAAGTAAGCCACGCTGACCCGCGCAGCGGAGCCTACATCATGGGCATGAACGTTGGCCGCGCGAGCGGCGACGACGACGAGGTCAACTCCACCATCAACACCACACCGCTGGTGGACGTGATGCTGGTGTTGCTGATCATCTTCCTGATCACCATTCCGGTGGTCACGACGTCGGTCAAGGTCGAACTGCCGAAAGAGACGATCCAGATCCGGGAATCCAAGCCCGAGAACATCGTCGTCTCCGTCGACAACAAGGGGCGTATGTTCATGTACGACACCCCGATACGGGATATTCGCGATCTCACCGAGCGGCTGAAGAAGTTCTCGAAGATGGACCCGCAGCCCGAAGTGCACATCCGTGGCGACCTGAGCGCCAACTACGATGGTGTCGGGCGCGTGATCTTCGCTTGCCGCTCGGCCGGCATTTCGAAGATCGCGTTCCTTACCGAACCGCCGTCGCGCGACTGAGCCGCGCGCGCATCCAAAAGGAAGGATTGCACCTATGGGAATGAACGTAGGCTCTTCGAGCGGCGACGGTGACGACGTCATGGTCGACATGAACACCACGCCGTTGATCGACGTGATGCTCGTGCTCTTGGTCATGCTGATCATCACGATCCCGATCCAGCTGCACTCGGTGAACATGAACATGCCGCCACCGAGTCCGAACAAACCACTGGTTGAACCGGAAATCGTCAAGGTCGACATCGACGAAAACAGCGTCGTGTACTGGAACGGAGTGCCCGTTCCAAGTCACGCCGAACTGGAAGCGAAGATGGCCGCGGCCGCGGCGCAAGCGGTGCAGCCAGAGATTCATCTACGGCCGAACAAGCAGGCCAAGTACTCGGTGGTCGCCTACGTCATGGCAGCGTCGCAGCGCGCGGGGCTGGTCAAGATGGGCATCCTCGGGCATGAACAATTCCTGTAGCGCGCTACGTCATCGAACACGAAGCGACAAGACGAAGAAAGCGCTGAACACGCATGGATTACACCTATAAACCCGCGAAGTCGAGCAAGCGATCGGTCGCGATCGCTGTCGTCGTTGCGCTGCATCTGTTCATCATCTACGCGTTGGTGACCGGACTGGCGCGCAAGGCGGTGGAAGTGATCAAGAAGCCGCTGGAGGCGAAGATCGTGGAGGAGGTCAAGCTGCCCCCGCCACCGCCGCCGCCACCGCCGCCTCCGCCGCCGAAGATGCCGAATCTGCCGCCGCCGCCGCCGGCCGCGCCGCCGCCTCCGTACGTGCCGCCCGTCGAGGTGCAGGTACAGGCGCCCGCCGCGCCCAGCATCACGACGACGAGCGAGCCGCCGAAGACCGAGTACAAGATCGAGCCACCGCCGCCCCCGGCGCCGCCAGCGCCCCCGGCGCCCCCGGCGCCCAGGCCAACGGTCAGCCGCCTTGGCATGTCGCAGTTGCCGGCCGCGTGTCGACCCGATTCGCCACCGGTGCGCGACATGAACAAGGCTGGTGTCGACCGCATCGATGGCACGATCCTGGTCACCGTGAACCCGGACGGAACCTTCACCAACGTTCGCGTCAGAGAGGTCTCCCCGGCCAACATGCGCAACGCAGTGCAGCGCACGTTCAACACACCGCTCACCGACAGTGCGTGCCGCACGGAGCGATCGGACGTCAGCCACGAGGTGGAGATTCCGTTCACGATGAAGCTCGACTGACGACGGCGCCGTGTGGCGCCGATCGCAGGCGCGGTCGCATGACCGCGCCCAGTCGGCCGGGCTCCGGCGACGACGTTCGGTGGTGGATTGGCGCGAGGGCGTCACCACACCTCGAAGCGAAGGGCTCACCATGCGCAACCTTGCGGTACCGACGCCCTCGATGATTCGCAGCGGTGCGCGACCGGCGGCTGAGCGCGTCGGCGCGCGGCGCTCGCGGAAGCGCCGCCGCGTGGGCTCCGCGCTCGCGCTCGGGCTGCTGCTTTGGCTCGGCGGTTGCGGCACCGGTGTCGACATGACGCCGGTCGAACCCTTCGACGCCCGCCAATATGCGGGCACTTGGCACGAAGTGGCGTCCATCCCGCATTTCTTCCAGCGCAACTGCGTGCGCGATACGCGCGCGACGTACACGCTCGATGCCGACCATCCCACATGGATCGACATCGACAACGTGTGCACGCACGACGACGGCCGCAAGGAGCATGCGCTCGGGCGGGCACGCCCCGCTGGCGGGCCACCCGCGTCGCGGCTCGAAGTCACCTTTCTTCGTCTGTTCGACGAATACCGCTTCTGGTTCGCCTTCGACTACTGGGTCATCGCGCTCGACCCGGCGTATCGCTGGGCGGTCGTGGGTCACCCGTCGCACCGATATGGCTGGGTGCTCGCTCGCGAGCCGCGCGTCGCTCCCGAGGTGCTGGCGGAGATCATCGGCCGCATCAAGGCCCAAGGCTACGATGCCTGCCAGTTCGTCGTGACGCCGCAGACGGGCGGATTGTCGGTGCGGCGGCCACTGTGCGAGGCGCTGCCCTGACCGGTGCGCTTCGTGGGGCGCCACGCGCTGCGGTCAATCCTCTATCGGATGCCTGCCGCGGCCGTGTCTGCCGTCTTCCGAGGCGCTGACGCCGAGCCGCAGCTACTCCTCGCGTCGCGGCATGTCCTTCAGGAACGAGTCGAGTTCACCGTTGCCCGGCGGTTCGATCATGTCGAGCGAGAGATCCCACTTCGGGGTGCCGTCGCTGTCATCGGCGCCGCGCGCTTCCCACGCGAGTGACGAGCGGTTGGCTCCGTCATTGACGGTGTCGCCCAGCGCATCGTGGAGTTGCAGCAGCAAGAGGATGTCGCGGTAGGCGGCGAGACTGAAACCAAGGCGCGATCCGCCACGGTTGTCATAGAGCAGCTCCTCGAGGTACTTTTTCGCCTCCGGCGTGCCCCAGTCGCGCTCGATGCGTGCGACCAGATGCGGGAAGGCTTCGAGCCCGTCGTCGAGCGCGAGCTCGTGCCCGTAATTGTCCCAATCGGGCATGCGGCCGTTGAAGAGCTTGCGAAAACGTGGCGCGAGTTCGTCGTATCCCGCGCGATTGTTCGTGCGCCGGTAGAGATCGAAAATCATCAGCCAGGGCGCGGGTGATGCACGCTCGGGCTCCAACGCTTCCTGATTGTCGATATGCCCGCGCAGCAGTTCGATCGCCTGGTCATTGCGCCCGAGATCGGCGTAGACCTGCGCCTCGTCGGTGATCTGTGACAGTTCGGTGACGTCGACGTGGGCTTCGGCGTCGCGCAGCGGGAACATCGTGCCGATCGGGCGATCGATGGCGTTGGCCGGCTTCGCTTCGCTGTCACGGACGTCCGCCAAGGGGGACCGGACCGCCGCTGGAGCCGGAGCGCCGGCCCGGTCGCTGGCGACGATACCGAGCGCCGTGTCGTCGAACCCGTCGTCGGCGTGAAGCGACGGCGAGGGTGCGCGCGCCGTCGGCGGCGTTGCGCCGCGGGCGGTGTCTTCGACGACGGTCACGCCGTCGGCCTCGGTCGTGAACGACCTCGATTGCTCGCGTGCCTTGCGTTGCCGCATCAGGAACAGCAGCAGACCGAGCACCAGCAGCGCGGCCGGAATCCAGAGCCAGTCGCGCCACGCCAAGCCGCTTCCATCCGCGCGGCTCGCGACCTTCGTGGTCGCCGCCGGTGGCGCCGAAGCCTTGTCGACGCTTGCCGTCGCGGCGGTCGTGGCGGTCGTGGGCGCGCTGCCGGCCGCAGCGCTGAGTTGCATTTGCAGCTCCGCCAGGCGCCGCTGTGCGACGACGAGGTCGGCTTCGAGGCGCGGCGCGAGGTCTTGATCGATGGGAGTGGCCAGCAGTCGGGCGCGCCGTTCGCGGGCGATGGCGGCTTGCAGTTCGTTGTCGGCGCCGTTCGCCGCTGCCGGTGAAGCGCCAGGCGTGCCTGCCGTGGCGGTGTCGAAGGTCGGCAGATCACTCGAAATGCGAAGGCGCGGCACCGCGAGTGCCGCGAGCGCGGCGTCATCGATGCCGGCAGGGGCGCCGTCACCACGAACCTGCAGGTGGTCGCGGCTGCTGACGGAAGCTTCGCGGTCGGCTTTCGGCGCACGCGCGTTCGCGGCGGTGTTGGCGTTGCGACGGCTGGCGCTCGACGCTTTCGTGGGCGTGGAGCGCGTCGCGCCGGTTCGACGGGTGTCGCGTACTGGGGCAGTCGCGGTGGCCGGGCCGCTGGCAGCCGCAGCGCTCTCGGCGGCGCGCTCTGGCGACGACGCGGTGGGCGGGGCGATGGCGGCGGTTGTTGCGGCTGCGCTCGGCGCATTCAATGACGGCGGGTCGAGCAGCACGGTGTAGTCGCGACGGATCGGTGTGTCGCAGGTGTGCTCGATGGCGAGGCGCACGATGGGGTCGTTGACCGGCTGCGCGCTGCGGATGATGACGGCTGGTGTGGCGCCGCGCTGCACCTCGATGCGCGCCGACGCGAGGCTGCCCAAACCCTCGCCGCGTGTGGCCGGGACGATGCGGAAGCAGCTCGTCTCGAGGCTCTCGGAAGGCGCGTCGCCGAGCAGTGCGATGCGCAGCTTCAGCGGGTGGCCGAGGCTCGATTGCACCTGTTCGCCGCCGAACGACAGTGCGCCGGCCGAATCGGCGACGACCGCCAGCGCCAGCGCGACGGCGACGTGCCAACGCGACCGCGACGACGCGTGCGGCAGCGTCACAGTGTGCTCCCCAAGATCATCCCCGGTGTTGGTGGCTTGTCAGTGGGTGAAGTGTAACCAAGGCCCGCCGGCTTGGAGGCGTCGTCGCCGGAGGTGTCCTTCGGGCAGCCGATGCGTTGCGTCTCGGACAATACTGAAAGTGGCAGCGCGGCGAGCAGGGTGCTGGCGATGCCGCGTCCGGGAACCACGGCGTCGGGCGTGACTTCGGTGAGTGGCAACAACACGAACGCGCGCTCGTGCAACCGTGGATGAGGAATGCTGAGCGCGTCGTCGTGCACGACGCGCTCGCCGTAGAGCAGGATGTCGATGTCGAGCGTGCGCGCGGCGTTGCGCTCGGCGCTACGGATGCGCCCGTGCCGCGCTTCGATGGCGCGGGTCGCCGCCAAGAGCGCGCTTGGCGACAGCGCGGTGTCGATGACGACGACGGCGTTGATGTAATCGGGCTGCGGCGTGCTCGCGCCCCATGCCGCGCTGCGATAGAGCGATGAGGCGGCAACGAGGCTGGACTGCGGCATGGCGCCGAGCTCCGCGATGGCGCGTGTGACTTGCGTGAGCGGGTCGCCCAGATTGGCACCGAGGGCGATCCACACGCGTTCGTGCGGCGACGCTGTCTCGGCCGCAGCGAGCGGCAAGCGCGGGGTGCCGCGATCGGCGGTCGTCATCACGCGTCGTTTTCGGGGGCGAGGACGTCGGGGCCGCCGTCGGCTGCGCTGCGCTCACCGCGCTGGCGAGCGCGTCCGCCGCGCGAGCGCCGACGGCGACCCTGGCCGTCGCGCGGGCCGCTTTCGTGTTGTCGCTGGGCGCGTTGCCGCTGGGCGATGAGTTCGGCGCGGATCTCGGGGTCGGACTCGATGAAGTGCGTCCACCAGTCGGCCAGTTCCTGTTCGATCTCGCCGGCGGCCGCGCGCAGCAGCAGGAAGTCATAGGCCGCGCGGAAGCGCTGTTGTTCGACCATGCGCAACGCGGCCTTGGTGGTGCGTTGCTCGAAGCGCGGCTGCATGAGCCAGATTTCGCGCGTGATGCCGGCAAAGCGTTGTGGCAGCGTGATCGTTTCCCGCTGCTCGTCCAAGACTTCCTCCATCGCCTGCAGCAGCGCGGGAATGCGGTGCTCGCCGCGGGATTCGATTTCCGCCCAGCGTTTGACCACTTCGTGCCACAGAAGGCTCGCGAAGAGGAAGGCGGGTGAGACCGGCTTGTCGTCGCGCACCCGCTGGTCGGTGTTGTCGAGGGCGAGTTCGATGAAGCGCTGGCCGCCCGGTTGCTGGTAGATCAGGTCGAGCAGCGGCAGCAGGCCCTCGGCGAGACCGTGGCGACGCAGTTCCGCCAGCGTGTCGCGGGCGTAGCCGGAGAGCAGGAGTTTCTGGATTTCGTCGAACAGGCGTGCCGGCGGAACGTTCCGGATCAGCTCCGCATGTTCGCGGATCGGTGTCGCGGTGCCGCGCGCGACGGTGCAGCGCAGTTTGACGGCGAGGCGCACCGCGCGGAGCATGCGCACCGGGTCCTCGCGATAGCGCGTTTCCGCGCGGCCGATCAGGCGCAGCGTGCGCCGCTCGACGTCCTTCAGGCCGCCCATGTAGTCGACGACGATGTCGTGGATCGGGTCGTAGTAGAGCGCGTTGATCGTGAAGTCGCGGCGCGCGGCGTCCTCGACTTGCGTGCCGTAGACGTTGTCGGAGGTGATGCGCCCGGTCTCGTCGGAGGCGACTTCGCCGCCGCGATTGCTGCGGAAGGTCGACACCTCGATCGTCTCGTCGCCGAACATGACGTGCACGAGCTTGAAGCGGCGCCCGATGATGAAGGCGCGGCGGAACTCGTGGCGCACCTGCTCGGGCGTGGCGTTGGTGGCCACGTCGAAGTCCTTGGGCTGCGCGCCGAGCAGCGCGTCGCGCACGGCGCCGCCGACGATCCACGCTTCGTAGCCGGCGCGTTGCAGTTTGTCGCATACCTGAACCGCGTTGCGGCTCATGCGCGCCGGACTGAGGCCGAGCGCGCTGCCGGAATGCTCGACGCGAAGCGGCTTCTTGCGGGGCAGTACGCGCTCGATGAGTGCCTTGATCATGCCGGGTGGGTGAGGGTGTGGCGCACGGCGGCGACGTGGGCCGCCGCTCGTCCGCGCCCCATGGCGATGTCATTGCGCTGAGCGGTCGACCGTCGTGGCTGGACCAGTCAGGGAAATGACCCCGTGGGGCGGTGCGGAAAAAGAGCCCGAAGTATAGCGGGCGCCCGTCCGCCGGTGGTTGCGCGCCAGTTTTGCGTCAGCCTTGGCGACTAGAATGCGGCGGCGCAGCGCCACGGTTTTCCGTGCCGTGCGTGCGCGCCTCCCTGGTCGTCCATTTCCGCTATTTTTTCTGCATGAGCTTCGACAAACTCTCCGCTGGCCGTGACGTGCCCAACGACATCAACGTCGTCATCGAAATTCCGATGAACGGCGAGCCGATCAAGTACGAGGTCGACAAGGAGAGCGGCGCCATCTTCGTCGATCGCTTCATGTCGGCGGCGATGCACTATCCGTGCAACTATGGCTATATCCCGAAGACGCTGTCGGGTGACGGCGATCCGGCCGACGTGCTGGTGCTCTCGCCGGTGTCGCTGATGCCGGGCGTCGTCGTGCGCTGTCGCCCGATCGGCATGCTGAAGATGCAGGACGAGGCGGGTAGCGACGAGAAGCTGCTCGCCGTGCCGGTCGACAAGCTGACCAGCATCTATCGCAATGTGCAAAGTCCGCGCGATCTGCCGCCGCTCGAAATCGACCGCATCACGCATTTTTTCGAGCACTACAAGGACCTCGAATCGGGCAAGTTCGTGCGCATCACCGGCTGGGCCGAGGCTGCCGAGGCGCGCGCCGAGATCCTCACCGCCGTTGCGCGCTACGAAGCCGACAAATAACGCGCTTCATTCGCGCCGGCCGTTGGCGCTTCGCGCGCCGCTGCGGCCGTTCGTCGCCGCGCCCCCTCGGCGGCACCAGGGTGGGGCAAGATGCGCCCCATGAATGACGAACGCAACGAACGGCTGCGCCAGCGGCTGCGACCCGGAACCGACTATCACCCGTTGCAGGTGGTGCCGTGGTTTCGTCGCTGGCCGCCGTCGACGCTGCGCAACATCGTCTTCACGGCGATCCTGTGCGCCGTCGTGGTGGCGGCGATCGCGTTGTTCATTCTCGGGCTTGGCCATCGGATCACCTGGCGATTGCTGGGCGAAGTGGCGACCTTCACCGTGGCCATCGGCTACGCCCAGCACTTCTTCTATCGCCTGACCATCGTGAGTGCGCGGCGGCACCCGCGCGCGGCGCCGTGGTTGATGCACCCGTTCATGCTCGCGGCCGTGCTGCCGGTGCTCGCCATCGCGACTGGCTATGTGCTGGCCGGTTCGCTTTTGCGCGGTGCTCTGTGGCTCGACTTCAGCGAGAACTGGCGCGGCTTCGTCTTCTCGGTGTGCATGACGGTCGGCATCGGCTGGCTGCTGTGGGAGGCGACCGAGACGGCGCGTCGACGCGAGATCGAGCGCCGCGAGCGCGCCGAACTCGAGGCGGCCGTGGAGCGCGCCGAGCGGCAGCGCGCCACCGCGGAACTGAAGACGCTGCGCGCGCAGGTCGAACCGCACTTCCTCTACAACACGCTGGCCAACGTGGTGAGCCTGATCGAGCACGATCCGGCCACCGCCAAGCACATGACGGAGCGCCTGATCGGCTACCTGCGCAACACGCTGGCGACGTCGCGGCGGGATCGGGTCACGCTGGGCGATGAGCTCGCCATCGTCGGGGACTATCTGGAAATCCTGCGTCTGCGCATGGGCGAGCGACTGCGCTACGCGATCGAGGCCGACGAGGCGACACGGGCGCTGCCGTTTCCGCCGCTTCTGCTGCAACCGCTCGTCGAAAACGCGATCAAGCATGGGCTCGAACCGAAGATCGGCGGCGGCACGCTGCGTGTCCGCGCCCAGCGCCGGGGCGAGCTGCTTGACATCGAGGTCAGCGACACCGGGCTCGGCTTCGGCGCCGATCCGGCCACGGCGGGCACCGGCACCGGTTTGTCCAATGTGCGCGAGCGGCTGCGTGCCCTCCACGGCGAAGGCGCGCGTCTGGTCATCGAACAGCAGCGCGAGGGCACGCTCGTTCGCCTGCTGCTGCCGTGGCCCGATGCGTCGTGACCCTGCGAACGTCAAAACGGTCAACAACTTTTTCACGTAATCCGCATCCATGACGGGCTTGCATCGAAGAAACACTGAAAGTCGAGTTTCAGGAAAAATGAGCGCCAAGCCCGTTATGAACGTCATTTGGAGAAAAAGCTGATGCCTTCACCATCACGCCCCATCGCATTGATCGCCGAGGACGAGGCGCCGCTTGCGCGCTCGTTGCGCGAGGCGCTGGCGCGGCTGTGGCCGGAGCTCATCGTCGCCGACGTCGTCGGCAACGGCCCGGCGGCGCTGCTCGCCGTCGAGCAGCACGCGCCCGACGTGCTCTTTCTGGACATCCGCATGCCGGGCCTGAGCGGTCTCGCGGTGGCCGAGCGCCTGTTGGCCAGCGACACTCCGGCGCCGCTGGTGGTGTTCGTCACGGCCTACGATGCGCATGCGCTCGAAGCCTTCGATCGCGAGGCGGTGGATTACCTCGTGAAGCCGGTCGCCGACGAACGCCTGGCGGAAACGGTCGAGCGGCTGCGCCGCCGTCTGGCGCTCGCCGCAGGGGGCCCGTCGGCCGGTGCGCTCGACGAATTGGCGCGCGCGCTCACGCTGGCGGGGCACCTGAACCGCGGTGGCGGTGGCACGCCGTGGTTGCAGTTTCTGCGCGCGGGGCTCGGCGACACCGTGCGCATCGTGCCGGTCGACGAGGTCACCTACCTTCAGGCGCAGGACAAATACGTGTCGGTGTACACGCGCGATGGCGAGGAGCACTTGATCCGCATCGCGCTGAAAGACCTGGCCGAGCAGCTCGATCCGTCGCTCTTCGTGCAGGCGCACCGCTCGACCATCGTCAATTTGCGCGCGGTGCGCAGCGCCGAGCGCGATTTCAGCGGGCGCGTGCTGCTGTCGCTGCACGGCGTCTCCGAGCGCATCGTCGTGTCACGCCACCACGCGCACCGCTTCGCGCGCATGTAAGCCGCGGCCTCACGCAACGGCGGGGGCGGGCGGCACCAGCCGACGGTAGGCGTGCCAGGTGGCGTGCCCAAGCCAGGGCCCGACGACGATCAGTCCGACGAAGCCCGGCAGCATCGCCGCGAGCGTCAGCGCGGCGATGCACAGCGCCCACAGCGCCAGTGTCAGCGGCGCCGCAAGGCAGACGCGCACGCTGGTCAACGCCGCGGAGATGGCATCGGTGCCGCGGTCGAGCATCAACGGCATCGCCACCGCGCTGACCACGAACACCAGCGTCGCAAAGATCGCGCCCACCAGCGTGTAGGCGATCACGAAGGGCACGTTCTTCAGCGTCAGAAACGCGGCCAGCACGTCGCCCGAATCGGGCAGCCCGCCTTGGTAGAAGAGCGCGAAGACGACGAGGGAGGCGCGTCCCCAGAGCAGTTCCAGCACGCCGAGCACGGCCGCGAACAGCGCCAGGTTCTTCGTGTTGTCACGAAACGCCAGCGCCGCCGCGCGAATGCGAACCTCGCACCCGCGCTCGAGCGCCCGCGAAATCGCGTAGCAACCGGTGCACAAGAACGGCCCCGCCAGAAGAAATCCGGAGACGAGCGCCATCAGCCAGGCCGGCGCCTGCCGGAAGGTCAACATCAACAGCGCGCCCATCGCCACGAAACACACCCCGAACCACACGCCGGTCAGGTACGAGCGCACCAGATCCCGCCACCCGAGCTTGAGCCATTCAAGCACCTCGCGCGGGGCGACGTCGCGGGCAATGGGGATCAGGAAGGAAGCCGCCGCCGCGTCGGCGCGCGGCGCGTCCGGCGCGGGCACGGTTGCCGGATCGGTGGCGGGCACGGATTCGCCGGTCGCCATGGTGCGCTGTCGTCCCTTTCGTGGTGATTTCACGGCCTGCGTGCCGCTGCGGCGAAATTTAACCCAGATCAAGTTTTGTCGGGTGAGCTTCGTTGCCCTGCCGGAACCCCGCGCGCACCGCCGTCGGCGGACGCACCACTTTACAAATGACCGTGAGTCATTTACAGTTCGCGCCCTACTGACTCGCGGTCATTTAATCGAGGACGCGCCATGACACGCTTCAAACTCTGTTCCGCCGTTTGCGCGGCCAACCTCGGGCGCGACGCCGGCGGTGGCCGTCCGCGCGTGCGCGCGGTCGACGGCGACGACAAGGAAGCGCGGCGACAGGCCATTCTCGATGCCGCCGAGCGGCTCTTCGCCGAGCGCAACGAACTGGCCAACGTCGCCGACGTCGCCGAGGCGGCCGGCCTCGCCAAGGGCACCGTCTACCTCTACTTCCAGACCAAGGAAGAGATGTACCTGGCGCTGCATCTGCGCCACGAGGAGATGTTCTTCACCGCCCTGATCGAGCGCTTGCAGGGAGAGGCGCCGTTTCGCTTCGAGGATATCCACGCGCTTGCTCGCCGGCACATGATCGACGATCCGACGCACATGGCGCTTGGCGCGTGCTGCATCGGCTTCGCGCCGAACGCGGTGCCCGCCGAGGCGGCCGCCAACTTCCAGAGCCGGCTCGTCGGCTGGCTGCTCACCGCGGGCGCCGAGCTCGAACGCCATCTGCCGCGCCTGGCGCCGGGCGAGGGCGTGCGGCTCCTCAAGCACAGCTACGCGCTGATGATCGGGCTCCATTCCCTGCGCCACGAGCGCAGCGATTCCGACCTCCGCTGCCCGGTGCTGCCCGGCCTGGGCACCTACCAACAGGAAGCATCGCTGGCGCTGATCCGCTACTGGGCGCACGTGGCAGGCATCCCCGACAGCACGGTGGAGGCCATGAGCCGCGCCACCGGCCTCCCCGAATTCAACCGCGACACGACCCCACCTCAACCATGAAACTCTCCTCCGTCACCCTCCTTTTCGTGCCGCTGCTGGCCGCGCTCGCGCTCGGCGGTTGCGGCAGCGCCGACGACGCGAAAGCCGCTTCCGCCCCCGCCAAGGCCGAGCCGCCGCGCCCGGTGCGCACCTTGCAGGTTGGCATGAGCGCACTGGCCGACGTCAATTACCTGCCCGGCGAAGTCCGCCCGCGCTACGAGCAGCGCTACGGCTTTCGCGTGCCCGGAAAGATCGCGCGGCGACTGGTCGACGTCGGGCAGGGGGTCCGCGCCGGGCAGGCGCTCGCCGTGCTCGATTCGGCTGACGTGATGCCGGCGATCCACGCTCAGGCGGCGCAGGTCGATGTGGCGCGAACCGACTGGCAGTTGCAGCAAAGCGAGCTCAAGCGCCAGAAGGAATTGCGCGACCGCGGCTTCGTCTCCGGCGCCGCGCTGGAGCGGCAGAGTGCGGCGACCGAGGCCGCGAGTGCGCGCCTCAAGGCGGCGCAATCGCAGTTGGCCAACGCGCAGAATGGTCTCGCCTTCCAGACGCTGAAGGCCGACCGCGACGGCGTCGTCGTGGCCATCGATGCGGAGGCAGGCAGCGTGGTGGCGGCGGGGCAGAGCGTGGTGCGCGTCGCGCAACTGGGTGAGAAGGAATTCGTCGTCAACGTCCCGGAGCGCTCGGTGGCGCTGATGCGGCAGGCGCGCGGCTTCACGGCGCACGTCGACGCCGTGCCCGGCAAGCTCTACCGCGCCACGCTGCGCGAGCTGGCGCCGGCGGCCGACCCGGCCAGCCGCACCTATGCCGCACGGCTCGCCATCAGCGACGCCGATGACGCGCTGAAGCTCGGCATGAGCGCCACCGTGCGTCTCGATCTCGCCTCCGAGCAGGCCATCGTGGTGCCCAACACGGCGCTCTACACGCGCGACAACACGCCGCGCGTGTGGGTCGTCGATCGGGCGACGGAGACGGTGCGCGCGGTCGAGGTCAAACTCGGCGAGAGCACGGCCGACGGCGTGGCGATCGCATCGGGCCTGAAACCGGGCGATGTGGTCGTCACTGCTGGCGCCAACTTGTTGCTGCCGGGGCAGAAGGTACGTCTGCTCGACGCCGCGCCCGCCACCCGCACGGCAGCGGCCGCCGAAACTCCCGCGAGCAAACCATGACCGGCCCCAATCTGCCGGACGGCGGGCGCTTCAACGTCTCCGCCGCCGCCATCCGGCACAAGCAACTGACGATCTTCTTCATCCTCGCGATCGCCATCGCGGGGCTCGCGGCGTACTTTCAGCTCGGGCAGCGCGAGGACCCGGACTTCACGTTCCGTGCGATCACCGTGCGCACGCTGTGGCCCGGCGCCACGACGGCGCAGGTCGACGCGCAGGTGACCGACCGCATCGAGAAGAAATTGCAGGAGATGCCCCACTTCAAGCGCACGCAGAGCTACTCGAAGCCGGGCGAATCGATGATCGTGCTCGAACTGAAGGACACGGCGCCACGGGCGGAAATCCAGGCGCTCTGGTATCAGGTCCGAAAGAAGATCGGCGACATTCGCTACACGTTGCCGCCCGATGTGCAGGGGCCGTTCTTCAACGATGAATTCGGCGATGTTTTCGGCTCCATCTACGCCTTCACCGGCGACGGCTTCACGCTCTCCGAGCTGCGTGACCGCGTGGAGGACGTGCGCCGCGAACTGCTGCGGCTGCCCGATGTGTCCAAGATCGAGCTGGTGGGCGTCGTCGACGACAAGATCTACGTCGAGATCGCCAACGCGAAGCTCGCCGCACTCGGTATCGACGGCAATGCCATCGCGCAGCAATTGCAGGCGCAAAACGCGGTTGCCCCGGCTGGCGTCGTGCAGACACGCGACAACGCGGTGGCGTTGCGCGTCACCGGCAACTTCGATTCGGTGGCGGCGGTGCGTGAACTGCAACTCGCGGTGCCGGGCACGCCGCCGCGGCTGATTCGCCTCGGTGACATCGCCGAGGTTCGTCGCGGCTACGCCGACCCGCCGGTGCAGACGATCCGCTTCGGCGGGCGGCCGGCCATTGCGCTCGCCGTGTCGATGAAGAGCGACGGCGACGTGCTGCGCCTCGGAACCAACCTCAATGCCGAGATGGCGCGCATCGTGCGCGATCTGCCGGTGGGCATCGAATTTCATCAGGTCAGCGACCAGCCCCGCGTGGTCAAGGAGGCGGTGGGTACCTTCATGCGCTCGCTGCTGGAAGCCGTCGCCATCGTGCTCGCGGTGAGCTTTCTGTCACTCGGTTGGCGTGCCGGCGCAGTGGTCGCGCTGACCATTCCGTTCGTGCTGCTGGCGACGTTTCTGGCGATGCGCGTGTTCGGCATCGACCTGCACCGCATCTCGACGGGTGCGCTGATCGTGGCGCTCGGCCTTCTCGTCGACGATGCGATGATCGTCGTCGAAATGATGGTGCGCAAGCTCGAGGAAGGCTTCGACAAGTTCGCCTCAGCCACCTTCGCCTACGCCAGCACGGCGTGGCCGATGCTCTCGGGCACGCTGGTCACGGCGGCGGGGTTCCTGCCGATCGCCACCGCCAAGTCGGCCACCGGCGAATACACCTTCGGCCTCTTCAGCGTGACCACGCTCGCGCTGGTCATCTCGTGGTTTGCCGCCATCATCGCGACGCCGCTCTTTGGTTACTGGTTGCTGCGCACGCCCAAGAACGCCACCGCAGCGGGCGAGCCGCACGAGCATTTCGACACACCGTTCTATGTGCGCCTGCGCCGCGCGATCGACGCCTGCATCGAACACCGCTGGATCACCATCGCGGTGACCGTCGCGAGCCTCGCGGTGGGCGTCATCGGCATGGGATTCACCGAGAAGCAGTTCTTCCCGACCAGTGATCGCACCGAGGTGATGGTCGAGATGTGGCTGCCCGAGGGTTCGAGCTTTCAGGCGACCGAGGCGCGTGTGGCGCAGCTCGAAGCGATCCTGAAGGCCGACCCCGACGTGCACACCTACGTCACCAGTGTCGGCATGTCCCTGCCGCGCTTTTTCCTGTCGCTCAACCAGGAGCTGTTCCGGCCGAACTTCGCGCACACGCTGATCCTCACCGACAACGTGGCTGCCCGCGATCGCGTGGCGCTCAAGCTGCAGCACGCGCTCGACGAGCGCTTCCCGGGCGTGCGCGGGCGCGCGCTGCGCACGCCGCTCGGCCCGCCGGTGGCCTATCCGGTCATCTTTCGCGTCAGCGGCCCCGACATCGCACGGCTCAAGGCAATCGGCGAGCAGGTCGCCGTCGTCATGCGCCGACATCCGCAGACGGTCGAAGTCAACACCGACTGGGGTGACCGCTCGCCCGCCATCGAGATCGAGGTCGATCAGGATCGCGCGCGCGCGCTCGGCGTCAGCTCACTGGGCGTTGCGCGTGCGCTCGGCGGCGCGGTGTCGGGCGCGACGATCGGTCAGTACCGCGAGCGCGATCGGCTGATCGATGTCGTGTTGCGCGGCACGCCGGCCGAGCGGGTGGCGCTCGCGCAGATCGGCGACCTGCAGGTGCCGACCGCCAGCGGCCGAACGGTGCCGCTGACGCAAGTGGCGAGCGTGCGCCAGGTCATGGAAGAGCCGATCATACGTCGCTATTCGCGGGTGCCGACGCTCGCCGTGCGCTCCGACATTCGCGCCGGCGTGCAGGCGCCGGACGTATCGGCGCAGATCGAACCGCAACTCGACGCGTTGCGCGCGGCGCTGCCGCCCGGCTATCGCATCGAAGCGGGCGGCGCGTATGAAGAGAACAACACGGCCCAAGGCTCCATCGCGGTGGGCGTGCCGCTGATGATCTTCGTCTGGCTGGCGCTCTTGATGCTGCAACTGCAACGCTTCTCGCTGGCGGCGATGGTGCTGATCACGGCGCCGTTCGGCGTCGTGGGTGTGGCGCTCGGGCTGCTCACGTTCCGTCAGCCCTTCGGCTTCGTCGCGATGCTTGGCCTGATCGCGCTGATGGGCATCATCATGCGCAACACGATCATCCTGATCGACCAGATCAAGCAGGACATCGCGCAGCACGGCACACATCCGTGGGAGGCCGCGCGCGAGGCGGCCGTGCGGCGCTTCCGACCGATCGCGCTGACGGCGGCGGCCGCCGTGCTGGCGATGATTCCGCTCACCCGCAGCGTGCTGTGGGGGCCGATGGCGGTGGCCATCATGGCCGGGCTGATCGTCGCCACCGTGCTCACCATCCTCGCGGTACCCGCCATCTACGCGGCGTGGTATCGGGTGCGGCGACCGGCCTGACGGGGAGCCAAGCGCGGGCAGCGGCCGCAGGTCAGTCGCCGGTCAGCCAGTCGCGCGCACACTGAGCGCGCGGGTGCCGGATGCTCCCCCTGCATTGCGGGCACTCGCACCCTCGCGTTGCACGTCGCGACGTCTCGTATCTGATCTCGTCCGGGCTGCAACGCGATGGAACCTCTGAAAAAACTCGCCGCCAGCGCGCGCCTGAAGCAACTCGGTCCCGGCCTCATCACCGGCGCGGCAGACGACGACCCGAGCGGCATCGCCACCTATTCGCAAGGCGGTGCGCAGTTCGGTTTCAACCTGCTGTGGACCGTCGTGTTGACCTGGCCGCTGATGAGCGGCATCCAGATGATCAGCGCGCGCCTGGGCTGCCTGACGGGGCAAGGGCTCGCCGCAAACATCAAGGCGCAGTTTCCCCGCTCGGTGCTCTATGCCATCGTCGGCTTGCTGCTGATCGCCAACACCATCAACATCGCCGCCGACATCGCGGCGATGGGCGAGGCGCTGCGGCTGTTGCTCGGCGGCTCCGAGCACGTCTACTCGGTCACCTTCGGGCTGCTGTGCCTCGTGCTGCAAGTGTTTCTGTCGTACGAGCGCTATGTGCGCTACCTGAAGTGGCTGACGCTTGCGCTGCTCGCCTACGTGGCCGTTGCCTTCACCGTGCAGGTGCCGTGGTTCGAGGTCGCCTCGCGCGTCGTGTGGCCGACGCTCGCGTGGAACCGCGACACGGTGACGATGATCGTGGCCATTTTTGGCACCACGATCAGCCCGTATCTCTTCTTCTGGCAGGCAGCGCAGGAGATGGAGGACCTGCGTGCGGTGCGCGAACGCGGCGAGCCGATCAGCCAAGACGCGATGCGTGGGCACCTGCGCCGCATCCGCTGGGACACGTATGTCGGCATGGCGTTCTCCAACGTCATCGCCTTCTTCATCATCCTCTCCGCGGCGGCCACGCTCCATCGCGCCGGCATCACCGACATCCAGACCTCGGCGCAGGCGGCCGATGCGCTGCGGCCGCTCGCTGGCGATTTCGCCTTCCTGCTGTTCAGCCTCGGCATCATCGGCACCGGCATGATCGCGGTGCCGGTGCTGGCCGGTTCCGCCGCCTACGCCGTCGTCGAGAGCTTCGACTGGAAGAGCGGCCTCGACAAGAAGCTGCACGAAGCGAAGGAGTTCTACGGCATCATCGCCGTGGCCACGGTGGGCGGGGTTGCGCTCAATTTCACCGATCTCGACCCGATCAAGGCGCTGTACTGGAGCGCCGTCATCAACGGCGTCATCGCGCTGCCGATCATGGTGGTGATGATGCTGCTCGGCACCAACCCGCGCGTGATGGGACGCTTCGTCATCGGGCGCCGCCTGCGTTGGCTGGGCTGGCTCGCCACGCTGGTCATGGCCATCGCCGTGGTCGGGATGTTCGCGACTGGCGCCTCGTAATGCCGTGCCGCAGCCCGCGGCATCGCGCTTCGCTCACGGCTTCGCGCCGGCCGCTTCCAGCAGGCGGATGATTTCGACGTGATTGCCCTCGCGGGCGATCTGTAGCGGCGTGCGGCCGTGCTCGTCGCGGGCATTGACGTCGGCGCCGCGAGCCATGGCGCTGCGCACGGCTTGCACTTCTCCCGAGCGCAGCGCGGCGAACAGTGCGGCGTTGGCCATGCCCTGGCGCATCGAGGGTGTCATGTCGCCGCTGCGGGCTGCTTGGGCGGGCGGCTCCGCGACGGCTGCGGTCTCGCTGGCCGCCGGCGCAACGCTGCGGGGGCGAACGGCACGCTTGGCGCTTTCGGCGAGCGCGATCCGGTCTTCGGAAGGCGCTTCGCTGGCGGCGGCGGGTGCGGCGGCGACTGAAGCGGAAGGGAAGGGCGCTGCGGCGGCGGGTGCCGTTGGCGCGCGCACCGACGCTTGTGGTGCGGCGGCGACGCGGGTGTCGGCGGGAAATGGCTCCGGCGGCGGCGCTGCGGCGGATGCCGGTGGTGGGGGCGCCGCGCGGGCTCTGGCTGCCGCAGCTGGCGCGGGTGGGGGCGGGGGGGCAGCGACGGCGACGCTCGTCTCGGTCGCTGCGGGTTTGGCTTGCGCAGGCGCGCGTGCAGCGGGTGCGCGGCTCGCTGCGGCGCTGGCGAGGGCGGTGCGAGGCTCGGCCGCCGGCGGCGGCGGGGCGCCTGCTGCGGTGCTGGCGGCGATTTCGGCCGTCTGGCTGGGCGCGTCCGCGCCCGACTCCGTGCTGCGGGACGGTGCCGCGACGGGGGCTTGGGCGACATTTGCTTCCGGCGTCGGAGCGCTGCCGAGGCGATACATCCACACACCGACGATGCCGAGCACGAGGCCGGCGGCTGCGCGCCAGTACCACGCGCCGTGGTTGGCGGCGGGGCGGTTGACGATGGCTTCGGGCAGACCACGCGCGGGCGGCAGCGGCGGCGCGGCGGTGGCTTGGGCAGCGCGCGCGGCTTGGGCGAGCACGGCCTCGCGCAACGCGGGCGACGGGCGTGCCTCGTCGAGCGCGCTGGCGCGCTCGTAGGCTTCGAGCAGCGGGTCGCGGCGTTCGCTCATGGCCGAGCCTGCGCGTGATCGGCGAGCAGCGCCTTCAGCTTGTTGCGCGCATAGCGCAGGCGGCTCTTGGCGGTCTCGAAGCTGACGCCGGTGGCGGCGGCGATGTCCTCGACGCTCATGTCGCCCTCGGCTTGCAGCAGGAAGGCTTCGCGTTGCTCGGGCGGCAATTGCTCGATGGCCTCGATCAGCGCGCGCGCTTCTTCGCGCGAGCTGACGGCGCGCAGCGGGCCGAGGCGCGACTCGGCCGCGAGTTCGGAGAACATCGGCTCGCCGTCGTCGCCCTCGGCGTCGAGACTGTGGTGGGGTTTGCTGGTGCGGGCGTGATCGATGATGCGGTTGCGCGCCATCGTGAAGAGCCAGGTGCGGAATTTGGCGCTCGGCTGGTAGCGCTGGGCGGCGCGGGTGACGGCGAACCAGACGTCCTGCGCGAGATCATCGGCGACGGCGGCGCTCTGGACGCTGCGCAGCACGAAGCGCCACAGCGCGCGCTCGTGGCGGTCGTAGAGGGCTGCAAATGCGTTCATGTCGCCTCCGGCGTAGCGGCGCATCAGGGTCTCGTCGGTGTCTTCGCTGGCGGCGACCATGCGCGGGATTATCCACGCGGGGCCGCCTCCAGCATCCAGCCCACCGCCTACCAGCGATGGCGCGGTGGCGGGTCGGGCACGTAGCCGTTGTCACTCGGGAACGGGTTCGGGCTGCGCGGCCACGGCGGGCGCGGCGCCGGCACGATGCCCATCGCGACGAGGTTGTCGTAGCTGTCGTAGCGGATGCTGATGACTTCGTTCGGGCTGGACCTCGCGCGCTCGAAGTCGGTTGTCGTCGCCGACGACCATTCGCGCTCACCGTGACCGGTGCCGAGCTTCTCGCGGTTGGCGCTTCTGGCGCTCGCTGCGGCGGGCGGTTCGCTCATCGGGGCCGAAGATTCCGCAGGCGCCGGCGCTGGCACTGCCGCCGAAGGAGCCGAGCGTGCGCCATCGGCCTGCGCCTTGCCGCCCCCGTAGGGCGAGCCCGGGTAGACCTGCGGTTCGACCGGCAGCGGCGGGCGCACGAGTTCGCGAAACACCGCGACGCCGATGACGCCGACGTTGGCCGGCCGTCCGGTGCGCTCGGCGTAGGAGGCGCCGGAGGCGACGAACTCGAACGCGGCGATCTGCGCGTTGCTCTTGCGCCAACCGGCGATCTGGTAGCTCTGATAGCCATCGAACACGTAGCCGGGCTGGTTGATGCCGGCGGTCTGCCCGCTCACCACGTTGACGCCGTCGACCGAGGTCACGGCCAGGATGCGGCCGGGACCGAGGTTGCGCACCGAGATGGCGTACTTGGCGCCGGGCCGTCCGGCGACCCAGTACTCGCCGCGATAGGTGTAGATCGGCAGCGTGCGACCCGTGTCGCGGTCGAAGACGGTGACGTCGGCGATGCGGCCGACGGCGGCGGCCGGCGTCGGCGCGGCGAGGGCGACCGTGGCGGCGGCGACGGCGACGAACAAGGCTTTGTGCAACATGGAGGGCTCCTTTCCGAGGGCCGGGGCGAGCCCCGATGCGGGGCCGTTGGTGACTGAAACGAGCCGGATCGGGTGATGGGGTTGCCGGGTGACGCCTTTTTTTGTGCGGTTTCGTGCTCACGCTGCCCGCGCGGACATCGTGTGCGCCAATAGCTTTTTACTGCGATGACGTCTATAGCAGGCTTGGAAGCTGAAAACGCCAAAAGTCGACATCAAGCGAAAACGGGCTCCAAGCCTGTTATGGACGTGCTTCCATGAAAAAGTTGTTATGAAAAAACATCGCATGGATGCGCGTCGCGAGCCAAGAAAGGCGTGCGCATTTGCATAATGCGTTGATTTTGTTGATGTTTTGTCGATGGCCGGCGCGTTGGTCGTGGCCGGTGTCGGATTCGCGGGCGGCGGGCGGGCGCGGCTCAGCCGCCGGGCTTGGCGGTGTCGCGTCGGGCGCGCTCGGCGAGATAGCGCTCGGTGGCGTCGCGGGCCATGGCGACCGAGCCGCAGGCGCGGCCCTCGGCGTCGTGGACGACGGCGAAGCTCATGTCCACATAGAGCTTGCGCCCCTCGCGATGCAGCCCGCGCGTCGTGCGTATCTGCGCGCCAAGGCGGGTGCGGCCGCGCTCGAGTGCGGCGCGCCAGCCCACCCAATGCGCCTCGCGCAAGTGTTCGGGGATGATCAGGTCGAGGCTCTGGCCGAGCGCCTCGGCGGCGCTGAAGCCGAACACGGCTTCGGCCTGGGCATTCCAGACGCGGATGATGCCGTCGCGGTCGGCGTAGATCAGCGCCTCCGCGACGTCGGTGACGATGCCTTGCCAGGGAATGTCGGGCGTGGTGCCGTTCATGTCGTCGTTGCCTCGCGGGGAGGGGAAGCGGCTATTTTCCCAGCACCAGATGCGGCAGCCACAGCGAGAACGCCGGCACGTAGGTGACGATCAGCATCGCCGCGATCAGCGCGCCGTAGAACGGCCAGATCGTGCGCATGACGTGGCCGACCGAAACCCCGCCGATGGTGCAGCCGATGAACTGCACGGTGCCGACCGGCGGCGTGTTCAGTCCGAGCGCGCAGTTGATCAGCAGCACCATGCCGAACTGCACCGGGTCCATGCCGTATTTCATGCAGATCGGCAGGAAGATCGGCGTGCACAGCAGGATGGTCGGCGCCATGTCGAGAAAGGTGCCGAGCAGGAACAAGATGAGATTGACCAAGAGGAAGATGACCCACGGCGTCGTCGTCATCGTCTCCAGCGCCTGCCCGGTCAGCTCCGCCACACCGTAGAGGCTGATCAGATAGCCGAAGATGGCCGAGATGCCGATCAAGAGCAGGATGGTGCCGGTCGTCTTCACGGCCTTGGTGGCCGCCTTGAGGAAATGCGACCACGTCAGCGTGCGGTACAGAAAGCCGGTCAGCGCCAGCGTGTAGAGGATGGCGACGGCGGCCGACTCGGTGGCCGTGAAGATGCCGGAGAGGATGCCGGCGAGGATGACGGCGACGACCAGAAGGCCCGGCAGCGACGCCGCAAACGAGCGACCGACGATGGCCCATCCGGGGAAGGCGCCGGCCGGATAGCCACGCTTGACGGCGACCGCGTAGGCGGCGACCAGGTTGCACACGGTGAGGATGATGGCGGGCAGGATGCCGGCGAGAATCAGCGCGGCGATCGACACCTTGCCGCTCGCGGCGAGCGTGTAGATGATGAGATTGTGACTCGTCGGCATCAGCACGCCGACCAGCGCCGCATGCGTCGTCACGTTGACGGCGTAGTCGGCGTGATAGCCCTCTTTCTTCATCATCGGAATCATCACCGCGCCCATCGCCGAGACGTCGGCGCTGGGCGAGCCGGAGACGCCGCCGAAGAGCGTGCAGGCGAGCACGTTGCTCATGCCGAGGCCGCCGCGCACGTGGCCGATGATGGCGCGGGCGAAGTCGACCATCTTGTCGGCCACGCCGCCGTGCAGCATCAGTTCGCCGGCGAAGATGAAGAACGGGATGGCGAGAAACGAGAAGATGTTCATGCCCGACACCATCTGCTGGAAGCCGACGGCGAGCGGCATGCCCTCGTAGAGCAGGGTGCACAGGGCGGACAGGCCGATGGCAAAGGCCACCGGCACGCCAAGCAGCAGGAAGATGGTGAAGCTCAGCGTGAGGATGATGAGAGCGATGGTCATGATGTGGAGCCCGTCACTTCCAGGCGCTTTCGACTTCCCGACCACGGGCCAGCGCGATGATGTGCTCGATCGAGAACATCATGATCAGCACACCGGCCACGGCGGCCGGAAAGTAGCGCCAACCCTCGGAGATGCCGAGCGTGGGCAGGCGGTAGGTCCACACCGATTCCATCAGGTACGCGCAGTTCCACGCCATGAGCGCGCCGAACACGAAGATCAGCACGTGGATCAGGTACTCGAGCATGCGGCGCACCGGCCCCGGCACCATCGTCAGCAGCGAATCGAAGGCGATGTGGCCGCGATCGCGCACGCCGACGGCGGTGCCGAGCATCGTCACGTAGAGCACCAGCAGCAGCGCGAGCGTCTCCGCCCAGGTGGGTGTGTTGTTCAATACGTAGCGGCCGATCACCTGCCAGGTGACGGCGGCGACGAGTGCGATCATGCCGACGACGCCGAGCCACATCGCGGTGCGCGCGATGCGGTAACAGAGCTTGGTGTACATGGTGGCCTGCCTTGCTGGGTGGCGCGGGACGCGGCGCATGGCGGCGCATCGTGCGCCGCCACGGAGCTTGCGCGATCTACTTGGTTTCCTGGATGCGGCGCACGAGGTCCTTGTACTTCGGGTCGGTGATGAACTTGTCATACACCGGCTTCATCGCAGCCTGAAAGCCGGACTTGTCGACGTCGTTGATGATCGAGCCACCGGCCTTCACGATGGCGAGTGATTTCGCCTCGCGCTCGTCCCAGAGCTTGCGCATGTAGGGGACGGATTCCTTCGCGGCCTGACGGATCGCCTTCTGGTCCTCGGGCGTCAGCGTGTCCCAGACGCGCTTGGAGAACACGAGGATCTCCGGCGCCATCGAGTGCTCGGTCTTCGAGTAATACTTCGCCGCTTCGTAGTGCCGCGAGCTCTCGTAGGACGGAATGTTGTTCTCGGCCGCATCGATCAGGCCGGTCTTCAGGCCCGTGTAGACCTCGCCGTAGGGCATCGGCGTCGCATTGGCGCCCATTGCCTCGATCACCGCGACCCAGAGGTCGGACTGCTGCACGCGAATCTTCATGCCCTTCACGTCGGCGATCGTCTTCACCGGCTTTTTCGGCGTGTAGATCGAGCGGGCGCCGCTGTCGTAGAACGCGAGCCCGACGAAGCCCGCGCTCTCGCAGGCTTTCAGGATTTCGTCACCGATCGGCCCGTCGAGCACGTGGCGCATGTGCTCGGTGCTGCGAAACAGGAACGGCATGGTCGGCACCATGGTCGCCGGACAGACGTTGTTCATCGGCGCCACGTTGACGCGGGTCATCGCGATGGCACCGATCTTGGTCTGCTCGATGGCGTCCTTTTCCTGGCCGAGCTTGCTGCCCGCGAACACGGTGATCGAGTGCTTGCCGTTGGTGAGCTTTTTCAGCGTCTCGCCCATGTGGCGCACGGCGAGCGTGGTCGGGTAGTCGTCGGGGTGCCCTTCCGCCGAGCGAAAGTCGGTGGCGCCGGCCTGCAGCGCCAGCGCACCGGCGATGGCGAAGGTGAGCGTGTGGCGAACGCAGCGGGTGGCTGAGCGGGTCATGGTGTCTCCTGATGAAGTGAGGGGTGGGGAACGGCTTTTTTCGGGGGAGGGAGGACGCGGAAATTCAAGGACGGAACCGGGGTTCGGCGATGCCACGCACGCCGGGGTCGAGCGCGAAGAGGCCGCCGGCCAGTGGCTGGTCGGCCAGCGCTTCGTCGGGCAGCGCAGGGCGGATCGAGGTGACGAAGAGCGTGTCGAGATCGGCGCCGCCGAAGGCGCACATCGCCGGCTTTTTGACCGGCACCGCCAGCGAGCGATCGAGCCGCCCCTCGGGCGTGAAGCGGTGCACGAGGCCGGCGTCGTTGCCGCAGATCCAGTAGCAACCTTCGGCATCGACGGCGGCGCCATCGGGTCGGCCGGGCAGCGCTTTCATGTCGACGAACAGGCGGCGGTTCTTCGCCTCACCGCTCGCGCGGTCGTAATCGAAGGCCCAGATCGCCTGCACGTTCGGGTGCGAGTCGGACAGATACATCGTCGTGCCCTCGGGGCTGAAGGCGAGGCCATTGGGCGTGATGAGTCCGCTCGCCAGCAGCCGCACGCCGTCGTCGCGGCCATAAGCCGTCACCGTTCCGAGCGGCAGCGCTGCCGCCATGTCGAGCGCCATGGTGCCGACGATGAAGCGGCCGTCGCGATCACAGCGGCCATCGTTGCAGCGCATGCCGGCGGCGGCGTGGCGCACGCTCACAAAGGGCTCGCAGCGCGCCGCGCGATCGTCGCCGAGCGTGACGATGCTCAGCGAATGCTCGAGCCCAGCCAGCCAGCGCGCGCCGTCGATGTGCGCGATGCAGCCGACCATCTCCGGAAGCGACCACGAGCGCACGGCGCCGCTCGCGCTCTCCCAGCGCCAGATAGTGCGCGCGGGGATGTCCACCCAGTAGAGCGCCGCTTCGGCGGGCACCCACACGGGGCTCTCGCCAGTGGCGTTGCGGGCATCGAGAATGAGTTCGGCCGCCATCGTCGTCAGGGCGCGTGCTATTCCGGAAACGGTCCTTGTGCCGTGAAGCGCCCGCCCTGATAAATCAAGAGCGGATCATCGGCAGCAACGGCCGGGGCTGCTTCGAGTTGCGCACGCCACGGCTCGGTGTTGTCTTTCGGCGTCCAGCCCAAGTGCGCCGCATGGCGGTCGTTCCACCACCGATCGCGGTTGGCGGAGGCGCCATGGACGATGGTGTGACCGACGTTCGGCGTGAACAGCGAACAGCGGATCAGTTCGGTCAGGTCGTCGTAGCTGAGCCAGCTCGCCAGCATGCGGCGGTCGAGCGGGTGCGGCTGGGCTGAGCCGATGCGAATGCACACCGTTTCGATGCCGTAGCGATCGAAATAAAAGCGCGAGATCAGTTCCCCGAACGCCTTGCTGACGCCATAGTTGCCGTCGGGGCGGGGCGGTGCGGTGGCATCGATGACTTCGCTCTGGCGATAGAAACCGACGACGTGATTCGAACTCGCGAAGACGATGCGGCGCATGCCGTGGATGCGCGCCGCCTCGTAGAGGTGGTGCATGCCGACGATGTTGGCGTTGAGGATCGGCGGGAACGGCCCCTCGACCGAAATGCCACCGAGGTGCACGGCGGCGTCGCAACCGGCCACCAATCGCTCCATCGCGTCACGGTCGCCGAGATCGCAGCACATCACTTCTTCGTGGGCGGCGGGGGCATCGAGTGCCGCGATGTCCGACAGTCGCAGCGTGCGTGCCATCGCGGCCAGGCGCGGGCGCAACGCACGCCCGAGTGCGCCGGCGGCGCCGGTCAACAGCAGCCGGTCAAGCACGGCGGACACCGGGCAAAGCGCGGTGCGCAGCAGAAACGGGAACCCGCCCCTGCGGCGGTGGTCGTCGGGTCATGCGGCGCATGGGTCCTCCTTGAGCGCATTGGCGCATCGGAACGCGGGTGGTGGCGAGCGATGACAGCGGTAACATCGCAATGGTAGCGAAACGGCATCGGCTGTCAACCCGAGGTTTCGCTGGCGCGCGATGCGGTCGCGGTTGCCGCGGCACGACGCCCCGCGTGAATCACGCCGGGTGGATGGCGATGGTGCGACCTTCCGCGCGCCGACGTCGAGGTCGGCCGTCGATCGCGCCCGAGTCAGCGATAACATGGCGCGCGCATCCCAACTTCCGCCGTCACACGGCGCGCTTTCGCCGATGAGTGCTTCGCGATCCCTTGCCACCTCTCGCCGTGGCGTGCGCCGTGGTAGCGGCGGCAGCACGCTGCGTGATGTCGCGGCGCTGGCTGGCGTGTCCGCCATCACCGTGTCGCGCGCGTTGCGCACGCCTGACCGGGTGGCGCCCGACACGCTCGAGCGCATTCGCGATGCCGTCGCCCGCACCGGCTACGTGCCGAACCTGATTGCCGGCGGTTTGGCCTCGAATCGCACCGGCCTCATCGCGGCGCTGGTGCCGACCATCGCCGGCTCGGTGTTCCTCGACACCGTGCAGGCGCTGACCGATGCCTTTGCCGAGGCGGGCTGCCAACTGCTCCTTGGCCAGACGGGCTACGGCGGGGTACGCGAGGATGCGCTGATCGCGGCGATCGTCGGCCGCCGCCCCGATGGCATCGTGCTGACGGGGATCATGCATTCGCCGCAGGGGCGTCGCATGCTGCTCGCGAGCGGCATTCCGGTGGTCGAGACGTGGGACCTGACGCCGACGCCGATCGACATGCTGGTTGGCTTTTCGCATGAGCGCGTCGGCATGGAAACGGCGGAATTTCTGCACCGACGCGGCTACCGGCGACCGGCACTGGTCAGCGCGAGTGATCAGCGTGCGCGGCAGCGATGCGCGGGCTTCACGCATCGCATGCGCTCGTTCGGTGTCGACGTGGTGGCCGTTCGGGAGGTCGTGCCGCCGACCATGCTCGGCCATGGTCGAGAGGCCACCGCCGAGCTGCTTGCCACCGCGCAGCCTCCCGACGTCGTCGTGTGCAGCTCCGATGTGCTGGCGCAAGGGGCGCTGGTCGAGGCGCTGTCGCGCGGTCTGCGCGTGCCAGGTGACGTCGCGGTCATGGGCTTTGGTGACCTCTCCTTCGCCCCCGATCTGCACCCCGCGCTGACCACGGTGCATATCGACGGCGCGGCCATCGGCCGGCAGGCGGCGCGCTTCATTCTCGATCGCATCGAGGAGCGCGACATCGGCGCGCGAGTGCGCGACATCGGCTTCGCGATCGTGCCGCGCGCTTCCGCTTAGGCAGTGTCGGCGAAGCACCCGTGCCGCGAAGGGTTTCGTGTTAGCGCTATCATTGGGGTTCCCGTCGTCGTCATCGAAGGAGCCACGCTGCCATGACCGCTCGCAAAAAGCCCGAGGAACTTCGCAGCCATCGCTGGTACGGGGTCAATGACCTGCGCTCATTCGGGCACCGCTCGCGCACGGCGCAGATGGGCTATCACCCGAGCGACTACCGCGGCAAGCCGGTCATCGCGATCATCAACACCTGGAGTGACATCAACCCTTGCCACACCCACTTCAAGCAGCGCGTGGAAGAGGTGAAGCGCGGCGTCTGGCAAGCCGGTGGCTTTCCGGTCGAGATGCCGGCGCTGTCGCTATCGGAACCCTTCCAGAAACCGACCACGATGCTCTATCGCAACCTGCTGGCGATGGAGACCGAGGAATTGCTGCGCTCGTACCCCGCCGATGGCTGCGTGCTGATGGGCGGCTGCGACAAGACGACGCCGGCGCTCATCATGGGGGCCGTGTCGATGAACCTGCCGGCGATCTTCATGCCGGCCGGGCCGATGCTGCGTGGTGACTACAAGGGGCAGTTCCTCGGCTCCGGCTCTGACACCTGGAAGTACTGGGCCGAACTGCGCGCGGGCAACATCGCCGAGCGTGACTGGCAGGACGTGGAAGACGGCATTGCGCGCTCGCCCGGCCATTGCATGACGATGGGCACGGCCTCGACGATGACCAGCGCGGCGGAGGCGCTCGGGCTCACGCTGCCCGGTGCGGCCTCGATTCCGGCGCCCGATTCGCGGCACGCGCAGATGGCCTCGCAGACGGGCCGTCGCATCGTCGACATGGTGTGGGAGGACCTGAAGCCGAGCGACATCCTCACCGAGCGCTCCTTCCGCAACGCGGTGACGACGGTGGTCGGGCTGGGCGGGTCCACCAATTCGATCGTCCATCTGGTGGCGATGGCCAAGCGCGCGGGCATTGCGCTCGGCATCGATGAGTTCGACGCCATCGCTCGCTCGACGCCGGTGCTCGCCAACCTGCGCCCCGGCGGGCAGTACCTGATGGAGGACTTCTACTACGCCGGTGGTCTGCGCGCGTTTCTCGTGCAGCTCGGTGAGCTGATCGACGGCACGCAGCGCACCTGCAACGGCAAGACGCTCGGTGAGAACATCGCCGGCGCCGTGGTGCACAACCCGGACGTGATCCGCTCGCGCGATCGCGCGCTGCTCGAGCGCGACGGCCTCGCCGTGTTGCGCGGCAACCTTGCGCCGGGGGGCGCCATCATCAAGCCGGCGGCGATGGAGGCGCGTCTGCGCCGCCACCGAGGGCGGGCCGTGGTGTTCAAGGACTACGGCGATATGGCGGCGCGCATCGACGATCCGGCGCTCGACGTCGACGCCGACAGCGTCATCGTGCTGCAAAGTGCGGGGCCGCAGGGTGCGCCCGGCATGCCCGAGTGGGGGCAGTTGCCGATTCCGCAGAAGCTCTTGAAGCAGGGTGTGCGCGACATGGTCCGCATTTCGGATGCGCGCATGAGCGGCACCAGCTACGGCGCGTGCGTGTTGCACGTGACGCCGGAATCGCACGTCGGCGGGCCGCTCGCCTTCGTGCACAACGGCGACATGATCGCGCTCGACGTCGATGCGCGACGCATCGAGCTCGAAATCCCGGAGGACGAGCTGGCGCGTCGTCGCGCGGCGTGGAGGCCGCCGATTCCGAAGTTCAGCCGCGGCTACGGCGCGCTCTACCTGAAACACATTCAGCAGGCCGATCAGGGCTGCGATTTCGACTTCCTGGAGCCGGACTACGATGGCGGTGCGGGCCACGAGGCGGCCGGCGGCGACCCGGAAATCCATTGACCTTGCCACGGAGACAGCGATGAAGCGACACGACAACTACATCAACGGTGCGTGGGTGGCGGGCGCGACCTACGCGCCCAACGTGAACCCGTCACGCCTCGATGACGTCATCGGCGAATACGCGCAGGCCGATGCCGCGCAGTTGGAGCAGGCCGTGGCGGCGGCCCATGCGGCGGCGCCGGCCTGGTCGACGAGCGGCGTGCAGGCGCGCAGCGATGCGCTCGACATGATCGGCAACGAGATCCTCGCGCGTCGCAGCGAACTGGGCACGCTGCTGTCGCGCGAGGAGGGCAAGACGCTCGCCGAGGGCGTCGGCGAGGCCGCGCGCGCCGGCTACATCTTCAAGTTCTTCGCGGGCGAGTGCCTGCGGCTGGCCGGGGAGACGATTCCGTCGGTGCGGCCGGGCATCGGCGTCGAAATCACGCGCGAGCCGGTCGGGGTCGTCGGGCTCATCACGCCGTGGAATTTCCCGATTGCGATTCCGGCGTGGAAGATCGCGCCGGCGCTGGCCTATGGCAACTGTGTCGTCATCAAGCCGGCCGATCTGGTGCCGGGTTCGGCATGGGCGCTGGCCGAGATCATCTCGCGCAGCGGGTTGCCGGCAGGTGTCTTCAACCTCGTCATGGGTCGTGGCTCGGTGGTCGGCGAAGGCATCGTGCAGCATCGCCACATCGATGCCATCAGCTTCACCGGCTCGGTCGGCGTCGGCAGCCGCATCGCGGCCGCTGCGGCGCAGCGGCTGAAGAAGGTGCAACTCGAGATGGGCGGCAAGAACCCGCAGATCGTGCTCGATGATGCCGACCTGAAAACGGCGGTCGAGCTTTGCGTGCAGTCGGCATTTTTCTCGACCGGCCAGCGCTGCACGGCGGCCAGCCGGCTGATCGTGACCGAGGGCATCTATCCGAAGTTCATCGAGGCGATGAAAACCCGCATGGCGGCGTTGAAGGTCGACGATGCGCTGAAGGCAGGCACCGACATCGGTCCGGTATCGAGCAAGGATCAGCTCGCGCAGAACCAGGGCTATCTGGAGATCGGCCGCGACGAAGGCGCGACGCTCGCCTGCGGCGGTGAGCTCGTGAAGACGAGCAGCGAGGGGCACGAGGGTTGGTACATGCGGCCTGCGCTCTTCTCCGACAGCGCGCCCGACATGCGCATCAATCGCGAGGAGATCTTCGGCCCGGTCGCCAGCGTGATCCGCGTGAAGGACTATGAGGCGGCGCTCGCGGTGGCCAACGATACACCGTTCGGCCTTTCGGCCGGCATCGCGACGACCTCGCTCAAGTACGCCACGCACTTCAAACGGCATTCGCAGTCGGGCATGGTCATGGTCAACCTGCCGACGGCCGGGGTCGACTATCACGTGCCATTCGGCGGCCGCAAGGGGTCGAGCTACGGTTCGCGCGAACAGGGGCGCTACGCGGCGGAGTTCTTCACGACGGTGAAGACGGCCTACACCAACGCGGGGTGAGGCAGGGCGATGCGCTCGGTACACTGCCGACATGTTGCATTACCAAACGATTCCGGTCACGCCGTTCCAGCAAAACTGTTCGCTCTTGTGGTGTGACGAGACGCACGACGCGGCGATCATCGATCCGGGCGGCGAGATCGAACGCCTGCTCGCGGCGGCGGCGCGACTTGGCGTGACGATCCGCCAGATCTGGATCACGCATGCGCACATCGATCACGCCGGTGGCAGCGCGGAGCTGGCCGCGCGGCTCGGCATACCGATCATCGGACCGCACCGCGGCGACCAGTTCTGGATCGACGCGCTGCCGGAGCAGGGCACGATGTTCGGCCTGCCGCGCGTCGAGTCGTTCACGCCGAGTCGCTGGCTCGAGGATGGCGACACGGTCGAGTTATCCGGGCATGTGCTCGAGGTGCGCCACTGCCCTGGTCACACACCGGGGCATGTCGTGTTCCATTCGAAGCCGTTGCAGCGCGCCTTCGTCGGCGATGTGCTGTTTGCCGGCTCCATCGGGCGCACCGACTTTCCGCAGGGCGATCACGCGACGCTGATCGAGAGCATTCGCACCCGGCTGTGGCCGATGGGGGACGACACCGTGTTCATTCCGGGCCACGGCCCGGAGAGCACCTTCGGTCGCGAGCGGCGCATGAATCCGTACGTGCGGGGGACATGAGGGTGCTCGCTTGCGGCGCGGTGTCTGTCGGGGCGGTTGCGCGCCGCTGAAACGGCGCGCGCACGGAGACGGACGAGGGTCACAACAGGCAACTCGCGCCGTGGGTGTCGGTGATCCACTGAAGGATCTGGCTGGCGCTGCGAACCCCGCCGAAACCGGTGTTGCGGGCGTTGCCGATGAGCGCCGTGCCCGTCAGGTGCAGCATGGCGCGCACGAGCAGCAAGCCGTCGGTGGTTGCCTGTGAGGTGCCATCTCCGTCGGCATCGACATTGAGCGCCGCGATGCGTTGCTCGATGATCGGTGCCGTCACGCCGCTGGCAATGCCGCTTACGTTCTGGATCAGTGCACTGCCGCGCACGCCGAGCAGGTAGCGAAGGATCAGCAACCCGTCGGAGGCGCCGGTGACCAGATTGTCGCCGCTGACATCCAGCGCACACGTCGGCGTCGTGGCGATGAACTTGCCCAGGCTGATCGGCCAGCCAAGCGACGCCGGCGTCACCACGCTCGCGCTGGCGGTGGCGGTGGCGACGCGGCTCAGCGTTGCGCCTTGGGTGTTGGCGACGAGTGCGTTTGCGGTGCCGGGAATGAAGGCGACACCCGATGGCGCCGCCCCGATGCCGCTCTTGATGGTGGCGACGACCGCCAGAGTCGCGGCATCGATCACGCTGACCGAGTCGTCGAAGTTGTTGCTGACCAGCACACGGCTTGAATCGTCACTGACGGCGACGCCGCTGGCGTAGCCGCCGACGGTGATGCTGTTGGTGACCGTCAGCGAGGTGGCGTCGATCACGCTGAGCGACGCGCTGCCGCTGTTGGCGACGTACACGCGCTGACCATCGGCCGAGGCCGCCACACCCACCGGGTTCGACTGCACCGCAAGCGTCGCCGTCACGGTATTCGACGCCGCCGTCACCACGCTCACCGTGCCGTCGCCGGCGTTGGCGACGTACACCCTGCTGCCATTGGGCGCCACGGCGACTCCCGCCGGATTGGCGCCGACGTTGATCGCGCCCAGTACCGTGCGTGCGAGGGTGTCGATCACCGACAGCGTGCCGCCTACCCAGACGGAGCCGGCGCCCGAGGCCGCCGCCGGGGCGAAGTGCGTCACGTACAGGCGCGAGCCGTCGGGCGACACCGCGACGCCCATCGGTTTGCCGGCGACGACGATGGTCGCCACCACGCTCTGCGCGTTGGTCGAGATGACGCTGATCGCATTGCCGTTATGGCTCGCGACATAGATGAAGCGGCCGTCGGGCGACGCGGCGACGCCGATGGGTGCGCTGCTGACTGCAATGCTGGTCAGCAAGGCGTTGCTGGCCGTGTCGACGACGGTGACGGATGACCCGGTGTGGGACGGGACGTAGGCGAGCACGGCGGCATCGACGCTGAGCAGTGTGGCGGCAAACGCCGTTGCCGCCACGCCCGCCACGAATCGCTGGATGCGCGCGCGCGACGCGCGCAACAGGGTGAAGCCCTTCATGGGTTGCGGCGGTCTCAACGGCCGGGCACGCGGCAGCACGTGCGCGACGCGCGCAGCTCAGCGGGCGCTGCGCCGTTGTTTTTCGCCGAACACGTCCCGCCATGAAAGAACACCAGCGGCATCTCCCAGGTGCCGCTTTCGCAATTGGTTGCCGTGGGCGTGAAGCCCGCGGGGCAGAGAGGAGCGTTCACGTTGGCGGAGCCCCCAGCGGCGACCGATGCCACCGTGTTGCTGGTGTCCGAGCACGCGAGCGCAGTGGCCACGGGTGGCGCGAAATAGCCTACGAAGTCGATCGTGAAGTGCGATTGTGCGGACGTGTAGAGGGTGAAATCGTACGACGACAGCGGGTTCGGAATTTGCACCAGCTGGCTGCCCGACTGGATGGCGCCGGCGGCGTATTGGAGGTTCACGGTGGCGGGCGTCGATGAGCCATATGCGTGGAGCGTGGCGTACCCGGCCGCGCTGGGCGTGATCGCCGTGACGACCAGCACAACGCCGCCGCCATTCAACCCAAGGGTCCCACAGTTGCTGCTCGATCCGCCCTGACTGGAAAAATTGGCAGCGTTGAGCGCGAGGAAGTTGCGGGTGCTGTTGGCATTCAAGGCGCCGGACCCCGTCAGACGAGTATCGACGATGCGGCAAGGGGTCATCGGGGTGAACACCAAGTCCGCCGTGAGGCTGCCGAGCGCTTCGGGTGTGGGCGGCGCGCCGGCGGAGGCGACGCGGCCCGGCGGATCGGCGCGATCGGCCGCGGCAGCCGCCATGGCGACCACCATGAACAACGTCACCAATGCATTTGTTTTCAAGTTCATTTCCTCTCCCGTATTGTGTTGCGCCGCGCGAACTGACCGACCTGTGCCGACCGACGCGATCATTCAAAGTTAACAGACGCGAACCGGTCGCCGCAAACGACATTGTGGGAGTATGTTCGAGGGGTGGGCAAATTGAGGGCGCTTCGTTCCGCTCAGGCGTCGCGCTCGCGGTTGATCAGACGCTGGCGGGCCTGATCGAGGTGAAACTGCATGGCGGTGCGGGCGCGTTCGCCGTCCCGGGCGCGGATCGCCTCGACGATGGCCGTGTGTTCTTCGAGCACTTTCTGCGCGCGTCGCGCCGAGCCGGAGCGAGTGAGGCTGATGGTGAGCCGCATGAACCCGGCCATCGCTTCGTGCGTGCTGTCGAGCGCTTGGGCGAAGAAATCGTTGTTGGTGGCCTCCGCGATCGCGCGATGAAAGGCGAGGTCTTCCTCGGCGTCGATGTGCCCGGCGTCGGCGCTGGCCTTGAAGCGCGCCTGCGCGGCGTCGATCACGCGCATCTGTGCATTGTCGCGGCGCAACGCCGCGAGGCGGGCGCTTTCGCCTTCCAGCGCGATGCGCACCTCCTGGCAGCGCAGGAAGAGCGCGACATTATCTGCCGCGGCGAGTGCCTTCAGGCGCGGCGCCGGCTGCGCGCTGACGAAGGAGCCCAACCCCTGGTGCGCGGTGACGAGACCGTCGGCGCGCAGCCGCTGCAGCGCCTCGCGCACGACCGGCCGCGAGACGTCGTACTGCCTCGCGATGTCGTTTTCGGAAGGCAGCTGATCACCGACATTGAGCTCGCCGCCGACGATCGCCTCGAAGATCTGCCCGTAGATGCCGTCGGAGAGGCGCGGACGTTTGCCGACGACTGCCGTGTCGAGCGGGGGAGCGTTTGCCGCGGGCCGGGCGGGTACGGGGATGGGCATGAGAGGGCGTCGGCGCGCGTCCGCACGGCGTGGCCGGTCAGCCGGCGTAGCCCCCGTCGGCCGCCAAGAGTGCCTTGGCCACGGGCTCGACGCGGGTGCGCTCGGCGGCTTCGAGTCCGGAGAGCATCGGCAGCATCGGGCCCATGTCGGCGACGCCGGCGAGCGTGACGGCGTCGTGCAGCACACGGATCGGGCTGATGTCGTCGCGGCAATCCTCGAGTGGCAGGTAGCGGGCGCGGATCGCCTCGGCTTCGGCGTACTGCTTTGCCTTCAGGTGCGCGAGCATCTGCGTCGAGCCGCGCGGCGCGACGCATACCGAACCCGAGGTGAAGCCGGTCAGGCCGAAGTCGCGCAGGTGCACGATGGCCGGCCGTTCGCCGATGCCGCTCACCAGGAGGTCGCGGCTCACGACCTTGACCAGTTCGCCGAGGTACGGGTCATTGGCGGGGTCGGCCATCACGGCGGCGTACTTGATGGAGGCGATGCGCCCTTCGTTGCACAGTGCGGCGACGCTGTCGGGTTTCAGGTAGTTCGCGGCCTTGATGTAGAGCACGGCCTTCTTGCCCATGGCGTCGGTGATGCGGCGAATGCCGGTGGCGAGGCCGTGGTCGGTGTAGGGGAAACTCATCGGCAGCAGCATCGCGGTCGGAAACGCGCTCGTGCGGATGATCTTCGCCTGGCTCATGGCCTTGCCGTAGTCGGGTCCGACCGAGGGCAGCACCCAGGTGTCGGCAGCGACCGCGGACTCGAGGAAGGCCAGCAACTCGGCGTATTCGTCGAGCGTCACATGGTAGAAGTTGGCGTTGCCGCCGTACATGATGTTTTTCACGCCGCCGCCTTCGAGGTGCTTGATCAGGCGCACGTTGGCGGCCACGTTGAGCGAGAAGTCGGCGTTGCGCGCAAGCGGCGGCACGGCGATGACGGAGCGTTCGAGATCGGCTTTGGTGATGGGTGTGGTTTTCATGATGAGCTCTGGAGGGAGGACGAACGTGACAATTTACAAGTGCGGCGATTATAGGTAGGTTGTAAAAAATCGCGTGCGCGCGGTTCGAAAATGGGCGTCTCCCGAAACGACCCGAATGCGACCGCGATCGCTCTGGGTAGCGAAGCCCGCGGTAGGCGCGGGCTTGACCGCGCTGGGTTGCGTTCGATGATGGTCAATCGGGTCCCACGGTGTGCGAGCGACCATGTGCCGTCGCCTTCCCGCTGAGCGTCGACACGGCGCTGCAAGCGTAGCCTCGATGCAACGAAGTGGAATCGAGGGGCACCGCGCATGCCGCGCACGCCAAAAACCGTGAATTCACGCGCAGAGCATTGGGAAAACGTTGATTGACCCGCCAAACCATCGAAATCGCGCTGGTGCAGGCAGCGCCTGCAAGCGCTGCGTGCTTCATGTCCATTGCCCTCGATTCCACTTCGTTGCATCGAGGCTACGCGCTGGGTTGCGTTCGATGATGGTCAATCGGGTCCCACGGTGTGCGAGCGACCTCGATCCGTGGTCTGCCCGCTGGAGCGTCGACATAGCGCGGTGGAATCGATATAACTTCATGCGCAAATGGCGTCCACAATGGGCTTGCAGCGCGAAATCGCCAAAAGTCGAGTTTTAACGTTTTCGGCTTCCAAGCCCGTTATGAATGCGGCTTGTAGAAAAAAGTTGTTTGAGTTTTCATGGCGCTGCGACGTTCACCCGCGTGCGGTTGCGCGACAATCGTTCGCACACACATGACTGAGTGAGGCACAGAGCAATGCAGGAAACGTGGCAAGAACGCACGGTCATCGTGACCGGCGCATCGGGCAACCTTGGCGGCGCGGTGGCGCGTGCCTTCGCCGAACGTGGCGCGGCGCTGGTGCTGGTCGATCGCTCGCGGGAGGCGTTGCAGCGGGCGGGCTTTGCCGACGGCGCGCGGCAGTGGCTGGCGCCAACGGACCTGCTCGATGGCGAATCGGTGGCCGCGATGGTGGCGGGTGCGGTCGAGCGCTTCGGCGGCGTGCACGTGCTGTGCAATCTGGTCGGCGGCTTTCGCATGGGTGAAGCGGTGCACGAGACCGGCCGTGCGACGTGGGACTTCCTGCTCGACATCAATGCGCGGACGCTGCTCAATGCGGCGCGGGCAACGGTGCCGCAAATGCTCTCGCAGGCGCCGAATGCGTTCGGCGCTCGCGGCAGGATCGTCAACATCGGCGCCTTCGCCGCCCAGCGTGGCGCGGCCCGCATGGGTGCCTACACGGCGGCGAAGAGCGTCGTCATGCGCCTCACGGAATCGATGTCGGCGGAACTGCGCGAGCAGGGCATCAACGTCAATGCGGTGCTGCCGAGCATCATCGACACGCCGCAAAACCGCGCCGACATGCCGCAGGCGGATCCGGCGCGCTGGGTGGCGCCCGAGGCGCTCGCGGAGGTGATCGTGTTCCTCGCATCCGACGCCGCGCGCGCGGTGCACGGGGCGCTGTTGCCGGTGACTGGCCTCAGCGGCTGATGGCGTCGGCGCCGCGCACGGCGTTGACCGTCACGGCGAGCAGCAGGGCGCTTGCGAGGTTGTGCAGCAGCACGACGAAGAGCGGCATGCCGGCGGCGACGCTCGCGATGCCGAGTGCCACGACGAGCGCGGTCAGCGCGACGATGGCGAGCGCGTCTCGCGTTCTCCCGTCACGTCGCAGCGACAGCGCCGCGGCGCACAGCAGCACCGTGCAGATGAGCGCCGCGTAGCGATGCAGGACATGCGAGAGCGCGCCTTCGGCGTGGATGGGTGTGGCGAGCGTCGTGAAGCGCGGCTCGCGCCACGGATCGAGCGTGGCCAGGGGCTGCGACCACGCGTTGGCGCAGTCGGTCAGCGACAGGCAACTGAGCGCCGCGTAGCCGCCACTCACCATGGCGCCCAGCGTGATCTCGATGACGAGCGCGAGCAGTGCGAGGAGCGGCCACATCCGCCAGCGCAGCACGGGCGGTTGCGTCGTCGTGGCGAGCGCGGCCATGCGCCAAAACAGCGCGAACAGCACGAAGCCACCGAGCAGATTTCCGATGGTGACGATCGGCAGTCGCGCATCCGCCGTTGCCCGCCCGAGTGCGGCGAGGAACACGATGAGCGCCAACGCGGCAAGCGTGTGCCAGCGCCCTCGCCACGGCTGCGGGCGTACGGTCAAACCGGCGAAGGCGAGCAGCAGAGCGAGCGGCAGCAAGGCCATCGCCAGCAGGCGGTGCGCCATGCGAGCCAGCGCGACACCCTCGCTCGGCGTCGTCGCGGGTGCCATGCCGGCCTGCGCTCGTTGCAGCGCTTCACCGTAACAGCTCGGCCATGTCGGACAGTCGAGTCCGCTGGCCGACAGTCGCATGAAGGCACTGAGACCGATGACCGCGGCGACCAGCAGCGCACCCAGCATGGCGCAGCGGCGCAGCAGCCGGAGGCGCGCGGGGTCCACGTTGGGCGGGTAGGGTCCGCGCGTGCCGCCAGTTGGCGTCACGCGCTCGAGGCCGGCGTCGACGGCGGAGTCGGGCGGCTTGGCGTGAACGCGTCCGAGAAGCAGAATTGCTCACCCAGGCCGTGCGCGATGAAGTCAGGCACGGCAGCCTCCACCATGCGCGTCGAGCCACAGGCGTAGACCTCGAAACCGGTCAGGTTCGGGTGGTCGGCCAGCAATGCCTCATGCACGAGGCCGCGTCGGCCAGTCCACGTGACGTCGTCGTCGGCATCTGAAAGCACGGGGACGAACAGGAAATTCGGGTGCTCGCTCGCCCACTGCTCGGCGAGGCTCGCCATGTAGAGATCGTCGCGCTTGCGCACGCCCCAATAGAGCCACATCGGCCGATCGATGCCGCGCTGGAAGGCGTCCTCGACGATGCTCTTGATCGGTGCGAACCCCGTGGCGCCGGCGATGAACAAAATGGGGCGGTTGCTGTCGCGCAGCGTGAAGCGGCCGATCGGGCCTTCGAAATCGAGCGTGTCGCCCGGTTTCATGCCGTCGAAGACGTGGGTGGTGAAGCGCCCGCCCGGAATGCGCCGCACGTGCAGCTCGATCTGCTCGTTGTTGCCCGGCGTGTTGGCGAACGAGAACGCGCGGCGCGGGCCGTCGTCGAGAATGATGTTGATGTATTGACCCGCCTCGAACTCGATGCGCTGGCCGGCCGGCAGGGTGACCCAAAGCCGCATCACCTCCGGTGCCAAGCGCTCCATGCGCTCGACGCGGCCCTGATAGCGAACGACGGGCGCACTGGCGTCGGTCAGCGACGCAACATGCTCGACTTCGAGTTCGACATCGTCGAGCGGCACCGCGCAGCACATGAGCGTCTGCCCGCGCGCGCGCATGGCTTCGGTCAGCGCTGCGGGTTGGTAGGCGCCGTGATCGACGCGACCGTTGAGCACCGTGCACACGCAGACACCGCAGCCACCGGCGCGGCAGTCGTAGGGCAGCGCGAGGCCGGCACGCAGGCCCGCTTCGAGCAGCGTCTCGCCGGTGCGCGCTGGCAGGGTATGCGACCCCGGGTGATAGGTGACGCGCTTCCCTGCACCACCACCGCGGCGCGGTGGCACCCAAGGCGCGGCCGCGAGCAGCGCGGAGAATCCGAGCACGAACGCCCAGACCGCTCCGATCGGCCACAGGTAGACGAGTGGATAGAGAGCGAGCAGGAACCAGTCGAACGACAGCGTCTGTGGCGCCACGGCGAGTTGGGCGGGGCCGCCCTGGCTCATGACCGGACGAACCAGCGCGAGCAGCACGAGCATGATGCCCACCGCAATGGCGACCTGTCGCGGCGGAATCGTCGTTGCCTTCGGCACCCGCTGCACGTGAACCCACATCACGAGCAACGTAACCAGCGGCACGCCGATGTGAATGAACACGAGCAGCGAGAAGAGTCGGTTGCTGACGGCGGCGTCGGTCATGAAGTTTCGGATCAGCGTGCCGCCGAAGCCCGGCAGCCAGTCGATCCATTCGAAACTCGCCTGCGTGACGAACTGCGCCAGCTTGTCCCACGGCAGCATGTAGCCGTTGACGCCAGCCGCGAACACGAGCCAGACCAGCACGACGCCGGTAATCCACGACAACCAGCGGAAGCCGCGCATGCGGTCGTAGGCCCAGTAGCGAAGCAGATGGATCACCATGGTCACGACCATGGCGTCCGAGGAGTAGCGGTGCACGCTGCGGATGATGCCGCCGGCGAACCATTGCTTCGTGGTCAGCGCCTCGACCGAGCGATAGGCGCCTTCCACGCTGGTGTCGAAGAAGGCGTACAGGTAGAGGCCGGTTCCGGCGACGATCCAGAACAGAAAGAAGGTCAGCGACCCGAGGTGATAGAACGGGTTGAGCTTGTCGCCGAACGCGCGGTTGAACACGGCCTCGGCCGCCATGAACGCCGAACGCAGCAGGCGTCGGGGGCTAAGGTTCATCGTGTACTCCCATTGCGCATGGCGCGCCACACCACGACGGCGAACAGCATGCCGCCGACGATGGCGATGGCGCCGCCAGCGCCCATCAAACCCATACCAAAGACTTCACCGGGCGAGCGCAGCACCTGCTCGGCGCCGGCCACCTTGCGTTGCACGCCATAGCCGCCGGACCACACGAGCCCGATGATGTGCATCAACTGCCCGATGCCGTAACACCATGGCTGCGCGACCGCGAGACGGCCTTGTGGCGCACGATAACCGAGCCGTGGCAGCAGGTGGTAGACAAGCCCCATCAACGCGAGTGTGACGCCGACGATGCAACCGTGATAGTGCGCCGGGATCTTCACGTTGCTGCCCTGGATCGTGAGGCCGATCAGGCCGCCCGCCGTGAAGAGTCCGATCGAGGTCACGAGCGCGGCGCGCAACGGCCGCGCTTCGGCCGTGACGGAACGCTGGCGCACGAGCGCGAGCAGCACCGCCAGCGCGATCGGGAAAATGGCGAGGCCGCCGCCGACGCGCATGCCCCAGGTGTGCAGTTCACGATGTTCTACCGTCGTGACCTCATGGGCAAGATAGGCCCAGGGGGTCACGAAAGAGGCGACAAAGGCGATGGCAAACAGCAACAGAGTGACTCGCGCGCTCAGTGGCGGTTGCGCTCCCGCAGCCTGCGCGAGCCAAAGCCAGCCCACGAGCATCAGCAGCGTCCAGGTGAATTGCAGTGCGTGGCCACCGCCCCAGAAGAGGATTTCCCAGTACGCGCGGCTCTCCAGCGAGCGCGGGACGAGCGCCGTGGACAGCGCGAACGCGAAGAGTGCGATGGCGCCGCACGCTGCGGCACACCAAAGCCCGAAGCGAAGCGACGCGGCACCGTCGAGACCGTCGCCCAGTCCGGGACCAGCGAACAGCGCATGTCCGACCAACACGGCGCCACCGGCGGCCACGCCCAGCAGGCCCACGATGAACGGCATCGATTCGATGACGGGCACGTAGTTCGCCATGATCGGAGCGCCGGGCGCGATGAAGGGGGCGACGGCCATCGACGTGGCGCCAGCCCCCGCAAGTGCAAGCGCCGCCCATTCGCTTCGGCTCGCGCGGCCCTGCGCACGTCTCGACACGCTCCAGAGCAACCCGGCGATGGCGACGAACCACACGAGCACCGAGAGATCGACGTGGACGACGAGTGCCGTGCGAAAGAAGTCTCCGCCCGGCAGATGGTTGGCAAGCCCCGGTGTGCGCGCGAACACCAGGAGCACCGAGAAGAGCCCCGAGCCGACCAGTGCGCAAAGGGCCAGCGCAAGCCAGCCCCGTGCCAGCGGGATGCGTCCGCGCGCGACGGGGAGCGCGTAGTTCGCCGGGGCGCGCGCCCAACTCGCCTCGGCGCGCAGCGTTGACGTGGTGGGGCTCATTGCAGCGTGAGCGTGCCGCGGTGCGGGTCGAAATCGATGACCAGCACTTGCGCCGGCTTCAGCGTGACGCGGCGTTCGAGCGTGTAGTCGAAGCCGGCCGAGCGCGCGTTGTCGCGCATGCGCACCGCGAACTCACGCTCACCCGCCGCGACGGGCAGGCGGCGGTAAACCGCCGAGGCGCCGTCACGCGAGAGCCCGGATGGCGGTGCACTCATGCGTGCGGCCGGCTTGCCGTCGATGTCGAGTTCGACCACCAGCGGCGAACGTTCGCGCGGGCAATTGGTTGCCGCACGCATGTTCGGCGGCAGTTTGGCCAGTTCCTCCGGCGTTCGTTGGCGGCAGTCGCTCACCGGTTTGCCCGCATGCACGATGCTCAGCTTGACGAGCGCCTCATCGCCGGAGAGATGGTGATACGGCGGCCAGTGTGAGAAAACACCGATCGTCAGGGCGAACAGCCCGTAGAGGATGATCTGGCCGACCCACGCGGCAGGTCCGCGCCGAGTCGCCGGTGCCGCACGCGGTGCGGTCGAGGGAACTTCAACCATGGATGGAATGTTAGCCGGTCAAACGGATGTTGCTTTGAACTGCGTCAATCGAGCCCGCATCGTCGTCAAACCCATGTCGATCTCGCGGTTTTCGCCGGCATCGGCCTCGATGAGCATGACGTTCGGAGCGTCGCGGTAGGCCGCGCGCAAGTGGGGTTCGCGTGCGCCGCTGAGGCGCTCGGAAGTCCACTGCGCACCAAGTCGGTAGGTGCAGCCACTGAGGCGACAGGTGGCCACGACGACCGCGGCCGCGCCGTCACGCAGCGCGTAGTCGATGAACGAGGGCGGCAGTTGTCCGGTGCAGATCAGCGGCAGCGTGATGACGTCGCCGGCGGTTTCGGCGGAAGCGTCGGCGCCTTGTGAACAACGAAAGAGGACGATGGGCCCGGTGTCTGCCGCGTCGTGCGGGCTCGATTGCGCGTGCTGCTGGAGACGCTGGCGCAACGCGCTGCGCAACGTGGTCAGCGCTTGTTGCGGCATGTCGATGCCGGTCACCAACTCCTCTATGTGACGGAAAGGCGTCGAGGAGGGGCACGCGCCGACGCAGATGCCGCATCCGGCGCAGAGATCGACATCGACCACCGCGATCTGATGGCCGGCGCGCTTGCTCGGGTGCGCTGCCATGGTGATGGCCGCATAGGGGCAGTCCACGAAACAGCGCTGGCAGCCGCTGCAGTTGTCGGGGTCAACGACGGCGACGGTGGGCCGGGCGATGCGTGTGGGCACGAACGGCAGCAACAACAGCGCCAGGAACCCAACCATCGCGATCGCCCACACGAGGCCGGCCGACGTGGCGTACATCAGCGGGTGAGCGAACAGAATGAACCAGTCGATCGCCAACGATGGCGGAATGCTGGCCAATTGCGCCGGACCCTGGCTCTGAATCGGAAGCGCGAGCGCCAGGGCGAGCAGCGTGGCAAGAAAGCCAACGGCGAGCGGCCGTGGCGGAAAGACCTCGGCGCGCGTGATGCGTTGAATATGAAACCAAAGCCCAAACACGAGCAGCAAAGGCATTCCGACGTGCACGAACACGAACAGCGAAAAAAGACGGTCGCTGACGTTCGCCGTCGTCAGGAAATTGCGCGCCAACGTCGAACCCAGGAGTGGCAGCGCGTCGAGCCACTCCGCCGTGGCGGTGGCCGAGAACTGGCCGAGTCGATCCCAGTTGAGCCAGAAGCCACCGACGGCACTGACCGCGATGATCGGCAGCAGCGCGCTGCCAGTCAGCCAGGAGAAGCGGCGGAAGTGGCGGAAGCGTCCGTGAAGGAGCTCGCGCAGCAGATGCAGCGCAGTCAACATCACGAAAGCGTCGGCTCCGTAGCGGTGCATGCTGCGAAGTACTCCGCCGATGGACCAAGGCACGCGGGACAGCGCTTCGATCGACGCATACGCACCGCTGGCTGATGTGTCGAGTACGGCATACAGCCACAGCCCGCTGAGCGCGAGCAACCAGAAGGCGAGAAATGCCAGCGCCCCGAGATGACGGATGGGGTTGGCGCGAGCACCCAACGCGCGGTCGAGCAGCTGTTCGAGTCGGCGCCACAACTTCGGCGCGGCGGCGAGGCTCACGCTTCTGGCGCAGGCGTCCCGCTGACGGCCGCGGCGGTGGATCGCTCGGCGCGTGCACGCCGCTGGCTCTGCCACTCGCGCCAGAAGTAGATACCGACCGTCAGGAAAAACAAAAGGCCGCTGAACACTTCGAAGAAGAGCTTCCAGTCGTACCGGTATTCGCCTGTCTCGGCGTCGTAGACGGTGCACAGGATGCGCACGCGTTCGACCACCTGGTCGAACGACAGGCCGCCGATTTCGGGGGGGGCGTTGAGCGCCAAGCGCCGGAGCGGCACACCGAGTTTTTCGGCCGTCAAGTTCTTGCCATAGATCTGGGCGTGAATGCGGCCCTCGGCATCGATCAGGGTCACTCCGACGATATGGTCAAAACCCGCCGGTGTCTCGACGTACGTGAAGCCGTAGGCGCGGGTCAGCGCGTCGACGTTGTTTCGGTGCGGGCTCAGAAACTCCCAGTTGTCCTGATCGATACGATTCTGTGCGGCGAAGGCGCGCAACGCCTGCGGCGAATCGAACGGCTGGTTGAACCCGATGCTGACGACGTTGAAGTCGCCAAGACCGCCCATGCGCTCGAGTCCGCGCAGCGACTCCTGCAGCATGCGCGTCTGCGTCGGGCAAATGGTGAAACAGCCGGTGTAGATGAAGCTGATCAACAACGGCTTTCCACGGTAACTCGACAGGCGAACGGGGCGGTTCTTGCGATCGAGCAGCGTAAAGTCGGGCGGAATGGTGCCGATGACGGCCTGGCTCGCCGCCATCGCCGCGCGCTCATCGAGCCGATCGCCGATGGCCGCGTTGACGAAGCCGGCCGTGAGGCCGAGAACGATGAGTGCCGCGAATCGAGCCGCCTCATGAAGGAGCGTACGTGGGGCGCAGGCGCGATGCTTCGATGGCGCAGTGGCGTCCGTTTGGTCGCGTGGAGCGACCGATCTGCGCAGAGCGAGTCGAGCTTGCGCACCTTCGTGCGAGGAGATGGGCCGTTTGCTAGTGCAGGGCAGCATCGACGACGATTCCGACGATCAAGGCGGCGAGTTGCAGCATCGAGGCGAAGAACGATGCCATCGCGGTTCGCCGCTCCGGGTGCCGTGCAAGCGCATGGGTGCGATACAGAAAGAAACCGCCGCCGACGATCGCGGCCACCAGATAGGCGGGCCCGGCGCCAAAGAGCGCTGGCAACAGCGAGGCCGCAACCAGGGCGATTGCGTTGCCATGGACCACGCGGGCGGCGCGCTCGACGCCGACGACGACCGGTAGCATCGGAATGCCTGCGGCGGCATAGTCATCGCGCGTTGCAATGGCAAGGCTCCAGAAGTGCGGGGGGGTCCAGAGCAACAAGACGAGCGCAAAGAGCGCCGGCAATGCTCCGATCGACGGATCGGCCGCTGCGGCGCCAGTCAGCACCGCGAAACTGCCCGCAGCGCCACCGAAGACGATGTTCCACCACGTTCGGCGCTTGAGTACGACGGTGTAGACGACCGCATAGGTGAATGCGCCGAGGAACAAAAACACCGCCGCCGTTACGTTGATGAACCATGCTGTTGCTGCGACGGCGGCGGCCAGCAGCACAAGAATGATGCCGAGCCAGAACGGCCCGGCCTTCAGCGTTCCGGTCGCGAAGGCGCGACCCTGGGTGCGCTTCATCAGGCGGTCGCTGTCCGCTTCGATGAACTGATTGAACGCACCCGCCGCCGCCGAGGAGGCGAGGACGCACAGCGCCATGAGGGCGACCTTCCAGGCCGCCGGCGCCGGTGCGGTGGAGAAGGCTGCCCCGGCGAGCGCCGTGAGCATGATCAGCACGCCGATGCGCAGTTTGAAGATGCCGACCACGGTACGCCATGTGGGCGCGGCAGGTCCCCCCTGCGCAAGCGACATGCTCACGGTGAATCCTTCTCCATCACAGAACCAACGTCAAGGAATCAGCTGAGGCCCCAGAGGGTCGACAGATACTTCCAGTTGATGAAGTAGTAGAGCACGAACGCCACGAGGAAGATCATGGCCAGTGCGAACGTGCCCGGTGCGGCAAACCCCATCGATCCGTACGTTTGGGCCGCCGTGGTCGGGGCCGCACGCGGGACGGGGGTGAACGCCGCACTGCTCTTGCCCGGCTCGAGCTTTCGTCCCCACAACAGCGAGCCCACCGTGATGTAGACGAAGATGATGCCGCCGAGAATGGCCGCAACGCCAGCGATGCCCACCAGTGCCATCATCAGGTACGCGGCACCCGGCCACTCGTAGGCGAGTGCGTTGCCCTGGAACGCCATGTCCCAATGGCGCCGTGATACGCCGAGTGTTCCCGCGCCCATCATGACGAGGCAGAAGAAGTACATCGAGAAGCCAAACAGATAGGGCTGCCACTGCGCGAGCTTGGGCGAAATCATTTCCCGCTTGAACAGCACCGGGATCAGGTAGAACGTCAGCGCCATGAAGGTGAGCGTGGTGCCCACCACGACGGTGGCGTGGAAGTGCCCCGGAACGTAGATGGTGTTGTGGATGATCAGGTTGAGCTGCTCGGTACCCATCATGACGCCGGTGATGCCGCCGAGGAAGCCGAACCCGATGATCGAAATGAACACGCCGGCAAACGTCGGATTGCCCCAGGGTGCCTTGCGCAGCCACTCGAACAATCCCTTGGTGTAACCCTTCTGCCGCTGCGCGACTTCCATCGCGCCGGGAACGGTCAGTCCGTGCAGCATCGATGCGAGCACGGCGAGGTACATGAAGTAGCTCGTGTTCACGACCTTCCACGCGGTGCCGACGCCAGGGTCGGCCAGCAGATGGTGCGCGCTGGCGAGTTGCAGGAACAGGATGTAGAGGAGGAACGCAACGCGCGATACGCGTTCGCTCATGGGCTTGGCGCCCAGTGCGACGGCTGCGACCAAATACCACACCGAGACGTGCGTGGCGACGTTGATTTGCTGCGAACTGTGCCCCAGAGCCCACCAGACGGTACGGTAGATGAGCGGATCGACGTTCATGACGGCAAGCGACATCAGCCACGCCGGAACGATGATCAGCGCGCCCGACAGCAGTGTGAACACCGCGATGATGGCGGCCGTCAATGCGCCGAACGTGACCAGCGGCACCGAGCCTTCGTAGGTTTTCTCGCGCTTGGCGACGACCAAGGTGCCGAAGAACACGAAACAGCCGATCAGCGCGCCCACGGCGAACAGGATGATGCCGAGGTAGAAGCTGGGTTCGGCCATCATCGGCACGTACGACGTCATCATGACGCTGGACGCGCCGCGGAAGACGGCGACGTTGTTCATGATCGAGCCGATGACCATCAGGCCAAAGGCGAGCCACGCGACCTTGGGCGTCGCGATTCGGCATCGCAGCAGCGTCGAGGAGGCGAAGTAGAGCACGGCGATCTCGAAGAAGATGATCCAGAAGATCAGCATGTCGAGGCCGTGGGCGGTCAGAACCATGTAGAACGTATCGGCCGGCAGCCAGTGAATGGCGGGCCAACGCGTCAGCACGACGCCGATGGCAAGAATGCCGCCGAATGCGAGCCAGAGCACGGCCATGACGGCATTGGCCTTGATCAGCTTCTCGGCCTGATTTTCGAACTGAAGCCCGGAGCGCGGGCAGGTACGGTAGGTTGTGGTGGCGCTCATGACCGCTTCCTCACTTGACGTAGATGCGCCCGACCATCTGGTGATGACCGATGCCGCAGAATTCGTTACAGACCACCGAGTACGTGCCTGCCTGATTGGGTGTAACCGTCACCACGTGCTCGAAGCCGGGCACCAGTTGGATGTTGATGTTCGCCGGTTGCAACGAGAAGCCGTGGTTGTAGTCCATGGCCGTCAGGTGAAGGCGATAGGTCTTGTCTTTCTGCAGCTCGAGGATCGGCCAGAAGTTCCAAAGACGTCCGAGCATGTAGACGTCGCTGCCGGGCGGCGGCGCGACGACGGGGATGTTTTGCTCGGTCTCGGTGCGCACGGTGTACTTGGCGGCAACCGCTTCCGCCTTGGTCATGAACTGTTCCGGCGTCGTGCGATAGGTTTCGGTGGAGAGGTTCTGTTTGCCCCAGATGTGCCAGCCGACCATCATGAAGAACAGAATGAGACACCAGACCAACGCGATGGTGATCCAGGTGCCTTCGACGCGATCGATCGGGTGTTTGTACCAGAGTCGTTCTGCGGGGGGGAGAATGGCGCTCATCGTGCGACCTCGCTATTTGGTGGTGGGCAGCATGAGGATTTCGATGACGCCCCACAGGTTGTAGAGAACCATCGGGATCGTGACTCCAAGAAAGAGCAGAATGAACGGACTGTCGAGCAGCCGTTGCATGAAGGGAACGGGTGCGTTCTCGTCGTCGTGGTCCATGGTAGGTTCTCCCTCGTGATGCGTCATCCTTGCGGATGGGTTTCGATCGTGGTGTGCCGCGCCGCGTGGCCTCTCGCAATGAAATCCTGGCGACCGAGGGTCGGCAGTTTCAGCGCGATCAGCACACGCAGGGCACAAGTGGCGTTATTGTGCTGAGCGTGCAATGCAAACGATTTGATGTGGTTCAATATTCGGGCAATCCGACGTCGCCCCGACCCTCGTCCATGCCGTTTGCACGGCGGAGGCATCCTAACACGCATCGTGCTCGGTGAATACCCTCCGTCGCTCGGGCCGCGCAATCGATCATGAGGTCGGCCTCGCCCGATAAAATGCCGCAGATGGCTGTCGACACCGAACTTCAATCCCTGCGCATCCCGCCGCATTCGATCGAGGCCGAGCAGTCGGTGCTCGGCGCGTTGATCATCGACAACAACGCCATCGATCGCGTGGCCGACGTGTTGTCCGCTGCGGATTTCTACAACGAAGGCCACCGCCTCGTCTACGAACATATCAACCGGCTCGCCGCAGACAATCATCCTGCCGACGCGGTGACCGTGGCCGAGAGTCTTCGCGCGGCCGGCAAGCTCGACTACGTCGGCGGCCTGGCCTACATCGGCGCCATCGCCAACGCGGTTCCGACGGCGGCGAACGTGCGGCGCTACGCCGAAATCGTGCGCGATCGCTCGGTGATGCGACGTCTCGCGGGTGTCGCCACCGAGATCGCCGAGGCAGCGTTCAACCCGATGGGGCGCAGCAGTGAGCAACTGCTCGACGAGGCCGAGGGCAAGGTATTCGAAATCGCCGAGTCCGGCGATCGCAGCAAGCAGAACTTCGTGTCGCTTTCGGACCTCACGGCGCAGGCGATCGAACGTGTCGAGGAGCTCTATCGACGCGAAAACCCGAGTGACGTCACCGGCATCGCGACTGGCTACGCCGATCTCGACCGCATGACGGCAGGGTTGCAGCGCGGCGACCTCGTCATCGTCGCCGGACGCCCTTCGATGGGCAAGACTGCGTTTTCTCTCAACATTGGCGAGCACGTGGCCGTGAAGCTCAAGCAGCCAGTCGCCGTGTTCTCGATGGAGATGGGCTCCTTGCAGCTCGCGATGCGTTTGATCGGCTCGGTCGGCAAACTCGACCAGCACGTGCTGCGTACGGGCCGGCTGTCGGAGGGCGACTGGTCGCGTTTCACCGAAGCGCTGTCGCAGCTCGATGCTTCCCCGATGTACATCGACGAGACGCCCGCCTTGAACCCCTTCGAACTGCGGGCACGCGCCCGCCGTCTGGCGCGGCAAGTCGGCGGGCTCGGGCTCATCATCGTCGACTACATCCAACTGATGCAGAGCGCAAGCGGTGGCGAAAACAGGGCCACCGAAATCTCCGAAATCTCACGCTCGCTGAAAGCGCTCGCGAAGGAGCTTCAGGTGCCGGTGATCGCGCTGTCGCAGCTCAACCGATCTCTCGAACAACGCCCGAACAAGCGTCCGGTCATGAGCGACCTGCGCGAGTCCGGCGCCATCGAGCAGGATGCCGACGTGATTCTCTTCATCTATCGCGACGAGGTCTACAACCAGGAATCGGCCCAGAAGGGCGTGGCGGAGATCATCATCGGCAAGCAGCGCAACGGGCCGATCGGCACCGTGAATCTGACCTTCCGCGGCGAGTTCACGCGGTTTGAGAATTACGCGTCGGCTGAAGCCTACGGCGCCGCGACGCCGATTCAGTCGGTGCGCTCGACGGCATCGTTTTGATCGCGTCGCAGGTCTGACGCAAAAAAAAACGGGCCGCTAGGCGGCCCGCAAGTTTGAACGCGCGAGCGTTCGGTCATTCCTTGATGTCGACACCATAGAAGGTGTGACGGCCGAACGGGCTCAACTTGAAGTCGATGACTTCCTTGCGCATCGGCTTCAGCTGCACAGCGTGAGCGATGGTGAACCAGGGCGCTTGCTCCTTGAAGATCACCTGAGCCTGTTGATAGAGCTTGGTCCGCTCGGCTGTGTCGGTGATCGTCTTGGCCTTGACGACCAAATCGTCGAACGGCTTGTAGCAGAACTTCGCCACGTTGCTGCCGTTGGCTTTTGCGGATTCGCAGCCGAGAAGCGTGTGCAGGAAGTTGTCCGGGTCTCCGTTGTCGCCGGTCCATCCGAGCATGCCCATCTGGTGCTCGCCGTTTTGCATGCGCTTGCGGTACTCGCCCCACTCGAAGCTCTTGATTTCAGCCTTGATGCCGACCTTGGCCAAGTCCGCCTGCATCAGTTCGGCGATGCGCTTGGCGTTCGGGTTGTACGGCCGTTGCACCGGCATCGCCCACAGGTCGGTCGTGAAGCCATTGGCGTACCCGGCTTCGGCGAGAAGCTTTTTCGCGGCGGCCTGATCGAAGGGATCATCCTTGATCGCGTTGTTGTAGGACCACTGTGTCGGCGGGATCGGGTTCTTCGCGGCGACACCCGTGCTCATGTAGACGGCGTCGATGATGGCCTGCTTGTTGATGGCCATGTTGACCGCTTTGCGTACTCGCACGTCGTCAAACGGCTTCTTGGTCACGTTGTAAGCCAGATAGCCGATGTTGAGACCGGGCTGCTCGAGTACGGCGATGCGCGAATCCTTGCGCATGGCGTCGAGGTCCGCCGGGTTCGGGTAGGGCATCACGTGACATTCGCCCTTTTGCAGTTTTGCCCACCGAACGGAGGCATCGGGCGTGATCGAAAACACGAGGTCGTCGATCTTGGCCTTGCCGCCGTAGTAGCTCGGGAATGCCTTGTAGCGGATGATCGCGTCCTTCTGGTACTGCACCAGATAGAACGGCCCCGTGCCGATGGGCTCCTGATCAATTTTCTCGGGCGTGCCGGCCTTCAGCATCGCATCGGCGTACTCCTTCGATTGAACGGCGGCGAACTCCATCGCCCAACTCGACAGGAACGGTGCGTCGGGTTTGGTGAGTGTCATCTTGACCGTGTGGTCATCGATCTTTTCCACCGACTTCAGCAGCTTGTCGAGCCCCATGTCGCTGAAGTACGAGTGGTTGCTGCTCGTGACCTTGAAGTAGGGGTTCGATTCCTTCCACATCCGCTCGACGGCGAAGATGATGTCGTCGGCGTTCATGTCGCGCGACGGTTTGAAATTGCGGTTGCTGTGCCATTTCACGCCCTTGCGCAAATGGAAGGTGTATTCCTTGCCGTCCGGCGAAATCGTCCAGCGTTCGGCCAATCCCGGCACCACGGCCGTGCCGCCGCGTTCGAAATCGACGATGCGGCTGTAGATTTGCGAGTTGGCGTCGAACGACGTGCCGGTCGTGTTGACGCCCGGGTAGAAATTCTCGGGGCTGCCTTCAGAGCAGTACACCAGCGTTTTGGCGGCGATCGGCGCAGCGGCCATCAGCGCCGGTACCGCAAGCGCGCATACCAGCGCGCGCTTGACGAAACCGGGCGCCGACAGGCGGCGAGAGGTTGAATGCATCTTTTGGACTCCTCGTGGTTAGGGTTGCAAGTGTTGCGGTGAGCCACTTGCCGGCTCGATGAATTGTTCTGCCAGATGGCATGCGACGTCGCGGTCGGCGATCGTGCGCAGCGCCGGAGGCTCGACCCGACAGCGTTCGATCGCGTGCGGGCATCGGGTCGAGAATACGCAGCCGGTCGGCGGATTCAGCGGCGAGGGTAACTCACCTTTGAGAATGACGCGAGGAAGAGTGCCTGCGGCACCCGCAATCGCTGGGGTTGAGCCGAGCAATGCACGGGTGTAGGGGTGCAGTGGTTGCGCGAAAATGACGCGCTTCTTGCCTTGTTCCACGGCGCTGCCGAGATACATGACGAGCACATCGTGCGCAATGTGGCGAACGACGCCAAGGTCATGCGATATGAAGAGATAGGCCAGGCCGAGCTCACGTTGCAAATCAGCGAGCAAATTGAGGACCTGAGCCTGGATCGAGACGTCGAGCGCCGACACCGGTTCGTCGGCGACGACCAGAGCGGGCTTCAGCATCAACGCTCGGGCGATGGCGATGCGCTGTCGTTGGCCACCCGAAAACATGTGCGGATAGCGATCGTAGTGCTCGGGACGCAGCCCTACCAGCGCCAGCATTTCGCGTGCGCTTGCGGCACGCTCGGTCGCGGTCAGATTGGTGTTGATGGCGAGCGGCGCCTCGAGGATTGCCCCGATTTTTTTGCGCGGATTGAGCGAACCGTAGGGATTTTGGAACACCAGTTGCACCGCGCGTCGAAGCGTGGCGCGGCTCGCTGCGTCGCCGCTGGTGCTGTCGAGCCCGAGCAACGTCAACTGCCCGGCGCTCGGGGGCTCGATGAGCGACACCATGCGGGCCAGCGTCGATTTGCCGCACCCCGATTCGCCAACGATGGCGAGGGTTTTGCCTCGGCAAAGCTCGAAGGTTACGCCGCGCACCGCTTGCAATTCGGCGGGTGGGCGAAGCAACCCGCGCCGAACCTTGTAGGTCTGACGCAGGTCACGCGCCACGACCACCGGTGGCGCGGCGGCTTCGATGGGGCGTGTGTCGCTCAAGCGCTGACTCCCTCGTGCTTGGCGGCGTCGCGCTTCGGATTGCCGGTGATGGGATAGTGGCAGCGCACATGCGCGTCAACCAACGGACGCAGCGCCGGCCGTTCGCTGCGGCAACGAGCGTCCGCGTAGTCGCAACGTGGGTGGAACAGGCAGCCGGCAGGGCGATCGTGCAGGCCTGGCACCATGCCGCCAATCGTGGCGAGTCGTTCGCCATCGCTGCGTTCGGGTAGTGCCGCCAACAGCGCTTCGCTGTAGGGATGCAGCGGCGTGGCGAAGAGTTCCGCCGCCGCGCGCTCTTCAACGACTTGGCCAGCGTACATCACGGCAATGCGGCGCGCCATTTCCGACACGACGCCCATGTTGTGAGTAATCAGCACCAACGCCATGCCGCGCTCCCGTTGCAACTGCCGCAGGAGATCGAGAATCTGGGCTTGAATGGTGACGTCGAGTGCGGTCGTCGGTTCGTCGGCGATGAGCAGTTTGGGGTTGCAGGCGATGGCCATTGCAATCATCACGCGCTGATTCATGCCGCCGGACAGTTGATGCGGAAAGGCCTTCAGGCGGCTCTCGGGTGCGGGGATGCCAACCTGCTCGAGCAATTCGATCGAACGACGGCGCGCATCGCGGCCATCGAGTCCCAGATGCACGCGAAGGGTCTCGGCAAGTTGGAACCCGATCGTGAAGCACGGGTTGAGGCTCGTCGTGGGTTCCTGAAAGATCATCGCCAGATCGCGGCCGACCCAGCGCGCGCGCTCGCGAGGCGTGGCCGCCAAGAGGTCGTGTCCGTCGAAACGCAGGCGATCGGCGCGCACCTGCCCGGGAAATGCGACCAGCCCCATGAGTGCCATCATGGTGACGCTCTTGCCGGACCCCGATTCGCCGACGATGCCGAGCACGTCGCCGGTATCCAGCGAGAGGCTGACCGAGTCGACCGCGTGCAGCACGCCACCACGCGTCGGGAAGTCGACGCATAGGTTCTCGATTTCGAGCAGCGCCATCATCGTCCTCCGTCAGCGTTTGAGTTTCGGGTCCAGCGCGTCGCGCAAGCCGTCACCCAGCAGATTGAAGGCAAGCACCGTGATCAGGATCATGAGTCCGGGAAAGGTGACGACCCACCAGGCACGCAGTACGAACTCACGCGCATCGGCGAGCATCGTGCCCCATTCGGGTGCTGGCGGTTGTGCGCCAAGCCCGAGAAAGCCGAGCGCCGCAGCATCGAGAATCGCGGTCGATATGCCAAGCGAAGCCTGCACGATCAGCGGCGCGGCACAGTTCGGCAGAATTTCACTGAACATCAGGCGCAGATGCCCGGCCCCGTTCATGCGAGCCGCCGTGACGTAGTCGCGCGACGACTCCGAGATGACCGCCGCGCGTGCAATGCGTACATAGTGCGGCAGCACGACCACCGCAACCGCCAGCATGGCGTTCATCAAGCCGGGGCCGAGAATCGCGACGATCACGATGGCGAGCAGCAGGCTCGGCAACGTGAGTACGATGTCCATCAGGCGCATGACGGCGGTTTCGTAGAAGCCGCGGAAGTAGCCGGCGGTCAGCCCGAGAACGGTGCCGATCAGCACGGAGATGGCGACGACGGCGATGCCGATGACGAGCGACAGGCGGGCGCCGTGAATGAGTCGCGACAGGATGTCGCGACCGATCGCATCGGTCCCGAGCGGATAGGCGAGCGACCCGCCATCCTGCCAGAACGGCGGTTTGAGAAAGACCGCGTTGTTGGTGAGATCAGGCGGATACGGTGCGATGACTGGCGCCAACAGAGCCATCAGCAAGACCGTGATGACGATGACCAAACCCAGAACCGCGCCGGCATTGGCGCTGAAGTAGCCCCAGAATTCTCGAAAGCGCCCGACGGGCGCGCCCGAATCACCCTGCATGGCTGTGCCGGTTGCCGCGCTCATCGTTGGTGCCGGATGCGCGGGTTGATGATGCCGTAGGTGAGATCAACCAGCAGGTTGACGACCATCACCATGGTGCCGATCAGGAGCACGCCTCCCTGCAACACCGGGTAGTCGCGGCGCGAAATCGCCTCGATCAGCCATTTTCCGACGCCAGGCCAGGAGAAGATCGTCTCGGTCAGGATCGCACCGGTGAACAGCACGCCCACCTGCAAGCCGATGACGGTGACGACCGGGATCAGCGCGTTGCGCAACGCGTGCAGTGAAACGATGCGAAATTGCGACAAGCCCTTCGCGCGTGCCGTGCGGATGTAGTCCTCACCAAGGACTTCGAGCATCGCCGAGCGCGTCATGCGGGCGATGACGGCAAGCGGCACCGTCCCGAGGACGATGGCGGGGAGGATCAGATGGCTCAGCGCAGAGCGGAATGCGTCCTTGTCGCCCGCCATGATCGAATCGATGAGCAAGAAGCCGCTGACGGGCTCGACGAAGTACTTCACGTCGAGTCGGCCGGACACCGGTGTCAGATCGAGCTTCACGGAAAAGAGCAGGATCAGCAACAGTCCCCACCAGAAGATGGGCATCGAATAGCCGGTGAGGGATACGCCCATCACGCCATGGTCGAAGATCGAATTTCGCTTCACCGCCGCGATGATCCCGGCCGGGATACCCAGCAGCAGCGCGAACAGGATCGCGCACAGCGCGAGCTCGATGGTGGCCGGGAACAAAGACTTGAATTCGCTCAGCACGGGCGCCTGCGTGATCATGGACTTCCCGAGATCCCCATGCAGCACGCGCCCGATGTAGAGCGTGTACTGCACCGCGAGCGGCCGGTCGAGCCCGTGCTCCTTCAGTAGTGCGGCGTGGCGTGCGGCATCGATGCCGCGCTCCCCCGCCAGGGTCTCGATGGGGTCACCCGGCACCAGACGAATCAGGAAGAACGCCACCAACGTCATGCCGATGAACGTGGGCACGAGCAGGCCGAGGCGGGTCAGGACGAATCGGAGCAAGGCGGCCGGATGGGTGCGGTAAGGGGGAGGAGGAGGCTACACGCGGCAGCCAGCGAAAGCGCGAATTCTAGTCGCTCGCGCTCGGTGGATCATCGCAACCCGGCGTCGAAGACCGCCAAGCGCGGTCAAGCCCGCGCCTGCGCGCGGCGCTTGCTTCATGCCATCGCCCTCGATTCCACTTCGTTCTATCGAGGGTACGTGCTGCGCTTCCACACGGAATTGGCACGCGATACAGCTTGATGCTGGAAGGCGCATCTACAACGGGCTTCCAGCTCGAAATACGGCAAAAGTCGACTTGAAAATCTAAAAAACTCTCATACGAAGTACTCAAAAACATGTTTTACTTGTAAATCAATGAGTTAATTGAGTGTCACATCGTACCGAGAACAAGTCGATGACGCGACGATGGCGTCGGTACGTGAAAGTTGCCATGCAAACCGCGCCAATCAAGGAAATTCTTCGCCCAATCACGCTCAGCACGAGCCTCCGGGTGCGGGCGTTTTCGCGCAGCGCGACCACGGCGGCTTCGCTCGGGCTCGTTCGCGTCGGCACGGGTAGCCCTTGCAAGCACCGCTTGCGTCATGCCATCACCCTCGATTCCACTTCGTTCCATCGAGGCTACGCACTACTGCTGCGCCTGGCGTGTCGATTCGAACCGAGATCCATCGCCCTCGATTCCACTTCGTTGCAGCGAGGCTACGCACTGACCGGCCGCGCCGAGACGCTACCCTCTCTTGCGTGAAGGTAAGCGCACGGCTCGAGTCGTCACGATGTTGTGATGGCCGCGCCATCGTAGGCCGGCACGGCGCGCAGTGTGGCAGACGGCGATGGTCGGCATCGGCCGCGCGCGCCACGGCACGTGCCACGACGATTCCGCGACTACGGCGCGAGCGTCATGCCGCACTGGGTGATCAGATAGTTGCGGATGTCAGGCCAGGTCTTGCGGGTGGCGTGGCTGGCGAAGCTGATGCCGTTGATGACAGCGCTGCCGGTCATGCCGAGTGACGTGCGGGCAAGAAGCAGCGCGTCGGTCGTCGCGAGCACGACACCATCACCGTCGATGTCCATCGTGCAGTTGCGATAGCCGAACGGCCCGCCCTCGAAGCGGGCGAGGCAGAAGTCGTAGTCGCTGCCGTTGTCGCAAGACCCGGCGACGACGATCTTGCCGTCGGGTTGCAGCGCGATGGCGCCGTCATAGTCGGTGGATGAACCGATGGGGCTGATGACCTTGCCGCCTGAACCAAAACTGGTGTCGAGTGCGCCGTTGGCCTGATAGCGAGCAAGGCAGAAGTCGTAGCTGCTGACACCCGCGCAAGACCCGGCGACGACGATCTTGCCGTCGGGTTGCAGCGCGATGGCAGCGCCAAAGTCGGTGGATGAACTGATGGGGCTGATGATCTTGCCGCCTGAACCAAAGCCGGAGTCGAGCGCGCCGTTGGCCTGATAGCGGGCGAGGCAGAAGTCGTTCTTGCTGCCGTTTTCGCAAGACCCGGCGGCGACGATTTTGCCGTCCGGTTGCAGCGCGATGGCTTGGCCAAAGTCGTTGTATGAACCGATGGGGCTGATGACCGTGCCGCCTGAACCAAAACCGGAGTCGAGCGCGCCGTTGGCCTGATAGCGGGCGAGGCAGAAGTCAAAGTTGCTGCCGTTCTTGCAAGACCCGGCGACGACGATCTTGCCGTCGGGTTGCAGGGCGATGGCCCAGGCTCGGTCGTCGTCAGAGCCGTTGGGGTTGATGACCTTGCCGTCTGAACCAAAACTGGTGTCGAGCGCGCCGTTGACCTGATAGCGAGCGAGGCAGAAGACGTAGCCACTGCCGTTCCGGCAACCTCCGGCGAGGACGATCTTGCCATCAGGTTGCAGCGCGACGGCGTAGGCTGCATCGTGGCCTGAACCGATGGGGCTGATGACCTTGCCGCCTGAACCAAAACCGGTGTCGAGCGCGCCGCTGGCCTGATAGCGGGCGAGGCAGAAATCGCCGTTGGTGCTGTTGTAGCAAGCCCCGGCGACGACGATCTTGCCGTCGGGTTGAAGTGCGATGGCCCAAGCTAGGCCGTCGGATGAATCGAAGGGGCTGATGACCGTGCCGCCTGAACCAAAATCGGTGTCGAGTGCGCCGTTGAACTGATAGCGAGCGAGGCAGAACTCGTAGTTGATCCCGTTCACGCAATACCCGGCGACGACGATCTTGCCGTCGGGTTGCAGGGCGATCGCACGTCCTCGGTCCTGGCTCGTGCCAATCGTGGTTATCACCTTGCCAGAACCGGCGCCGAAGGTGATATCCAAATCCCCCGGCGCCGCGCTGGTTGGCGCTGCGGCGAGCAGCGTGCAGACGGCGAGGATGGTGCTGATGCCGGAGAAGATGTTGCGCATCGTTTTTTTCTGTCCCGAATCGGTTGGTGGCCGGCCATGAAGCGGGCAGCGTTGGCAGCGCGATGCTGCACCCTATGGCGCCAAGGCAATGCTACGCGAGCGCCGCGTTCGGAGGACGAGAGGGGCGGCGGTGCGGCTTTGCGCCAGAGGGGCGGTGGTGCACGGCACCCGACGCTGGCGTCGGAACGCTACGGCGAATCAGAAGGTGCCCGGGTACTCGCCGCCGTCGATGAGGAGATTCTGCCCGGTGATGAATCCGGCATGGCTGCTGCACAGAAACGCGCAGGCGGCACCGAATTCCGCAGCGTCGCCCAGTCGGCCGCTCGGGTTCCTTGCCACGCGCGCGGCGAGCACATCGGCAGCAGGCCTGCCATCACGCGCGGCTTGCGCTGCAACGATGCTGTTCATGCGATCGGTTGCGAACGGGCCCGGAAGCAGGTTGTTCACCGTCACGTTGCGGCCCGCGACGCGAGGCTGGCGTGCCAATCCGGCGACGAAGCCGGTCAAGCCGGAGCGCGAACCGTTGGACAGCCCCAGTGCGTCGATCGGGGCTTTGACGGCACCCGACGTGATATTGACGATTCGACCGAATCCACGTTCGCACATGCCGTCGATGACCGCCTTGATCAATTCGATCGGCGTCAACATGTTGGCGTCGATCGCTTTCAGCCAGTCGTCGCGGTTCCACTGGCGAAAGTCGCCCGGTGGCGGCCCGCCCGCGTTGGTGACGAGAATGTCGATTTGCGGTGCCGCCGCGAGTGCGCGACTTCTCCCATCCACCGTGGTGATGTCGCCTTGCACGCTGCGTACTTCAATGTCGGGGTTGGCACGGCGCAGCGCGCTCGCGGTCTCCTCCAAGGCTTCCGCCCCGCGAGCGGTGATCACGATGTTGGCGCCCTCGGACGCAAGGGCCGCAGCGCAACCCTTGCCAAGTCCCTTGCTGGCCGCGCAGACGAGCGCCCAGCGCCCTTTGATTCCAAGATCCATGACGACGTGCTCCGCTTCAAGGTTGAATGAGGCGTGATGCTCTCAGAACCACGAGATCGGATGTAGGCGGGTACCCGCAAAAGTACCCGCTTTGTGTATGGCTGCCCCCGGATCGCGTTGGACGTCTGAAAACAAAAAACCCCGTCTGGACGGGGTTTTCAGCGCGATTGCCGGATTTCCTTGGAAGTCTTCAAACAGGGGGATGGAGGCGGGTACCGGAATCGAACCGATGTCTACGGATTTGCAATCCGCTGCATAACCACTTTGCTAACCCGCCGTGTTGCGTCATTGGGATGCCGCAAACGAAAACGGAACCGTTGCGGTTCCGTCCGAAAAACCTGGAGCGGGAGACGAGTCTCGAACTCGCGACCTCAACCTTGGCAAGGTTGCGCTCTACCAACTGAGCTACTCCCGCAACGAAGAGTGATTGTAGCGTAATTTCATCGGCACGCAAACGGCGGCGTGCAAGCTTTCCTCAAAGCACGTGCGCGATGCTGTCGGCGACGTAGTCGACGTTGCGCGGATTCAGGGCGGCGACGCAGATGCGGCCGGAGTCGAGCGCGTACACACCGAACTCGCTGCGAAGGCGATGCACTTGCTCCTTGGTCAGCCCCGAATAGGAAAACATGCCGCGTTGCGACAGGATGTTTTCGAAGTTCGCCTGCGGCGCGCGTTGCTTCAGTGCCGCGTGCAGTGCCACGCGCATGGACCGGATACGCTCACGCATCGCCGCCAGTTCCTGCTCCCAGAGCTTGCGCGCCTCGGCGTCACTCAGCGCTGCGGCGATGATCGCTCCGCCGTGGGTGGGGGGGTTCGAGTAGTTGGTGCGGATCACACGCTTCAGTTGCGACAGAACGCGCTGTGCTTCGTCGCGATTGGCGGCAACGATCGACAGCGCGCCGACTCGCTCGCCATAGAGCGAAAACGATTTCGAGAACGAGCTCGACACGAACAGCGGTCCGGGCGTCGATGCAAACTGACGAACGACTGCCGCGTCGGCGTCCACGCCGTCGCCGAAGCCCTGATAGGCGAGATCGAGGAAGGGAATCAACCCAGCCTCGCGCACGGCGGCGATGATCTGAGCCCACTGCTCGGCTGTCGGGTCGACGCCGGTTGGGTTGTGACAGCAAGCATGCAGCACGACAATGCTGCCGGCGGGCATCGAGCGAACGGCGGCAAGAAACGCGGGGAAATCCAGGCCGCGCGTTGCGGCGTCGTAGTAGGCGTAGTCGTGAACGGCGAAGCCGGCCCCCTCAAAGAGCGCGCGATGGTTTTCCCAGCTTGGCTTCGAGATGTAGACCGAACTGGCCGGCGTCAGGCGCTGAAGGAGGTCGGCGCCAACCTTGAGCGCCCCCGTGCCGCCCAGCGTTTGCACCGTGACGGCGCGCGCTTCGCGCACGACCGCCGAATCGGCACCAAAGATCAGGCCCTGAGCGGCGCGATCGTAGGCGGCGATTCCGTCGATCGGAAGATAGCCGCGCGGCGCAGCTTGCTCCGCCATGGCCGCTTCTGCCCGGCGGACGCACTGAAGCAGCGGGATCTTGCCCGACTCATCGGTATAAACACCCACGCCGAGATTGACCTTGCGCGAATTGGTGTCGGCCTGGAAAGCCTCGTTGACGCCGAGAATCGGGTCACGGGGGGCCATTTCGACGTGGGAGAACAGGCTGGTTGCGGGGGCGAGGGGAGCAGTCACGATCGATGGGTGGACAATGAGCAAATCGACCTCTCGATTTTAGCGGGCGAGACCGTGGCAGGCCGACCGGCTCCGGTGTTTGCGGGCGTGTCGGGTTTTCCATAGCATCGCGCGGCGTTTCCTTCCTTACAATGGGTCGGGTGGAGCAATACGCTGCGCTGGTGCTGCCAAATCGTGCAGTGCGCCTGTGCGTTGCTGCTCGCATTCGACCCATTTCAACAAAGGAGGTACTCGTGAAGTTCAACGTGAAGCCGGCCGCGCTCGCCGTCGCCGCCGTCGCCGCCGTCGTTGCGCTGTCTGGCGCCGCGCACGCGCAGAACGTGAAGGTCGCGTTCATCGAGGGATTGTCCGGCCCGTTCGGCGGTGTCGGTCAGAATCAGCTCAAGCACTTTCAGTACGCCGCCGAGCGCTTCAGTGGCAAGCAGGCGAACAGCGGGGTGACGGTTGAAATCGTGCCCATGGATTCGAAGGGCAGCCCGCAGGAGGCGCTGGCACTTCTGAAAAAGGCTTCCGACGAAGGCATTCACTTCGTCGCCCAGGGCAACGGCTCGAACGTGGCTGGCGTGCTGATCGACGCCATCAACAAGTTCAATGAGCGCAACCCCGGCAAGGAGGTCGTGTTTTTGAACTATGCGGCCATCGATCCGGACTTCACGAACTCCAAGTGCTCGCCGTGGCACTTCCGCTTCGACGGCGGCGTCGACATGAAGCTCGAAGCGCTGACCAACTACATGAAGGACGAGAAAGGCATCAAGAACGTCTACATTCTTGGGCAGAACTACTCGTTCGGGCAGCAGGTGTCGAAATACACCAAGGAGATGTTGGCCAAGAAGCGTCCGGATGTGAAGATCGTCGGCGATGAGCTGCACCCGATGGGGCAGGTCAAGGATTTTTCGCCGTACATCGCCAAGATGCAGGCGGCCAACGCCGACACCGTCGTCACCGGCAACTGGGGCGCCGACCTCGCGCTCTTGATCCGCGCGGCGAATGCCGCGGGCTTCAAGGGCAAGTTCTACACGTTCTACGCCGGTGTGATCGGAACCCCGACGGCGATCGGCGCCGCCGGAGCGGATCGCGTCTACATGGTCTCGTATTGGCACCCGAACTCGGCGCAAAGCCAGATCGAGAGCCTCTACACCGGCTTCAAGCAGCGCTTCAACGAGGAGTTCTACACGGTCGCGGCGGTCAACGCCGTGCGCTACCTCGTCGCTGGCGTCGAGAAGGCGAAAAGCACGAACGCCGCCGCAGTCGCGAAGGCGATGGCGGGCATGAAGATGAAAGGCGCCTCCGGCGAGGACATCGAAATGCGGGCGAGCGATGGCGCGCTGCAGCAGGGGATGTACGTGGCCGAATGGACCAAGGCCGGTGGCCCCGCCGTGAAGTTCGATCAGGAAAACACGGGCTTTGGTTTCAAGACCGTGCGCTACCTGATGCCGGAGCAGGCCGCGATGCCGACCACCTGCAAGATGCCGAAGCGGCCGTAGGTGCGCGACAGGCGGTTTGACCGCCAGGGAGCCACGGCGGATTTGCCTCTGCCGTGGCTTTTGTTTGCGCCCGAGGCGTCGCCGCTTGGCGGCGGCGACGTGGCCGAAGTTCCGTACACTCGAGCGCACTGATTCGCGATCGGAGGGCCGCGCGTGGAATTCTTCGTGATGTCGACCTTGAATGGCGTCAGCTATGGGCTCTTGCTGTTCATGCTGTCGGCAGGCCTCACGCTCATCTTCTCGATGATGGGAGTGCTGAACTTTGCGCATGCAAGCTTCTACATGCTTGGCGCGTACTTCGCTTATCAAGTGTCGTCGTGGACCAATTTCTGGGTAGCGTTCGTCGTCGCGCCGCTGCTCGTTGCGGTCTTGGGTGGGTTGTTCGAGCGCGCCGTGCTGCGCAAGACACACCGGTTCGGGCACGTGGCCGAGCTTCTGGTTACGTTTGGGCTGTCGTTCGTGATCCTCGAGCTCGTGCAGCTCGTGTGGGGACGCACCGCCGTCGACTATCGCGTGCCGGCGGCACTCGATGGGGCGCTCTTCCAGCTCTACAACGCGAACTTCCCGACCTACCGCGCCTTCATGATGGTGGTCGCGATCGCGATGCTCCTGGCGCTCTTTCTCGTGCTTCGAAAAACCCGCATCGGCCTCGTCATTCAGGCGGCCCTTACGCACCCGGAGACCACCGAGGCGCTCGGACACAACGTGCCCCGCGTGTTTGCCTTGGTCTTCGCCGGCGGCTGCGCGTTGGCCGCGCTCGCCGGCGTGATCGGCGGCAACGCGTTCATCACCGAACCGGGCATGGCGCAGGCCGTGGGGGCGATCATTTTCGTCGTCGTCGTGGTCGGTGGGATGGGTTCGCTAGCCGGTGCGCTGATTGCATCGCTCTTGATCGGTCTCATGCAGACGTTCGCCATCGGCCTCGACTGGTCGTTCATCGGTGCGCTGAAGTCGGTGGGTGTCGAGGTGACTCCGGAGAGCTTCGGCTATCCGCTGTGGAAGCTCAAGCTTTCGCAGGTAGCCCCCATCCTGCCGTACCTCTTGCTGGTGGTCATGTTGATCGTGCGGCCGAAGGGCATCTTGGGGACGCGCGATGACTGATTCGGCGCTGCGTCCCCTGTATTTCAAGCCGCGCAACGGCGTGCGCATCGTCGTGTGGAGCGCCTTCGCTGCGCTCTTGCTGTTGTTGCCTCTCGTTGCTCGATCGAGCTTTGCACAGACCTTGTTGTGTGCGACCGGTATCGCGGCCATCGCCTGCATGAGCTACAACATGTTGCTTGGGCAGGCGGGCATGCTGTCGTTCGGCCACGCCGTCTACACGGGGCTCGCTACCTTCGTCGCCGTGCATGCGATGAACCGTGTGGGCGCGGGCTGGTGGCTGCCGATGTGGGCGATTCCTCTGGTGGGCGGCCTCGCTGGCCTCGCGTTTGGCGTCGTGATCGGCTACGTCACGACGCGCAAGGCGGGAACGCCTTTTGCGATGATCACACTCGGCGTGGGCGAGCTCGTATTCGCGGGCGCCTTGATGTTCCCCGAATTCTTCGGGGGCGAGTCGGGGGTCAGCGCGAACCGGACGGCGGGCGCCGGCTGGCTGAAGGATGTCGGAATCACGTTTGGACCACAGTTGCAGGTGTACTACCTGATCGCCATCTATTTGTTCCTCTGTTCGGCGGCGATGTACGCCTTCACGCTGACGCCGGTCGGTCGCATCGCCAACGCGGTGCGCGACAACGCGGAGCGTGCCGAGTTCGTCGGATACGACACGCGCTGGGTGCGATACCTCGTGGTCATGGCGTCCAGTTTTTTCGCCGGCATCGCGGGCGGGCTGACGGCAATCAACGTCGAGGTGGCGACGGCGGATCTCTTGTATAGCGTGCGTTCGGGCCAGTACCTGCTGTTCACGTTTCTCGGGGGCGTCGGCTTTTTCTTCGGTCCGCTCATCGGCTCCGTGCTTCTGGTGTTTGCGCTCGTCGTGCTCTCCGAACTGACCAAAGCGTGGCAGCTCTACGTCGGCATCGTGTTTCTGATCATGGTGGTGTACGCGCCCGGTGGCTTCGCGGCGCTCTTGATGCTCAACCTGCGGCGCATCAAGTACGGTGAGTGGCGCAAGATGCGCTGGCCGTACGCGGGCATGGCTTTCTTCGGCGCCATTGCGCTGTGGGGCTTTGCGGCAATCGTCGAGATGCTGTATCAGGCGCAGGATGCTGCGGTTACCGGATCGGCGCTCAGCGTCGCCGGGATCAAGCTCGACTCTGCGACCGTTTCATCATGGGTGCTGGCGATGGCCGTGCTGATGGTGGGCGCGTTCGGATTCGAGGTCTGGCGCCGCCGCTTCAAGCGGGTCTGGGATGACGGCGAAGAGCGGATCGCCGAGGCCATCAAGAAGGCCGAGGCGGCGATCGTATGAGCGAATTCGCGCTGGAACTGAACAACGTCACGAAACGCTTCGGCAAGACCGAGATCATCCGCGGCGTGAACCTCGCCGTGCGCAAGGGCGAGCGCGTCGCCGTGATTGGGCCGAACGGCGCCGGAAAGAGCACGCTGTTCAACCTGATCAGCGGCCGCTTCGAACCCAGCGGCGGTGACATTCGGCTGAACGGTGAGAACGTCGCCGGGATGCGTCCCTATCAGATCAATCGACGCGGGCTCGCCCGAAGCTTTCAAATCACCAACATCTTTCCGCGCCTTTCCGTCTTCGAAAACCTGCGCGCCGCGGCGCTCTACGCGAGCGGGCAGAAGTACAGCTTCTGGCGACCATTGTCGGCGCTGACGGAACTGAATGATCGCACCGAAGCGCTGATGGCTTCGATCGAACTCAAGCGACGTCGCGACGTCGCAGCCACGCTGCTGACCTACTCCGAGCAGCGCGCGCTCGAGATCGGCATCACCATCGCCGGTGGCGCCGAGGTGATTCTGCTCGACGAACCGACCGCAGGGATGAGTCACTCGGAGACCGATCGCTTCGTGCATCTGATCCGCAACGTCACCGTCGGCAAGACGCTGCTCACCGTTGAGCACGACATGAGCGTCGTGTTCGGGCTCGCCGATCGCATCGCCGTGCTCGTCTATGGTGAGGTCATCGCGTTCGACGCACCGGAGCGTGTACGTGCCGATGCCAGAGTGCGCGAAGCGTATCTGGGCGCGGTGCTCGAAGCGCAGGAGGCGACGGCATGAGTGAGCCATCGGTTGCGCTCGACGTGCGCGAACTGCACGCCTTCTATGGCAAGAGCCACATCCTGCAAGGGGTCAATCTCCACGTTCGCGAGGGTGAAATCGTAGGCTTGCTCGGGCGCAACGGCTCGGGTCGCTCGACCACCATCAAGGCGATCATGGGCATGGTCGACAATCGTGGTGAGGTGCTCTGGCGCGGGCGCAACGTTCTCGGGCTCAAGGCTTACGAAATCGCGCACCTCGGGCTCGGCTACGTGCCGGAGAGTCGCGATGTATTTCCGAAACTCACGGTGCACCAGAATCTCATGCTGGGCGAAAAGGGCAAGGGCGCGGTCGGCCGCTGGAGTTTCGATGACATGTATTCGATGTTCCCGCGGTTGCGTGAACGGCAGCACACGGAGGCCGGAGTCCTCTCGGGCGGTGAGCAGCAGATGCTCACGCTGTGTCGCACGTTGATGGGCAACCCGCAACTCATCATGATCGATGAGCCGACCGAAGGGCTGGCGCCCGCGGTCGTGCAGCAGGTGGCCGCGTATCTGCGCGAACTGAAGCGGCGCGGCATGAGCGTCATCCTCGTCGAGCAGAAGCTCGCCATCGCGCTCGAGGTGTCCGACCGTGTCTACGTCATGGGGGACCGGCGCATCGTGTTCGAAGGAACGCCCGCCGAATTGAAAGCGGACGCCGCGACGCGCAAGGAGTGGCTCGAGGTCTAGTGCAGTGTTTCGCGTAGATTGGTACAAAAAAATGCGATGGATTTTGGTTCGAATCGAGGCGCAAAGCGCAGCAATAGCGAGCTATTGCGAGCATTGGCAACGANNGCCAAAAGACGCGCATTTTTGTATCAAGAAGAGCGAAACGCTGCACTAGAGCACGTCCATCACGTAGCGCGCAGCGAAATCAGCCGTGCGACCGCACTGGTCTCGCGAGAAGGCGGCGTGGCACCCACTCAAGAGCAACAACTCCGACTCAACACGATGGCGAAGGATGGCGACTACCCCGTGACCCCCGCGATCCGCGCGCTGCGCGACGCTGGTGTCGATTTCACCCCTCACCTCTATGACTACATCGAGCACGGGGGCACGGCGCATTCCGCGAAGAGCCTCGGCGTCGATGAGCACCTCGTCATCAAGACGATCGTCCTCGAAGATGATCGACGGCAGCCGCTGATCTGCCTGCAGCACGGAGACCGCGAAGTCTCGACCAGGAATCTCGCCCGCCAGACCGGCCGCAAACACGTCGCGGCCTGCAACGCGGATACGGCTCATCGGCATACGGGCTACCTCGTGGGCGGCACCTCGCCCTTCGGTACCCGAAAGCCGATACCGATCTATCTCGAACAGAGTATCGCGACGCTGCCGCGGATCTACATCAACGGCGGCAAGCGCGGATTTCTGGTTGGCATCAACGTGCATGACCTGATGCGCGTGCTGCAACCGACCCTCGTTGACGCCGCGGCGTAGCCTTGCCGACTCGCCAGACCCGATCGCCTCTAGTACATTATGCGCATGTCATCGCCCAGACCGACACCCGCTGGCAACGCCCCGAAAAACGCGCCGAAGGGCAAGGGCCCCAAGGTACGACCATGGAGCTTCGCCGGCGGCACCGATGTCGGTCGCGAGCGCGCGCACAACGAGGATGCGATTTTGGTCGACCCGGAGCGCAAGCTGGTCGTGCTCGCCGACGGCATGGGCGGCTATCAGGCCGGTGAGGTCGCAAGCCAACTCGCCGTCGACATCGTGCGCGAGGAGTCCGCCGATCTGACGCTGTCGGACCGTGATCTCGGCCGCGTCGATCCGGACACCGGCATGTCGGTCGCCATGCGCCAACTGCGCCGCGCCATCGAGCGCGCCAACAATCGCATCTGCGCCGTCGCGCGCGGCAAGGAAGAATTGAACGGCATGGGCACGACCATCGTCGCGGCCCGTTTCTACGACGGGCGCGTCGGCATCGCCCATGTCGGCGATTCGCGCTGTTATCGGCTGCGCGATCATGCGCTGGAGCAACTGACGCGCGACCACTCCTACGTTCAGGATCAAGTCGAAAAGGGCTTGATCACGCAGGAGGACGCCAAGAAATCGCCGCAAAAGAACCTCATCACGCGGGCGCTGGGCATCGATGCCATCGCCGAGGCTGATGTGCATGAATTCCGTACGCGGCCGGGCGACATCTACCTGCTGTGCTCCGATGGCCTGTCCGACCTCGTTTCAACCGAGGAACTGCAGTTGCAACTCGGCGCCGAGCGGGCGCTCACCGAAACCACCAAGCGATTGATCGACGCCGCGAACGCCAAGGGCGGCCGCGACAACATCTCGGTCATCGTCATCGCCGTCGGCGACCCGGCCATGGCCGATCAATGGTGGCAAAAATTCCTGAAAAAACCCACCGACGCAAAGTAGCCCCCGATCATGGCCAAGCTGTTCTGGTTGCAGCCGGACGATACGATCATCGAATTCCCGCTGAAAGCGGAACAGAACCTGATTGGCCGCAGCTCGCGCTGCGACGTGCGCATCAAGCATCCGGGTGTCAGCGCCGAGCACGCGCTGATCCGCGTTCTGCCTGGCGTCGCGACGGTCGAGGACATGGGCAGCACCAATGGCACGCGCGTCAACGGTCGGCGTATCGAAAGCCACACGCTGCGCCACGGCGATCAGATCGGTGTCGGCCGCGAACGCTTGATGTACTTCGCCGAGCTCGACGACGCCGCGAAGGCGTTGCAGCCCGAAGCGATCGAACCGTTCGCGCAACCGGCGCCCGGCGGTGAGACGGTCGACACCAGCGCGCCTGCTGCCAGCGCTCCGCCGCCACCGGCCGCCGACGCCCTGCTCGACCTGCCTCTGCCGCCACGCGGCGCCACGCTGGCGCCAGCGTCCGCCGACGTTGCCGCCCCCGCAGCGGCGCGGCATTCGGCGGCCGTGGGCATGCCCGATCTCGACCCCGCGCTGCTCGCCTCGCTTCCGCGAGGCACGACACTCACGGGCGGCGCGGCGCGCGCACCGGCCGTCGCCGCTTCGGGGGCGCGAGCCACGCAGCCGCGATCCGGCGCAACGAGCGCAGCACCTGCAGCGACGCCCGCGCCCGCGAAACGACCGCCTGCGCCACAGCCCGCTCGTTCGCTCACGGCCAGCGTGACCGTGCTGACGGGACCGGCCACGGGGCAACGTTATCCGCTCGATCAAGCGACGGTCACGCTCGGCAAGGAAGGCAAGCAGGTCATCGAGTTCCAGCGCGTTTCGCCATCGCGGTGGCAGATTCAACAGCGCGAAGGCGTGACGCCGGCGTACATCAATGGCGACACGCTGGTGGCCGCCCGCGAACTTGCTGCGGGCGACGTCATCGAACTCATCGGCGTGACGCTGCGTTTCGAGGTTTCGCTGGCGGGCTGACGGCATCGCCTCACCCACTGATAAAAAAAGGCCGGGTTTCCCCGGCCTTTTCATCGTTGCGGAGCATCGTCACTTCGGAGGCGCCGCCGTGTCGGAGGCTGCCGGCGTTGCCGGCATCTCGTGTTTCTCGCCGCCCAGATCGAGCGCGCCACCGCCCTTGCCGAGCAGCCAAAGCGCCAAAGCGGCGAAGAGTGCGAATGCGACGATGTATTTCCACATAGATGTGTCCCTGCGTCAATCCTTGGCGTAGATGTCCACGTCCTTCGTCTCGCGCACGAACAGCATGCCGATCACGAACGTCATCGCAGCCACGATGATCGGATACCACAGGCCGTAGTAGATGTCGCCCGTTGCCGCGATCATCGCGAACGCCGTGGTGGGCAGCAAGCCACCGAACCAGCCGTTGCCGATGTGATAGGGCAAGCTCATCGAGGTGTAGCGGATGCGGGTCGGGAACATTTCGACCAGGATCGCCGCGATCGGGCCATACACCATCGTCACCAGGATGACGAGGAACACCAGCCACATCAAGATCGATGTCTTGTCCATCGTGTTCTCGTCAGCCTTCGCCGCTAGCCCGGCAGCGGCGACGGCAGCGCCAACGTCTTTCTTGAACGCGGCGACCGCGGCGGCACTTTCCTTGTCGAAGGTATGCCCGCCAGCTGCGACGTTTGCCGTCGGTGCGGTGTACTCCTTGTCACCGATGATGATTTTCGCCGGAGAGCCGGCCGCGCCGCTCTGGTTCAGGTACGGCACGTAAGCCTGTGCGAGCGTCCGCTTGGCGATGTCGCACGAGGTGCGGAAATCGATTTCACGGGCGATCGGGCTGCCCTGGAACGAGCAGTTGCCAGCGTCCGACACGACGGTCACGTGGGCCTTTTCCTGCGCTGCGACCAGTGCCGGGTTGGCCGCCTTCAGAATGGCGGGAAACACGGTGAAGTAAGACACCGCGGCGATCAGGCAGCCCGCCATGATGATGATCTTGCGACCGATCTTGTCCGACAGCCACCCGAAGAAGATGAAGAACGGTGTGCCGAGGATCAACGAGTACGCGATCATCAGGTTGGCCGATGTCGCATCGACTTTCGCGATGTTGGTCAGGAAGAACAGCGCATAGAACTGCCCCGTGTACCAGACGACGGCCTGCCCGGCGGTGAGGCCGAGCAGCGCGATGATGACGATCTTCAGGTTGCGCCATTGCCCGAACGATTCCGACAGCGGAGCCTTCGACACCTTGCCTTCGTTCTTCATGCGCTGGAAAGCCGGCGATTCGTTCATCGACAGCCGGATCCAGACCGAGACCGCGAGCAGCAGGATCGACACGAGGAACGGGATGCGCCATCCCCAGACGTCGAAGTCCTTGCCAGTGAACTGACGCGCGAGCAGGATGACGATGAGCGACAGGAACAGGCCGAGCGTCGCCGTCGTTTGAATCCAGCTCGTGTAGAAACCACGACGTCCGTTCGGTGCGTGCTCGGCGACGTAGGTCGCGGCGCCACCGTACTCGCCACCGAGCGCGAGCCCCTGCAACAGGCGCAGGACGATCAGAATGACCGGAGCCGCCATGCCGATCGACGCGTAGTTCGGCAGGATGCCGACGATGAACGTCGACGCACCCATGATGAGGATGGTGACGAGGAAGGTGTACTTGCGGCCGATCATGTCGCCGAGGCGGCCGAAGAAGAGTGCGCCGAATGGGCGCACAAGGAAGCCCGCCGCAAACGCGAGCAGCGCGAAGATGTAGGCCGACGTCGGATCGAGGCCAGCGAAGAACTGCTTCGCGATGATGCCGGCCAGTGAGCCGTAGAGATAGAAGTCGTACCACTCGAACACGGTGCCGAGTGACGACCCGAAGATGACCTTTTTCTCCTCCCCGGTCATCGGGCGGGCAGCGCCCGCGGTTGCAGTTGCCATGAGTATCCCCTTTTGCTGAGTACCGCGCGCTCGAAGGTGGCGGCGATAGCGGCGAAAGTTAGAGACCGCGGCTTACGGCGCTCTGACGCGGCTCTTACGCGAACCTGACAACGAAGCGCGCACCACCCATCGGTGAGGTGTCGATGCCGACGGTGGCGCCGTGGGCATGCGCCACTTCACGCACGATCGCCAGTCCAAGGCCGACACCCGGAACCGGGGCCCCCGTCTCGGTATCGATCTGCGCAATGCGGGCGAACGGCGCGAACACGCGCTCGCGCTCGGCTGGCGCGATGCCGGCGCCGGAATCGTCGACGACGACGTGTGCCGGTGAATCCTGCACGGCGAGCACGACGGAGCCGCCCCGGCGCGTGTACTTGAACGCGTTGTCGACCAGGTTGCGCACCATTTCACCGATCAGCGTTGCATCCCCGTGCACCGTGACCGGACCGGTGGGTGGCTCGAACGCGAAGTCGATCTCGCGCTCGATCGCGATGGGCAGCATGTCGTGCGCGATTTCCTCGCACAGCGCGTCGAGCACGATGGGCTGCCGGGCACCGGTCGTGCCCGCGCTCTCCGCGCGTGCGAGCGCAAGCAACTGATTGGCGAGGCGACTCGCGCGCTCGCCCGTTGCCACCAGGCGCTGCACGGCAGCGTTGCGCTCCTCGCCCTCGGGGAGGCGCTGGATCAGTTCGCTCTGCGCGCGCAGGGCGGCGAGCGGGGTGCGCAACTGATGCGCCGCGTTGGCGATGAATCGCTTCTGCGCGCCCAGCGAAGTCTGCAAGCGCTGAATCAAGGCGTTGGTCGATGCAATCAGCGGCGCGATTTCGTGCGGCGCCAACTGTTCGGGCAATGGCGTCCAGTCGTCGGCGCTGCGCGCATCGAGATGCTCCTGCAGTTCCTTCATTGGCCGCGCGACGTAGGTCAAGCCATACCAAAGCAGGTAGCACGCGACCAGCAGCACCGCGCTCTGTGCCATCGCCTCGTGCATCATGCCCGTCCGCAGCAGCGCCGTCTGACGTTCGCGCGATTGCGCGACAGCCAGCGTGTACTCCCTGCCGCCGGCATCGAAACGAAGGCGCACGACCCGCATGACGGCGTCGTCCATCGCCGTGTTGAAACCCTGCACGTGACGGAATGCTCCCGGCTCGACCAAGCCCGGAGCGGTGCCTTCGGCATCGGCCGTCGCGCGCAACAAGGGTTGCAGCGAATCGTCGCCCGCGACGGTGGCGCCCGCGGCATCGACGATCAGATAGAGCACCGGAAACTCGGGCACCAGATTCATCCACTGGCGCGTCGCATCGGAGGGAATGGCCAGATCGGGGTGCGTCGTGCGCCGTTGCTGCCATTCCGACATCAACATCGCGGAAACCGCGCTCAATCCGTCGTCGAGCGCCGTGTCGACCGTGCTGCGGGCACTCATGAACGAAATGCCCAGGCTGACCAGCCAGATCGACAAGAGCGGCGCAAGCAACCATTCCAGCAGCCGCGCGGCAAGGCTCATGCGTCGCGGCCGCTTCCGTGAGGCGCGTCAGTCGTGCCCACTGCGACCGGTTTGTCGATGCAGTAGCCGAGACCGCGAAAGGTACGCACCTGAATGCCCGCAGGCTCCAGCTTTTTGCGCAAACGGTGCACATACACCTCGATCGCATTGAGTGAAATATCGCTATCCCACGCGCACAGACCTTCGAGCAACTGCTCCTTGGTCACGGCCCGCCCGGCGCGCAACAGCAGCACTTCGAGAATCCCCGCCTCACGCACGGAGAGTTCGAGCGGCACGCCATCGGCGGACGCCTGTCGCGATGCGATATCGAAGGTCAGACGTCCGTGCGTCAGCACGTTGCTGGTCGCCGCGTTGCGCCGACGGATCAGCGCGCGAACCCGCGCGTGCAACTCATCGAGCGCGAACGGCTTGACCAGATAATCGTCGGCGCCGGCATCCAGCCCTTCGACGCGGTCGCCCACCGCATCCATCGCCGTCGTGATCAGCACGGGAACGGCCTTCTGCGCCTCGTGCCGCGAGCGCAACTGCCGCAGCACGGCGAGCCCCCCGAGCCTGGGCAACCCAAGATCGAGAATGACCAGATCATAGTGCGCCGTGCTGAGCGCGGTGGCGGCGGCGGCGCCGTCGGTCACCCAGTCGACCGCGTAATGATCTCGCTTCAAGCTTGCGCTGACTCCGCTGCCGAGCTCGGCATCGTCCTCCACCAGCAAAATGCGCACGATGACCCCTCCTGCGGCGAGTGTAGTCCGAGCGTGGCCATGGCGTCACGCCGCCCGCTCGACGCGGCGCAGACGGCGCGTCAGCGCGCCGCCAACTGGTGCAAGACGTGACCCGCGGCGAGCAGCCCCATGCCGGCCGTGATGTGCATGGCCGAACCGTAGCCCGCGCAGGCAAGGCCGGCGCCGCCGTCGCGTGCGACCGCAGCCGTCGCCTCGGTGCTATGCACGGCCACGACACCAAAGCGCTTGCCGTCGCGCGGAAACGCGTAGTCGCGCCGCAACAGCGTGCGAACCTTCGCCAGCAGCGCATCGTGCGTCGTTTGCGCCAGATCGTTGATCGTCAGACGGCTGCCATCGGTCTTGCCGCCCGCCCCGCCACAGACGACCAGTGGCAGGGCGCGGGCGTGGCAATGATTGATGAGCGCAGCCTTGGCCAGAACCTGGTCAATGGCATCGATCACGAAGGTCGCCTCCGTCGGCAGCAACGAGGCGACGTTGGCCGGCGTGATGAAGTCGTCGATCGGCGATACCGAGCAATCGGGCGCGAACGCGTGAATGCGTGCCGCCATGGCGTCGACCTTGTTGCCGCCGACGCTCGCGAGGGTCGCCTGCGCCTGCCGATTCAGGTTCGACGGCGCCACGACGTCGAGATCGATCAGGGACAGCCGGGCGACGCCGGAGCGGGCGAGCGCCTCCGCCGCCCATGAGCCGACGCCACCGACGCCGACGACGACGACATGCGCCGCGCGAATGCGCGCAAAACCCGATTCGCCATAGAGCCGTGCGATGCCACCGAAGCGACGCTCGTCAAGTGATTCCATTGCCCAATCCAAGGTGACTTCGTCGCCGCCTTGCCGTGCATCGGTGCTGACGGCGGCTCGCCGTCACGTCCTGCCTGCGTGAGAGGCGCAACGAGTTAGCGCCGCCAGCGATGCTCGAAGCGATCAATCCGAATAGTACGGATAGGGCTTTTGCGGCACCCGCGCCTTGTTTTGCTCGCTGCGCTCGTCGACGTCCAGCGGCCTTTTGTCCCACCAGATGGCGCGGCCTTGCCGCTGCTCGGCTTCCAATTGCGGCTTGTTCGCCTTCAACGCGGAGATGAACTGAGTGATTTCGGAGACGTAACCGGCCATGGCGATTGCACCGCGCAGCGGCGCGGAGGGTAGGTCGAACGATATTGCGATTTTAAGACGACGGCGCGCGATCCGTTCGCCGCGACCCGGCGTAGAGCTCGAACTCATAGAGCCGACAGTCGAGCGCCCCGTTGAACAGCGGCGTGCGTCGCGTCGGCTTCAGGCCGATACCGCCCGGAAACGCGCGATCGGCCGTGATGAACGCGACGCGCCAGCCCGCCAGCGAGCGCTTCAACCACGCCCCGAGCGCCGGGTACCAGGCCTTCAAGGTCTGCTGCTCTTCGAGCCGCTCGCCATAGGGCGGATTGCTCAAGAGAACGCCCGCAGCGGCAGGCGCCGCGAGCGATTCGAGCGGCTCCTGAGTCAGCGTCACCGCCGCCAGCAGCGCGTCGCCGCCGAGGTTCTGCAGGTGCCGACGCGTGCTGGCGACCGCCTCGGCGCTGCGATCGTTGCCGGTCAACAGACCGGGCGCCAACGGTCGGAGGCCGGCCGCCGCGTCCTCCCGCATGCGACGGAACGCGTCGGCATCGAACTGGCGCAGCTTCTCGAAGGCGAAGCCGCGCTGCGCACCGGGCGCCATGTTCATGGCGATCATCGCCGCTTCGGTCAGCAGCGTGCCGCTGCCGCACATCGGGTCGAGCAGCGGCGTCTGCCCGCTCCAGCCCATCAGCGCCAGCATGCCGGCGGCCAGGTTCTCGCGCAGCGGCGCGGCCAGCCCATCGCGACGATAGCCCCGCTTGAACAGCGCTTCACCGGCGAGGTCGAGGTACACGGTCGCCTTGTACGCCGTCAGAAACACGTGGATGCGCATGTCGGCACGGCTGGTGTCGACCGACGGCCGCGACGCCATCGCCGCACGAAAGCGGTCGACGACGGCGTCCTTCACGCGCAGGGTGACGAATTCGAGGCTGCGCAGCGGCGAACGGATGGCATCGACCTGCACGCGAATCGTCTCTCGCGCCGAGAACAGATGCGGCCAATCGACGCCACGGGCAAGGCGATAGATCTCCTCCTCGTGCCGATACTCGGCCTCCGCCAACTGCCACAGCACACGGCTCGCGATGCGGCTCCACAGACACACCCGCATACCGAGCGCGAACGGCCCCTGAAACGCCACGCCGCCATCGGTGGCGACCACGGCATGGGCCGACAGCGCGGCCAGTTCCGCCGCCAGCACGGCCTCGAGTCCGCGCGGGCACGGCGCGAAGAACTTCTGCGCGCGATCATCGATCGGTTTGGCGCGAATCGAGAGCGTTGCGCGCGGCACCGGTGGCGATGGCTTCCTCGGGTGCATCAGAATGGCTTCAGCACGACCAGCAGCACGATGCCGAACAACAGCACGACGGGCAGCTCGTTGATGATGCGGAAATAGCGCTCGGAATGGCGGTTGCCATCGCAGCGGAACGCGCGAAGATGCCACCAGCAGAGCCCGTGATAAGCCAGCAGCAGCAGCACCAGCGCGAACTTCACATGCATCCAGTGCCCGCCGATGCCGAAGCCAAGCCAGAGCCATAACCCGAGCGCCACGGCGAGCACCGCGCTTGGCGTCATGATGCCGACGTAGAGTTTGCGCTCCATGACCTTGAAGCGTTCGCTGCCCCGCGTGTCACCCTCGCGCAGCGCCTGCACGTGGTAGACATAGAGCCGTGGCAGATAGAAGATCGCCGCCATCCAGGTGATGACGAACACGATGTGAAACGATTTGACCCAGAGCATCGGTGAACGCAGCGCTACGAGCGCGCCGCCGGCACAGCAGGCGCCAGCACCCGGCACCGCGCCGCGAACCCTGCCCGGCTCTCGCGAAAAAACAAACCGCACTTCATGCTGAGCGCCACGGTCACCATCACAGGCGACAGTGCCGCTTCACGACGGCCTTCAGTTCGGTCATGCGGCCATGAAAGAAGTGTCCGGCGCCAGGAAACACCGTGACCGGCAACCCCTGCGGACGCGCCCAGTCGAGCACGTCCGCGAGCGGCACCACGTCGTCCTGCTCGCCGTGAATGACCAAGGTGCCCGGCGGCACCGTCGCCACCGGAAAGCGCCCGACGGCAGGGCCGACCAACACCATCTGGCTCGGCGCCGCGCGCGCCTGAAGCCGCGCCTGCACGAAGCAGCCGAACGAAAAGCCGGCGGCAACCAGAGGCAGCGATTCACCCGTCTGCGCGCGGCCAAAGGCCAGCGCAGCGGCCGCATCCTCCGTCTCGCCAATGCCTTCGTCGAAGCTCCCTTCGCTGCGCCCGACGCCGCGGAAGTTGAACCGCAGCGCCGCGAATCCGAGTTCGAGAAACGCGCGGGCGAGCATCTGCGCCACCTTGTTGTCCATCGTGCCGCCGTGCACCGGATGCGGATGACAGACCAGCGCCAGCGCCTTGGGCGGGGCGCCGCCGGGCAACTGAAGAGCCACTTCGAGCGCCCCCGCAGGGCCATCGATCAGGGACGTTGCAGCGTTCGTCATGAGGGCATTTTAGGGGTCGCGGCGCGGTGCCGATCCTTGGGCGCCGATTCGGCCATCGCACCAAAGCGCCACAACAGGACAGCCGTCGCGATGAACGGCCAGACGAGGATGATCGTCCGCGTGAGCCCGTTCAGATGAAGCAGGTGGCCGAAGTTCCAGTTGAAGATCGACAGCGGCGCCTTCGCCGTCACGAAATCGGGCAACAGCAGCGTGCTCAGCACTCCGGTCAGCAAGGCGATGCCGGCGAGCACGGACTTCACGCGTCGTGGCAGCCAGAACAGCAGCATCAGGGCGAAGGCGCCGCCAGCGAGTCCGAGCGCATGCCCCGGACGCAGCCACTCGTCCCACGCCAACGGTTTCAAGAGCGCGAGCGCCGCGAGGAGCTTCATCAGCACGGCCAACGCGATGACGGCGACCAGCGCGAAACCGCCGTACGAGCGGCGCCGCATCGTGAGATCGGTAAAGAGTCCGATGCCGATCAGGGCAGAGGCGGTCTGCGCGAGTTCGACCACCAGCACGGCGGGCTCCAGCGCCGCCTGCTGGCCGGGATGATAGGTCGCAGCGAACAACGGAATGGCCGGATTGATCTGGGCGAGCAGCCACAGCGCGAGCAATGCCAGCATCAGCTCGCCCGTGGCGCCCGGCACCACCCAGCGCTCGCGCATCGCCTGCGCCGCGCGACCGAGTCCCGCCGGCACCGTGAGCAACAGGCCCAGCGCCGCACCGAGCCCCGTGCCGAGCGTGTTGGTGATGACGTCGACCGTGCTCGCGTAGCGTGTCGGCAGCCACATCTGGGCGCTCTCCATCGCCAGCGACAGAGCTGCACCTGCGGCGACGCTCAGCATCCATCGGCGCCGCCGTCCCCATCGTGTTGGCCAGGCCAACGCCAGTGCCGCTCCGAACGGAAGATAGCCAATCACGTTGATCAGCACATCGTTCACGATCACGCGTTGCGGCCACTGCCACAAAAAGAAGCGCGCCTGCGGTGGCAGCGGCGTCCAGCCACTGAATGGCTGGAGACTGGCATAGACGATGACGCCGACGTTGATCACCGTGACCCACTGCGCGAGTGTGCTGCGGTCGGCGCGTCGGAGCATCAGCGCACCCCTGACCTGCCACCGTCGCCGCGCTCGTCGAGGCGCGACTCAGAGATAGGCGTGATCAACCTTGAAGCCCACGACATTCGACTGACTGGCATCGAGATAGAGCTTGACTTCGACCTCGGCGCCGGCGTCGAGGCCACGCGCGAGATTGGCTGTCGCCGGCGCGAATTCGGTCGGCGAAAAGACGCGCCGCGCCACCAGTTCCCCGCCGAGGCCGTCGAGACTCAGCACCAGGTGCGGATAGGCGACCGCCTGATTGCCGCTGTTGCGCAGCGTTGCGGTGAACACGAAGAGCCCCTTGTGGGCGGGGTCCGCGGCGAGCTCGGCACCCACGAAGCCGAGAACGTCGGCACGTCGCGGCGGCTCCAGGTGGCAACCGACGCGCTCGCATGCGATCGCCAGCGCCGGCGCCAGCGCGGGCACGCGGCTGGCGAGCTCATCGCGGTAGAAATACGCGCCCTGCGCCACGAGCGCGGTGAGCGCGAGCAGCGACAGCAACGCCCACATGGCACGCGCGCCACGGCTCATCGGCTTCGGTGTGCGCTTCCAGCGGTAGTGCGCGTCGCCCGCATCGGGCGTCACCGGCGCGGCGGTTTCGCTGGGAGCATCGAGATTCTTGACCTGCACATCGGACGCCGCGCGTGCAACCGTGTCGGCGCCCGAGCGCGCGCCGCGCGTCGTAGGCGCCGCCGCTTCAGCGGCGTGCGCCGCATCCTCGGCGTGCGGCTGGTCGACCGCCGGCATGCCCTGCACGATGGTGCGCGGCGGCTCCTGCTCGAAGTCATCCTCGGGCGGCGGCACCGGCGGCAGCGTGCCCTCGACCAGATGCTCGACGGCGTCGAAGATGCCACGGCAGGCGCCGCAGCGCACGAGACCCGCGTGCGGCTTGACCTGCTCGGCGCGCACACGAAACTTGGCGTTGCAATGCGGGCACCTCGTCACCGCGGAGGTCGAGGCGGTCGTGCTGCTCATGGACATGGTGCAATCGTAGCGTAGCGATGGCCACGCGTCGGCGCGCGCTCAGTGCGCGCGCTGGCCCGTCATGCGCACCCATCCGTCGCGTTCGGCGCTGACCGCGAGCGCGACCCACGGCGCGTAGGCTGCGCGAATGCGTTGCACCTGAGCCGGCAGGATGCCGGCGAGCGCAAGTTGGCCACCGGGTTTGACGTGCGCCGCGATGGCCGGTGCGAGAACGGCCAGCGGCCCCGAGAGAATGTTGGCGACGACGACGTCGAAGCGCTCGTCGAGCTCGGCGTCGGACGTGGCGAACGCGACGGCGAGGCCGTTGGCCTCGGCGTTGCGCGCGGCCGTGAGCACCGCCTGCGGATCGATGTCGACACCGACGGCGCGCCCGGCACCCAGCGCGGCCGCCGCCATCGCCAGGATGCCCGAGCCGCAGCCGTAGTCGAGCACGCTGACGCCGGCGAGCGGCAAGCCATCGAGCCATTCGAGACACAGTCGGGTGGTCGGGTGCGTGCCGGTGCCAAACGCGAGGCCGGGATCGACGCGCAGGTTGATCGCGTTCGGCGCCGGCGGCACGCACCAGCTCGGCACCACCCACAGCCGCTCACTGATGCGCAGCGGCTCGAACTGCGCCTGCGTGGCGCGCACCCAATCGGTCTCCGGCACCACGCGCAATTCGTGCGGGCCAAGCGCTCCGGCATCCCCTTCGATGCTCTCGCGCAAGCTCTGCCACAGCGCATCGAGCTCGTCGGTCGTCACGGCACCGTCGAACAACGCGGCGATGCGACTGTCGGCCCAGCGCGCCGAGAGCGCCATGCCCGGCTCACCGAAGATCGGCTGTTCGGCATCGCTTTCGGCATGCAGATCGGCGACGTCGACGGCCAGCGCGCCCGCCGCCAAGAGCGCATCGGCGACAGCGTCCGCCAGCGCACCGCGCACCGGCCCCGATATTTCGATCCAGCTGCGCGGCTCGGCCGATGCCCCGGCTTCGCCGCCGCTCGTGGTCGTGTCACCGGTCATGGTTCGCCGCTCAGCCTGTCAGCGCCGCCGCTCGGCGAGTGCGGCCATGCGGCTTTCGAGATAGTGGATGGAAAACCCGCCCTTCTGGAACTCGGCGTCCTCCATCAATTCGCGGTGTAGCGGAACGTTGGTTTTGATGCCCTCGACGATCATCTCGGAGAGGGCGACGCGCATGCGGGCGATGGCCTGCTCCCGCGTCGCGCCGTAGGCGAGCAGCTTGCCGACCATCGAGTCGTAGTTCGGCGGCACGAAGTAGCCGTTGTAGGCGTGTGAGTCGACGCGAATGCCGGGCCCGCCGGGCGCGTGCCAGCTGGTGATGCGGCCGGGCGAAGGCACGAAGCTGAACGGGTCCTCCGCGTTGATGCGGCATTCGATGGCGTGGCCGCGCTTGATGATGTCCTTCTGACGCAGCGTCATCTTGTGGTCGGCGGCGATGCGGATCTGCTCCTGCACGATGTCGACGCCGGTGATGAGCTCGGTGACCGGATGCTCGACCTGCACGCGGGTATTCATCTCGATGAAGAAGAACTCGCCCTTCTCGTAGAGGAATTCGAAGGTACCCGCCCCGCGATAGCCGATCTTCTTGCACGCCTCGACGCAGCGCTCGCCGATCTTCGCGATCAGCTTTTCCGGAATGCCCGGCGCCGGAGCCTCTTCGATGATCTTCTGGTGCCGCCGCTGCATCGAGCAGTCGCGCTCGCCGAGATAGACCGCGTTCTTGTGCTGGTCGGCCAGCACCTGAATCTCGATGTGACGCGGTTGCTCGAGGAACTTCTCCATGTAGACGGTGCCGTTGCCGAATGCGGCGAGCGCCTCGCCCTGCGTCAGCGTCACCGCGTTGATCAGCGCGGCCTCCGTCTGCACGACGCGCATGCCGCGCCCGCCGCCGCCGCCGGAGGCCTTGATGATGACCGGATAGCCGATCTGGCGCGCGAGGCGAATGATCTCGCGCGGGTCCTCCGGCAGCGCGCCCTCGATGCCCGGCACCACCGGCACGCCGGCCTTCTTCATCGCCGCCTTCGCCGAGACCTTGTCGCCCATCAGGCGGATGGTTTCGGCGCGCGGCCCGATGAAGACGAAGCCCGACTTCTCGACCTTCTCGCAGAAGTCGGCGTTCTCGGAGAGAAAACCGTAGCCGGGGTGGATCGCCTGCGCGTCCGTCACTTCGGCCGCCGCGATGATGGCGGGCACGTTCAGGTAACTCTGCGCCGATGGCGCGGGGCCGATGCACACCGACTGATCGGCGAGCTTCACGTACTTCGCCTCGGCGTCGGCCTCGGAGTGCACGACGACGGTCTTGATGCCCATTTCGCGGCAGGCACGCTGGATGCGCAGCGCGATCTCGCCACGATTGGCGATCAGCACCTTGTCGAACATCTGCGGTCCGGCGGGTGGCTTCTTGGACGAACTGAGAGAGAGCGCCATCGTTCGCTATTCGATGATGAAGAGTGTCTGGCCGTACTCGATGGCCTGCCCCGATTCGACGAGGATCGCTTTTACGACACCCGCCTTTTCGGCTTCGATTTCGTTCATCAGCTTCATCGCTTCGATGATGCACAGCGTGTCGCCGACGGCGACCGTGCTGCCTACCTCGACGAACGGTGCGGCGCCCGGCGAGGGTGCGCGGTAGAAGGTGCCGACCATCGGCGACTTGACGGCGAAGCCGGCCGGCTCGGGCGGCGTCCCCGCTGCGCTGGTCGCGGCCGCGGTGGGCGGCACCGGCGCCGGCGCCGCGACCGGCGGCGCCATGACGGGTGCCGCGTATTGCATCAGCGGCGGGTTGGCCTGGGCGACGGTGCGGGTGATGCGCACGCGCTCCTCGCCTTCGGTCACTTCGAGTTCGGCGATGCCCGAGTCCTGCACGAGTTCGATGAGGGTTTTGAGTTTGCGCAGATCCATGCGGTGGGGCTCCTTTGCTCGGTGGCGACCGCGCGGGGCGATCGACGTGGCTGCGGATCAGAAACGGTGGTGATTGACAGCTTGGCGTTTGAAACGTCGGCGTGTTCAGGCCGCGCCAAATTCGCCCAGAAGAAAGTCGAGCGCGAGGTCATAGCCCCGGGCGCCGAGGCCGACGATGACGCCGAGCGCGATGGCGCTCAGGTACGAGTGGTGGCGGAATGCCTCCCGCGCGTGGACGTTGCTGACATGGACCTCGACGAACGGCAGCGCCACGGCCGCGAAGGCGTCGCGCAGCGCGACGCTGGTGTGCGTCAATCCGCCCGCGTTGACGATCGCGGCCACGGTGCCGTCGCCGCGCGTGGCGTGCAGGCGGTCGATGAGCACGCCCTCGTGGTTGCTCTGCACGCAATCGAGCGTGAAGCCCGCTTCGGAGGCCCGGGCGGCGAGACGTCGTTCAATCTCGGCGAGCGTCGTGTGGCCGTAGCGCTCGGGCTCGCGGCTGCCGAGCAGGTTCAGGTTCGGACCGTTCAGCAGCAGCAGCCGGCGCCCGACGGCACGGCTGCGATCAGGCTTGGGCGCACGTTCGGCGGCGCGATTGGCCATCGGTGGCGACCCGCATCGATCAAAAAATCGCTGCGAGTTGAGTTGAGATAGGCGATAGTTTGCCTGAAATCGCGATTTGTTGCCAGATGGCGACAGAATATTCCGCGTCCGCGACCGGCCGCGGAGCCTCTCGCGGCAGCGCTCGAACCGCGCCCGAAGCGCTCGTCCGTCCCAAAAAACCTCGCCGTGAAACCGATCAACTTTTCTCGCAAACGACGTTTGCAACAGGCCTGGCGCGCGATATGACCGATAGTCGACTTCAAGCAAAAATGCGCGCCAAGCCCGTTGTGGATGCGGCTTTGCGCCAAAAGTTGCCCAGGCGAAAACGGATGTGGAACGGTTCATCCGGACGGACGACGATCGACGCAGTCAGGCGAACATAGCGGCAATTTCGTCGAACTTGAGGCGGCCTACGCGACGAAGCGTTACTTTGCCTTGCGGCGAAACCACCAGCGTGAACGGCAGCACGCTCTGCGGGTTGCCCATCGTGCGCAGTTCGTTCAGCCACGCGACGTCGGCCAGCAGAATCGGATAGTTGATGCCGAGTTCCTTTGCAAAGCGCTCGACCGCGTCGCGACGATCGACGGCGATGCCGACGAATTGCAGCCCTTTGTCGCCAAATGCCTGCTGCGCCTTCACGAAGTCGGGCATCTCCTCGCGGCACGGGCCGCACCACGTCGCCCAGAAATTGATGATCAGCGTCTTGCCCTGCCAGGTGGACATCGGCGTCGCCTGCCCACCGTCCATGGCCGGAAAACTGGCCGCGAGCAGTTTCGCCTCATCGCCGGCGACGGTGCCCCGCGTGAGCCACCAATGTCCGCCGAGCACGCCGGCCGCCGCCGCGGCGACCGCCGAGGCGCCGATCAGCACGCGCCGTGACCGGTTGGACAGCTCGCTCATTGACTCACCTGCTTGCGGAACATCGCCTTGAAACTGGTGGCGCCGGTTTCGACGGGCGCCACCGCCTTGCCGTCGGCCTGCGGACGGAAGGTGCGCGTGACCGGCGGGTAGCACACGCCGGCGAGCTCCGAGCACCCCTGATAGACGAGTTTGACCTCGGGCGCCGCTCCCGCGGCCCCCTGCGTTGCCGGAACGCTCAACTGCATCGGCTGCTCGTAGACCTCGACGCGACCGAAGTTCGGGTCCTGCTTCATGCGCCCGCGCGGCAGCGGCAGCGACGCCAGACTGTGCCCGCCCATCGCCAGCTCGAAGCGGTCGCGGTACAGGTAATGCCCGGGCTGCACGTCGAAGCGCAGAACCATCTTGCCGCGTTCGATCGCCGCCGTGATCGGAAATGCCTGATCGACGGGCAGCGGCTCGGGCGGCGGCGCTGGCGCGGCGGCGAGCGCAGCGCTTGCCGCGCCCAGCACCAGTACCGACGCCAACGTCGATCCGACGAGGCGCCGGGTCGGGCGCGCGCCAGGGCGAGCACTTTTTGTCACCGTTGCTGTCATACTATGCATCCGCCGCGTGGTCGCCGCGCTGCGCGCATCGGGCACATCGATGGCGCCGTGGGCCGCGCGGAATAGAGGAAAGGGTTGGGAGAAGTTCATGCCGCTCTTGTGGATCGGGATTTTAGTCGCGCTGCCGCTGCTCGATATTTACGCAACCATTCGATTTGCCGAGGCGCTGAATGTTCCGGGCTGGGCGCTGTTCGTGCCCGGTTTCGTGTTCGGCATCGGCGTGCTGCGGCACGAGGCGCGCACGATGCGCGAGCGCTTCGCCACCGCGATGCAGCGGCTGTCGCTGCGCCCGGTCATCTTCGACAGCGGTCGTCGCCTTCTGGCCGGCGTACTGCTGATGCTGCCCGGCGTGCTCAGCGACGCGCTGGCGTTGCTGCTGCTGCTGATTCCCACGCGCGGCGTCCAAGCCGTGCCGGTCGCGGCCACCGGCACGCCGCAGACGATGGACGGCGAATTCCGCCGCGTCGACTAATTGCGCTGCGGCCGCCACAACAGCCACGCGCCCAGCGCAATCAGCGGCAGGCACAGCCATTGCCCCATCGACATGCCGAGTGACAGCAGTCCGAGAAAATCGTCGGGCTCGCGGAAAAACTCCGTCGTGAAGCGCAGCACGCCGTAGCCGAGCGCAAACATTCCGGCGACGCGGCCATCGGCTCGCGGCTTGCGCGAAAAGAGCCACACCACGACGAACAGCACCACGCCCTCGGCGAAGGCTTGATACAGCGCCGATGGGTGACGCGGCAGCCGGTCGACGTGCGGATAGACCATCGCCCACGGCAGCGCCGGATCGGCCACGCGCCCGGGCAGCTCGCCGTTGATGAAGTTGCCGAGGCGACCGAAACCCAGCCCCGGCGGCACCAGCGGCGCGACGAAATCCATCACCCGCCAGAACGGCCGCTCGGTGCGCCTGCCGTACAGCCACATCGCCGCCACGACGCCGAGCAGCCCGCCATGGAAACTCATGCCGCCCTGCCACACCGCAAGAATTTCCAGCGGATTGGCGAAGTAATACCCAGGCTTGTAGAACAGGCAATACCCCAGACGCCCGCCAAGCACCACGCCAAGCATGCCGTAGAGCAGCAGATCGTCGAGATCGGCAGGCTTCCAGCCCTTCAGAATCTGCTGGCGCGCCCGATGCCGCCCGAGCACCAGAAACATCACGAAGGCGGCGAGGTACATCAGCCCGTACCAGCGCACGGCCAGCGGGCCGATGCGAACGGCGATGGGGTCGATGTCGGGATAGGTCAGCATGGTTTTTCGAACGCGCCGTCAACGGCGCCACGGGCGCCACCGGCCGCAGTGTATGTTGAACGAGTGAGACAATAGCCCCGTATCGCGCCGCGCCACGCGCAGCGCTTCGTATCGAGTTTGTTTCTCAAAGCGTACCGTCACCATGCCCAGCAACCGCCGCAGCAAGATCATCACCGCGGGCGTCGCCCGCTCTCCCAACCGCGCCATGCTCCGCGCCGTCGGCTTTGGCGATGCCGACTTCGACAAACCCATCGTCGGCGTCGCCAACGGTCACAGCACGATGAACCCGTGCAACGCCGGCATCCAGCCGCTGGCCGACCGCGCCTGCGAGGCCATCCACGCCGCCGGCGGCATGGCGCAGATGTACGGCGTCATCACCGTCACCGACGGCATCAGCATGGGCACCGAGGGCATGAAATATTCGCTGGTGTCGCGCGAAGTCATCGCCGACGCCATCGAAACGGCCACGCAGAGCCAGTGCATGGACGGCGTGCTGGTGCTCGGCGGCTGCGACAAGAACATGCCCGGCGGCATGATCGCCATGTGCCGCATGAACATTCCGGCCATCTACTGCTACGGCGGCACCATCAAGCCGGGGCACTGGAAGGGACAGGCGCTCACCATCGTCTCGCCCTTCGAAGCGGTCGGCCGCATGGCCGCCGGCACCATCAGCCAGGAAGACTTCGACGGCATCGAAAAGCACGCCTGCCCGACCAACGGCGCCTGCGGCGGCATGTACACCGCCAACACCATGTCCTCCTCGTTCGAGGCGCTCGGCATGAGCCTGCTCGGCTCCTCCTCGATGGCCAACCCCGACCCCGAGAAGGCCGACAGCGTCGCCGAGTCGAGCCGCGTGCTGATGCGCGCCATCGAGCGCAACCTCAAACCGCTCGACATCGTCACCCGAAAATCCATCGAAAACGCAGTGGCGCTGATCATGGCCACCGGCGGCTCCACCAACGCCGTGCTGCACTATCTCGCCATCGCGCACGCGGCCGGCATCGAGTGGACGATCGACGACTTCGAGCGCATGCGCAAGAAGGTGCCGGTGCTGTGCGACCTGAAGCCCTCGGGCCAATACGTGATGACCGACCTGCACGCCGTCGGCGGTGTGCCGCAGGTGCTGAAGATGCTGCTCAACAAGGGCCTGCTGCACGGCGACTGCATGACGATCACCGGCCGCACGATGGCCGAGGAACTCGCCGCCGTGCCCGACCTTCCCCGCGGCGACCAGGACGTGATCCGTCAGCCCGACAACCCGCTCTATGCGCAGGGCCACCTCGCCATCCTGAAGGGCAACCTCGCACCCGAAGGCTGCGTGGCGAAGATCACCGGCCTGAAGAACCCCGTGCTGACCGGCCCGGCGCGCGTCTTCGACAGCGAGCCCGAGTGCATGGACGCCATCATGGGCAACCGCATCAATCACGGCGACGTCATCGTCATTCGCTACGAAGGTCCGAAGGGCGGCCCCGGCATGCGCGAAATGCTCGCGCCCACCAGCGCCATCGTCGGCAAGGGCATGGGCGAGACGGTCGCGCTGATCACCGACGGCCGCTTCTCCGGCGGCACCTGGGGCATGGTAGTCGGCCACATCGCACCCGAGGCGCAGGTCGGCGGCGCCATCGCCCTGATCGAAGAGGGCGACTCGATCACCGTCGATGCGCATCGATTGCTGCTGCAACTCAATGTCGACGACGCCACGCTCGCCGCCCGCCGCGCCCGCTGGACGGCGCCGCCGCCGCGCTACACCAAGGGCGTCATGTACAAGTTCGCGCTGCTCGCGTCGAGCGCCAGCAGGGGCGCGGTCACCGATGCCTGAGCGGCGCCGCACAAGGCAACACGCCCTGCGTTCGCTCGCCGGCGCGAGCCTGTGCCTGCTCGCTGCGGCCGCGACCGGCGTGTTCGCACAGAGCGCGACGCCGAGCGCCGCTCCGAGCGCGACTGCCGCGCCCGCCAAAAGTCAGGCGAATGGCCGGACGATTGGCCAAGCGATTGCCATCATCAACCCCGGCTTCGAAGAGCCCGCGACCGGCGCCCGCGCGCCGGGTTGGCTCACCGGTCAGCATTGGGGGCCCAAGCGCGATTACGAATGGGCCGTCGACACCACCGTCGCCGCCGAAGGCAAGGCCAGCTATCGCATCCGGCGGCTCTCGCCGCAGGCGTACGGCATGATCCATCAGCAGGTCGACGTCACAGCGCTGGCCGGAAAGACGCTCGAACTCTCGGCGCAACTCAGGACCGAGGACGTCGGGCCGGAAGGCTGGCTCTTGGTCGTCAACATCGACGGCCGCCACGGCATTCTGGAACAGCTTCGCGGCACGCCCGTCACCGGCACCACCGGCTGGCGGCGCGAGACGCTGCGCTTCAAGCTGCCGGCCGAAGCCACCGACGTGAAGCTCGGCGTGATGCTGCTCGACCGCGGCACCGGCTGGATCGACGACGTCGCGCTGCGCTCGTTCGATTGAGCGGCCGCGCGTCGAGCGCCAACGACTCAGTCAACAACGGCCGCACTCGTGCGTTAAGGCTCACCATGAACGCGCGCCTTCTCACCCCCCTCGCCCTCGCCGCCATTGCCCTGCCCGCCGGCGCCATCGACTCCATTCCGCTCGACCAGTTGCAGCCCGGCCTCTGGAAAGTCGAGCGCAAGATCGAAAAGCTCGACCTCGACCCGGTCGAATACGAAACCCGCAACACCGAATACTGCGCCAGCCCGCGCAAGGAAATCTCGCGCGTGCTCGCCGTCACCAACCTGCTGTGCAAGACCGAGGACAGCAAGGTCGGCGACAACCGCTACCGCGTGCACGCCACCTGCCGCCTGCCCGGCATCCGCGGCGAAAACACCACCGTCATCACCATCGTCAGCCCCAGCGAATACACCGCCGAGGTCGACACCATCGGCACCAAGTTCGGCGAAAAGCAGCATCGCAAGGAAACCATTCGCGCCGTCCGCGCCGGCGACTGCGCTTCCTGAGCGACGTCAAGCCGTCGCCTACCTTCGGGCAGGCTCGACCGCGCCTCGTCATGTTCGCCGACCCCTGTAGGCGCGGGCTTGACCGCGCTTGGTTGCCTCCGATACCGCGTCGCGACAATCAACCGCCCGCGAGCGACGTCAAGCCGTCGCGCATCCGCCTGTAGGCGCGGGCTTGACCGCGCTTGGTTGCCTCCGATGCCGCGTCGCGATGATCAACCGCCCGCGAGCGACGTCAAGCCGTCGCCTACATTCGGCGCCCCCCTGTAGGCGCGGGCTTGACCGCGCTTGGTTGCCTTCGCTTCCGCGTTGCGATGATCAACCGCCCGCGAGCGACGTCAAGCCGTCGCCTACATTCTGCGCCCCTTGTAGGCGCGGGCTTGATCGCGCTTGGTCGCCTCCGATACCGCGTTGCGATGATCAACCGCCTGCGAGCGACGTCAAGCCGTCGCGCATCCGCCTGTAGGCGCGGGCTTGACCGCGCTTGGTTGTCTTCGCTTCCGCGTTGCGATGATCAACCGCCCGCGAGCGACGTCAAGCCGTCGCCTACATTCTGCGCCCCTTGTAGGCGCGGGCTTGACCGCGCTTGGTTGCCTCCGATACCGCGTTGCGATGATCAACCGCCTGCGAGCGACGTCAAGCCGTCGCCTACATTCTGCGCCCCCTGTAGGCGCGGGCTTGACCGCGCTTGGTTGCCTTCGCTTCCGCGTTGCGATGATCAACCGCCTGCGAGCGACGTCAAGCCGTCGCCTACATTCTGCGCCCCTTGTAGGCGCGGGCTTGACCGCGCTTCGTTGTCTTCGCTTCCGCGTCGCGACGATCAACCGCCCGCGAGCGACGTCGAGCCGTCGCCTACGTTCGGGCAGGCTTGACCGCGCTTGGTCGCCCGCGACTTGCGAACGAAGCGGGCGCGGCACGGATACACTGCGCGGCATGAAAGCCACCAAAATCGTTGCCACCCTCGGTCCCGCCAGCGACAACGTCGACACCATTGCGGCGATGATCGAGGCCGGAGCGGATGTGTTCCGCCTGAATTTCTCGCACGGCACGCCGGAGGATCACGCTGCCCGCGCCCAACGCGTACGCGAAGGCGCCCGACGCTGCGGCCGCGAGGTGGCGATCATGGGCGACCTTCAGGGCCCGAAGATCCGCATCGGCAAGTTCGAGCATGGCCATGTGCACCTCGATGTCGGGCAGGCGTTCATCCTCGATGCCGCGCTCGATGCGCGTTCCCCGATCTCCAACGCCGAGCGCGCAAGCCTCGACTACAAGCAACTGCCGCAGGACGTGCGCGCAGGCGACACGCTGCTGCTGGCCGATGGCCTGATCCAGCTCACCGTCAACCGCGTGGCGGGCGACGAAGTGCACACCACGGTCATCCACGGCGGCGAACTCTCCAACAACAAGGGCATCAACAAGCTCGGCGGCGGCCTCACGGCGCCGGCGCTGACGGCGAAGGATCTGGCCGACATCCGGACGGCGGTGGACATCGACGTCGACTATCTCGCGGTGTCATTCCCCAAGAGCGCCTCCGACATGCAGACGGCGCGCACCGTGCTGGCGGCGGCGGGCGGCAGCGCGCGGCTCATCGCGAAGATCGAGCGGGCCGAGGCCATCGTGCCGCAGACGCTCGACGCCATCATCGAGGCGAGCGACGGCATCATGGTGGCGCGCGGCGACCTCGCGGTCGAGGTGGGCAACGCCGCCGTCCCGGCGCTGCAAAAGCGCATGATCACCCGCGCCCGTGACAAGAACAAGCTCGTCATCACCGCCACGCAGATGATGGAGAGCATGATCACCGCCCCGGTGCCCACGCGCGCCGAGGTCAGCGACGTGGCCAACGCCGTGCTCGACGGCACCGACGCGGTGATGCTGTCGGCCGAATCCGCCGTCGGCAAGTACCCCGTCGAGACGGTGACCACGATGGCCGCCATCGCGCTCGAAGCCGAGCGATCGCAGTCCTACGAACTCGACCGCGATTTCATCAACCAGCAGTTCGTGCGCGCCGACCAGGCCATCGCCATGGCCGCGCTGTTCACCGCGTTTCACCTCAATGCGCGCGCCATCGCGGCGCTGTCGCAATCGGGGTCGACGGCGCTGTGGATGAGTCGCCACGACAGCGGCGTGCCGATCTACGCACTGACGCCCGAAGTCGCGGCCGCCCGCCGCGCCGCGCTCTATCGCGGCGTGCGGCCGCTCCTGGTGCCCTTCGATGCCGACCGCGACCGCGCGTTGCAGGCAGCCGAAGACGCGCTGAAGGAACGCGCCGCCGCAGCCGACGGCGACCTCATCGTGCTCACCTGTGGCGAACCGATGGGCAAGAGCGGCGGTACCAACGCGCTGAAGGTCGTGCGCGTCGGCGCACATCGGGGCTGACGCCCGCCGGCCGTGCCCGCGCCACCGCGCCGAGCGAAATTTCGTTCATTTTTTGGGTTCAGCTTTTCGTCAGGATGGCGTTCATAAAGGGCTTGGAGGCCGATTTCGCCGTTTGTCGACTTCATGGAAAATCGCGCGCCAAGCCCGTTGTGGATGCGCATTTCAGTAAAAAGTTGATGGCGCGACGGTAGGCGACGGCTTGGCGTCGCTCTTGTGCGCAACGCGACCAAACCTCCCGATGTAGGCGACGGCTTGACGTCGCTGGCGGGCGGTTGATCGTCGCAGGCCGGCATCGAACGTGACGAAGGCAGCGAAGGCAACGAAGCGCGGTCGAGCCCGCGCCTACAGGGGGACGTCGAACGTAGGCGACGGCTTGACGTCGCTCGCGGGCGGTTGATCGTCGCAGGCCGGACTCCGGAGGCAACGAAGCGCGTTCGAGCCCGCGCCTACAAGGGGACGTCGAACGTAGGCGACGGCTTGACGTCGCTCGCGGGTGGTCGATCGTCGCAGGCCGGCGGCGAAGGTGACGAAGGCAGCGAAGGTGACGAAGCGCGGTCGAGCCCGCGCCTACAAGGGATGCGCCGACAGTGACGAGGCGCGGGCGAGCCTGCCCGAACGTAGGCGACGGCTTGACGTCGCTGGCGGGCGGTTGATCGGCGCTACACGGCATCGAAGGCGACGAAGGCAGCGAAGGCAACGAAGCGCGGTCGAGCCCGCGCCTACAAGGGGACGTCGAACGTAGGCGACGGCTTGACGTCGCTCGCGGGCGGTTGATCATCGCGACGCGGAAGCGAAGGCAACCAAGCGCGGTCGAGCCCGCGCCTACAAGGTGCGCAGAATGTAGGCGACGGCTTGACGTCGCTCGCAGGCGGTTGATCATCGCGACGCGGAAGCGAAGGCAACCAAGCGCGGTCAAGCCCGCGCCTACAAGGTGCGCAGAATGTAGGCGACGGCTTGACGTCGCTCGCGGGCGGTTGATCGGCGCTACACGGAATCGAAGGTGACGAAGCGCGGTCGAGCCCGCGCCTACGGGGGTCGCACCGAATTTTCGTGTGAGCGCGCGGCGAACGTGCGAACTCCGCAACGGTGCCGATGCCTGTCGGCCGCTACACTGCGCGCGATGAACCCGACCCCCCTCCCGACGCAGCGCGTCCTGCTCGGCGTCACCGGCGGCATTGCCGCCTACAAGGCCGCCGAACTGGTGCGGCTCCTGGTCAAATCCGGCCGCGAAGTCACCGTCGTGATGACCGCCGCCGCGCGCGAATTCGTCGGCCCCGCCACCTTTCAGGCGCTCTCCGGCCATCCCGTCTACAGCGACCTGTGGGACACCCGGCCCGACAACGGCATGGCCCACATCGAGCTCACGCGCCACCACGACGCGATGCTGATCGCCCCGGCGTCGGCCGATTTCCTCGCCCGCCTCGTGCACGGACGCAGCGATGATCTGCTCACCACCACCGTGCTCGCGCGCACGATTCCGCTCCTCGTCGCGCCCGCGATGAACCTGCAAATGTGGCAAAACCCGGCCACGCAGAGGAACGTCGCCACGCTGCGCGCGGACGGCGTGCACGTGATCGGCCCCGGCTGCGGCGAGCAAGCCTGTGGCGAGACGGGCGACGGCCGCATGCTCGAAGCGCACGAAATCCTCGCCGCACTCGACGCCTGGGCGCAACCCAAGACGCTGCGCGGCAAGCGCGTACTCATCACCGCCGGCCCCACGCAGGAAGCCATCGACCCGGTGCGCGTCATCACCAACCATTCGAGCGGCAAGATGGGCTACGCGCTGGCGCAGGCCTGCGCCGAGGCGGGGGCCGATGTGGTGCTGGTCAGCGGGCCGACGCACCTGCCGACGCCGTTCGCGGCCGCCGCCCATGGCGAACCCGGCAGCCTGCGCCGTGTCGACGTCTTGAGCGCCGCGCAGATGCTCGCCGCCGTCGAAGCCGAGGTTGACGAGAGCGACATCTTCATCGCGGTCGCCGCCGTGGCCGACTACCGCCCTGTCACGTGCGCCGAGCAGAAAATCAAAAAGGCCGACGCCGGACTCGACATCCACCTCGAACCGACGGTGGACATCCTCGCCCGCATCGCCCGGCACCAGCGGCGCGGCGCCGGCAAGTCCGGCCCGCCGCTGTGCGTCGGCTTCGCCGCCGAAAGCGAAAACGTCGAGCAGTACGGCGCCGAAAAACGCGCCCGCAAAGGCATCCCGCTCCTCATCGCGAACCACGCCCAAAGCACCTTCGGCGCCGACGACAACCAGGTCACGCTCATCGACGAACGCGGCGCCGCAGGTGCCACCCGACTGCCGAAAATGGGCAAACTCGCGCTGGCGCGGGCGTTGGTGGCGGAGATTGCGGGGCGCATCTGATGTATTAGAATCAACACATCAGATGCGCCGCTTTTCGACCGACTCATGGATGCAGGCGCGTCGTTTCGGGAGACAACCCATGCGCACCACGCTCGACATCGACGACGACATCCTCAGCGCCAGCAAAGAGTTGGGCAAGGCGACCGGAAAAACCGCAGGGCAGATCCTTTCCGACTTGGCAAGAAAAGCCCTCACGCAGCCGTATCAAAGTGTGCCGCCCGTCGCCCTCGGTGCGGCAGAGCCTGAACCACTGTGCGGCATTCGGCCGCTGCCGCGCCGTGGCGTCATCGTCACCAACGAGTTGATCAACCGCATTCGCACCGACGAGGGCATTTAGATGCTCGCGCTCCTCGACGTCAACGTGCTCATCGCGCTGTTCGACGTCGAACATACGGCTCACCAGCGGGCGCAGCAGTGGTTGCGCGCGAATGTCGATGCCGGCTGGGCGACCTGCCCCATCACGCAAAACGGCGTGATACGCATCATGTCGCACCCGGCGTACCCCCGCGCCACCAGCACCGAGGACATGACAGTACGCCTGCGCGCGGCCACCGCCGACCCGTCGCACCGCTTTCTGAGCGACAGCATCTCCCTGACCGACGAGCGACGCGTGCGCAGCGAGCGCCTGCTCACCGCTGCCATCACCACCGACATCTACCTGCTCGCCCTCGCCGTGGCCAACCACGCCCGTTTCGTGACCTTCGACCGCAATGTGTCGCTGCGCGCGGTCGTCGACGCAACGGCGGCGCATCTGGAGGTGCTGTAGGCGCGGGCTCGACCGCGCTTGGTCGCTTAGGGTTGTAGGCGCGGGCTCGACCGCGCTTGGTCGCCTTGAGTCACGGCCACGATGCGATGGCCGGCGGCACAAAAGCGACGTCAAGCCGTCGCCTACATCAGGTTGTAGGCGCGGGCTCGACCGCGCTTGGTCGCCTTGAGTCACCGGTCACGATGCGATGATCGATGCCACGAAAGCGACGTCAAGCCGTCGCCTACATCGGGCGGTAGGCGACAGCTCTCGGCCAATCCGCGCCATCACCCTCACTCGCCCGCGGCACCCTCTCACCCAGGGAAAAGGGACGTATTCGAGCGCCTCCTTTGTCAAGGCCAAGGCTATGCGACTTCAGTTCAGGATGGCGAACTCGACGCCGGAAATTCGGTATTCCTCCGAGGCCGCGAAACAACCTCGCAACGCGGGCGTTCTGAGATTTTGGACCGATGCCCCACCAGCGGCGATAATGACATGCTGTCGCCGGGCGATCGCGACTGCCATGCCTTCGTTCACGCACGCCAACGCAAACCATTGAAACACCATCAACCATCGGCGCCTTGGGCAAGCCGTAGAGCGACCGATATCCATTGCATCTCGAAAAAACGACGCGCATGAAGCATGAATCGCAATCACATCGCGAGTCCGACAGGATTTCATTGGTCGACGTGAAGCAAACCTACCGACGTTATGCGAGCGTATACGACATACTCTTTGGCTGGGTTCTGCAAGACGGACGTGATCAACTCTTGGCCGCGATCAATCGCCTTTCGCCGCGCTCGATACTTGAGATGGGCGTGGGCACAGGCCTGTTGTTACCTCACTACCCGAAGGAAGCACGCGTTGTAGGGGTCGACATTTCAGACGAAATGCTCGCGCACGCACGCGCCCGCATCCAGCGGCACGGACTTGCCTCGGTCAGTTTGCAGCAGTGTGATTGCGAACATCTCGACTACGCCGATGGCACATTCGATTGCGTCGTTCTGCCCTACGTTCTCTCTGTAACGCCCGATCCACAAGCGCTACTCAAAGAGGCGTTGCGGCTGTGCCGAACCGGTGGCATGGTAGTGATCGTGAACCACTTCAGCGGCGCGCCCCTCTGGCACGCATTGGAGCGCTTGGCAAGCCCACTCGCTGCCAAGATCGGATTCAGGTCAACCTTTTCCTTTGATGACGTTTTTGCGGCGCACCAATCTTCGATCGAAGCGGTGAAGCGCGCGAATCTGTTCGGGCTTTCGAAGTTGGTGCTGCTTAGATCGCGCTGAAAAATGCGACATCAACAGTTCAACGAGTCCCGGCAAGCATAGGGTGAAAGCAACTGCTCCGCCTCCAATGCGCGCCGCCACGCATCCAAGCGCCCCTGGTCGATCGACGAAGCGATGTCCTCCCGCTCGGCAGGATCTGCGGTCAAGTCGTAAACCGCAGACACGTGTTTTTTTTGATCGATGAGGTACTTGAGTGTGTGTGCGCGAGAATAATCTATGACGCCCACCCACTCTCCCTGCTGGTGGAACGATCGATTGAGCACCGCGCCGCCCTGAAGGGCACGTCCATCCCAATGGTTCGGGGCAGCGATATTGAGCATATTCAACAGCGTCGGCGCAAAATCGGCATGTACTACCGGCCGATCAAGCGGGAGCGCGCGCGCGGCATCGCCAATCCAGATCCACGGCACACGGATGACCGGTTCCAACAGAGTCTTCGAATGCGAAAATTGGTTGTGTTCACCCAAAAAATCGCCGTGATCACCTGTCACAAAAACGATCGCATTGTCAAGGTACCCCTTCGCCGACAGTGCGGCCATCATTCTGCCAATCATCGCGTCGGCTTGTAGAACGCCATTGTCGTAGGCGTTGGCCACTTCCTGCAATAAAACCGTATCAGGGTTCTTCACCCGGAGGTTGTACACGGATTTTGCCGGCGTCCACTTCTGAAATTCAGGAAATTTTCGCCCCAGGCCATGCACGGACATCAAGTGGACAAACAAAAATTCAGGCTTCCCCTGAAAGGACGGTAACGCTTCAACTTGCGCAACGACGGCCTCGTCGTCGTTCACGCTTTGCGCGCCTGCCATGAGTCCGCCATCTGTGTACGAATCGAACGGCCCGTAGCGCTCCCGCAATCCGTAGAAACGGGAATGGTCGCCGCCAAGGATGGCTCGGCGGTAGTACCCATACCGTCCCAGCAGTTCCACCAAACCAAAGTCGCGTTGTGCCAATTTGTGGCCACTCTTGCCTGTCAACAGACTAAGCAGTCCGCAGAACGATTCAGCGCATGGGCCACGCGCTTCCTTCGCCGCATGAGCACGCCCTTCCCGAACGAGTCGGTCGAGGAAAGGTGTCGTCTTGCGCGCATATCCATACGCCGACATGTGATCCGGCCGAAGCGCATCAACCGTGATCAGCACAACGTTTTTTCGCACTGGTGCGAGCGATGGGACATAACTTGTGCGTGCGGCATCGTCAAGCTTCTGGAGTTGTTGGATACGCAGTTCGCTGGTCAGCGTAGTCTGCGACGCACGCCAAGGACTGCCATTGATCGCCACCCAAAACGGTTCTGCAAATGACTCGAACCAGGGATTGCTGACATACCATGCAGCAAACGATGGCAACGCGACTACAAGCAACAACACGGCGAGCCCGGCTTGCCGCTGGCTTGATGAACGTGCCGCGCTTTCAGTAACTGGTCGCCGCCAAAGTGGTGCCAACAACGCGAAGTGGAGGGCGACGCACGCGCACCAGATACCGCAAAGAACGAAGGCAAACGAGTCGCGGCCCACACCCAAGGCTGATTCGACGAATTTCAACTCGTGCAGATAAGCCGCGACCATCTCGATGGTCGGCAATTGCCCCCAACTGCTCAGCGCGCCGAGTACGGTGAGATGCGCGACGCAAACGGAAAAGAACGCCGTCCCCGCACCGATCGCCGCACCCAAGCGCGACACGTATCCCGCACCCTTTGTCCACACGGACAACAAGTGAAGAAGCGACACGATCGCCGTCCAGAACAGAAGCATCAACACGACATGGGTAACAACCTGGCCAACGCTCAATCGCCACGACCAAAACGCAACAGTGAACGCGATCAATTCGACCGACCACAAGACCAAACCGCGGTGCATATCACTTCAGGGGAAAATCGGGTTCATCTCCGAAGAGAGAAAAGCACAATCATGCACGCTCACTTCCACGGGCGAAACGGGGCGATGCCAATGATGTCACCCGAATGGCGATCGATCATCACCGTCATATCTTCGTTGCGGGACTTGATGCCTTGAAAGACGGTGTTATCGACGTCGTGGCCGTGGTCAGCCAACCAACGGTCGATGGCTTCGCTCGCACCCGGATTGAGCGCGCGCAATGCCGCGGCGGGCGACGCTTTCGCGAGTATCTCTGCCCGCATGGCCGCAAGTGGTTGATGGTACTGGGGAAAGTTGCCGTAATCCGCGCCTGCATCCGCGGCGAAGAGCACCCGCTCACGCTCCTTGGCATCGGTCGCTTCGCGCGTCCCGACCCATTGCGGACCGAACCAAGGCAGGTGTTTGCCAGCCGCCTTCAGATCGCTCGGATCGACTTCGTTCGCACGCACAAGGTCAAACCGATGCCCCAGCGCCGCGATGTACACCGGCCGTCCATCGAACAGCGTGTAAACGCCGTACGAAAACGCGATTGCCTGCAACATGATGATCGTAGTGAGATCCATGCGCAACGATGCTTTTCCGGGCCTGAAGACAATCCACGTCAACAGCGGCCCGATCATCACATCCACTGCGAGCAACGTCGCGAAAACGTCAGCGCCGCCCACGGCACGGAATAGCGGTGTCGGGTACCACACAAACCACGTGAGCGCGCCCAACATGGCGCCCAACACCGCCGACGCACCGAGGTGTAGCGCTGCGGCACGGTGACGCGTCATATCCAATCGTTGCTCACCAATGCTGAACAGTTACTTGCATTGCGACGGCAAGAAGCGAACGTCCGTCGTCGTGCCAGCCGCAGCATTGCACGTGATCGTGACGGTTCCTGCATTCGCGCCAGACGTCGCGCCGAACTGAGCCTGAAGCGCCAACAACGACCCACTGGCGGGGCCCGTACCCGCGCCGAGTGTTGCCGTGATGGTGTATGGGTCAGTCAGCGGTGCGCCCGCACCGGACGAGACGGTCAACGCGGAAATATTCTGACTGCTGGACGGCGCATGCGGCGTGAATTGGGCTAGGGTCGGCCACACATACGAGGAGTTTGCGTGCTCGACCGCAGCGCTAATCGCATTTCGCCCGAACGCAACGGCCTCGGACACTCTCGCGCGCACCGTATAGTCTTGGTACTGTGGAATCGCGATCGCAGCCAGAATTCCCACGATGGCGACGACCACCATCAGTTCAATTAACGTAAAGCCACGCGGCAACACCCGATTCATACAACCTCCCGCCCGGTTACCGATGGTTGGACTTACTGCCTCACCCGTCGCTTGCGCGGACACCGTGTCAAGCGAACAAAAAAGGAGGGGTAGAACCCCTCCTTCTTGGCAAAACGTGCGCCGATCAAACAGATTTGTTCGGCACACGTCCAGTCACGCGGATGTTACTTGCACTGCGACGGCAGGAAGCGAACCGGCGTGGTGGTGCCCGCAGCAGCATTGCAGGTGACCGTGACGGTGCCGGCGTTGGAGCCGGACGCCGCACCAAAAGCCGCCTGATGCGTAACAAACGTGCCGGACGCCGGTCCCGTACCCGCACCAAGCGTGGATTGAACACGGAAGTTGGTCGTCAGCGCCGCACCCGCACCCTGTGTAACGGCGATGGCGCTGATGTTTTGCGTGCTGGTCGGCGGAGCCGGCGTGAATTGAGTCGCGTCGGGCCACACGCCGTTGGAGTTGGCGAATTCAACGGCAGCATTGATGGCATTGCGGTTGAACGTGACCGCCTCAGATACACGCGAACGAACGGTGTAATCCTGATACTGCGGAATCGCAATGGCCGCCAAAATACCAATGATCGCGACCACGATCATCAACTCGATCAGGGTGAAGCCCTGTTGCATACGACGTTTCATGTCAGTTCCTTTCAAGGAGAGTGGCTTGGATTGACAGCGTCGAGCGCTGCTTGTCTTGCGTGATGCAGTTGGCGTGCCAGCGCGTGCCGTGCGCGACGATTGCATGCGCAAGTGATTGTTTTTTCGCGGTTTCGCGAATGTTCCGAAAGCACGCCTTGGGGTGGACTGCGGGTGCGCGGCGCCGCCGCGACCGCGCCGGCGCGCCGGTGCTGCCGCAAAACGTCACTTTGGTGTGTCGCGGGACGGACGGCGGCGGTCGGCGAGGGACGCGACCGCTTGCGCGTACTCAGTTGTCGGCCAGCTTCACTTCGACGGTGGCGCGGTCGCGCTGTTCGCGCAGCCACGTCTGGTAGGCCTCGTCGGCCTTGCGTTCGCGCAGCGCGGCGCGGGCGGCGGCGCGGCTGCGCTCTTGCGTGACGTCCTGGCTGCGTCGCTCGGTGACTTCGAGCAGGTGGTAGCCGAACTGCGTGCGCACGGGGCCGACGACGGTGTTGAGCGGCGCCTTGGTCATCGCGGCTTCGAATTCCGGGACGGTGTCGCCGGGCGAGACCCACCCGAGTTCGCCGCCCTTTTGCGCGCTGCCGTCTTCACTGCCTTGCTTGGCGACGTCCTCGAACTTGGCGCCGGCGGCGATGCGGTCGCGCAGCCGCTCGATCTTGGCTTTGGCGTCGGATTCGCTGACGAGGTCATTGACGCGCACGAGGATGTGGCGCGTCTTGTTCTGCTCGACGACGGCCTTTTGCTCGCCGCCCTTGCGCTTGTCGATCAGGCGCAGGATGTGAAAGCCGTTGGCGCTGCGCAGCACGTCGCTGATGGCGCCCGGTTGCAGCTTGCTGGCGGCGTCGGCGTACAGCGTGGGCAGGCGGTCGCCCTGCCGCCAGCCGAGGGCGCCGCCCTGCGCGGCGTCGTTGGCGTCGGAGAACACGGCGGCGACCTGCGCGAAGGCGGTGCCGGCCTTCAGTTGCCGCAGCGCTTCTTCGGCGCGCTTGCGCCGTGTTTCGACCTGATCGGGCGTGGCCTGCTCGGGCACGAGGATCAGGATGTGCGCGAGTTCGTATTCGGCCTGGTTGGCGCCGTTGGCCTTGGCCTGCGCGAGGTAGCCGTCGATCTCGGCATCGGTGACGTTGACGCGGGAGTCGACCTCGCGCTCACGAACGCGGTTGATGGTGATTTCGTTCTTCAGTTCGCTGCGGAAGCTCTCGACGGTGACGCCGTCCTTGCGCAGCGCCGCGGCAAACTGCTGCATCGACATCTTGTTGTCGGCGGCGATGCGTTGCAGGGCGGCGTTGACCGTTTCGTCGTCGGCGCGGATGCCGTTTTCGCGGGCGTATTGCAACTGCACCTTTTCGTTGATGAAGCGTTCGAGCACCTGCGCGTCGAGCTCGGCGTCGGGAGGCGGCGCGACGCCCTGCCGCTTGAGCTGCGCGAGCACGGCGCGCTTTTGTTCGTTCAGGTCGTTGCGGGTGATGACTTCGTCGTTGACGACGGCGACGATGCGATCGACGAGCTGGATGCGCGGCGCTTGCGCGGCGAGCGGGGCGTGCAGTCCGACCGTGACGAAGGCGGCGACGAGGAGCAGGAGGGGCGACGAGGTTTTCATGGCAACGGTGGCGCTCGAAAGGCGATCAGGAAAATTGAGGCGCGATGCGCGGATGGGGAGGACGGCGGCCGCATCAGCGCGTGGGGTCCGCAGTGTACGGCGACGCCCCGCCGTTCCATGGCGTGAACAGCGGGCCGCTGGTGGTGGGTTCGTCGAGGCGACGCCGCGTCGGGTTCTCGTAGAGCAGGGAATAGCCCGGAATGTTCCGCCGAAGGACGTCGAGCGGGCTGGAGCCGACGCGGCCGAGGCCGTTCAATTCGAGTTGCAGGAAGACGGCGTTGGTGACCGTCGTGGTGCCGGTGGCGAGCCGCTGGGCGACGGCGCGCACGACATAGCAGCAGCCGTCGTACTCGAGCCCGAGCACGCTCTCGGTCAGCCGACGGTCGGCCAGCGAATAGTTGACGCGGCCGACGGCGTAGAGGTTGCGGTAGATCGGCCATTGCCCGGCGATGTCGACCTGCTTGACCGGCACCGGGCCGGTGCTGGTGATGAGCTCGCGAATGGCGCGGTAGTTGATGCTGAGAGCCCGCGCCCGCTCGGGCGTGTAGCGCAGCCCGAGCGAGTGGCGCTGCACGCGGCCGAGGTTGGCGTCGAACTGCACGTCGCCTTCGAGGTAGAGCGCGTCGGTCACTCGCCCCTGCGCCGAGAACAGCAGGTCGGAGCTGTTGCTGTCGCGCTGGGGTTCGTTGTAGAGCGTGACGCGCTGGTCGCTGAAATAGAACCGCTCGCCGAAGGTGAAGCGCATGCGCTCCTTCATCGAGTCCGCGTCGAGCAGGCGCGAGGTGATGCCGATGGCGATCTGCTTGGTGTCGCCGATGCGGTCGTTGCCGACATAGCGGTTTTCGCTGAAGAGTTGCAGCGCGTTGAAGTCGGCGAGCGCGGTGTCGAACACCGGCGTCTCGCTCTGGTCGCGGTACGGGATGACGGTGAGCATGGCGCGCGGTTCGAGCGTCTGCACGAAGGCGCGGCCGAAGATCGAGGCGTTGCGCTCGAAGCGCAGTCCGCCGTCGATGCTGGCGATCGGCACGATGCGGGTGGAATCGGCGTAGTCGTCGAAGCTGCCATTGAGTTGGTAGTGCGTGGCGTGCAGCCGCAGCTTGGGTGTCAGGAAGACGCCGGGCGTGTCGTAGCGCCAGGCGACGCTGCCGTCGACATAGGCGCGGTAGCCCGAGGGCAACGACGCGTTGGGATACTGAAAGCGGGTGGCGTCGGCGGTCAGCTTGAACTCGAAGCGCTTGTCCGCGAGCGGCCGGTAGATGGGTGATTCGGCGTTGAGTTGCGGCACGCGGTCGTACGGCGGCAGCACCAGCGCGGCGGGGTCCTGCAACGTCTGGAAGCGCTGCGCGCGGGCGGTGTAGAGCCAGTCGTGATTGCGCCAGGTCAGCGTGGCGTCGCGCGGCAGCGTGGTGATCGAGGTGATGGCGACGAAGTCGGAGAGGTCGACAAAGTAGCGCGGGTCGGAGACGTAGTTGTAGTTGATCGCCAGCGTGAGGTTGGGCGCGAAGAACTGCGTGTGACGCAGGTTGGCCGCCTCGCGCGTGAGGTTGGCCACGCGGTCGCGCGGCAGGACTTCGCCGTTCCATTCGCCCACCGCGCGCCCGAGCGGCGTGTCGAAGAGGTAGCGCGCCTGTCCGTTCAGGAGCAGGCCGCGCTTCGTCATCAGCCGTGGCGTCAGCGTGGCGTCGTAGTTGGGCGCGAGGTTGAAGTAGTACGGCACCTGGATGTCGAGCCCGCGGTTGCCGCTGGTGCCGTAGGTGGCGGCGAGAAACCCGCTCTTGCGCTCGTTGCCGAGCGGAAAGCTGAACTGCGGGAGCCACGCGACGGGGATGTCGCCCAGATAGACGCGAGCATCCTTCGCGCGGCCGACGGAGGCGTTCTGGTCGATGTCGAGTTCGCCGACTTCGATGCGCCACGCCGGAGATGGGCCGACACAGGTGGTGTAGCTGCCGCGCGTGATGTGATAGCGCTCGGGGCCGGTGAAATCGAGCCGGTCGGCCGTGCCGCGCCCCTTGTACAGCCCGAGCACGAAGGCCGGGTCGCGCATGAAGCCGGTGGCGGTGTCGCGCCGGTATTCGATTTCGGGCCCGCTCACCAGATCCTGCCACGAACGGAGCACGACGTTGCCGCGCGCGTGGATGGTATCGATGTCGAGGTCGTAGCGCAGCCAGTCGGCCAGCACCTGCTTGGAGGGCGTGCGCAGATCGACCTCGCCGGTCGCTTCGACATAGCGGTTGTCGACACCCGAGGTGTCGTGCGCGGTGATGGTGGTGACCTCGCGGCCGTTCTCGGGTGGCGGCTTCAGTTGCAGCGGGTAGCTGCTGTTCGAGGAGATGGCCGAGGGGCAATAGGTCGGCACGAAGGGCGCGGCGCCACGCGGTGTCGCGGCTGCGGCGCCCCCGCCTGCACTCGCCGCGCCTGCGACCGCCGCCGACGAGCAGGCGAACGCCGATTGCCCGGCGGCCGGTGCCGCCGCGCAGAGCACGGCGACGAAGCAGCAGGCGGAGACGGGCGATGGACGCGGTCGGTTCAAGGAGGGAACCCTGCCGCGCGCTACGCGACGGCCGGAGGCGGATTGCTAAACTTTCAAGTTTAGCCGACGAATCAAGGAATTACGCGGCGGCAGTCGGTAATGCTCAGGTTGCCGCACGCACTGCGACACACCCCTCGGCCCATCGATGCAACGAATCCATCTCGCCCCGACGCCCGACGACACCCGCCTGCCGGAGGCGGAGCGCTGGCTCGCCACGCTCGACGGGCGCTGGACTTCGATCGAACCGGCTTCGGCCGATGCGAGCTTTCGGCGCTATTTCCGCGTGCGCGACGGCAACGGCGCGACCGCCATCGTCATGGACGCGCCGCCGCCCAAGGAGGATGTGCGTCCGTTCCTGAACGTCGGTCGCCTGCTCGCGAGCGGCAACATTCAGGTGCCTGCCGTGCTCGCGGCCGACGAGGCGCGCGGCCTGCTGCTGCTGACCGATCTCGGCGAGACGACCTACCTCAACGCGCTGACCGCCGCCGATGCCGTGACCCGCGCCTCGCTCTTTCACGATGCCATCGCGGCACTCGTCACGTTGCAGCAGATCGACCCGGCGGCGGCGCACACCGCCCTCGGCCGCTACGATGCCGCGCTGCTGCGGCGCGAGATCGACCTCTTCCCCGAGTGGTACCTCGGCCGCCACTGCGCGCTCGAACTCGGCGACGACGAGAAAAACGCGCTGGAGCGCATCTATGGCCTGCTGATCGCGAGCGCGCTGGCGCAACCCAGCGTGCTCGTGCACCGCGACTACATGCCGCGCAACCTGATGCGCACGAGCAACGGCAACCCCGGCGTGCTCGATCATCAGGACGCGGTGGTCGGCCCGATCACCTATGACCTCGCCTCGTTGATGCGCGACGCCTTCTTCACGCTGGAGGAGCCGGAAATCCTCGACTACGTCGCCCGCTATTGGGCTGCGGCGCGCAAGGCGGGCCTGCCGGTGCGCGAGGACTTCGCGGAGTTCTACCGCGAACTGGAATGGATGGCGGCGCAGCGGCACCTGAAGGTGCTCGGCATCTTCGCGCGCATCAACTATCGCGACGGCAAGCCGCATTACCTCGCCGATACGCCCCGCTTCATCGGCTACGTGCGCCACGCCGCGCGCCGCTATCAGGCGCTGGCGCCGCTCGGCGCGCTGTGCGACCGCATCGAGGGCGTGACGGCGCAGACGGGTTACACGTTTTGAGGACAGCGCCCGATGCCATGATCCTCGCCGCCGGACGCGGCGAGCGCATGCGACCGCTGACCGATGCGCTGCCGAAGCCGCTCGTCGTCGTGCGCGGCGCGCCGCTGATCGTGCACCACATCGAGGCGCTGGCGGCGATCGGGGTGCGCCGCATCGTCATCAACCTGAGCTATCGGGCGCAAGCGCTGCGCGAGGCGCTGGGCGACGGCACGCGCTTCGGCTGCGAGATCGTCTATTCGGTGGAAGCCGAGCCGCTCGAATCCGGCGGCGGCGTGGCCACGGCGAGCGCGCACTTTCGCACGTCTTCGGTGATTCTGGTCAGCGCCGACATTCATTCCGATTTTGACTATGCGCATCTGCTGCCGGCGGCGCAGGCCATTGAAAACGGTGCCGCGCGCGCCCATTTCGTGTTGGTGCCGCCGACGCCCGGTGAGCCGGGCGGCGAATTCGCACTGACCGAGGATGCCGTGCCACCCGGATTTGCGCCGGGCAGCGGTCGCGTGCACGAGGGCGAGCCGCGGCGGACGCTTGCCAACATCGCGGTGCTTTCGAGCGCGACATGTCGGGCGTGGCCACGCGGCACGCGCTTTCGGCTGCTGCCGCATTACCGTGAATGGGTGGCGGCAGGCGTCGTCAGCGGCGCGGTGCATCACGGCCTTTGGCGCAACGTCACGACGATCGCCGATGTCCTTGCGCTGAACGGCGAGCGCGGGCCCGGCACCCGTATCGACTGACGCGCCGAGCGCGCCGGCCCTCCTTCCACGAACGAAACCTTCATGAACGACAGCAACAATCCCCTTCTCGATTTCTCCGGCCTGCCCCGCTTTGCGGAAGTGCGCGCCGAACACGTGGCGCCGGCCATCGATCGCTTGATCGCCGAGGCGCGCGCCGTGGTGGCCGCCATCCATCAGCGCGAAGCCGTGAGCTGGGACGCCGTGGTGGCGCCGCTGCAGGATGCGACCGAGCGGCTGAGCCGCGCGTGGGGCATCGTCGGGCACTTGAACGCCGTCATCAGCCACCCCGAACTGCGCGACGCGCACAACGCCGCGTTGCCCAAGGTCACGCAGTTATTCACCGAGCTTGGCCTCGATCGGGCGCTGTTCGAGCGCTACCGCAGTCTCGCCGAAGACGGCGCGGCACTCGACGCCGAGCAGCGCGCGCTGCTCTCGCACGAGTTGACCGACTTCCGGCTGAGCGGCGTCGAGCTCGAAGGCGCCGCGCGCGAACGCTTCGCGGCGTTGCAGGAAGAGCTGGCCGAGGAGCAGACGAAGTTCGAGGACAACGTGCTCGATGCCACCAACGCGTGGACGCACGACGTGGCGCTCGGCGAACTGGCCGGCGTGCCCGCCGACGTCATCGCCACCGCGAAGGCGAAAGCGGCGGCGGCAGGGCTGCCCGAGGGCATGGCGCGGCTCACGCTGCAAGCGCCGTGTTACGTGCCGGTGATGCAGTACGCGCAGAGCGCCGCGCTGCGCGAGACGATGTATCGCGGCTACACGACGCGGGCGAGCGACGAGGGCGACGCGCGCTTCGACAACGGCGGACGCATCGCGCGCATCATGGCGTTGCGCGCCGAGGAGGCGGCGTTGCTCGGGTACGCCAACTATGCCGAGGTGTCGCTGGTGCGCAAGATGGCGAAGTCGACGGCGCAGGTGCTCGACTTCATCCGCGACATCGCGCGCCGCGCGCGGCCGTTCGCCGAGCGCGATCTGGCCGAGCTGCGTGCCTTCGCGGCGACGGAGCTCGGCATCGACACGCTGCGCTCGCCCGATGTCGCCTATGCCTCGGAAAAACTGCGCGAACGGCGCTATGCCTTCAGCGACGAGGAGGTGCGGCAGTACTTCCCCGAGCCGCGCGTGCTGGCGGGGCTCTTTCGCGTCGTCGAGCAGCTCTACTCGGTGCGCATCGTCGAGGAGAAGGCATCCACGTGGCACGCCGATGTGCGTTTCTTCGTGGTGCTCGATGGCGCGGGGCAGCGCATCGGCGAGTTCTACATGGACCTTTATGCGCGCGAGAACAAGCGCGGTGGCGCGTGGGCCGACTCGGCGCGCGATCGCCGTGTGCGCCATGGCCGCGCGCAGACGCCGGTGGCGTATCTGACCTGCAATTTCCCGGCGCCGGTGGGCGGCAAGCCGGCGCTCTTCTCGCACGACGACGTGATCACGCTGTTTCACGAGTTCGGGCACGGCCTGCATCTGCTGCTGACGGAGGTCGGCACGCTCGGCATCTCGGGCTTCGGGCATGTCGAATGGGACGCCGTCGAATTGCCCAGTCAGTTCATGGAGAACTACTGTTGGGAGTGGGAGGTGCTGTCGCACATGACGCAGCACGTCGACAGCGGTGAGGCGCTGCCGCGCGCACTCTTCGATCGCATGCTTGCGGCGAAGAACTTTCAGGCGGGCCTCGGCACGCTGCGGCAGATGGAGTTCGCGCTCTTCGACATGCGCCTGCACGCCGAAGCCCACACGGCGGAGCGCGCCGGGCTGCTGGCGCTGCTCGCCGAGGTGCGCGCCGAGGTGTCGCTGCTCGACCCGCCCGCCTACAACCGCATGCCGTGGTCGTTCGCCCATGTGTTCGGCGGCGGGTACGCGGCGGGCTACTACAGCTACAAGTGGGCCGAGGTGCTCTCCGCCGATGCCTACGCGCGTTTCGAGGAAGAAGGCGTGCTCTCGCCGGTGGTCGGCGCTGCCTTCCGGCGCGAGGTGCTCGGCCGTGGCGGCAGCCGCGATGCGATGAGCAATTTCGTCGCCTTTCGCGGCCGCGAACCCACCGTGGATGCGCTTTTGCGGCACAATGGCATGGTCAGCCCACCCGCACGATAGTCAGAATAAGTCGGTAAACAAAAGGGGATGGGCGGTCGTTGTCGGAACGCGGCCCGGCCGCGCCCGATAGACCGGAATCACTCTGGAGACACCGTCATGATCCGCCCGAATGCAACCCGCCCCCTCCTCGTCGCGTCCTGCGCGGCGCTTTTGTGCGCCGGCCTTGCCTCCGCCCAGTCGGTTTATCGCTGGGTCGATGCCAACGGCCGGGTGCAGTATTCCGACCAGCCGCCGCCAGCCAATGCGAAGGATGTGCAGCAGCGCAGCATGGCCGGCAGTTCCATTCAGAACAACGAGCTGCCGCTGCTCACCGCGGACGCGCAGCGCAAGAACCCCGTCACGCTGTACGTCAGCGAGTGTGGCCCTGCCTGCGACGGCGCGCGTGACTATCTGAACAAGCGCGGCATTCCGCACACGCAGGTCGACCCGACCCGCAACCTCGACCTGAACAAGAAGTTCAAGGATGAAACGGGCGGCGAGGTGGTGCCGGTGCTGCGCGTGGGCGAGAAGCGCCTGTCGGGCTGGAGCGAGGCGAGCTGGGCCGCGGCGCTCGATGCGGCGGGCTACCCGAGGACACCGGCCTTCGCCAAGCCGAAACCGGTGGTCGTCGGACAGGATCAGCCGAAGAAGGAGGGCACGCCTCCGGCCGCGCCGGTCGAACCCGGCGGCACGCCGCCGCCCGCGAAGAAGGCGAGCTGAGCTGCCGCCCGGTTCGTGCAGATCACCACCTGGAACGTCAATTCGCTGACGGCGCGGCTCGATCGCACCGAGGCGTGGCTCTCGGCACAGCAAAGCGATGTGCTGTGCCTTCAGGAGCTGAAACTCGAGACGGCGAAATTTCCGCATGAGCGCTTCGCGGCGCTCGGCTACCGCGCCATCGCGTTCGGACAGAAAACCTACAACGGCGTCGCCATCCTCGCGCGGCAGACACGGCCCGAGTTCAGCGATGTCGTGCTCGGTGTGCCCGGCTTTGCCGACGAGCAAAGCCGCGCGATCGCCGCCACGCTGGGCGACACGCGCATCATCAACCTCTACGTGGTCAACGGTCAGGCCGTGGGCAGCGACAAGTTCGCCTACAAGCTGCGCTGGCTCGATGCCGTCAGCGCGTGGCTGGCCGATGAAATCGCGCGCCATGAACGGCTGGTCGTGGTCGGCGACTTCAACATCGCGCCGACGGACGCCGACGTGCACGACGCGGCGGCGTGGGCGGGGCAGGTGCTGTGCACGGACGCCGAGCGCGCCGTGTTCCAGCATTGGCTCGCGCTCGGGCTCGTCGACTGCTTCCGCCGTTTTCCGCAGCCGCCGAACACCTTCAGCTGGTGGGATTACCGCATGCTGGCCTTCCCGAAGAACCACGGCCTGCGCATCGATCACATCCTCGCCACGCCGGCATTGGCCGAGACCTGCCTGTCGTGCGTCATCGACCGCAACGAGCGCAAGGGCAACGCCGAGAATCGGCCCTCGGACCATGCGCCGGTGACGGCGCGCTTCGCGCGCTGAGCGCGGCGGCAGCCGCATCCTGCATACGCCATGAAGATCAGCATCCTCGGCGCCGGTCTGATCGGCGTCGCCTCGGCGTATTACCTGTGGCGCGACGGGCACGAGGTGGAGCTGATCGACGCGCTGCCCGAGGCAGCGGGCGTGACGAGCTACGCCAATGCCGGGCTGATCGCCGCCTCGCGCGCGCTGCCGTGGCCCAATCCGGCCGTGCGCGGCACGCTGATGCAGGCCGCGCGCGGTCGCGGCGGCGCGCTTCGCGTCGAGCGTTGGTTCGACCCGCCGCTGTGGCGCTGGGGGCGTGAATTTCTGCGCTACTGCAACGCGGCGGAGTTCGCACGGCTTTCGGCGGCCAAGCTCGGCTTTGCGCGGTTTTGCCAGCATGAACTGGAAGCGACGCTCGCTGCCACCGGCGTCACCTGCGACTATCGCCGCGACGGGCTGCTCTATCCGTTTCAGAGCGCGGCCACGGCCGAGGCGGCGCGTGCGCGGGCAGCGACCGTGGCGGCGCACGGCTGCGAGCTGCGGTTGCTGTCGCGCGACGAGGCGATCGCGCTGGAAGGCGCGCTCGCCGCCTCGCCGATCATCGGTGCGAGCTATGCCGCAACCGACGCGCAGGGCGATTCGCGCGCCTTCACGCGGGCGCTGGCGCGATGGCTGGCCGCGCGCGACGAGCGGGCGCTTCGGCTGCGCTTCGGCGAGCGCGTCGAGGCGTCCATCGAGCGCGGTCGGCTCGCGATTCGCGCCAACGGAGCGCCGCTATCGGCCGATGCCTTCGTCGTGGCGCTCGGACCAGCCACGCCGGCCTTTGCGCACGGCATCGGCCGACGGGTGCCGATCTATCCGGTTCAGGGCCATTCGTTGACGGTGCCGTTGCGCGACGCCGCGCGCGCGCCGACGCGCGGCGGCATTTGCGAAGATTCGCTCGTCGCCTGGTGCCCGCTCGGAGAAGGCGCCAACGCGGTCATGCGGCTCACCACCGGCGCCGTGTTTCGCGGGCAGCAGAACGCGTTCGGCGACGCCGACTTCGCGCACCATCGCGAGCATTTCGAACGGCTGTTCCCCGGCGCACTCGACTGGCCGCACGCGGGCGTCGAGCGCTGGGCCTGCCAGCGGCCGATGACGCCGTCGTCGCTGCCGATCCTGCAGCGCGATCCGCAGCACGAGAGGCTCTACTGGAACTGCGGCCAGGGCCACATCGGCTGGACGATGTGCTGCGGCTCGGGGCGCATCGTCGCCGACCTCATCGGCGGGCGCACGCCCTCCTTCCCGCTCGCGGACATGCAACGGCTGTGATGGCGCATACGCCGCGCGAAGCCGCGTCCGGCGCCCATTTTCTCGTCCATTTCAGCAACAACTTTTTCGGAAAATGGCGTCCATGACGGGCTTGGCGTGCCATTTCGCCAAAAGTCGACTTCGAGCAAAACAACGCTCCAAGCCTGTCATGGACGTCATTTCAGTGAAAAGTTGCTTGGAATTTTCCGCGGAAAACGGGCGCCGTGACGGCGAAATCTGCAGCGTGAGTGTTGCGAGTCTTTTGGATGTTTTCGCGTGACAGGTCGCGCCTACTTCACCGCCTCCACGTACTTTCCGTCCACGCAGGCTTGCGTGGGGGGCATCAGCGCGCCCATGAGCAGTGCTTCGGTGCCGAGCACCCCAAGTGCGCATTCGCGGCGCTTGTCGCTACATCGGCTTTGCCGCTCGTGGTACGTTTTGAGCCTCGCCTGCACCGCCGTGAGCACGCAGGCTGCGTCATCACCCTTGCATTGGAGCACCGACCCCATGTCAAAAGAAGCGAGATACTCGAGGCTCTTTTCGTTGAGTACCTGCGGCTGCGTCAATGCGCAAGGGTTCGAGGCTTCCACGAAGCGATAGCGCAGCCACGTTTCTCGGCTCGCGCAAATCTGCTTCTCATAGATGCTGGCCGTCTCGCTCTACTGCCG
>JAFEDD010000022.1 GCA_018241765.1 Pseudomonadota bacterium | reverse complement strand
TCTGGTCGGCGCTCGGCAGTCTCGCCGGTGCGCCCGTGCAGCAGCGCACGATGACAGGGTTTTCCGTGCTGCTGCAATCGAACGCGCTGCGGCAGGCGTTCGCGCCCTATGTCTTCGGCGGCGCGCACGGCAAGCTGCTGGATGCGGATTCGGATCGCCTGGGCGCCGGCTCCGTGCAGTGCTTCGAAATGGAGGAGCTGATGCACAGCAAGGCTGCCGTCATGGCCGTGCTGGGCTATCTGTTCGCGCGCTTCGACGAACGCTTCGACGGTGCTCCCACGCTGCTGATGCTCGATGAAGCCTGGTTGTTCTTGGATGACCCGGTGTTTGCCGCGCGCATCCGCCAGTGGCTGAAAACCCTGCGCAAGAAGAACGTCAGCGTCATCTTCGCCACTCAGAGCCTGGCAGACATCAAGGATTCAAGCATCGCGCCCGCGATCATCGAAAGCTGCGCCAGCCGCATCTTCTTGCCGAATCCGCAGGCGACCGAGCCTCAGATCAGGACGATCTATGAGGGTTTCGGCCTCAACAGGCGTCAGATCGAAATCGTGGCGACCGCACAGCCCAAGCGGGACTACTACTACCAATCCCGTCTTGGCAACCGCGTCTTCGACCTCAACCTGGGGCCGGCGACGCTGGCCTTTGTGGGCGCTTCTATGCCGCAGGACCAGCGCGCTATCGACGAAGTTCTTGGCCGCCTGCTGCTGGACGGCGGCGTGCCCGACTTCGCGGGTGCTTGGTTGCGCCATCGCCATCTCGATTGGGCAGCCGACCTGCTGACCTCGTTCCCCGGCCTCGCGTCGGGTTCCCTCCGTACCGCTAACCACCCACAGGAGAACCTCCTATGAAACCGCATACCCCAAAACTTGCCTCGCTGACCGCCGCCTGCGTGCTCGCCTTCGGCATCGTGCAGCCCGCGCACGCACTGTTCGGTGTCGGCGACATCGTGCTCGACCCGACCAATCTGGTGCAGAACACGCTCACGGCTGTTCGCACGCTGGAGCAGATCAACAACCAGATCCGCCAGCTCCAGAACGAAGCGCAGATGCTCATCAACCAGGCGCGCAACCTGGCCAGCCTGCCGTTCAGCGTAGTGAGCCGCCTGCGCAGTAATCTGGCGCTGACCCAGCGGCTGATCGAGCAGGCCAAGGGGCTGGCTTACGACGTGGCGAATCTGGACAAGGAGTTCAAGCGCCTGTATCCCGAGCAGTACGCCGCCACGGTGAGCGGCAATCAGATGTACCTCGATGCGCAGGAGCGTTGGAAGAACACGCTCAATGGTCTGCGAACCACCATGCAGATGCAGGCTCAGGCGTCGCAGAACCTGAGTGACGACGAAAGCGTGCTGGCTGACCTCGTGGGTAAGAGCCAGTCGGCCGAGGGCGCGCTGCAAGCGATGCAGGCCATGAACCAGCTGCTGGCCTTGCAGGCCAAGCAGTCGATCCAGACACAACGGTTGCAGATCACGCAGGACCGGGCGGCCTCGCTGGAACTGGCGCGGCAGGCGGCGGCTGCGGAACGCGGGCGTGAGGTGCGGCGACGTTTTCTTGGCACGGGCACGCCGTACACGCCGCAGACCGTCAACTTCTACGGCAACTGACGAGCCGGGTCATGAATGACGTGACGGTCATCGACCGATTTCTCGACACGTTCTCGCGCTACATCGACTCGGGTTTCGGTCTGCTGCAGGGGGAGGTGGCTTTCCTCACGGCGACGCTGATCGTCATTGACATGACGCTGGTGGGCTTGTTCTGGGCCATGGGTCATGCCAGCGGCCAGGGTGAGGACGTCATGGCCAAGCTGATCCGCAAGGTGCTCTACGTGGGCGCCTTCGCTTACATCATCGGAAACTTCAATACCCTGGCGGGCATCGTGTTCCGGTCGTTTGCTGGGCTGGGACTGACGGCCAGCGGTTCGACCCTGAGCATGGGTCGCTTCCTGCAACCGGGGTGGCTCGCAAAGACAGGGCTGGATGCGGCAGCGCCCATCCTTCAGCAGATCGGTGATCTGGCAGGCTTCCCCGAGGTGTTCGTCCACCTCGACATGATCGTGGTGCTGTTCTTCGCTTGGCTGGTGGTCATCGTCAGTTTCTTCGTGCTGGCGGTGCAGCTCTTCATCACGCTGATCGAGTTCAAGCTGACCACGCTGGCCGGGTTCGTGCTGGTTCCGTTTGCGCTGTGGAACAAGACTGCGTTCCTGGCCGAGAAGGTACTGGGCAATGTGGTGTCGGCGGGCATCAAGGTGCTGGTGTTGGCCGTCATTGTGGGCATCAGCTCGGGGCTGTTCGCCGAATTCAGGATTCCGCCTGGCTCCGAACCTTCCATCGACCGGGCGCTGGTCATCATGCTGGCCTCGCTGTCCATGCTGGCCCTGGGCATCTTTGGGCCGGGCATTGCCACCGGACTGGTGTCGGGCGCGCCACAGCTTGGCGCTGGCGCGATGGCCGGGGCCGCGCTGGGTGCGGCCGGCGCTGCCGTTGCCGTGGGTGCTGCGGCCACGGGCGTCGGCGGTGCGGTAGCCGCCGGGGCACGCATGGCGCCCGCAGCCGCCAGGCTGGCTGGTAGCGGCGCGCGGGTCGCCGCTGGAGCCGCCAGCAGCGCGCGGTCGGCGTTCCAGGCCAGCTCCGCATCCGCCGGCGGCGGCCTCAAGGGCGCCGCCGCTGGTGTAGGCAATGTTGCCAAGACCGGCGCGCAGGCGGCCGGGCAGAAGGTGGCCTATGGGGCGCGCTCGATGAAGGAGCGTGTCGCTGCCGCCTTCCGGCCCGATGAAGCTGCCTCGGCACCCGGGGCTGGTGCCGAGGCGCAGGGCGCCAGCAATGCCACCGCTTCATCCCCATCAACCGAGCAACCCGCCTGGGCCAAACGTCTGCATCGCCGTCAGCAACTCGCCCATGCCGCGACCACTGCCGCCCACACGCTGCGCGGGGGCGATGGCGGCGGCTCGGGACAAGGGCCGAGCTTGCGTAGTCCAGATGAATGAAGCGATTCCTGATCCTCAAGGAGAACCCCCATGCGATTCAAACGACCGCAGGTGCGCTACGCCGATACGCCGCAGCCTGCCACCCCGTACCAATCCGCGGCGCAAGTCTGGGACGAGCGCATCGGTTCGACCCGCGTGCAGGCCAGAAACTGGCGTTTCATGGCCTTTGGCTGCCTCACGCTGGCGGTGTTGATGGCGGGCGGCCTGGTCTGGCGCTCGGCCCAGTCCATTGTCACGCCTTATGTCATCGAGGTGGATAACGCGGGCCAGGTGCGTGCTGTCGGCGAAGCCGCCACGCCCTACAAGCCGAGCGATGCGCAGATCGCCTACCACCTCGGCCGCTTTATCGGCCTGGTGCGCTCGCTGTCCATCGATCCCATCGTNNGATGCCTACGACTACACGACCGACAAGGGCGCCGTGGTGCTCAACGAGTACGCCCGCGTGACCGATCCGTTCGCGCGCATCGGCAAGGAGTCGGTGACGGTGCAGATCACCAGCGTAACCCGCGCCAGCGACACGTCTTTCAACGTGCGCTGGACGGAGACGCGCTTCGTCAATGGCGTGCTGGATCGCACTGAACGCTGGAACGCAGTGATTTCCACGGTGCTGCAAGCCCCGCGCACCGAGCAGCGCCTGCGCAAGAACCCTCTGGGCATCTACGTCAACGGCCTGTCGTGGAGCCGCGAACTGGAAGCGAATGAAGGAGCAAAACCATGAATGATCTTTTCTGTAAATCTGCCTTGCCGGTGGCGCTGTTAGCTTCGACGGTGCTGTTCTCTGGCTGCGCCACGCAGGGCAAGCCGCCGCCGACCATTTCGCTCGATGAGCCGGTGCAGGCCCAGCCGCTGCCGGAGCCGCCTGTGCCCGTGGAGGTAGTAGCCGTATCGCAGGTGCTGCCGATGCCGGCGCAGATGAAGCCTGTGCCGGATGCCAAGCCCGCCGCAGAACCTGCCGATGAAACCGTGCGCGTTTCGCGCGCCAATGCCGAAGCGCGCATTGCGCCTACGCGCGAGGGCTATGTCAACGCGATTCAGGTCTGGCCCTTCACCGATGGCGCGCTGTACCAGGTCTACGCGGCCGTGGGCCGCGTGACCGTGATCGCGCTCCAGCCAGGCGAGGAACTGGTGACGGTGGCGGCGGGCGATACCGTGCGCTGGATCGTGGGTGATACATCGAGCGGCAGCGGCGATGCGCTGCGCGTCAACGTGATGGTCAAGCCGATCCGCTCGGGCCTGAAGACCAATCTGGTCATCACCACCAGCCGCAGGACGTACCTGCTGGAACTGACTTCGACCGAGAAGACATGGATGGCATCGGTGTCCTGGGAGTACCCGAAGGACAAGATGCTGGCCCTGCAGCGCCAGTCGCAGGCGGCCAGCGCCGCCGCGCCGGTCGATAGCGGCCTGTCGCTGGAGAAGATCCGTTTCCGCTACGCGGTCAGCGGCAGCAATCCGCCGTGGAAGCCGCTGCGCGCCTTCGACGATGGCGAGAAGGTCTACATCCAGTTCCCCGCCGGCATCGCACAAGGCGAGCTGCCGCCGCTGTTTGTCATCGGCGCGCAGGGTGACGGACAACTGGTGAACTACCGTTTCCGCTCGCCGTACTACATCGTGGATCGGCTGTTCGGCGCGGCCGAATTGCGCCTGGGCGGCGACAAGGGCGACGTGGTGCGCATTGAGCGCACAGACGGTGTCTCGGGTGGCACGCGGAGGAACTGACCATGAGCCAGGACGATTCCCCTGACCTTGCGCCGCAAACGGGCAAGGTCGCGCCCGAGGCGGTGGCGCTGCGCGCCCAGCCGCGCCCGGTCACGCGCCTGAACCGGCGCACCTTGGCCATGCTCACCGGCGGCCTGTCGGTCGCCGTGCTCGGGGCCACGATCTGGTCGTTGCAGCCGCATCGACGCGGTGCGGGCGAGCAGACCGAGCTGTACAACGTGGATCGCGTGTCGAAGTCCGAAGGGCTGGACGGCCTGCCGTCGGATTACTCCAAGCTGCCGAAGGTGCCGGAGCTGGGGCCGCCGCTGCCGGGCGACCTTGGCCCAGCCATCGTGAAGTCGCAGCAACCGATGGCGCCGACGTATGCGCCACCGGGCCACGACCCGGAGGATGCACAGCGCAAGGAGGCCGAAGCAGCCGCAGCTTCTTCGGTGTTCTTCCGCTCGGGCACTCCCGGCAAGGGCGCAGCGCCAGGCACGGCGCAAGTCGCTGCGACTGGCTCGGCATCAGGCTTGGCGGGCTTCGACCCGCTGGCCGCTGGCCCGGCCTCGACGGCGGCCCAGCCCGCCGACCCGACCGCCGTGCAGAACCGGCAAGACCAGAAAGAGGCGTTCCTGAAAGGCGGTTCTACGGAAACCCGTAATTCCGGCAATCTGCAAATGCCGTCCTCGCCGTACCAGGTCATGGCCGGAACGGTGATCGCCGGGGCACTGGTGACGGGCATCAAGTCGGACTTGCCGGGCGACGTGATCGCCACAGTGACGGAACCGGTCTATGACACGGCCACGGGCAAGTTCCTGCTGATCCCGCAGGGATCGCGCATCCTGGGCAAGTACAACAGCCAGGTGAGCTATGGGCAGAGCCGCGTGCAGGTGGTGTGGAACCGCGTCATCCTGCCGGACACGTCATCGCTGAAGCTCGACAACCTCGCGGGCACCGATCCGGCCGGCTATGCCGGGCTGGAGGATGGTGTCGATTGGCATTGGGATCGCGTCTTCGCGGGTGCGGCGCTGACGACCCTGCTGGGCGTGGGCGCCGAGCTGGCCGCGCCGGAGAACCGGCAGGATGGCAACCGCATCGTGATCGCCGGGCGCGACAGCGCGCAGGACAGCATCAATCAGGTGGGCCAGGAGATGACCCGGCGCAACATGAACATCCAACCGACGCTGACCGAACGGCCGGGGTTGTCGGTGCGGATCATCGTCAACCGTGACTTGGTGTTGCGGCCGTACCAACCGCTGTTCTTCAACAGGGGGGCGATGCGATGAACACGACCAAGAAGCTGCGGCTCGGGCCGCTGCCCAAGACCGAAAGCGTCAAGCTGACCTTTGCCTGCCCGGCCAGCCTGAAAGCCGACCTCGACCGCTACGCCGCGCTGCACGCGCAGGCATACGGCGAGGCAGTAGATGCCTTGACGCTGATTCCGCACATGTTGGAAGCCTTCATGGCTGGCGATCGGGGATTCAAGCGCACACAACCCAAGAACGGAAAAGCCGCCCCTGCGTAAACGGGGGCGGCTCTGGATTGGTGCCCGAGGCCGGAATCGAACCGGCACGCCTTTCGGCGAGGGATTTTCTTACCACTTCGACTTTCGCCGCCAGCGCACACGCGCTGTTCGTGGTCTGGAGCACGCCTTCACCATAGCCTTGCGGCCGTAGGTGCCCGCCGTCTGCTCTCTACACCTTCCCAAACTGTAGCTTGGGCTTGGCTCGGCGTTGGCTCGGATGCCGAAGCATCCAGGGCTTTCGCCGATTTTGACGGGCTTCACTTCAGGCGTTTCCCCCCGAAGGCTCAAATTGTTCAAGTCCCTTGTGTCTACCGATTTCACCACTCGGGCGTAGTGCGCAATGCGCAGGAACACCTACTTCCATCTACTGGCGCCTAGTTGGCCCCTAACCGCCAAGCCAAGCTATGAAGCTGCATCTTGAATGCTCGCAAACCGTTGTCACTATTGACCTTGTGACTCGTTGGCGCAAGCAGAGAAGACTTGACAAAACAGATTTTAAGTCCGCTGTGTCTACCTGTTTCACCACTCGGGCAGGGTGCGAGCGATTCTATCGGGCGCGTGCGTGGCGGCTCCCGCGAGCGGGGCGCGAAGGGGTTGGCTGCGCGTGTCAGTCGCCGCGTTGCGCGCGACCGATGAGAAAGATCGTTGGCGCCTTGCCCTGAAAGCGTTGCCGCGCGGCGGATGTCCATTGTCCGGCAGGCAGGCAGAGGATCCGTTCGTCGTCGCTGGTCAGATTCTGGGCGACGCAGAGCATGGTGTCGCCATCCAGCGTTTTCGCCAGCGCGTCGAGCAGCGCGCCGTTGCGATAGGGGGTTTCGATGAAGATTTGGGTGGCGCCGTGGTGCCGAACTTGTCGCTCGAGTTGGCGCAGCGCTTCGTCTCGCTGCGCCGGTTTGCTGGGCAGGTAGCCATGGAACGTGAAGTGCTGCCCGTCGAATCCGCTGGCCATCAACCCGAGCAGCACGGAGGAGGGACCGACCAGGGGCACGACCGGGGTGCCGAGACCGTGCGCGAGGGTGACGAACCGAGCGCCGGGGTCGGCCATGCCGGGGCAACCGGCATCGGAGAGCACGCCGACGTCGTGCCCTTCGTGCAACCAAGCTCTGCACTGCGCGAGGGCGGGTGCGGCGGGTTCGCTTGCGATGATGGCGATGTCGGCGATGGTGCGCTCGGGCGCGAGGGTTTTCAGAAACCCGCGGGCAACCTTCGGCGTTTCGACGACGAAGTGCTGGAGCCGCCGTGCGATCGCGATGGTGCGCTCGGGCAGGACGTCCGAGGGGGCGGCGACGCCCAGGAGGTTCGGAACGAGGTAGAGCGTGCCCGATTTCATGCGACGCGGAAGAGGCCGAGTTCGCGCAGGAAATCGGTGAGGCGGATCAGCGGCAGGCCGATGATGGCGGTCGGGTCATCACTGCGCACCGCATGCAGCAACGTGATGCCCGCCGTTTCGACCTTGACCGCGCCCGCCGCGTCGAACGGCTGCTCGCGTTCGAGATAGGCGGTGAGTTCGGCCACGCTCAGGTCGCGGTAGATGATTTCGGTGTCGACGACATCGACGCGCTCGGGCTCACCCGGCGCGAGGACGGCGAGCGCCGTGTGGCAGTGCAGTGTGCGCCCCTGGCAGCGTTGCAGTTGGTCGAGCGCGGTAGCGAAGTCTCCGGGTTTGGAGAGGGCAACGCCGTCGAGATCGAGTACCTGATCGGAGCCGATGACGATGGCTTCATGATGCTGGCGCGCGACGTCGCGGGCCTTGTCGAGCGCGAGGCGACGGCAGTTGGCCCGCGGCGTTTCGCCGGCGTGCTGCTGCTCTTCGACCTCCGGGCGCTCGACGCTGAACGGCAGACCCAGCCGTTGCATGAGTTCGCGCCGATAGCGCGAGGTGGAGGCGAGGATCAGGGGTGGGCGCGAGGTCATGGGTGTGGGTGGTTGGGGCGCTGCGCTGCGCCTCGGATGGTATCGAGGCAGGCGGAAAAGACTATAATGGCAGGCTTTCGTTGATTTGGCCGGAGCCGTGGCGCGGCGCCATGGCGTCGGGGCGCTTCAGGAGTTCGGGCGTTTCATGGCGGGTTCGGCAGAAACGGATGGCGGCATGGCGCACGAAGCCGATTGGAAGTTTCGCCAAGCGGCATCCGCGTTTGCTCGGCAAGGATATGCCATCGGCGGGCGAGTGGATCCGGCGTGGCTCGGCCGCACGGCGAACGACTCGGTTTCTCCGCGCCAGTTGCTCGGCGCGGTGCGCTCGGCCAACGCGGGTGTGGGAGAGCGTCCTGCGTTCGTCGTGAGTGTGGAGGCGACGGTCGGGTTGGTCTGCCAGTCGTGTTCCGCACCCTTCGATCAGGCGATCGACAGTTCGAGCACGGTGTGGGTCGCCGCCGATCGCGCCGAGCTTGCCCGCTGGGACGAGGCGGGTGACGCGTCGGCCGAGAGCATCGAAGGTACGGAGCAGGTGTCGGCGCTGGAACTGGTGGAAGATGAATTGCTGCTCTCGCTGCCCTATGTGGCGAGATGCCCGGTGTGTGCGGCGAGTGATGAGCCGCGACGCCATGAGTTTTCGTAGAGCCCGCGTGGCGCTGCGAGTGTTTTGAATCGAGAGAACAGAGGAGCCCATCATGGCCGTTCAACAAAACAAGAAATCGCCGTCGAAGCGCGGCATGCACCGTGCGCACGACTTTCTGACGGCGCCGCATCTGGCCGTCGAACCGGTGACCGGCGAGGTCCATCGCCGCCACCACATCAGCCCCAATGGCTTCTATCGCGGCAAGAAAGTCGTCGAGACCAAAGCCGACGAATAACGGCTGTTCCGGACGTTGATGGCCACGGTGGCGCAGCCCCTGCGCATCGCGATCGACGTCGACGGCGGTGATCATGGCGCGGCAGTCACGCTGCCCGCCGCCGCCCGATTTCTCGCCCGCTTTCCCGATGCCGAGCTGCTCTTGGTCGGCATCGGCCCGTCGCTGGCGCTCGCCGGCAAGAGCATCGGCCCGGCGCTGATGGCGCGCGTCACGACCATCGAAGCGACCGAAGTGGTGGCGATGGACGAGTCGCCCGCGCTGGCGCTCAAGAACAAGAAGCATTCCAGCCTTCGCCTCGCCCTGAACGCAGTGAAGGACGGCCGCGCGGCGGCTTGCGTCAGCGCGGGCAACACCGGCGCGCTGATGGCGACCGCGCGCTTCGTGCTGAAGACGTTGCCCGGCATCGATCGCCCGGCCATCGCCTCGCTGCTGCCCACGCATGATGGTCGCCGCGACGGTGGCGTGCTGATGCTCGATCTGGGCGCCAACGTCGATTGCACGCCCGAACATCTGCGTCAGTTCGCGCTGATGGGCGCGGCGCTGTTCTCGGCGCTGACGGGAGAGGCGCGCCCGAAGGTGGGGCTCCTCAACATCGGCGAGGAAGAGATCAAGGGCAACGACATCGTCAAGGAGGCGGCGGAGCTGATTCGCACGACGGACCTCAATTTCATCGGCAACGTCGAGGGCACCGACGTGTTTCGCGGTGTGGCCGATGTCGTCGTCTGCGACGGATTCGTCGGCAACGTCGCGCTGAAGGCGGCCGAGGGGATCGCCAAGCTGATGGCGCAGATTCTGCGCGAGGAGTTCTCGCGCTCGTGGCTGACGAAGCTTGCGGCGATGGCGGCGATGCCGGTGCTGCGCCGCTTCAAGGATCGCGTCGATCCGTCGCAACACAATGGCGCCACGCTGCTCGGTCTGCGCGGCGTCGTCGTCAAGAGCCACGGTGGCGCCAATGAGATGGCATTCGCCAAGGCGATCGAGCGCGCCTGCGAAGAAATCCGTCACGACCTGATTGCCGATCTCGGTGAGCGCGTGATGGCCATGAATGGCGTGGCCTCGGTTTCGGCCGTGGCGGCGGTTGCCGACAGTTAGCGCTCGTTGCGTCCGCGTTGGCGCGTGTTTCCGTGTCGGCGCGAATGCTGGTTAAATTTGCTGCCATGCGGTCGCCGCCCGGCCTCCGCCCCCGATCGGGATCCCCGTGTTCAGCAAGATCATCGCCACTGGCAGCTACCTGCCCGCCAAAATCCTGACCAACGACGAGCTCGCGCAGACGGTCGATACGTCCGACGAGTGGATTCGCACGCGTTCGGGTATCCGCGCGCGGCGCATCGCTGCGGCCGATGAGCAGACGAGCGACCTGGCCGTCGCCGCCGCGCGCGAGGCGCTGGCCGCCGCCGGCGTTGCCGCCGCCGAGGTCGATCTGATCGTCGTGGCGACGACGACGCCGGACATGATCTTTCCGAGCACGGCCTGCATCGTGCAGGACAAACTGGGCGCGCGCCACGCGGCGGCGTTCGATCTGCAGGCCGTGTGCTCGGGCTTCGTCTATGCGCTCTCGGTGGTCGATCGCATGGTGGCGAGCGGTCAATACCGCCACGCGCTGGTGATCGGGGCGGAGATCTACTCGCGCATCCTCAACTGGCAGGATCGCACGACCTGCGTGCTCTTCGGTGATGGCGCCGGTGCCGTGCTCGTGAGTCCGTCGCAGACGCCGGGCATCCTCGCCACGCGCCTGCATGCCGACGGCAGCCGCCGCGCCATCCTGAATGTGCCGGGGCAGGTGCGCCACGGAGTCATCGAGGGGGACCCGCACGTGCACATGGATGGGCCCGCCGTCTTCAAGATGGCGGTGCAGGTCATGGCCGAGGTGTGCGAAGAGACGTTGGCGATGGCCAAGCTGACCGCCGCCGACATCGACTGGCTGGTGCCGCATCAGGCGAATGTGCGCATCATCGATGCCACCGGCCGGCGGCTCGGAGTGCCGGCCGAGAAGACCATCGTCACCGTGGCCGGACAGGGCAATACGTCGGCGGCGTCGATTCCGCTGGCGCTCGACACCGCCGTGCGCGACGGCCGCATCCGGCCCGGCCACGTGGTGCAGACGGTTGGCGTTGGCGGCGGCTTCACGTGGGGCAGCGCGCTGATCCGGTGGTGAGCGTGCGCCTCGACGGAACGCGTATCGCCCGCCAGATGGTCAACAACTTTTTGCGCAATACCGCATCCACAACGGGCTTGCAACGAAAAATGCCGAAAAGTCGACTTCAGGCCATTTCGTCGTCGAAGCCCGTTATGGATGCGCCATGGAAGGAAAAGCTGTTATGAAAATTGCGTTTGTATTTCCGGGGCAAGGGTCGCAATCGGTCGCCATGATGGCGCCGTATGCCGGGCTGGCGGCGATTGACGACACGCTGGCGGCGGCCGACGCGGCGCTTGGTCGGCCGTTGTCGAAGCTCATGGCCGACGGCCCCGCCGAGGAGCTGAACCAGACCACCAACACCCAGCCCGCCATGCTCGCCGGTGACGTGGTGGTCTGGAACGCCTGGTGTGCCGCAGGCGGCGCGCGGCCCGCCGTGGTCGCCGGCCACAGCCTCGGGGAATACGCCGCGCTGGTCGCCGCCGAAGCGCTCGATTTTCCGGCGGCGATGCGGCTGGTCGACGCCCGTGCGCGGGCGATGCAGGAAGCCGTGCCGGTCGGCGTGGGCGCGATGGCCGCCGTGCTCGGCATCGAGGCTGCGGCGCTCGCCGCCGTGTGCGAGCGAGCGAGCGAGGGCGAGGTCGTGACCTGCTGCAACCTGAACGCGCCGGGACAGATCGTCATCGGTGGCCACAAGGGCGCCGTCGAGCGCGCGATGGCGCTGGCCAAGGAGGCCGGAGCGAAGCGCGCGCTGATGTTGCCGATGAGCGCGCCGAGTCACTGCGAATTGATGCGTCCGGCGGCCGAAGCGCTGGCCGGGCCGCTGAACGCCGCGAGTTTCGTCACGCCGCGCATTCCGGTGCTGCACAACGCCACGGTGGAGGCGACGACCGACGCCGCGACGCTGCGTGCGGTGCTCGCCGAGCAGCTCTTCAAACCCGTGCGCTGGATCGAAACCATCGAGCGGATGGCGGCCGAAGGCGTCACGCACATCGTCGAATGCGGCCCCGGCAAAGCGCTGACCGGCATGGTCAAGCGCATCGTGCCGAACGTCGTCGCGATGAGCCTCGCCGACCGCGCGAGCTTCGACGCTGCGCTGGCCGAACTGCGCTGAACGCGGCCATCTCGAGCAACGGCTGCCGGGGGCGCCACGTTCGGCGTCGGCGCCGAAATTGTCAGTTGACTGCGATTATTGAAACCTAAATAATCGCGAAACTGTTCTATTCTCCGTGCCCTCGAACTGGAGGTATGGCGTGCGCATCCTGTGCATCGGTGGCGGCCCTGCGGGCCTGTATTTCGCGCTCTTGATGAAGCTGGCCGACCCGAAGCATGTCGTTCGCGTCGTCGAGCGCAACCGACCCTACGACACCTTCGGCTGGGGCGTCGTGTTCTCCGATCAGACACTCGGCAACCTGCGTGAGGCCGACCCGGTGACGGCGCGCGAGATTGGCGACGCCTTCAATCACTGGGACGACATCGACGTCCATTTCAAGGGCCGCACGGTGCGCAGCACGGGGCACGGCTTCTGTGGCATCGGACGCAAGCGGCTGCTGAACATTTTGCAGGCGCGCTGTCAGGCGCTCGGCGTCGAACTCGTCTTCGAAACCGACGTCACGGATGACCAGACTGCGGCGACGGACTTCGGCGCCGATCTCGTCATCGCCGCGGACGGTCTCAACAGCCGCATACGCAACCGCTACGAGGCGTCCTATCGCCCCGACATCGACACCCGTCGCTGTCGCTTCGTCTGGCTCGGCACGAAACGAGTGTTCGACGCCTTCACTTTCGCCTTCGAGCAGACCGAACACGGCTGGTTTCAGGCGCACGCCTATCGCTACGACGCCGACACCTCCACCTTCATCGTCGAGACGCCCGAGGAGGTGTGGCGCGCGCACGGACTCGACCGCATGGAGCAGGCCGAAGCGATCGCCTTCTGCGAGCGGTTGTTCGCCCGCCACCTCGATGGCCATGCCTTGATCAGCAACGCCTCGCACCTTCGCGGTTCGGCCATCTGGATCCGTTTTCCCCGTGTCATCTGCCGCTCCTGGGTGCACTGGAACGGCGACGTGCCGGTCGTGCTCATGGGCGATGCCTCGCACACGGCGCATTTTTCGATCGGGTCAGGCACCAAGCTCGCGTTCGAGGACGCGATCGAGCTCGCGCGCTCCTTTGCCCGTCACGGCTGGAACGATCTGCGCGCGACGCTCGCCGACTACGAAGCCGTGCGCGGCGTCGAAGTGCTGAAGATCCAGAACGCGGCGCGCAACTCGATGGAGTGGTTCGAGAACGTCGAGCGCTACAGCGGCATGCAGATCGAGCAGTTCGCCTACTCGCTGCTGACGCGCTCGCAACGCATCAGTCACGAAAACCTGCGTCTTCGCGACGCCTCATGGCTCGGCGGCTACGAGCGCTGGCTCAATGGCGATGGCGGCTCGCGACTTCCGATGCTGATGCCGATCACGGTGCGCGGACTCACGCTGGGCAACCGCATCGTCGTCTCGCCGATGGCGATGTACAGCGCCGTCGACGGCGTGCCGCAGGACTTCCACCTGGTGCATCTGGGGGCGCGGGCGTTGGGTGGTGCCGGACTCATCTTCGCCGAGATGACGAGCCCGTCGCCGGAGGGGCGCATCACGCCCGGCTGTCCGGGGCTCTGGAACGACGCGCAGGCCGAGGCCTGGGCGCGCATCGTGCATTTCGTGCACACCTCGAGTGCGGCGAAGATCGGCATCCAGATCGGGCACAGCGGGCCGAAGGGCTCGACGCAGCTGGGCTGGGAGGAGCCCGACGCGCCGCTCGCCGAAGGCAACTGGCCGGTGAGCGGTGCCAGCGCCATCGCCTGGAGTGAGGCGAATCAGGTGCCGCAGGCCATGGACGCTGCGGCGATGGCGCGCGTGCAGGCCGACTTCGTTGCCGCGACCGAGCGCGCCGCGCGTGCCGGTTTCGACTGGCTCGAACTGCATTGCGCACACGGCTACCTGCTCTCGGCGTTCCTGTGTCCGCTGACCAATCGGCGCGATGACGCCTACGGCGGCTCCATCGAAAACCGGTGTCGCTTTCCGCTCGATGTGTTCCGCGCGATGCGCGCCGTGTGGCCCGAAGCGCGCCCGATGAGCGTTCGCATCTCGGCGCACGACTGGGCGCCGGGCGGCAACACCGGCGACGACGCCATCGTCATCGCACGGCTCTTCAAGGAAGCCGGCGCCGATTTCATCGACGTCTCCACGGGCCAGACCACACGCGACGCGCAACCCGTGTATGGACGCATGTACCAGACGCCCTTCGCCGACCGCATCCGCAACGAAGTCGGCATCCGCACCATCGCCGTGGGTGCGATCACCGATGGCGACCAGGCCAACAGCATCATCGCCGCCGGTCGCGCCGATCTCGTCGCCGTGGCGCGCGCTCACCTCGCCGATCCGGCGTGGACGCTGCACGAAGCAGCGAAGCTCGGCAGTACCGACGTGACGTGGCCCAAGCCATACTGGCGCGGCCGCGATCAGCTCTACCGCAACCTCGCCCGCGAGCGCGCGCTCGCGGCACAGTTGCAGGGCTTGTCGGCCGCCGAAGTGGCTGCCAGGCAACTCGAACAGTGAACGAAGGCAACGCACGCCATCGCCCGCTGGCCGATCGCCATGCCGTGATCACCGGCGGCTCGCGTGGCATCGGCCTTGCGATCGCTCGGGCGCTGGCGACTGACGGCGCCACCGTGAGCATCATGGCACGTGACCGCGAGCGGCTCGCCCAGGCGGCGAGCGAGCTCGAGGCCGACGGCGCACGGGTGTTCGCGTGCACCATCGATGTCAGCGATGAAGCCTCGGTCGCCGCCGCGTTCGCCGCCGCGCGCGCCGCATTCGGCAGCATCGACGTGCTTGTCAACAACGCAGGGGTCGCCGCGAGCACGCCGTTCGCAAAGACCTCGCTCGCGCAGTTCCAGCAGTTGCTCGACATCAACCTGAAAGGCGTCTGGCTGTGCACGCAGGCGTTCGCGCAGGAGCTTGCGGACGACGGCGAGGGTGGCGCGCACTGGCGCCATGTCGTGAACATCGCGAGCACGGCGGCGCTGAAGGGCTACCCCTACGTCAGCGCGTACTGCGCGGCCAAACACGGCGTGCTCGGCCTCACCCGCGCCCTCGCGCAGGAGTGGGCGAGGCGCCGCGTCACCGTCAACGCCGTGTGCCCCGGCTACACCGAGACCGACATCGTGGCCGCCGCGGTCGCGAACATCCGCGCCAAGACCGGCCGCGACGAGGCCGGCGCGCGCGCTGCGCTCGCCAGCAGCAACCCGCAAGGCACGCTGGTGACGCCCGAGCAGGTCGCGCACGTCGTGCGCTCCCTCGTGTGCGCGGGCGCCGAGGCCATCAATGGACACGCTATTTCTGTTTCGGGAGGAGAGATCTGATGGACATGGAGGCTCGGCTGCACGCCGATCATGGTGATGAACTGCGGCTTTGGCTGCGCATGCTCACCTGCACGCAACTCATCGAGCAGCGTATCCGCAGTCGTCTCCGCGAGCGCTTCGCGACGACGCTGCCGCGCTTCGATCTGATGGCGCAACTCGAGCGCGTGCCCGAGGGCATGAAGATGACCGTGCTGTCCAAGCGCATGATGGTCACCGGCGGCAACGTCACCGGCATCACGGACCAACTGGAAGCCGAAGGCTTGGTGCAGCGCGTTCCGGTCGAGGGCGACCGCCGGGCGCTGCTGATACGGCTGACGCCAGCCGGACGCAAGGTGTTCGCCACCATGGCGCTCGAGCACGAGCAGTGGATCGTGCAGGCGCTGGGCGGCCTCAGCGCGCGCGAAGTCGAAACGCTCTACAAGCTCCTGGGCAAGGTGAAACAACACGTCAAGCAGAGCGAACCGGAGGGGGCGTGATGCAATCCGACAATCCGATGGCCGCGGGGTACGCAGCGCTCGCGAGCTACCGCGCAAGGCACTTCCGCTTCACGGCCACGGGAGAGGCCGATCGTGTGGTCGCGGAGATCGCACTCGATCGCCCCGATCGCAAGAACCCGCTCACCTTCGACTCCTACGCCGAGCTGCGTGATCTCTTCCGCCGTCTGGTCTACGCCACCGACGTCAAGGCCGTGGTCATCCGCGGCGAGGGCGGAAATTTCTGCTCCGGCGGCGACGTGCACGAAATCATCGCCCCGTTGACCACGATGGCGATGCCGGAACTGCTCGCCTTCACCCGCATGACGGGCGATCTGGTCCGCGCCATTCGGAACTGTCCGCAGCCCGTCATCGCGGCCGTCGATGGCATCTGTGCCGGCGCTGGCGCGATGATCGCGCTCGCCAGCGATTTCCGCCTTGCAACGCCCGCCGCAAAGACGGCGTTTCTGTTTACCCGTGTCGGACTCGCGGGCGCCGACATGGGCGCCTGCGCGCTGCTGCCGCGAATGATCGGGCAAGGGCGTGCATCGGAGCTGCTGTTCAGCGGTCGGGCCATGACGGCCGAGGAGGGACGCGACTGGGGTTTCTTCAGTGCCTTGCATGCCGCGACCGAACTCGACGCTGCGGCGCATGCGCTTGCGGCATCGCTCGCTGCCGGGCCGACGTTCGCGCACGGCATCACGAAGACGATGCTGAATCAGGAGTGGGCGATGACGATCGAGCAGGCCATCGAGGCCGAGGCGCAGGCGCAGGCGATCTGCATGCAGACGCAGGACTTCCGTCGCGCCTACCGCGCCTTTGCCGACAAGCGCAAACCCCGCTTCGAGGGCAACTGATGACCCCCGATCGCAAGCACCTCGAGCTGCCGTTTTTCGACGCCGCGCATCGAAGCCTCGGTCGCGACGTCGCCGCGTGGGCCGAGAAGGCGGTGACCACCATCGACGAATCCGATGACCGCGCCGCGTGTCGGCAGTGGGTGCGTGCACTCGGCGACGGAGGGTGGTTGCGCTACTGCGTGCCGGCGGCGTTTGGCGGCGCGTTGCCCGCGCTCGATTCGCGCTCTCTCGTCGTGCTGCGCGAGACGCTCGCGTTCCATTCTCCTCTCGCGGACTTTGCGTTTGCCATGCAGGGGCTCGGTAGTGGCGCCATCACGCTCGCGGGTAGCGAGGCCCAGCGGCAGCGCTATTTGCCGGCGGTGGCGCGCGGTGACACGATTGCTGCGTTCGCGCTGTCGGAGCCGGGTGCCGGCTCCGATGTCGCCGCGTTGGCTACGCGCGCCGAACGCACCGCCGACGGCTGGCGGCTGCACGGTGAGAAGACCTGGATCAGCAACGGCGGCATCGCCGATTTCTACTGCCTGTTCGCGAAGACGGAGGTCGATGCGGGCTCGCGCGGCATCAGTGCGTTCATCGTCGATGCCGGCACGCCGGGGCTCGATGATCGGCATGCCCTCGCCGTGATGTCGCCGCACCCGCTTGCCACGCTGACGCTGCGCGAATGTCTCGTGCCCGCGCATGCGCTGCTCGGCAGCCAGGGCGCCGGCTTCAAGCTCGCCATGCAGACCCTCGACATTTTTCGCGCGTCCGTGGCGGGCGCCGCGCTCGGGTTCGCTCGTCGCGCGCTGGCGGAATCGGTGCAGCACGCGCGCTCGCGGCGCATGTTCGGTGGGCATCTGGCCGATTTTCAACTGACGCAGGCCAAAGTCGGCCAAATGGCGGCCGACATCGATGCCGGCGCCTTGCTCACCTATCGCGCCGCATGGATGCGCGACGATGCCGTGCGCCGCAACGCCGACGTTCGCATCAGCAGCGAGCCCGCAATGGCGAAGATGGTGGCGACCGAGAACGCGCAGCACGTCATCGACGCCGCGCTTCAAATGCACGGTGGTTTGGGCGTCATGGTCGGCAGTCGCGTCGAAGCGCTCTACCGCGACATACGTGCCCTTCGCATCTATGAAGGGGCCACCGAAGTGCAACAGTTGATCATCGGTCGCCATGCGCTGGCGACGGCCGTGCCCCGTGCCGATGCAGGAGAGTGAAGCAAGATGAGTACACAGAGCGATCGCTTCGTCCATGAACGTCTGCCTCAGACCGGCGACCTGCCGCGTCTTTGCTACGACCGTCCGGAGCTCGTGCTGCCGGCGCAGATCAACGTCGTCGCCGAGTTGCTCGACGGTCAGGTCGCGCGAGGCAACGGTGATCGCGTTTTTTTGCGCGACGAACGCGGCACGCTGACCTACCGCGAGGTGCTCGATCGCGTGCAGCGTTCGGCGCGTGTACTCATTGAAGATTACGGGTTGGTCAGCGGAAACCGCGTGCTGTTGCGTGGCGGCAACGGCTTAGACATGGCGATCGCGTGGCTCGCCTGCGTGCGCGCCGGACTCATTGCGGTCGCCACGATGCCGCTCTTGCGTGCGCGTGAACTGACCGCGATCATCGACAAGGGCTGCATCCAGTTTGCCCTCTGCGCCGATGCGTTGATGGACGAACTCTCCGCCGCGCAGCGCAATGCCACCGCGCTGCGAACCCTCGTCGGCTTTGATGATTTTCGCGCGCAGGTGGCCCGTAGCGCTGGCGGACTCGCCGCGGCGGCGACCGATGGCGACGACGTGGCGCTGATGGCGTTCACCAGCGGCACCACCGGCACGCCGAAGGCGGTGCTGCATACCCATCGTGACGTGCTTGCCGCGTGTCGCGCATGGCCGCTGAGCGTGCTGCGCGCAAGCGCCGATGACATCGTCGTCGGCTCGCCACCGCTGGCCTTCACGTTCGGATTGGGTGGTTTGTTGCTGTTTCCGATGGTCGCCGGCGCCAGCATCCATTTCGGTGACGGTCCGTATACGCCGGAGACGATGATCGCGACCATTGCGCGAGTCGGCGCGACGATCTGCTACACCGCGCCCACGTTCTACCGCCGCATGGCAGGCTGTGCTGGCGCCGGCGCCATGCCGACGCTGCGCCTTTGCGTCAGCGCGGGCGAGGCATTGCCCGACGCGACACGCCAGCTCTGGAAGCAAACGACGGGCATCGAACTGCTCGACGGCATCGGCGCTACCGAAATGTTCCACATCTTCATTTCGAGCGCTCCCGAGGAGGTTCGGCGCGGCGCCATCGGGCGCGTCGTGCCGGGCTATCACGCCCGAGTGGTCGACGCCGATGGTCGCGACGCGCCGCCCGGCGTCGTCGGTCGACTCGCCGTGATCGGCCCGACCGGTTGCCGCTACCTCGACGACCCGCGTCAACGGAACTACGTGGTCGACGGATGGAACTATCCGGGCGATGCCTTCATCATGGACGCCGACGGCTACTTTTTCTATCAGGCGCGCGATGACGACATGATCATCACGGCGGGCTACAACGTCGCCGGCCCGGAAGTGGAAGACTGTCTTTCTCAGCACGACGCGGTGGCCGAGTGTGCCGTGATCGGCCGAGCGGACGACGAGCGCGGCATGGTGGTGAAGGCACTCGTCGTGTTGCGCGAGGGATGGCAGGACACGCAGGCGTTGCGCGTGCAGATGCAGGAATTCGTCAAGGCGCGTCTTGCGCCATACAAATATCCGCGCGAGGTGGAGTTCGTGACGGGTTTGCCGCGCACCGAGACCGGCAAACTCCAGCGTCATCGCCTGCGCGAGGCGGAGCACACCGCCACTCAGGCCCCGCGCAAGGAGACGACATGAAGACGCTGCATCCGCCCGACTGGGTGCCGCCCCGCGGCTACGCCAACGGCATCGCCGCTCGCGGCACCCTCATCTTCGTTGGCGGCCAGATCGGTTGGAACGGCCAGCAGCAGTTCGAGAGCGACGATTTCATTGCGCAGACCGCGCAGGCGCTGCGCAACGTCGTGGCGGTACTGCGTGAGGCGCAGGCTGGCCCGGAGCACATGGTGCGCATGACCTGGTACATCGTCGACCGCGACGAATACCTCAGCCGCCAGAAGGAACTCGGCGCGGTCTATCGCGAGGTGATGGGGCGCAACTTTCCGACCATGACCTGCGTCGAGGTGTCCCGCTTGGTCGAGGTGCGCGCCAAGGTCGAGATCGAGGTGACCGCCGTGCTCGATGACAGCGCCGCGTCAGGCTAGGAGAGTTCTTTTTTCGTCTCTCCGGGATGGACGCAACGCGTTCGGGCCTCGATACTTCATGCAGCCTCGATCGTCTGGCATACTGCGAGCCACGCGGCGCTTTGCTGCTCACGCTCACGTGACGACCGAGGAATGTGCATGAAGAAAATCGAAGCGATCATCAAACCGTTCAAGCTCGACGAAGTCCGCGAAGGACTCGCTGATGCCGGCATCACGGGCCTCACGGTAACCGAGGTCAAAGGCTTTGGCCGTCAACGCGGGCACACCGAACTCTATCGCGGCGCCGAATATGTCGTCGATTTTCTGCCGAAGACCAAGATCGAACTCATCGTCGGTGACAACGACGTCGAACGCGTCGTCGAGGCCATCATCAAGGCGGCTCGTACCGGCAAGATCGGCGATGGCAAGATCTTCGTCTCGGCCGTCGAACAGGTCGTACGCATTCGCACCGGCGAGACCGGCGATGCCGCGATCTAGGAGACTTCCCTCACGGATTTCCACCAAGGATTACAGGAGATTGGCATGTCGATGATGGAAGAATTCAAGACCTTCGCGCTGAAGGGCAATGTGATGGATCTCGCCGTCGGCGTCATCATTGGCGGCGCCTTCGGCAAGATCGTCGATTCGATCGTGGGCGACCTGATCATGCCGGTCGTCGGCAAAGTGTTCGGTGGTCTCGATTTTTCGAACCTGTTCATCGTGCTCGGCGACAACCCGAACAAACTGACCACCCTCGCCGAGCTCAAGAAGGCGGGCATCGCGACGCTCGCCTACGGCAACTTTCTGACCGTGCTGCTGAACTTCGTCATCCTCGCGTGGATCATCTTTCTGATGGTGAAGGCGATGAACCGCCTGAAAGCAGCGGAGCCCGCGCCGGCGCCGCCGGCAACGCCCGAGGACGTGCTGTTGCTGCGCGAAATTCGCGACAACCTGAAGCGCTGAACCTCAGCATGGCGCCTGCGGCGCGCTCGACGCGCGGCAGGCATGCCGTCATCGATCGGCTGGCGGCGGCAGAAACACCCGACCTTCCATCAGCACCCGGGCGCTGCGGCTCATCACGGCCTTCCGGACTACCCAGGTACCGTCGACCAGGGCCGCCTCCGCACCGACCCGCAGCGTGCCCGACGGATGCCCGAAGCGCACCGCCGCCTTGCTCGTCGCCGCGGCGCCAGTCGTGGCGGCAAGATTCACCAGTGTCCCCGCAATGGCCGCCGCCGTCCCGATGGCGACGGCAGCCGTGCCCATCATCGCGTGGTGCAGCTTGCCCATCGACAGCGCGCGCACGCAAAGGTCGATGCTCTCGGCCTTGACGACTTTGCCGCTCGACGCGGTGTAGGTCGCAGCCGGCGCGACGAAGGCGACTTTCGGCGTGTGCTGTCGCGTTGCCGCCTCATCGAGCGAGCGGATCAACCCCATGTGCAGAGCGCCGTGGGCGCGGATGGTTTCGAACATCGCGAGCGCGCGCGCATCGCCGTTGATGGCCTCCTGCAACTCGGTGCCGGTGTAACCGATGTCACCCGCATTGACGAACACGGTCGGGATGCCGGCATTGATCAGCGTGGCCTTCAAGGTGCCGACGCCGGGCACGACGAGATCATCGACCAGGTTGCCGGTCGGGAACATCGCGCCGCCGGCGTCGCCTTCGCCTTCATCGGCCGGATCGAGAAACTCCAGTTCGATTTCGGCGGCAGGGAACGTCACGCCATCGAGTTCGAAGTCTCCCGTCTCCTGGACGGCGCCGTTGGTGATCGGAACGTGCGCGATGATCGTCTTGCCGATGTTGCACTGCCAGATGCGCACTGTGCAGCGGCCATTGGCGGGAATGCGTGCGGCATCGACCAGCCCGTTGCGGATGGCGAAGGGCCCGACGGCCGCCGAGAGGTTGCCGCAATTGCCCGACCAGTCGACGAAGGGGCGATCGATGGCGACCTGGCCGAACAGGTAATCGACATCATGATCGGGCCGCGTGCTGCGGCTCACGATGACGGTTTTCGAGGTGCTCGACGTCGCGCCGCCCATGCCATCGATCTGTTTGCCGTAGGGGTCGGGTGAGCCGATCACGCGCAAGAGGATCGCATCGCGCACGGCGCCCGGCTGCTGCGCGGCCGGCGGCAGATCGGAGAGCTTGAAGAACACGCCCTTGGAGGTTCCGCCCCGCAGGTAGGTGGCGGGAATTTCGATTTGGGCCGGGTGGATGGACATCGCTATTCGCTCTCATGTGGCCCGGCTGCTCGCGGCCGGGGTGTGTGCCATGCAAGGTGGCGTGCCGTTTCCCCGGCTGCGAGCCGCCGGGCTGCGCCACGGGTCGTCAGGTCGCCGATTTCTCGAGAAAATCCTTCGCGAAACGTTGCAACACGCCACCCGCGTCGTACACGGAAATTTCTTCCGCCGTGTCGAGGCGGCAGGTGACCGGGACTTCCACTCGTTCCCCATTTTTGCGGTGGATGACGAGTGTCAGCGTGGCGCCTGGTGTGCGCTTGCCGATCACGTCGAAGGTCTCGGTGCCGTCGATGCCGAGCGTGCTTCGCGTGGTGCCGGGCTTGAATTCGAGCGGCAGGACGCCCATGCCGATCAGATTGGTGCGATGGATGCGCTCGAAGCCTTCGGCCACGATGGCCTCCACGCCCGCGAGGCGCACGCCCTTGGCGGCCCAGTCGCGCGAACTGCCCTGGCCGTAGTCGGCACCGGCGATGATGATGAGCGGTTGCCGCCGATCCATGTAGGTTTCGATGGCCTCCCACATGCGCATGACCTTGCCGTCCGGTTCGACGCGCGCCAGCGAGCCTTGTTTCACCTTGCCATCGACCACGGCCATTTCGTTGATGAGCTTCGGGTTGGCGAAGGTGGCGCGCTGCGCCGTGAGATGGTCGCCGCGATGCGTCGCGTAGCTGTTGAAGTCTTCTTCCGGCAGGCCCATCTTGGCGAGGTATTCGCCGGCGGCAGAGTCGGCGAGGATCGCGTTCGACGGCGACAGGTGGTCCGTCGTGATGTTGTCGGGCAGCACGGCGAGCGGGCGCAGACCGCGCAGCGTGCGTTCGCCAGCGAGGGCGCCTTCCCAGTACGGCGGACGACGGATGTAGGTCGATTGTGGCCGCCAGTCGTAGAGCGGCTTGACCAACCCGCCGCGCGCCGGGTGATTCGCGAACATCGGGTCATAGACGGCGCGGAACTGCTCCGGTTTCACCGAGCGCGCGATGACGGCGTCGATCTCCGCGTCGCTGGGCCACAGGTCTTTCAGCGTCACGGGCTTGCCGTCGCGGTCGATGCCGAGCGCGTCCTTTTCGATGTCGAAGCGGACGGTGCCGGCGATGGCGTAGGCGATGACCAGGGGAGGTGAGGCGAGGAAGGCCTGCTTCGCGTAGGGGTGGATGCGGCCGTCGAAATTGCGGTTGCCGGAGAGCACGGCCGTCACGTAGAGGTCGCGGGCCACGATTTCGCGCTGAATGGCGGGGTCGAGTGCGCCACTCATGCCGTTGCAGGTGGTACAGGCGAAACCGACGATGCCGAAACCGAGCGTTTCGAGTTCCGGCAGCAGCTTCGCTTCCTTCAGGTAGAGCTCGACCGCCTTCGATCCCGGCGCCAGCGAGGTCTTGACCCACGGCTTGCGTGTGAGCCCGCGGGCGTTCGCGTTGCGCGCGAGCAGGGCGGCCGCAATGACATTGCGCGGGTTCGAGGTGTTGGTGCAACTGGTGATGGCGGCGATGATGACGGCGCCATCGGGCATCGTGCCTTCGGCCGCGCTCGGCATCTGCCACGGCGCCGCGATGCCGCGCTCGCCGAGCGCGCTGGTGGGCAGGCGCTTGTGCGGATTCGACGGGCCGGCGAGGTTGCGCACGACGCTCGACAGGTCGAAATGCAGCGTCCGCTCATAGGTGGCGTTGGCGAGCGTTGCCGCCCACAGGCCGGCGGTCTTCGCGTAGGTTTCGACCCGTGCGACCTGCTCGTCGCTGCGGCCGGTCAGGCGCAGATAGTCGAGCGTCTTGTCGTCGATGAAGAACATGGCTGCCGTGGCGCCGTATTCGGGTGCCATGTTGGAGATCGTCGCGCGGTCACCGACCGTGAGCGAGGCGGCCCCTTCGCCGCGAAACTCCAGATAGGCCCCGACCACTTTCTGCTGGCGCAGGAACTCGGTCAGTGCGAGCACGACGTCGGTGGCCGTGATGCCAGGCTGCGGCTTCCCAGCAAGTTCAACGGCGACGATGTCGGGCAGACGCATCCAGGAGGCGCGGCCGAGCATGACGTTCTCGGCTTCGAGCCCGCCGACGCCGATGGCGATGACGCCGAGGGCGTCGACGTGCGGCGTGTGGCTGTCGGTGCCGACGCAGGTGTCGGGGTAGGCCACGCCATCGTCGACGCCGATCACGGGGCTCATGCGTTCGAGGTTGATCTGGTGCATGATGCCGTTGCCGGCCGGAATCACATCGACATTGCGAAACGCGCGCTTCGTCCACTCGATGAAGTGGAAACGATCCTCGTTGCGGCGCTCCTCGACGGCGCGGTTCTTGGCGAACGCCTCACGGTCGAAGCCGGCATACTCGACGGCGAGCGAGTGGTCGACGATCAGTTGCACCGGCACCACCGGGTTGATCTTCGCGGGGTCGCCACCTTGTTCGGCGATCGCGTCGCGCAGGCCGGCGAGGTCGACCAGTGCTGTCTGCCCGAGGATGTCGTGGCAGACCACGCGTGCCGGAAACCAGGGGAAATCGAGGTCGCGCTTGCGCTCGACGATCTGGCGCAGATAGTCATCGATGCGCGCCGGGTCGGCCTTGCGCACGATGTTTTCGGCGTGCACACGCGCGGTGTAGGGCAGTGTGGCCCAGGCACCGGGATGCAGGCGTTCGACGGCAGCGGCCGCGTCGAAGTAGTCGAGTGCGGTGCCGGGCAGGGGTTTGCGGTCACGAGCGTTCATGCGGTGTTCGCCTTGCAACGAAAGAGGGAAAGACGCCGACGCGCGACGCTGCGGCGTCGCGGGTTGGAAATGAAAGCGACGATGTGTGCCCGGCGCGGCGCGCAGCACCGCACGCGAACGGGCCGCGTGCGACTATTGATCGATCAGGAAATCGATGCGTCTGGCGAATTCGGCGCGCACTTCCTCGCCCTTCGCCTTGCCGAGTGCGGCTTCGACCTGTCCGCGCAGCGCGAGCAGGTCTTCGGCCGACATCGCGCGCTCGACCTTCATCTGCAACATCAGACCGCGCAATCCGAGATCGGCGACGGCTCGCACGAATTCGGGGTACAGCAGGCGTTGCAGCGCCGCTTCGTCGATCGAATGGGTGGCGACGGTCGGTGTGACTTCGGCCAGCGGCGCTTGCAACGCTTGGGCGTCGGCGGCCGGGGCGGCGGCCGGCGTCGCGCGGCCGCTCAGCGTTGCCAGCGTCGGCACCACTTCGATCAGACCGAGATCGAAGAGCTTTTGCAGCCCTTCGCGTCCGGCCGGAAGCCGCGACGCCACTTCGCTGAACTCGGCTGCCGTCTTGTCGCCGTAGATCACCAGCAACAGTGTGCGTAACGCGGGCGTCAACTCCTGACTGCGCCCGGCGAGGGCGGCACGTCCGTTGGCGCTCTTCTGTATTCGGTCCCCTGGCTGCATGGTACGGCTCGACGCGACACGGAGAATTCCGAAAGTCTACGCCGGCATCGGCAGATACGGGGGTGGGCATACCCTTTGCTCAGGTGCGTTGTTGTAATTTTACAAACGTCAAGTCTTCCGGCCCGGTGTAGTTGGCGCTCGGCCGGATGATCTTGCCGTCGATGCGCTGCTCGATGACGTGGGCGCTCCAGCCGCTGGTGCGGGCGATCACGAAGAGCGGCGTGAACATCGCGGTCGGCACGCCCATCATGTGATAGCTCACGGCGCTGAACCAGTCGAGATTCGGGAACATTTTCTTGATGTCCCACATGACGGTTTCCAGGCGCTCGGCGATGTTGAACATTTTCATGTCGTGGCGCTCCTTCGACAGACTGCGCGCGACTTCCTTGATCACCTTGTTGCGCGGGTCGCTCACGGTGTAGACCGGGTGGCCGAAGCCGATGACCACCTGCTTGGCTTCGACGCGGGCCTTGATGTCCGCCTCCGCCTCGTCGGGCGTGTCGTAGCGCTTTTGCACTTCAAAGGCCACTTCGTTGGCGCCGCCGTGCTTCGGGCCGCGCAAGGCGCCGATGCCGCCGGCGATGGCGCTGTACATGTCCGATCCGGTGCCAGCGATCACGCGACAGGTGAAGGTGGAGGCGTTGAACTCATGCTCGGCGTAGAGGATCAGCGAGGTGTGCATCGCCTTGACCCAGCTTGGCGGCGGGCGCGTGCCGTGCAGCAGGTGCAGGAAATGGCCACCGATGGAATCCTCGTCGGAATCGATCTCGATGCGCTTGCCGTTGTGGCTCCAGTGATACCAGTACAACATGGCCGGACCGAGCGAGGCCATCAGCTTGTCGGCGATGTCCTTGGCGCCCGGATGATTGTGGTCGTCCTTCTCGGGCGACACGCAGCCGAGCACCGAGACCGCCGTGCGCATCACGTCCATCGGGTGCGACGACGGCGGCAGTTGCTCCAGCGCCGCACGCACCGCTGCAGGCACGCCACGCAGCGATTTCAGTTTCGCCTTGTAGCCCGCGAGTTCGGCCACCGTCGGCAGCTTGCCGTGAACCAGCAGGTGGGCAATCTCCTCGAATTCGCAGGCATCGGCGACATCCAGGATGTCATAGCCGCGATAGTGCAGGTCGTTGCCCGTGCGGCCGACCGTACACAGCGCGGTGTTGCCCGCTGCGGTGCCGCTCAGGGCGACGGATTTTTTGGGTTTGAAGGCATGGCTGGCGGGAGAGCTAAGGGTGTCGGGCATGTTTCTTTCCATGTAAGGTGCGCATCGAAATGTGCGCGGTGGTTCTTCTATCCTGCTGAGAACTTTGTCATTTAGCTTATGCGACTGGCTAGCAAGATTAAAAGAAGCGCAATAGCAAGCCAAACAAATGCGAGGTGAGATCGAGGGGATGGTGTCGGCGGTGTATCCGACCAACGACTTTGAAGATATCCATTGACGCTTGCTTGTGCTGCGGATGTGTGAGGCTCAAAAGACTTCAAAATTGCGTCGCGATTATTCGGAGAGTCACTTAGCACAGCCAACATTTCTTTCAGGCGATTGGCGTCATCGAGTAATCGATTGGTCAACAAATATTTGCCAATCTCCTGCAGGCGCCAATCATGACCAAAGTTCTCTCTCAAAAAGTCACGACGTGCTTTCTCTGCTTGGTGTTCCAGCAGTTCAAATTTCTTCGCTGCTAGCAGATTCTTTGCGAAGCGTTCCGCAAGAATGGGATGAATGCGTTCAAGTTGTAGATATAATTCTGCAATTTTAGGGAATGCCATTGCGGCAATTTGCCATTCGCGGGATTGGTAGATTGTCCGCTGCATCTCACTTGCTGGATTATGGTGAGACGTCTTGGGTTGATTTTGATTGTCGTTTAGGTAGTGCGCCCTCTTTTCCTCGTTGCTAAGGATTTCGTACGCCGCATTGAGCTCTGCCATTTTTCCATTGTTACCGGTGGCGCGGTCTGGGTGAAATTCCTTGGCTAAGGCCTTGTACGCAGCACGAATCACCTCGGGTGAGGCGTTTTGTGACACACCCAATACTTCAAATGGATCCATGGTACGCTCCGATACTGTTTTACTTTCAAATAGCGCAATTGATGAGTTCGTAACAACGCAGGGTGGGTGCTCAGCTCCCGCCAGATGATGGCTGTCTAGCGTGGGGTCTTGTCGAAACGCTCGATGGGCAGCGGTCGCCCACACAAAAAAACGTCACCCACGTGTAGGCGGGCATCCAGCATGCTGTGTTCACGCGAAGCGTCACCTTTTGTTGATTCCATCGGCAACGTGAACGGTCTCGATTCCAGCCTTCGTGCGAGTGATGTCGGTGGTGGATAACGTTGGCGAATCGCATCGTGGTGTTTTACATGCTGGGCTACTTCTTCGCCGCAAACAAGGCGTCGAGGTGGTTTTCGAATGCGTGGTAGTTGATGCGGTCGTAGAGTTCGACGCGGGTTTGCATGGTGTCGACGACGTTCTTCTGGTGGCCGTCGCGGCGGATGGCCTGATAGACGTTTTCGGCGGCCTTGTTGGCGGCGCGGAAGGCCGAGAGCGGGTAGAGCACGATGGCGCAGCCGGCCGAGCGCAGTTCTTCGACGGTGAAGAGCGGGGTGGCGCCGAACTCGGTGATGTTGGCGAGCACCGGCACCTTCACGGCGTCGACGAACCGACGATAGGTCGCCAGATCATGGGCGGCCTCGGCGAAGATGCCGTCGGCGCCGGCTTCGACGCATTTCACGGCGCGCTCGATGGCGGCGTCCACGCCTTGGGCCTGAATGGCGTCGGTGCGGGCGATCAGGAAGAACGCCGGATCGGTTTTGGCGTCGGCGGCGGCCTTCACGCGGTCCACCATTTCCTCGGTGGTGACGATCTCCTTGCCGGGACGATGGCCGCAGCGCTTGGCGCCGACCTGATCCTCGATGTGGCAGGCGGCGGCGCCAAATTTGATCAGCGATTTCACCGTTCGCGCGATGTTGAACGCACTGGGGCCGAAGCCGGTGTCGATGTCCACCATCAGCGGCAGCGTGCAAACGTCGGTGATGCGGCGCACGTCGGTGAGCACATCGTCGAGCGTGTTGATGCCGAGGTCAGGCAGGCCGAGCGAGCCCGCGGCGACGCCGCCGCCCGAGAGGTAGACGGCACGGTAGCCCGCGCGCTGCGCGAGCAGCGCGTGGTGAGCGGTCGTCGCGCCCACCACCTGCAGGGGGGATTCGGCTTGTAGGGCCGCGCGGAAGGCGGCGCCGGGGGAGGGAAGTGACATCAGCTTTTCCTTCAATGCCCGCTGGATACGGGCTTGGCGACGAGAAATACCGAAAATCGACTTTCGCGGTTTCTTCGCTCCAAGCCCGTTGTGGGTGGGCATTTCACGAAAAAGCCGTTGCTGTCTTTTGCCCGACGCGTGCGTCGGGCGTGGCCTGTGGTGGGCGCGACCGCGGGGCGTTCGTCCTTCCGTTGTGCAAGCCCACGAAGCCGTCGGGCGCACCGCGCGCGACCGTGGGCTTGCACAACGGCGCTGCCGGAGCAGCGCGCGTCGTCGGCACGTCAGCCGAGCAGATGCGCGATGGCGTCGCGCTCGTCGGTCAGCTCCTTCAGCGTCTTGTCCATGCGGGCGCGGCTGGCGGCGTCGATCTCGAGGCCGGTCACGCGGGTGTATTCGCCGTTGGCGCAGGTGACCGCAACGCCGTACTGGATGCCTTCCGGGATGCCGTAGCTGCCGTCGGAGGCGATGCCCATCGTCACCCATTCACCGTGGGTGCCGAGCGCCCAGTCGCGCATATGGTCGATCGCCGCGTTGGCTGCCGAGGCGGCGGACGAGACGCCGCGCGCTTCGATGATGGCCGCGCCACGCTTGCCGACGGTCGGGATGAACACATCGTTGTTCCATGCTTGGTCGACCTTGCCGGCGAGGGCGACGCCGTTGGCCGTCGCAAAGCGGATGTCCGGATACATCGTGGGCGAGTGGTTGCCCCAGACGACGAGTTTCTTGATGTCGGCGACCTTGGTGCCGGTCTTCGCGGCCAGTTGCGACAGCGCGCGGTTGTGATCGAGCCGGAGCATCGAGGTGAAGTTCTTCGCCGGCAGATCGGGTGCCGATTTCTGGGCGATGTAGGCGTTGGTGTTGGCCGGGTTGCCCACCACCAGCACTTTCACGTTGCGGCTGGCGACGGCGTTCAGCGCCTTGCCCTGAGCGGTGAAGATGGCGGCGTTGGCTTGCAGCAGATCGGCGCGCTCCATGCCGGGGCCGCGCGGACGGGCGCCGACGAGCAGCGCGTAGTCGGTGTCCTTGAATGCGGTCATGGGGTCGCCGTGCGCTTCCATGCCGGCGAGCAGCGGGAAGGCGCAATCGTCGAGTTCCATCATGACGCCCTTGAGCGCCTTCTGCGGCCCCTCCACCGGGACTTCCAGCAGTTGCAGGATGACGGGCTGATCCTTGCCGAGCATTTCGCCGGAAGCGATGCGAAACAGCAGGGCATATCCGATCTGACCGGCGGCTCCGGTGACGGCGACACGAACAGGGGCTTTCATGAGGTTTCCTTTGTTCTGGGTGGGCATGGCTTGGGTTGGCTTGCCGAACCGCGTCAGGTGGCTGCGGCAAGGGCAACGAAGCGACTGAACCCATGATTTTCGCGCAACGCGCCTGACACCGCCTTGACGCCCCGCATGGACTCGACCCGGCGTGCGGCGGCTGCGCCCTGCGGCGTATCGGTTTCAAACAATTATTCACGACTCTGTCGGCGGCGTCAAGATGTCTTATGTCTTATATAAGATAGAAGACCATAGATTGCGAAGGGTCGGGATTTGCGCCAAAATGCGCCCCCATGGGTGAGTTCGTCACGCAACCGGCAGGCGTCGCAGGAGGCAACACGGCGGCCGTGTCTTCCGAAGTGCCGTCGTTTCAACCGCTGTACCAGCAGATCAAGGCGTTGCTGACGCAGCGGCTCGAATCGGGCGAGTGGCGGCCCGGCGAATCCATCCCGAGCGAGCACGAGTTGGCGGCGCAGTTCGGCGTGAGCCAGGGCACGGTGCGCAAGGCGATCGATGAGCTGGCCGGAGAAAACCTCGTCGTGCGCCGTCAGGGCAAGGGCACCTTCGTCGCCACCCATACCGAAGCCGCCTCCTCGATCTTTCGCTTTCTGCGCGTTCGCCGCAACGACGGTCAGGACGAATACCCCGCCAGCGAGCTGCTCGACGTGCGTCGCGGGCGGGCCAGCGCCGACATCGCTCGCGCGATCGACCTCAAGCCCGGCGACGGCGTGCTGCTGCTGCGCCGACTGCTGCGCTACGGTGGCGAGCCGACCGTGCTCGACGACATCACGCTGCCGGCGAATCTCTTCAAGGGGTTCACCAAGGAGCGCTTCGATGTCTACGAGGGCTCGATGTACGGCTTCTTCGAGACCGAATTCGGCGTGCGCATGCTGCGCGCCGAGGAACAACTGCGCGCGGTCGCGGCCGACCCGGTCACCGCCGAGGCGCTGCGGGTCGGCATCGGCTCGCCGCTGCTGTGCGTCGAGCGCATTGCCTATACCTATGGCGATCGTCCGGTGGAATTTCGGCGCGGGCTGTGCACGACGCGCAGCCACCATTACGCCAACACCCTGAGCTGAGGGGGTCGCGCGATGCAAGCTCCCGGTCAGCCAGCAACGGCACAATGCGCCGCGATCGTGGCGCACCTTGCCGCCTCAACTTCGATTCATCCTTCATGGAGAGCACTGCATGGCCAAGCCTGAATCTGCCATCCTGCCGAAGGCGCGTCCGCGCCCCGAGTTTCGCAACCTGGGGCTCGGAGATCTCGCGCGCTATCGCCTGCCGATCCCCGGTCTGACCTCGATCAGCCATCGCCTGAGCGGCATTGCGATGTTCGTCGCGCTGCTGTTCCTGCTGGCGCTCTTGCAGATGAGTCTGCGCTCGGAGGCCGGGTTCGAGGCATTTCGCACGATGATCTGGGGCAATCCGGTCGGCAAGCTGGTGCTGATCGCGCTGCTCTTCGCGCTCATCTTCCATCTGCTAGCCGGCGTGCGTCACGTCATCCAGGAGGCCGACATCTGGATGACGCTGCCCGCATCGCGCGCATCCGCGTTTGCCGTGTTCGGCGTGAGCATCGTGCTGACGCTTCTCGTCGTGTGGAGACTCTGGTGATGGCCACGAATTCGAACTACATCCATGAATGGTGGTTGCAGCGCATCAGCGCGGTGATCATCGCCGCCTACGTGCTGCTGGTGCTCGCACTGTTGCTGGTGAGCGGGGCACCGAATGCGGCGCAGTGGCAGGCACTGTTCGCGCACGGCGGCTTCAAGCTGGCCACGCTGCTCGCTCTCATTGCCATCGCCTACCACGGCCTGATCGGGGCGTTGCACGTGTGGCCCGATTATGTGAAGAACCGCGCGCTGCTCGCGGTGCTCAACGCCTACAGCTGGCTCGCGGCGGCGGCCACCGTGCTGTGGGCCGTCTACATCCTGTTCGGGCTCAACCCGGTCAGCAAATAGGGGTTCCCCACGATGGCTCTGACGATTCAAAAATACGATGCCGTGGTGGTCGGTGCCGGCGGTGCCGGCATGCGCTGCGCACTGCAACTCGCGCGTGCCGGGTTGCACGTCGCCGTGCTCTCCAAGGTGTTTCCGACGCGCTCTCACACCGTTGCCGCACAGGGGGGCATCGGCGCCTCGCTCGGCAACATGGAAGAGGATAACTGGCACTATCACTTCTACGACACGGTGAAGGGCGGCGACTGGCTCGGCGACCAGGACGCCATCGAATTCATGTGCCGCGAGGCACCCAAGGTCGTCTATGAGCTCGAGCACATGGGCATGCCGTTCGATCGCAATCCGGACGGCACGATCTACCAGCGCCCGTTCGGTGGCCACAGCGCAAAGTACGGCGAAAAGCCCGTGCCGCGTGCCTGCGCCGCGGCCGACCGCACCGGCCACGCGATGCTGCACACGCTCTACCAGCAAAACGTGCGCAGCAACACGCAGTTCTTCGTCGAGTGGATGGCGCTCGATCTCATCCGCGACGCCGAGGGCGACGTCGTCGGCATCACCGCGCTCGAAATGGAAACCGGTGAGGTGTCGATCTTTCACGCGAAATGCGTGCTCTTCGCGACGGGTGGCGCCGGGCGCATCTTCGCCGCATCGACCAACGCCTACATCAACACCGGCGACGGTCTCGGCATGGCGGCGCGCGCCGGCGTTCCGCTCGAAGACATGGAGTTCTGGCAGTTCCACCCGACCGGCGTGCACAACGCCGGCGTGTTGCTGACCGAGGGTTGCCGTGGCGAAGGCGCCATCCTGCGCAACAAGGATGGCGAGCGCTTCATGGAGCGTTACGCCCCGCACCTGAAGGACCTCGCGCCGCGCGACTTCGTCTCCCGCTGCATGGATCAGGAGATCAAGGAAGGGCGCGGCTGCGGACCGAACCGCGATTACATCGAACTCGATCTGACGCACCTGGGCGCCGAGACGATCATGAAGCGGCTGCCCTCGGTGCACGAGATCGGCATCAACTTCGCGAACGTCGACGTCATCCGCGAGCCGATCCCGGTCGTGCCGACCATCCATTACCAGATGGGCGGCATTCCGACCAACATCCATGGCCAGGTCGTGGTCCCAAAGAACGGCAACCCGTCCACCGTGGTCAACGGCTTCTACGCCATTGGCGAATGCTCCTGCGTGTCGGTGCATGGCGCCAATCGGCTTGGCACCAACTCGCTGCTCGACCTGCTGGTTTTTGGTCGTGCGGCGGGCGACCACCTGATCGCCACGGCGCTCTCCAGCAAGGCGCACAAGCCGCTGCCTGCCGACGCAGGCGACTATTCGCTGGCGCGCATCGCCAAGCTTGATTCGGCGAGCGGCGGCGAATATCCGCAGGACGTGGCCAATGATTTGCGGCGCACGATGCAGACGCATGCCGGCGTGTTCCGCACGCAAAAGAGCATGGATGAGGGGCTGGTCAAGGTGCTCGCGATCGCCGAGCGCGCCGAGCATCTCTCATTGAAGGACAAATCCAAGGTGTTCAACACCGCCCGCGTCGAAGCGCTCGAAGTGGCCAATCTGATGGAGGCCGCGAAGGCGACCATGACTTCGGCTGCGGCCCGTCATGAGAGCCGCGGCGCGCACACCGTCGATGACTACGGCGACACGCCCGAGCATCCGCTCGGACGCAACGACCGCGACTGGTTGCGGCACACGCTTTGGTTCAGCGAGGGCAATCGCCTCGAATACAAGCCGGTGCAGATGAAGCCTCTGACCGTCGACTCCATCCCGCCCGTCAAGCGGACGTTCTAACGAGCAGGACCGATCATGGCCGACAAGCGCATTTTTGAAATCTACCGCTACGACCCGGACCGCGACGCCAAGCCCTACATGCAGACCTTCGAGATCGAGCTCGAGGGGACGGAACGCATGCTGCTCGACGCGCTGATGAAGCTGAAGAAGCTCGATGACTCGATCGCCTACCGCCGCTCCTGCCGTGAAGGCGTTTGCGGCTCGGACGCGATGAACATCAATGGCAAGAATGGGCTGGCGTGCCTGACCAACATGCGCACGCTGCCGCAAAAGATCACGTTGCGTCCGCTGCCGGGGCTGCCGGTCGTGCGCGACCTGATCGTCGACATGAGCCAGTTCTTCAAGCAGTACCACTCGATCAAGCCCTACGTCGTGAACGACACGCCGCCGCCGGCGAAGGAGCGCTTGCAGTCGCAGGAAGACCGCGAGGTGCTCAACGGTCTCTACGAGTGCATTCTGTGTGCCTGCTGCTCCACCGCATGCCCGAGCTTTTGGTGGAACCCCGACAAATTCGTCGGGCCGGCGGGGCTGCTGGCCGCCTATCGCTTCGTCGCCGATACCCGCGATCAGGCGCGAGACGAGCGGCTCGACAATCTGGAAGACCCCTACCGCCTGTTCCGCTGCCACACGATCATGAACTGCACGGATGTCTGCCCGAAGGGGCTGAACCCCGCGCGCGCGATCGTCAAGCTGAAGGACATGATCGCCACCCGCAAGGGTTGAGCGGATCGAGCGCCAACGACCGCGAGCCTGTGCAGCAGCATGTTGACCGATGCCCAATTGTCGAAGCTGCGCTGGCGCTGCCGGCGCGGGCTGCTCGAGAACGACATCATCCTCGGTCGCGTGCTGGAGCGGCGCGGCGCCCATTTCAATGACGACGAACACGCGCAACTGCTGACCCTGATCGATCTTGCCGACCATGATCTCTGGAACATCATCGCCGGTCGGTCCGACGACTACCCCGCGCACTGCGACGCGATGGTGCGCACGTTGCGCGAGGCGCGTGTCACGCCCTGAACTGAAGTTTTTCCTCTCTCAACACCCACCACATCGACCTCATCGGAGCCCGACATGACCACCTCCTCGACCGCCACCTTGTCATTCAGCGATGGTTCGCCGAGCGTTGAATTTCCCGTCCTCAAGGGCAGCGTCGGGCCGGATGTCATCGACATCAAGACACTCTACGGCAAGACCGGCAAGTTCACCTACGACCCCGGTTTCATGTCCACGGCCGCCTGTCGCTCCGCGATCACGTACATCGACGGCGACAAGGGGGAGTTGCGCTATCGCGGCTATCCGATCGACCAGATTGCCACCAACTGCGATTACCTCGAAACCTGTTATCTGCTGCTGAACGGCGAACTGCCGAATGCCACGCAGAAGGATGCCTTCGTCGCCAACGTGATCCATCACACGATGGTGCACGAGCAGATGCACTTCTTCCTGCGCGGCTTCCGGCGTGACGCGCACCCCATGGCGATTCTCACCGGCATGGTCGGTGCGCTCTCGGCCTTCTACCACGACACGCTCGACATCAACAACGCCGAACACCGCCACATTGCGGCGATCCGCCTGATCGCCAAGATGCCGACGCTGGTGGCGATGGCCTACAAGTATTCGGCCGGTCAGCCGACGATCTACCCGAAGAACGATCTCTCGTATACCGCGAACTTCATGCGCATGATGTTCGCCACGCCGTGCGAAGAGTACGTCGTCAACGACGTGCTGGTTCGCGCGCTCGATCGCATCTTCATCCTGCACGCCGATCACGAACAGAACGCATCGACCTCGACGGTCCGTCTGTGCGGCTCGTCGGGCACCAACCCCTATGCCGCCATTGCGGCGGGCGTTGCGTGTCTTTGGGGGCCCGCTCACGGAGGCGCCAACGAGGCCGCGCTGTCGATGCTGCTCGACATCCAGAAGAGTGGCGGCGTCGAGAAGATCGGCGAGTTCATCGCGGCCGTGAAGGACAAGAACTCACACGTTCGGCTGATGGGTTTCGGCCACCGCGTCTACAAGAACTACGACCCGCGCGCCAAGCTGATGCGCGAGACCTGCTACGAAGTGCTTGGCGAGCTGGGTCTGCAGAACGATCCGCTGTTCAAACTCGCGATGGAGCTCGAGCGCATCGCGCTCTCCGACGAGTATTTCGTCTCCCGCAAACTCTACCCGAACGTCGATTTCTATTCCGGCATCGTGCAGCGCGCGCTCGGCATTCCGACGTCGCTGTTCACCGCGATCTTCGCGCTGGCACGCACCGTCGGCTGGATTGCGCAACTGAACGAAATGCTCGCTGACCCCGACCAGAAAATCGGACGGCCGCGCCAGCTCTTCACCGGTTCCAATGCGCGCGACGTGGTGCCGCTGCATCAACGATAAGGACCCAAGCGCTGCGGTGCGACCCGTCCGAGCAAGCGACGAAGGGTCCTGCCGCACAGCACATCGATACCCTGCCCGTGACACGAGCGGCGCGGCGAGCGGGACTGCCGGCGCACCTACCTGCCGCCCGCGCCGCACCGCCCCCGAGGAGAAGCGCAAATGATGAAGCAATTCCAGGATACGTCGACGATTTTCGGCGGCAACATGCCCTACATCGAGGAGCAGTACGACCAGTACCTCGCCGATCCGACCTCGGTTGCACCGAAGTGGCGCGAATACTTCGATAGCCTGCGCGAGGGTGCGCAGGACGTTGCCCATCAGCCCGTCATCGACGCCTTCGCCGCGATGGCGAAGACGCGCAAGGCGGCGACCGCGAGCATCGACGCGACGCTGATGGACAAGCAGCTCGGTGTCATGAAGCTCATCCACGCCTATCGCTCGGTCGGTGGGCGCATTGCCGACATCGACCCCTTGAAGCGGCAGGACGTACCGGCGATCAAGGAGCTCGACCCCAAGCACTACGGCCTTGCCGACAGCGACATGGAGACGGAGTTCGCCACCGGCCTGTTGCTCATCAGCGGCCAGCCGCGCGGCAAACTCAAGGACATCATCGCCGCGCTTCGCGAAACCTACTGCCGCACGGTGGCGGTCGAGTACATGTACCTTACCAACGAGGACGAGCGTGAATGGCTGCGTCAGCGCATCGAGACGACGCGCCTGAAACCCGCCTGGAACAACGACGAGAAGCGCCACATCCTCGAACGGCTCACCGCGGCGGAAGGGCTGGAGCGCTACCTGCATACGAAGTACATGGGGCAGAAGCGGTTCTCGGGCGAAGGCGGCGACACCTTGATTCCGCTGCTCGACCATCTGCTCCAAAAGGCCGGCGCCGCCGGCGTGCAGGAGGCGGTGATCGGCATGGCGCACCGCGGGCGGCTCGGTGTGCTGGTCAACACGTTCGGCAAAATGCCCAAGGATCTGTTCGACGAGTTCGAGGGCAAGTACGACACGCATCTGTCGGCGGGCGACGTCAAATATCACAAGGGCTTTTCCAGCGACATCACGACGCCGGGCGGCCCGATGCACATCACGCTCGCGTTCAACCCCTCGCACCTCGAGATCGTCAACCCCGTCGTCACCGGCTCGGTGCGTGCCCGCCAGAACCGCCGGGGCGACAAATCAGGCCGCCAGGTGCTGGGCATCCTGCTGCACGGCGACGCTGCCGTCGCCGGCCAGGGCGTGGTGCAGGAGACGCTCGCGCTGTCGCAGACGCGCCACTACGGCACCGGCGGTACCGTGCACGTGGTCATCAACAACCAGATCGGTTTCACCACGAGCGACCCGCGCGACTACCGCTCGACGCTCTATTGCACCGACATCGCCAAGATGGCCGAATGCCCGATCTTCCACGTCAATGCCGATGATCCGGAAACCTGCTTGCTGGTGACCGAACTCGCGCTCGACTACCGCATGATCTTCCACAAGGACGTATTCATCGACCTGGTTTGCTTCCGTCGCCTCGGCCACAACGAACAGGATGAGCCGATGATGACGCAGCCGTTGATGTACAAGAAGATTCATCAGCACCCCGGCACGCGCAAGCTCTATGCGGACCGTCTCGAACGCGATGGGGTTGTGCCCGCTGGCGAGGGCGATCGTTTGAGCACGGCGTTCCGCGATGCCCTCGATCGCGGTCAGCACACCAACAAGACGGTGCTGTCCAACTATGTCGCCCCGTTTCAGCAGGATTGGGCGCGCTTCGTCGATCGGGCGTGGAGCGACGCCGCCGACACCACCGTGCCGCTGAAGACTCTGAAGGAACTGGCGCGCAAGCTCACCACGATGCCCGAGGGCTTCGTGCTGCATTCGCGCGTCGAGAAAATCGTTGCCGATCGCCGCGCGATGGGTGAAGGCAAGCACCCGATCGACTGGGGCATGGCCGAGAACCTCGCGTACGCCACGCTGGTCAACGAAGGCATCGGCGTGCGCCTGTCCGGCGAAGATTGCGGTCGTGGCACGTTCTCGCACCGGCATGCCGTCTTTCATGACCAGAACCGCGAAAAGTGGGACAGCGGCATTCACATTCCGTTGCAGCACATCGCACCCAAGCAGGGCGAATTCACCGTCATCGACTCCATCCTGTCGGAAGAGGCGGTGCTCGGATTCGAGTACGGCTACTCCACCTCCGAGCCGAATCAGCTCGTGATCTGGGAAGCGCAGTTCGGCGACTTCGCGAACGGCGCGCAGGTCGTCATCGACCAGTTCATCAGCTCGGGCGAAGTGAAATGGGGGCGCGTCTGCGGCCTCACGCTGCTCTTGCCGCATGGGTACGAGGGGCAGGGCCCGGAGCACTCCTCGGCGCGGCCCGAGCGCTTCCTGCAACTGTGCGCCGAGCACAACATGCAGGTCGTCGTGCCCTCGACGCCCGCGCAGTGCTATCACATGCTGCGTCGGCAGATGCATCGCGACTGGCGGCGACCGCTGATCGTCATGTCGCCGAAGTCGCTGCTTCGCCACAAGGAAGCGGTCAGCACGCTCGAGGAACTCGCGAGCGGCACCTTCCAATCGGTGATCGGCGAGGTCGACAAGATCGTCGCCAAGAACGTGCGGCGCGTCATCGTCTGCTCGGGCAAGGTCTACTACGAACTGGCCGCGTATCGCCGCGAGCGCGACATCAAGGACGTGGCCATCATCCGGCTCGAACAGCAGTATCCGTTCCCGCACGACGACTTCAAGGCGCAACTCAAGAAGTTCCCGAACGCGCACGAGGTCGTCTGGTGTCAGGAAGAGCCGCAGAATCAGGGCGCGTGGTATCGATTGATGGCGTACTTCCGGGCCGACGTCAAGCCCGAGCAGGTGCTGCTCTACGCAGGGCGCGAGGTCAGCGCCTCTCCGGCGGTCGGTTACCTGTCCAAGCACACGGAACAGCAAAAGGAACTGGTCGAGAGCGCATTCAGCGCAAAGCTCGGAACCGGGCAGATGCTGACCCATCTTTGAATCGTCCGGACCAATGACCAAGGACGAACGCGCTTTGCGACAGTTGAAGTCCAGAGCCAAGACCCGTAGTGTGGGTACCGTGTGCCCATCCCCAACGAACCGAACCCGTGGGCACGCGGTGCCCACCCTGCAAGAGATCCGCCATGCTGATTGAAGTCAAAGTCCCGCAACTCGCCGAAGGCACACCCGAAGGAACACTCGCCGCGTGGCACGCGAAGCCGGGCGACGCCGTCAAACGTGACCAGAACCTGTGTGACATCGAGACCGACAAGGTGGTGCTCGAAACGCCCGCGCAGAGCGACGGCGTGCTGGTCGAAATCAAGGTTTCGGCCGGCACCACGGTGACCTCGGGCGTCGTGCTTGGCGTCATCGACACCGAAGCGAAGGCGGCCGCCGCCAGCGGCGCGCCAGCGGCCGCGGCGCCGGCGCAACCGGTCGCACCGGTCGCGGCAGCACCCGCGCCACAAGCGGCGCCCGGCGCGCTGCCGGCCGCGAAGAAGATGCTCGCCGACACCGGCATCGACCCCGCGAGTGTGCAGGGTACCGGCCGTGGCGATCGCATCACCAAGGGTGACGTGATCGCGGCGGTCGAGGCAAAGGCCGCTGGCACGCCCGCAGCGGCACCGGTCGCGGCGAGTGCGGTCACGCCCGCGTCTGCCGCCAATGTGCCGCTCGGCAACCGGCCCGAGCAGCGCGTGGCGATGACTCGCCTGCGTGCGCGCGTCGCCGAGCGGCTGGTGCAGTCGCAATCCACCGCTGCCATCCTGACCACGTTCAACGAGGTCAACATGAAACCGGTGATCGACCTGCGCAACCTCTACAAGGACCGCTTCGAGAAGGCGCACGGCGTGAAGCTCGGATTCATGAGCTTCTTCGTCAAGGCGGCCGTGCATGCGCTGAAAAAATATCCGATCGTCAACGCCTCGGTCGACGGCAACGACATCGTCTATCACGGCTACTACGATATCGGCATAGCCGTCGGCTCACCACGCGGCCTCGTCGTGCCGATCCTGCGCGATTGCGACCAACTGTCGATCGCGGAAGTCGAAAAGCAGATCGCCGACTTCGGCAAGCGCGCCGGTGAAGGCAAGCTCGGCATCGAAGAGCTGACCGGCGGCACGTTCACGATCTCCAATGGCGGCACCTTCGGCTCGATGCTCTCGACGCCGATCATCAACCCGCCGCAAAGCGCGATCCTCGGCGTCCACGCCACGAAAGACCGCGCCGTCGTGGAAAACGGCCAGATCGTCATTCGCCCGATGAACTACCTCGCGCTGAGTTACGACCATCGCATCATCGACGGCCGCGAAGCCGTGCTTTCGCTGGTGGCGATGAAAGAAGCGCTCGAGGATCCGGCGCGGATGCTGCTGGATCTCTAAGCCGTCGCCCGTTCTGCAAATGACGCGTGACGCACCGTGCTCGGTGAATGGAAAAGAACATGGATCAATTTGACGTAGTGGTGATTGGTGGCGGCCCCGGGGGCTATGTGGCGGCGATTCGTGCTGCACAACTCGGCTTCAGGACGGCCTGCATCGACGAGTGGAAAAACGCCAAGGGTGGCCCGGCGCCGGGTGGCACCTGCACCAACGTGGGCTGCATTCCGTCGAAGGCGTTGTTGCAGTCCTCCGAGCACTATGACCATGCCTTGCACCACTTCGGCGATCACGGCATCACCGTCAAGGGAGCATCGATGGACGTGGCGAAGATGATCGCCCGCAAGGACGCCGTGGTGAAGCAGAACAACGACGGCATCCTCTACCTCTTCAAGAAGAACAAGGTCACGTTCTTCCATGGTCGCGGTGCGTTCGCTGGCGCGGCGAAGGATGGCGTCCATGAAATCGCCATCAGTGGCCCGACGACGGCCACGGTGGCCGCGAAGCACGTCATCATCGCCACGGGGTCGAACGCGCGCGCGCTGCCCGGCGTGGCTTTCGACGAAAAACTGGTGTTGTCGAACGAGGGCGCGCTCGCCATCGGCGAGACGCCGAAGACGCTCGGCGTCATCGGTGCCGGCGTGATCGGGCTCGAGATGGGCTCGGTGTGGCGTCGCCTGGGCGCAGAGGTGACGGTGCTCGAAGGGTTGCCGAACTTCCTCGGCGCCGTGGATGAGCAGGTGGCGAAGGAGGCGGCCAAGCTCTTCAAGAAGCAGGGGCTCGCCATTCATCTCGGCGTCAAGGTCGGTGCCGTCAAGACGGGAAAGAACGCGGTCACGGTGGCGTTCACGACGGCCGATGGCAAGGCGGAGAGCGCCACCTTCGACAAGCTGATCGTCTCCATCGGCCGCGTGCCGAACACCACCGGTCTGAATGCGGAGGCGGCGGGCGTGAAGCTCGATCCACGCGGTTTCATCGTGGTCGATGACGATTGCAGGACGAGTGCGGCGAACGTGTGGGCGGTGGGCGACGTGGTGCGCGGCCCGATGCTCGCGCACAAAGCGGAGGAAGAGGGCGTCGCGGTGGCCGAGCGCATGGCCGGGCAGCACCCGCACGTCGATTTCAACTGCATTCCGTGGGTGATCTACACCTCGCCGGAGATTGCCTGGGTCGGCCAGACCGAGCAGCAATTGAAGGCGGCGGGTGTCGCATACAAGGCGGGCAGCTTTCCGTTTCTCGCCAACGGGCGGGCGCGTGCCTTGGGCAATACCGAGGGTTTCGTGAAGATTCTCGCCGATGCGAAGACCGATCGCGTGCTCGGCATGCACGTGATCGGGCCGATGGCCTCCGAACTGATCGCCGAAGGCGTGATGGCGATGGAGTTCGGTGCGTCCAGCGAGGACATTGCGCGCATTTGCCACGCGCATCCGACGCTGTCCGAGGCGACGAAGGAGGCCGCGCTGGCGGTGGACAAGCGAACGCTGAATTTCTGACGTCGTTTCCCGCTGTCAGCCGGGACGAATGCGACGATCAGCTTCGATGCTGCAAGCCCTCGACAAACTCTGTGCCGAACGCGGCATCACGCTCGACGCCGCGCAACAGCGTGCGGCGCAGCGGCTGTCGCGCCTCAACGATGAATTGAACGCGTTCCGGCAAAAGCGCGCGTCCTTGTTCGGCCGCATCTTTTCGCCGCCGGAAGTGCCGCGTGGCGTCTATTTCCACGGCGGCGTCGGACGCGGCAAGAGCTTCCTGATGGATGCGTTCTACAGCGGCCTGCGCATCCGGCGCAAGGTGCGCATCCACTTCCATGCGTTCATGCGCAATGTGCACGAGGAACTGCGTGAGCTCAAGCACGAGGCCGATCCCCTGGTCGTCGTCGCCGAGGGGCTGGCGCGGCGCTACCGCCTGATCTGCTTCGATGAGTTTCACGTCAGCGACATTGCCGACGCGATGATTCTCGGGCGGCTGCTCGCCAACTGCTTCGATCGTGGCATCGTGTTCGTGATGACGTCGAACTACGCACCGGCGCAGCTCTATCCCGAGGGGTTGCAACGGCAGAACTTCCTGCCGACCATCGCACTGATCGAGGAGCGCATGGACGTGCTCGAAGTCGACAGCGGCGTCGATTACCGTCGGCGGACGCTGGAGCAGGACCACGTCTACCACTCGCCGCTCGGTCCTGCCACCGATCAGAAGCTTGCGGCGACCTTCGCACGGCTCGCGACGTCGCGGCCGTTCCCCGATCGCACGATCACGCTCTACGGGCGAGACATTCCCATTCGTCGCCGCGCCGAGGGCATCATCTGGTTCGACTTCGCGGCACTGTGTGAAACGCCGCGTTCACAGAACGATTACCTCGAACTGGCGCACGCCTACCACACGCTGATCGTCTCCAACGTGCCGCTGCTGGCGAGCCGGAGCGGCAGCGTGATCCGCCGGTTCACGTTGTTGATCGATGTGCTCTACGACCAGCGCGTGAAATTGATCCTGAGCGCTGCCGCACCGCTGGCCGACATCGCCCGCGTCGATGCCGACGCGGCGGGCGGTGACAGCGACACGCGCCGGGTGCTCACGGAATTCGCGCGCACCACGTCGCGCCTCACCGAAATGCAGAGCGCGGAATACATGAGCGAAGCGCACGTGCCTTCGCTGGTACGTTAATTCCTTGGCAACAGCTTTTCGCTGCAAGCCGCATCCATAACGGGCTTGGCGCCGAAAATCGTGCAATATCGACATTCGACGAAACAACGCTGCAAGCCCGTTGTGGACGTCATTTGCGCGAAAAGCTGTTGGCGCCGGAGGCGCGTGCGGGCTTCGCCGTTTCAGCTACCGAGCGCGACCGCGAGCCAGTAGCCGAGCAGACCGAGCACGATGGCGATCAGGCCGACGGTGCGCAGTTGTCCGTCGCTGAAGCGTGCAAGGCGCAGCATCGTCTCTCGCCAGTTGCGGGGTGACAGGAAGGGCAGCAGCCCCTCGATCACGAGCACCAGGCAAAGGGCGGCGAACAGATCCACAGCCGGCGGTGCGCGATGGCGCTACTTGCTCTTGGCGCCCTGCTTGAAGAAGCGGAAGAAGTCGGCGCTCGGGTCGAGCACCATGACGTCGCTCTTGTTCTTGAAGCTGGCCTTGTACGCCTCCAGGCTGCGGTAGAACGCGTAGAAGTCGGCATCCTTGCCGTAGGCCGCGCTGTAGATGGCGGCCGCCTTCGCGTCGCCCGCGCCTTGGGACTCCTGCGCCTTTTTGTAGGCCTCGGCGAGAATGACCTGCGCCTGGCGTTCGGCGTCCGCCTTGATGCGTTCGCTCTCGGCGCCGCCGTTCGAGCGCAGTTCGGCGGCCACGCGCTGCCGCTCGGAGCGCATGCGGTCGAATACACGGGTCGACACCGAGTCGTCGAAATCGATGCGCTTCAGGCGAACGTCGACGATGCTGACGCCGATCTTCCTCGCGTCGTTCTCGGCGGCCTGCCGTACGTTCGACATGATTTTCTCGCGGTCACCCGAGATCACTTCCTGCAACAGTCGACGGCCGAATTCCTCGCGCAAGAGCGAGGTGACGGTCTGCCCGATGCGGCGCTCGGCCTGCTTTTCGTCGCCGCTCACGGTGCGGTAGAATTCGCGCGGATCGGCCACCTGCCATTTGACGTAGGAGTCGACCTGCACGGGCTGGTTCTCCTTGGTGTTGAAGCGCTCGGCCTCGGGGCTGTCGAGCGTCAGGATCTGCTTGCTGAACTTGGTGACCGTCTGGATGAACGGCAGCTTGAAGTTGAGGCCAGGGGCATCCTTGATGGCGACCACTTCGCCCAGTTGGCGCACCATCGCGAACTCGCGTTCGTCGACGGTGAACACCGATTGTGAAAGCAGGAAGAGGGCAACCAGAAAGGCTGTGACGATGGGAGCGATCTTGTTCATGGTGGCGCCTTCCGGTCAGTTGCGGGATTCGCGGCCGCCGCGTGTGCTGTCGCGGCTGCTGCTGCGCGCGGCGGGTGGCTCGGCCGCCGTGGCGGCATCGGCGGGTGGCGTCGCGGCGGCGCGTGCACCGTCGCCAGCCGATGGCGTCGCCAGCACGCCGCTGCTGCCCGCGGCAGCGCGCGTGCCCTCCATCAATTTGTCGAGCGGCAGATAGAGCAGGCTTTGCCCCTGCTTCTGGTCCACCAGCACCTTGCTCGTGCTGCCCAGCACCGACTGCATCATGTCGAGGTAGAGCCGCTCGCGGGTGACGGCCGGCGCCTTCTGGTATTCGCTGACCACCGCGTTGAAGCGTGCGGCGTCGCCTTGCGCCCGCGCCACCACGCTCTGTTCGTAACCGGCGGCCTCCTCCGTCAGCCGCGAGGCGCGACCGCGCGCTTCCGGCACCACACGGTTGGCATAGGCCTGACCCTCATTGACTTGGCGGTCGCGGTCCTGCTGCGCCTTCACGACGTCCTGGAACGCATCGATGACGGGCTCCGGTGCGGCGACGGCCTGCAGGTTCAGCTTGCTGATGGTGATGCCGGCGCCGTAGCGATCGAGCAGTTGCTGCATCAGCTTCTGGGTCGCGCCGGCGAATTCCTCGCGCCCCTGATTGAGCAGGAAATCCATCTTGCGCTTGCCGACGACTTCGCGCATCGCCGTCTCGGCGGTTTGCACGACGGCATCGTCCGGCTTGCGGTTGTTGAAGAGATAGGCCTTGGCGTCGGACAGCGTGTATTGCACGGCGAAGGCGATGTCGATGATGTTCAGATCCTCGGTCAGCATCTGCGATTGACGGGCGTCACGTGTCTTGCTGTTGCCGCGAAAACCGATTTCGACCGAACGCACCTGGTTCAGGTTGATGATGGTGCGTGATTCGATGGGCCACGGCATGTGCCAACGCGGGCCGGGGCCGGTCGTGTCGACGTACTGCCCGAAGCGCTGCACGATGCCACGCTTGCCTTCGTCGACGATGTAGAAGCCGGTGGCCAGCCACAGCAGCACGCCGATCATCACCAGCACGATCAGCGTGCCGAGCGCGAAGCGCGGACTCACCGGCGGGAAACCCGCGCCGCCATTGCCGCTGCCGCCTCCACGTTTGCCACCACCCTTGCGGCCGAAGATTTCGCCGACACGGTCGTTCACTTTTTTCATCAGTTCGTCGAGGTCGGGCGGCCCTTCGGGCTTGTTGCCGCGCCCACCACCCGACGGCGGCGGCGGCGGCGGCGTTGGCGGTGGCTCGTTGCCCGAGCGGGGCTCGCCGCGCGAGTCGCCTTCGTTGCCGGCATCTGCGCTGCCAGGCTTGCGCCCCCACTGCGGATCGTTCAGCGACAGCTTGATGCGGTCGAGCAGTCGTTGCCAGCGCGTTCGGGGGGCGGGACGTGGGATTGCGGTCATGACTGGGTCGCGTCGCTACGCGGCTTTCGGGGTCGGTTGGGAAGATGGTGCAGGGTCGTGCTCGTCGCTCGCCCACGCCTGTACGCCATGTTGGCGCGGAAAGTGGGCTTGCAAGGCGCGCCGCAGCGCGTCGATACCCTCGCCAGTGCGCGCCGAGACGAACACGCGCGCCGGCAGGCCGAGTGGATCGAGCTCGATGCGTCCGGCGTCGTGGCCAAGGCCGAGCAGGTCGCACTTGTTGACCACGATCAGCTGCGGAATTTGCCCGGCACCGATCTCGGCCAACACGTCGTTCACCGCTTCGATCTGCGCCTCGCGCTGATCGCTGGCGCCGTCGACGACGTGCAGCAGCAGATCGGCCTCGACCGCTTCCAGCAGCGTTGCCTTGAACGCCGCCACCAATTCGTGGGGCAGCGAGCGGATGAAGCCGACGGTATCGGAAACCACCAGCGGCTGCGCATCGGCGACGAACAGGCGGCGCACGGTGGTGTCGAGGGTGGCGAACAATTGGTCGGCCGCGTAGGTGCCGGCTGCCGTCAGGCGGTTGAACAGCGTGCTCTTGCCGGCGTTGGTATAGCCGACGATGGCAATCGAGCGCGTCTGCGAGCGCTCGCGCTGGCGTCGCTGCGTGCGACGCTGGCGCTCGACGCGCTCCAGCCGCTCCCGCAGCGCGCGGATCTTGCCCGCAATCAGCCGACGATCCAGTTCGAGCTGCTTTTCGCCGGGGCCGCGCAGGCCGATGCCACCACGCTGGCGTTCGAGGTGGGACCAGCCGCGCACGAGCCGCGTCGACAGATGTTCGAGTTGCGCGAGTTCGACTGCGAGCTTGCCTTCGGCGCTGCGCGCGCGCTGCGCGAAGATGTCGAGGATCAGCGTGCGACGGTCGATGACGCGGCAGGACAGTTCGCGCTCGAGATTGCGCTCCTGCACGCCCGACAGCGCGTGGTTGAAGATGACGAGTTGCGCTTCGTGCTGGGCGCAGACGTCGGCAATCTCGCCGACCTTGCCGCGCCCGGCGAAGAGCGCCGCGTCGGGCTTGTCGCGATGCCCGGTGACCACGCCGACGCACTGCGCGCCGGCGGTGTCGGCCAGCGAACGCAGTTCATCGAGGTCGTCGCCGACATGGCTCTTGCCGAACGCAAGCTGCACCAGCGCGGCCCGGTCATTGCCGGCGTGACGATCAAACATGGGCGCCTCCCGTGGCGCGGCGGTCGAACCTACTCAGAGCTTTCGTCTCCGTGCGGAATGCTGACGGCGCGCGCCGGGACGATGGTCGAAATCGCGTGCTTGTAGACCATCTGCGTGACGGTGTTCTTCAGCAGTACCACGTATTGATCGAACGATTCGATCTGCCCTTGCAGCTTGATGCCGTTGACCAGATAGATGGACACCTGGACATGCTCCTTGCGCAGCGTGTTCAGGAACGGGTCTTGTAGGGATTGCCCTTTGTTGCTCACTTCTTGTTCTCCGTCAGGGTGGAATGATGCGTCCGAATGACGAGGCGGGTCGCGCCTGGCCTCGGTGCGAGCACCGGGTTGGCGCACGCAAGCATTGAGATGGTGCCGCCGGCGGCAAGTTCAAGTCGCCGCCGCGACGCGATGGCGTTCAGCGCGGCCGCGTTCGTGACTTTGCACCGTCGGCGTAAGGATTATGCCCCGAGCGCAGTTCGAGCCGCACCGGCGTGCCGCGCAGTTCGAAGGCGCTGTTGAAAAAGCGTTCGAGGTAGCGCCGGTACGTGTCGCCGATGCGATCGAGCGCGCTGCCGTGGATCACGACGACCGGTGGATTCATTCCGCCCTGGTGCGCGTAGCGAAGCTTCGGTCGCACGACGCCCGCGCGCGGCGGTTGCTGTTTGCTGACCGCGTCTTGCAGCGCGCGCGTGAGCTTGGGGGTCGAGAGCTTGGCGAACGCCGAGCGCTGCGCGCGGGCGGCGGCCGCCATCAGCTTGTCGAGCCCCTGGCGCGACTTCGCCGACACCGTCAGCGTTTCGGCGTAATCGACGAAGTACAGCTTGCGCTCGCATTCGTCGCGAACCTTGCGGCGGGCATCGGCGTCGGCCGCATCCCACTTGTTGACGCCGATGACGAGGGCGCGACCGGCATCCTGAATGAACGAGGCGAGCTGCACATCGTGGTCGCTGACGCCGAGCGTCGCGTCCACCATGAAAAGGACGACGTTGGCGTCCTCGATGGCCTGCAAGGTCTTCAGCACGGAGAATTTCTCGATCGCCTCGGTCACGCGGCCGCGCTTGCGCACGCCAGCGGTGTCGATCAGCGTGTAGTCGCGGCCACGATAAGTGAAGTCGAGGTAGATCGAGTCTCGCGTGGTGCCGGGTTGGTCGAACGCGATGACGCGTTCCTCGCCGAGCAGGGCGTTGACCAGCGTGCTCTTGCCGACGTTCGGGTGGCCGACGACGGCGATTTTCGGGCGCGCAGGCGCGGCGCTCGCGGTCGCCTCGGGTGCGTCCGGCGGCGTCTTCGTGTCGGCGGCGGTCGCGCCCGGATCGGTGGTGTCGCCGGCTTGGGGTTCGGGCGTGGCCTCGGCGCCGTCGCGCGGCAACTCGTCGAGCGCCATTTCAAGCAGCGCGACGACGCGATCGCCGTGGGCTGCGGAAATGGCGTAGGGCTCGCCGATGCCCAGTTCATGAAACTCGGCCGTGACACGCGCCGCCTGCATGCCCTCCGCCTTGTTGACGGCGAGATACACCGGGCGGCCGCGACGGCGCAGCAAGTCGGCGATGCGCGCATCCTGCGGCGTGACACCGCTGCGCCCGTCGACCAGAAACACCACGATGTCGGCCTCGTCGAGTGCCTGCAGCGTCTGCCGCGCCATCTCTTTGAGGATGCCGTCCTTGGCGACCGGCTCGAAGCCTCCGGTATCGATGACGACGAAGCGATGCTCGCCGATCTGCCCGCGCCCGTACTGGCGGTCGCGCGTGAGGCCGGGGAAGTCGGCAACCAGCGCCGCGCGCGAGCGCGTCAGCCGGTTGAACAGCGTGCTCTTGCCGACATTCGGACGGCCGACGAGGGCGACGGTCGGCAACATGACTGGCGCACCGTGCGGACGGCAGGACGGGTCGACGCGCCGTCAGCGCGCGGACACCGAAACCACCTGACCGCTGCGGGTCTGGATCAGCGCGCCGTCGCCCGCGGCGACCGGCTCGACGTTGGCCGCAAACGCGTCACCCAGCGCCCGGCCCGCAATCTTGCCGCTCGCCGTGTCGAGCAAATGCAGCACGCCATCGGCGTCCTGGATGGCGAAGTAGCCGCCGATCAGCACGCTGCCCGTGGCGCGGCGTCCGGCGAGCGCATCGCGTTTCCAAACGGTGCCGCCGGTGCTCTTGTCGAACGCCTGGGCGATACCCTTGTCGTCGACGATGTAGACGTGGCGGGCGTCGAGTTGCGGCCCGGTCAGCGCGCTGACGTCGCGCGACCACAACAGCGTGCCGCGAATCAGGTCGAAACAGGCGACGCGCCCCTGATAGGCCGAAGCGCAGACGCGTTCGGCATCGACCACCGGCCGGCCCGTCACGTCGACCAGGCGTTCGAGTTCCGAGGTTCCTTTCGGCGCCGCCACCGTGGATTCCCAACCGATGTTCCCGTTGCTCGGGTCGATGGCCAAGAGCTTGCCCTGCGCGGTCCCGACGAAAGCGGCGCCACGCACGGCGATCGGGATCGAGCTGGAACGAACCGTGAGCGGAGGCAGTGCGCGCTGAATCACCCACTTGCGGTTGCCGGTTTTCGGGTCGAAGGCGCTGATGCCGCCGTCGCCGCCGAGCACCAGTACCGCATCGTCGAAGATCGCGGCGGGCGACACCAGTTCGCTGCTCGCGCGTGCGCTCCAGCGCACCGTGCCGTTCGGGTCAAAGGCGATCAGCTCGGCCTTGTCGGTGCCGACGACGACGAGGTCGCCGCCCGCAGCCACGCCGCCCGACAGCGCCCCCTTGCCGGCGGGAGCCTGCCAGCGTCCCTGAACGGCGCCCGTCTTCTCATCGAGCACGACGAGCGCGCCGCTGGGGTGGGCGGCGTACACGCGGCCATTGAAAACGGCTGGAATGAGCGCGCTGCCTTGCTTGCTTCCGAGTGAAGCCTGCCATTGCACGGAGGCGCCCGCCTGCCCTTCGATGGCCGGCAGCGGCTGCACCT
>JAFEDD010000021.1:70147-80152 GCA_018241765.1 Pseudomonadota bacterium | reverse complement strand
TGATTTAGCGAGTCTGCCAACGCACTGCGCCTTTCAACTTGTCATCATCGGGCCACCCTCGCACATCGGAGTAGATCGCCTCTGCGAGCGATGCGATCACCTTCGCACGTTTGTGCAACGCGCCGCTGCCACCAGACACAGAGTGGCGGCCCGATGAGTTCGAGCGCGATCAGGGCGACGAAGGGCGCGTGCGGCGCGCCGACTGCGATCAGGGAAATCACGCGCCCGATGCCGCCGAGAAATATCATGAGCCACAAGGCCCGGAACAGTGCCGTTTCGCGCTCGATGCGCGGCAGCATCCACAGTACACAGAGCCCAAGCCCCAGCCAGATGCCGCCGAAGAAGCGCAGGTTGCTGTCGAGCGTGCCGTCGCGCGGCAGGTGCGTTGCGGCGTAGAGCGGATCGTCCACGCCCATCATCGTGAGCAGTCCGGTGGTGACAGGCACAAGCCCCAGCAGTGCGGTGACTCGTTGCAGGTTGCGTCGGGACATGCGCCTTCTCCCATCAGGTTGATGGCAATTGCGTGCCAGGTCAGGCGCGCAGGCTGAGGGCAACACCGGCCGCGTAAAGCAGCGTTGCCAGGGTAACTCCGCGAACGGGCAGCGAGAAGAAGCAAAGTCGAGCCACCACCAGATAGACCACCAGCGTGACCAGCCCAAGCCCCTGCAGGAACTCCGACCGCCACAGCAGCATCGGCTGCAGCAATGCCAGATAGCCATAAACCAGCCCGAACAGCATCAGCCCGATGCTGTGAGTGACATTGAAACCGTGGTTCGCTCGCCACATGGTGGTCTGTCGGGTGAGGACCGGGTGGGTTCGCTGCATCGCTGCCATCACGGCCGGATCGCGCGGATGCAGTTTGTTTCCGTGCAGGGTGAAGAGCAGGTGGATGCTGCCAAACAGCAGGACGATACCGGCGCTGGTTGCAACGAGTGTGGAGGCGAGCATGGGGCGACCTTTCATGGATAATCTTTACAGGCGAAAGATTTGCCACATTTTTCATTGCAATCCTTCTCGTGTCAAGATTACGGTCATGAGCCCCCTGAAAGCAGGTGCGACGGCGCGCAAAACCGCCCCAAGATCACGCAAAACGCCGGTCAAAGTGGATGCTGCGGCTCCGCGCAAGCGCGCCGCCGCGACCGTCCCCGCATCGGAACCCAAGCCCTACCACCATGGCAATCTGCGCGAGACGCTGCTGGCGGCGGCGGATGGGGTATTGGCGCGGCATGGGGCGGCTGGCATCACGCTGCGCGATGTGGCCAAGGCAGCCGGTGTGTCGCACGCGGCGCCGTACCATCACTTCGCCAGCCTGGACGAGATGCTCGCGGCGGTGGCTGAGCGCGGCTTCGCACGACTCGCGGCGGCGATGGCAGCACACGCGGACGAGAGCGATCCGCGTGAGCGCCTGCTGCAGATCTGCGAGGCTTACGTCGATTGCGCTCGGACGCATCCGGCGCAATTCCGGCTGATGTTTGGCGCGCTGCTCGCGCGCAAGCACGAGTTCCCGACGCTGAAAGCGGCGGCTGACGGCGCGTTTGCGCAGCTATTGGCGGCATCGACGGGGCTTGACGCCGAACGAGGGCCCGACGTGGCGCTGCTCGGCTGGAGCCTGGCGCACGGCCTAAGCAATTTGCTGATCGACGGCGCCTTTGACGGCCTGCCGATGGAGCTTCCCGCCGGTCCAACGCTGGCGCGGCGACTGGCGGCGCTTGCGCTGGGCGGAGCACTTCGTCAGGCATCACGGAGACGGTTGCCTGCGCAGAGCGAGGCAAATCCTCGCTAACGGCATTGTCGTGGAAGTGCGATCGAATATGGCCCGAGTCAGCCAAAACCGCGGGTGATTCACGCGCCGCACGTGCCCACACGCTGCTCGCGTCGGGGACGCACCGCTGGCCGTGGCGCTTTCGCAGCGCCAATCGCTTGGAACTTTGTCATCAACGCTACCGGCATTGCGTGCGTTGCATTGCTGACGGCAGGATGCCGAATCGCTTTCGGAACTCCCGCGCAAAGCGCGACGGATCCTCGAAACCAAACTCGCTGCAAACCTGCCCGTGCCGTCCTGTACGACATCACGCTCGATGGCAATACATTTCGATCCAGCCACCGCGTGGCAAGCGTCCCTTCGTGGCTGACGTTACTTACGGCGTTGCGATGGTTCACGGCCGATGGCGCATCGCCCTGGCGCGCTATCACCGGAGCCGCGAGTTCCACGGACAAAAGGAAGTACCGGTCTACGGCACGCTCACCATCGGCAGGCGCTTCTACGCGCCAGGACACGCGAGTACCCATGAAACGATCGATCCTGCCTCTTCCCGGTAACGAAGCGTTGGCAGCGGCGCTGGCCAAGGCTTGCCATGGCGAGATGGGCGCCCTCCATACTCAATCCTCAGTGGCATCTCGCGCCTGGTTTCAGGCTCATACCTCGTTGGACAAGACTGCTAGTTGACAACCGGTTGCCATTGATGGAAACTGGTTGTCATGAAGCGACGAAATTCATCTCCCTCTGCACCTGCCCCCAACGCTGTCGCCGTGACCGAATTGACCTTGGCGGTGTTTCGGCTGAACGGCGTATTGCTTCACTGGGGTGACAAGCTGGTCGCTCCGCTCGGACTCACCAGTGCACGGTGGCAGGTGCTGGGTGCGATCGCCCTTGCCGATGCGCCACTGACGGCTCCCCAGGTGGGCGGGGCAATGGGCGTCACGCGCCAGGGCGCACAAAAACAACTCAACCTGTTGGCTGAACAGGGGCTTGTCAAACCGCAGCCGAATCCAGCGAATCAGCGTTCGCCGTTCTACGCCCTGACGCCGGAAGGCTGGGCTCGGTACCGCAAGGCCGATGCCCTCTGGGCCGCGCAGGCTGCCGAACTGGCGGCGCTGATCCCCGTCAGCAAAGCCAACACCGCCGCCCGAACACTCGAATCCATGCTGCGCGAGTTGCAGACTGTTTCCCCATTTTCAAAGGCCCAACCATGAAATCGAAATTGCATGCCATCTTCGGAGCCGTCGCGATCCTTTGCATCACCACGTTCTGGCTCTCAACCCTCGTGTCAGAGCTTTTCATGGATCCGGCAAGTGTCGCTGCCGTCAAGAACGCGGTGTTGAGCGGCATGTGGCTCTTGATCCCGTCGATGGCGGCCACGGGCGGCAGTGGTTTTTCGCTCGCGAAGGGCCGTGGCGGCCGCCTGGTCGGCGTCAAGGGGAAGAGAATGAAGATCGTGGCGGCCAATGGCCTGCTGATACTGCTGCCCAGCGCATTCGTTCTGGCGTCGTGGGCCAACGCGGGGCGTTTCGACGCCATGTTCTATGCCCTGCAAGGCGTGGAGTTGCTGGCCGGCGCGGTGAACTTTTCACTGCTTGCATTGAATATGCGCGACGGCCTCAAGCTGAGCGGCCGGCTCGCTCCCAAACGACCTGCGCCTGGATCTTCCCGCTGATCCAAGCTGATCGCGTCGAGCCCGGTGCTCCGCCACCACCACTATGGGAGTTCAGCGGCGACGAAAACGTGCGGTACTCGGGGCAAGGCGGCGAAAGGCGTTGTGTTGAGTGCCGGAACTGAATGCGTGTCAGCGATCGGACATCAGTATTTCCGCGCGTTGGATACCCTCATCAATGGGAAATTGGCGGCCATGCATCGATGTGAACACGATGAGGCAGCGCACCTGTCCTTTCGATGCCGCATCGCCGGACCGAGCCTGCCAACGTTGCAATAACGCTTGCGACGTGCGCGGACTCGTGGCGCATACCGACATCATCGATCCGAAGGCGCGCGGCGCCATCGATTCGTGGGTGCACTTGCGGCGAGGGCGCGCGTCGGCGAGCACACAGAGCTCGTGCGGCTGGGCGCACAGCATGCCGTGCTCCTTGTGCCGCGCGAGCACGGCGGCGGCGCGTGGCACGGCAACACGAACCGACGAACAGCCGAACGAATCGAATCACCGCGCGGACGCATCCTCGGAGCGTGTGAGGAACGACGAGGTGCAGCGTGTTCGCCTCCGGCGCATTGGCGCGAGGCGCTTGCAGGGCAAGGGTGCTGGATGTAAGATAGTAACAAATTACTCACTTTCATCGTCCGTATGAATGAACTGCCTCGCCATTTACCGGCCGACGAACGCCGTGCCGTGACCGTCGAGACGGTCGTGGCGCTTGCGGCCGAGCAGAACCCGAGCGACATCACTACCGCAGCTATCGCGCAGCGCATGGGTTTGACGCAAGGAGCGCTGTTTCGGCATTTCCCGAGCAAGGACGCCATCGTGCAGGCCGTCATCGAATGGGTCAGCGAACGTCTGCTCGCGCGCGTCGATGCGGCGGCGGCACGGGCGGCTTCACCCTTGGGGGCGCTCGAAGCGATGTTCATGGCCCACATCGCCTTTGTCGCCGAACACCCCGGCGTGCCGCGAATGATCTTCGGCGAGCTTCAACGCGACCGCGCGTCGATTCCGAAGCAGATGGTGCAAACGCTGATTCGGCGCTACCGAGAACGCCTGAAGCGCATCCTGGTCGATGGCATCGCGTGCGGCGAGCTGGACGCGGCGATCGACACCGATGCCGCGGCCGTGCTCTTCGTCGGCACGATTCAGGGCTTGGTGATGCAATCGCTGCTGAGCGGGAATCCGGCCACGATGAGGCGCGATGCCGCGCGCGTGTTTGCGATCTATCGACGCGGCATCCGGAGCGACCCGTCATGAAGCTCGCGCCTCGGACACGGCGCACCGTGGCGCTGATGGCGCTACTCGTGCCGATGCTCGCCCTGTTCGTGTACGTCGCGTTGCGCTCCGGACCGCTCGCGCCCACGGCGGTCACGGTGGTGCGCGTCGAACGCGGTGAAATCGTCCCCGAGCTCTACGGCCTTGGCACCGTGCAGGCGCGCCGAACCTACAAGATCGGCCCCACGTACGCCGGACGTGTGAAACGGCTGGACGTGCATGTCGGCGATAGGGTGCGCGCCGGCCAGGTGCTCGGCGAAATGGACGCCGTCGACCTCGATAGCCGTCTCCTCGCTCAACAGGCCGCGATCCAGGGCGCCGAGGCAGCCGCACGTCAGGCGCAAGCCCGTCAGAGTTTCGCCCAGGCGCAGGCCGCGCGCTATGAGCGACTGGGCGCCGTGCACGCCGTCAGCGACGAGGGGCTGGCGAGCAAGCGGCAGGAACTGGCCGTGGCCGACGCCAGTGTCGCTGCCAGTCAGGAAGATATCCGCCGCATGCGTGCCGAACTCGGCGCCTTGCGGGCGCAACGCGGCAACCTGCGCTTGGTGGCTCCGGTCGATGGACTGGTGGCGTCCCGCGATGCCGAGCCCGGAACCACGGTCGTCGCCGGACAATCCGTCATCGAACTGATCGACCCGGCGAGTGTTTGGGTCGACGCGCGCTTCGATCAGATCAGCGCCGACGGCCTGGTCGCGGGACGACCGGCCGTCATCACACTGCGCTCCCAGCAAGCGAAACCGCTGGCTGGTCACGTGCTACGCCTCGAACCGCGGGCCGACGTCGTGACCGAGGAGACGCTGGCCAAGGTCACGTTCGACGCCCCGCCCACGCCGCTCCCACCGTTGGGCGAACTGGTCGAAGTCCGCGTCGCGATCGCGCCGCTCGCGCCCGCACCGATCATCCCCAACGCCGCGATTCGCACGGTAGACGGCCGGCGTGGCGTCTGGCGGCTGGTGGATGGCAAGCTCGCGTTCGTCCCCGTACGTTTCGGTCGCGCCGACCTGAGCGGGCGGGTGCAGGTGCACGAGGGGCTCGCGGTGGGCGACACGGTGGTGCTCTACAGCGACGCGACTCTGAGCGCCAACCGCCGCATCGTGGTCCGTGAGCAACTGGCGGGAGTCACGCATTGATCAGCCTCGCTGGCCGCGACATCCTGCATGCCTGGGGCAAGTTCATCTTCACCGGCATCGGGCTGGGCTTGCTGATCGGTGTGACGCTGACGATGGCCGGCGTCTACCGCGGCATGGTGGACGACGGCCGGGTGCTGCTCGACAACAGCAGCGCCGACCTCTGGGTCGTGCAGAAGGACACGCTCGGCCCGTATGCCGAAGCCTCGAGCATCGCCGACGATCTGTGGCGAGACGTCGCCACGCTCCCCGGTGTGGCCGAAGTGACCAACGTGACGTATCTCACCATGCAGGCGCGACGCGAGGGGGCCGAGGTTCGCGTCATGGTCATCGGGGTCACGGCGGGCGGGCCCGGTCAACCCGGCTGGCCGCCGCAGCTCATTGCGGGGCGCCAGATCACGAGAGGGCATTACGAGGCGGTTGCCGATATCGCCACGGGGTTCCGTTTGGGTGATGAAATCACCATTCGCCGCAACCGCTACGGCGTCGTCGGCCTGACAAGACGCATGGTATCGGCCAGTGGCGATCCGATGGTGTTCATCCCGTTGAAGGACGCCCAGGAAGCGCAGTTCCTGAAGGACAACGAAGCGATCCTGATGCAGCGTCGGCGCACCGAGGCCAATCCTGCGTTCAATCGTCCCGGGGTGCCGGGCCTGCTCGACGCCGTGCTCGCCACTCAGGCCAGCAGCCGCTCGGTGAATGCGCTTCTGGTGCGTCTGCAACCCGGCGCACCGGCGCCTGACACGGCGGAGGCGATTCGGCGCTGGAAGCGCCTCACGGTCTACGACCGCGCGCAGATGGAAGACATTCTGGTCGGCAAGCTCATCGCCACCTCGGCGCGCCAGATCGCGATGTTTCTGGCCATCCTCGCCATCGTCAGCGCGGCCATCGTCGCCTTCATCATCTACACGCTCACGATGGACAAGATCCGGGAAATCGCCGTGCTGAAGCTGATCGGCACGCGCAATCGCACCATTGCCGCCATGATCGTGCAACAAGCGCTGGTTCTCGGCGTCATCGGCTTCGTCGTCGGCAAGATCACCGCAACCTTCGCCGCCCCGATGTTCCCGAAGTACGTCCTGCTCGTCCCATCGGACTCGATCGCGGGCTTCTTCGCCGTGCTGGCGATCTGCCTGCTGGCGAGCGTGGTGGCCATCCGCGTGGCGCTGCGGGTCGACCCGGCGGACGCGATCGGAGGCTGAAGATGGCACGGCGCGGCATCCTCATCGAACGACTCAGCAAGCGCTATGGGAGCGGTGACACCGCCGTGCTCGCGCTGAAAGATGTGACCATGGAGGTGGCGCCGGGCGAAGTGGTCGGACTGATCGGCCCGTCGGGGTCAGGCAAGAGCACGCTGCTGAAGTGTCTGGGGGCGGTGATCGACCCGACCGCAGGGCGCATGCTGCTGGGGGAGGACGTGATCTTCGATGGCGGCTGGCGGGTTCGCGACCTGCGTGCGCTGCGGCGTGATCGCATCGGTTTCGTGTTTCAGGCGCCCTACCTGATTCCGTTTCTCGATGTCACCGACAACGTGGCGCTGTTGCCGATGCTCGCCGGCGTTGCCAACGATGAAGCGCGGAAGCGGGCCAGAGAATTGCTGCGCGCGCTCGACGTCGAGCATCGCGCGGGCGCGATGCCATCACAACTCTCCGGCGGCGAACAGCAGCGCGTGGCCATCGCCCGCGGGTTGGTCAATCGGCCGCCGGTGATCCTGGCCGACGAGCCGACCGCGCCGCTCGACTCAGTGCGTGCGATGGCGGTGATCCGCATCCTGAACGATATGGCCCGGCGCTTCGAAACGGCGGTCATCGTCGTCACCCATGACGAGAAGATCATTCCCACCTTCAAGCGCATCTATCACATTCGCGATGGCATCACGCACGAGGAAACCGGCGAAGGTCGAGCGTTCGAATGACGCTCGGCGCCACACCACGTACTCCCTAATCCCGCTCGACACAAGGAGGATCGACATGAGCGTCACCCGCACCCCACTCGCTGCCCTGGCATCCCTGCTGCTATCTTTGGCCATCCTTGCGCCGACGGCGCGATCGCAGACCCCACCCGCCGCACAACCGCTCGCGTTGCGCTCGATCATGGAGCAGCTCGGACGCGACCTGCAAAGCGTCGTCGACGCGATCGCCAAGGAAGACTGGGCGGCCGTCGCCGCGCTGGCGCCGAAGATTGCCAAGCACCCCGAGCCGCCTCCCCCCGAGAAGGTCCGCATCCTGAGCTGGCTCGGAGCCGATGCCGCCAAGTTCCGCAACCACGACGTGCAATCCCACGACGCGGCGCTGGTCATGGGCGACGCCGCCGCTCGCGCGGACGGGAACGCCGTCATCGACGCCTTCGCCAACGTGCAACGAAGCTGCCTCGCGTGCCACCAGAACTTTCGCAAGGGCTATCTGGATCACTTTTACGGCAAGCGCTGAGCGTCGACTCACGCCGCTTGCGGCGCTGCAGGAGGAGGCGACGCGGAGCGGAAACACCCGATGGGCCCGAACCTGCCAGCGCGAACGAAAGCAAACACAAGGGGGCAGCCACCGAGTGCGTGTCGACGCTTCACCGTGGCGAATCCATGGCGTCTCCCTTGCCTGCGATGCTCTGATCTCGAAGAGAGCGAGAAGGTCAAACCCCATGCGGCCGCATCACCCTCGGTCCGAACGGCCATGCCTTGACACGTGGCCACGATCCTTGCGCGGGGTGGGTGCAGCCGTTTCGGTGTGGCGTCACCGTTGCGCGTGCGATTCCCCAGCACCAATCCGGCGTTAACAGCTTTTCACGAAAAACCGCATCCAAAACGGGCTTCCATCGTGAAAATGCAGAAAGTCGATATCTTGAATAAATGCCAGCCAAGCCCGTTGCAGGCTTCGGTTGATGAAAAAGCTGATCGCATGGAAGGCAGCCGGCCGAGCGCCCGGGGCGCGCTCGCGGTTGACGCCACACACCATCTCCGGCATAATCCTTGGTTCCTCCGCGTGGAGAGGTGGCCGAGTGGTTAATGGCAGCAGACTGTAAATCTGCCCTCTATGAGTACGCTGGTTCGAATCCAGCCCTCTCCACCAACTCGCAGCATTCCGATGAAACGGGGTGCGCTGGTTGCATCATGCGGACCGCGTCTTTTCCGCCAGTGCGTCTGTGCGGGTTTTCGCAGCGTGGCACACACAACTTGGTGAGTTCGAACACGTAGACGTAGCCCGCGGGTGTAGCTCAATGGTAGAGCAGAAGCCTTCCAAGCTTATGACGAGGGTTCGATTCCCTTCACCCGCTCCAGCGCGCCAAGCGTGAAGCGAACGTGGTTCGGTGCTTGCGGTCTTCGTGGCAATCTCGCGAAGACCCCAAACACCCGCCCATGTAGCTCAGTGGTAGAGCACTCCCTTGGTAAGGGAGAGGTCGTGCGTTCAATCCGCGTCATGGGCACCAATTCTTTGAAATCACCTCACAAGGGTAGCGATCATGGCAAAAGGCAAGTTTGAGCGTACGAAGCCGCACGTGAACGTGGGCACGATTGGTCACGTGGATCACGGCAAGACGACGCTGACGGCGGCGATCACGACGGTGCTGGCGCGTCGTTTTGGTGGTGAAGCGAAGGGCTACGACCAGATTGACAACGCGCCGGAAGAGAAGGCGCGAGGCATCACGATCAACACCTCGCACGTCGAGTACGAGACGCAGAAGCGTCACTACGCGCACGTGGACTGTCCGGGGCACGCCGACTACGTGAAGAACATGATCACGGGTGCGGCGCAGATGGACGGAGCGATTTTGGTGGTATCGGCGGCGGACGGCCCGATGCCGCAGACGCGCGAGCACATTTTGCTGTCGCGTCAGGTGGGCGTGCCGTACATCATCGTTTTTTTGAACAAATGCGACATGGTGGACGACGCCGAGCTGCTCGAGCTGGTTGAGATGGAAGTTCGCGAACTGCTCAGCAAGTACGACTTCCCGGGCGACGACATCCCGATCGTCAAGGGCAGCGCCAAGCTGGCGCTCGAGGGAGACCAATCGGATCTGGGCGAGCCGTGCATTGACCGTCTGGCGGAGGCGCTCGACAGCTACATCCCGACGCCCGAGCGCGCGGTGGACGGAGCGTTCCTGATGCCGGTGGAAGACGTCTTCTCGATTTCGGGCCGAGGCACCGTGGTGACGGGGCGCGTTGAGCGCGGCATCGTCAAGGT
>JAFEDD010000021.1:48912-69993 GCA_018241765.1 Pseudomonadota bacterium | reverse complement strand
GAGGTGTACGTGCTGAGCAAGGACGAAGGCGGCCGTCACACGCCGTTCTTCAACAACTACCGGCCGCAGTTCTACTTCCGCACGACGGACGTGACGGGAGCGGTGACGCTGCCGGCGGGCACCGAGATGGTGATGCCTGGCGACAACGTGAAGATGACGGTGGCGCTGATTGCGCCGATCGCGATGGAAGAGAAGCTGCGCTTCGCCATCCGTGAGGGTGGTCGCACCGTCGGCGCCGGCGTCGTCTCCAAAATCCTGAAGTAACGGCAGTAGGCATCACCGTGCAAAACCAGAAAATCCGCATTCGCCTGAAAGCCTTCGATTACAAATTGATCGATCAATCGGCATCCGAAATCGTCGAGACGGCGAAGCGCTCTGGCGCCATCGTTCGCGGACCGGTGCCGTTGCCGACGCGAATCGAACGCTTCGACGTGTTGCGTTCACCGCACGTTAACAAGACATCACGTGACCAGTTCGAAATCCGCACTCACCAGCGACTGATGGATATCGTCGATCCGAACGACAAAACGGTCGATCAGTTGATGAAACTGGATCTACCCGCTGGCGTCGACGTCGAGATCAAGGTTCAATAGCCGCGAGGCCAAACCAAGTCGCCGGTCAATTGCAACCGGCGCCGAGCGGCTCGCGCATGCGGGCCGCAACGGAAAGAAAGAAGAGGTACACCATGAGTCAAGGACTCATCGGACGCAAAGTCGGCATGATGCGCGTCTTCAACGATGACGGCTCAGCGACAGCCGTTACCGTCATCGACGTAAGCAACAATCGCGTGTCGCAGATCAAGACGGCCGAGCATGACGGCTATGCGGGCGTCCAGCTGACGTTTGGCAGCAAGCGGGCCAGTCGCGTCAACAAGGCCGCAGCGGGCCATTTCGCGAAGGCAGGCACCGCCGCGGGGTCGATTACCCGCGAGTTTCGCAGCGACGCGGCGGATCTGAGCCTCGGGGCCACGATCGGCGCCGATGCGTTCACCGTCGGGCAAGTCGTCGATGTAACGGGAACGACCAAGGGGCGCGGTTTCACCGGCGTCATCCGGCGTCACAATTTCAGTTCGAACCGGGCGTCGCACGGTAACTCGGTGACCACGCGTGCGCCTGGCTCGATCGGTATGGCGCAGGACCCGGGGCGCGTATTTCCCGGTAAACGCATGGCCGGTCAGTACGGCAACAAACAGCGCACCGTGCAGGCATTGACCGTTGTCCGTGTCGATTCGGCGCGCGGGTTGTTGATGATCAAGGGTGCGGTGCCGGGCGCTGCCGGCGGGCACGTCATCGTCAAACCGACGGTGAGGAGTTGAGCATGGAATTGCAAGTCATCGACGCGAACGGAAAGTCCGCGTCTACCGTCTCTGCGTCGGACGCCGTGTTCGGTCGCGAATATAACGAGGCGCTCGTACATCAACTCGTCGTTGCGTACCAGGCGAATGGCCGCAGTGCGGATCGCGCGCAGAAGACGCGCGCCGAGGTTCGTCACTCGACCAAGAAGCCATGGAAGCAAAAAGGCACGGGTAACGCGCGCGCCGGCATGACGTCGAGCCCGATCTGGCGCGGCGGTGGTCGCGCGTTTCCGAACAAGCCGGACGAAAACTTCACGCAGAAGGTCAACCGCAAGATGTATCGCGCGGGTATGGCGACCATATTTTCGCAACTCGTGCGGGAAGATCGCCTGCATGTCGTCGAGACGTTTGCGGTCGACGCGCCGAAGACGAAACTCGTCGCCAGTGCGTTGAAGGGCATGGGGCTGAGTGACGCGTTGATCGTGATGGACGCCGTCGACAACAACCTCTTTCTCGCGTCACGCAACCTGCCGCAACTCGCTGTAATCGCGGCGCACAACGTCGATCCGGTCAGTCTGCTCGCGTTCGACCGCGTGGTGCTCACGAAGGCGGCTATTGCCAAGATCGAGGAGTCGTACAAATGAATACGAACCGTCTGATGACGGTGCTTCGTGCACCGGTGATCTCCGAAAAGAGCACATTTGTCGCCGAAAACAATGAGCAGGTCGTGTTCGAGGTCCTGCAGGATGCCACCAAGCCAGAAATCAAGGCGGCCGTGGAATTGCTGTTCAAGGTTCAGGTCGAGAGCGTGCAGATCCTCAACCGCGCCGGCAAAGTGAAGCGCTTCGGACGCGCACTGGGCCGTCGCAGCGACAGTCGACGCGCCTATGTGTCGTTGAAGCCCGGTCAGGAAATCAACTTCGGCGGGGAGGCGTAACGCATCATGGCACTGATCAAAGTCAAACCGACGTCGCCCGGGCGCCGTTCGCAAGTCAAGGTGGTCAATCCCGATTTGCACAAGGGTGATCCGTACGCCCCGCTGCTGTTGCCCCAGAAGCGTGGCTCGGGACGAAACAACAACGGTCACATCACGACGCGCCACAAAGGCGGCGGCCACAAACACCACTATCGTCTGGTCGATTTCCGACGCAACAAGGACGGCATAGCGGCGTCAGTGGAACGCATCGAGTACGATCCGAACCGCAACGCCTTCATCGCGCTTGTGCTCTACACCGACGGCGAGCGCCGTTACGTGTTGGCCCCGAAGGGCCTTGCTGCCGGCGACGCCATCGTGAGTGGCGCCGAAGCTGCGATCAAAGTCGGCAACACGCTGCCGATTCGCAACATTCCGGTCGGAACCACCATCCACGCGGTCGAGTTGCAGCCCGGCAAGGGGGCGCAGCTTGCGCGCTCTGCCGGCACATCGGCGCAACTGATGGCCCGCGAAGGGATTTACGCTCAGGTTCGCCTGCGATCCGGTGAGGTTCGCAAGGTGCACGTCGATTGCCGGGCCACGATTGGTGAGGTTGGCAACGGTGAGTACTCGCTCCAGGTCATCGGGAAGGCGGGAGCCAACCGCTGGCGCGGCATTCGTCCGACCGTTCGCGCTATCTCCATGAACCCGGTCGATCACCCCATGGGTGGGCGCACAAACGGCGGTGGCGGACGGCATCACCCCGTGTCGCCTTGGGGGCAGAAGGCCAAAGGGCTCAAGACGCGCACCAACAAGCGTACCGACAGCATGATCGTTCGCACGCGACATGCCGCCAAGAAGGGTTAATCGCAATGGCACGTTCCATCAAAAAGGGCCCGTTCGTCGACGGGCATCTGGCGAAGAAGGTCGAGACGGCCCTCGCAAAAAATGACAAGAAGCCGATCAAGACCTGGTCGCGCCGCTCGACGGTCACGCCCGATTTCGTTGGTTTGACGATCGCGGTTCACAACGGCAAGGCTCACGTGCCCGTCTACGTGACCGACCAGATGGTGGGCCACAAACTTGGTGAGTTCGCGTTGACCCGTGTCTTCAAGGGACACCCGGCCGACAAGAAAGTCACGAGGAAGTAGAGGTCGCCATGCAAACAGTTGCCATCATGAAAGCGGCGCCGGTGTCTGACCAAAAGGCACGGCTGGTTGCCGACCAGGTGCGCGGTATGCCCGTGGGCAAGGCGCTGAACCTGCTGACGTTCAGCCCGAAGAAGTCGGCTGCGTTGATCAAGAAAGTGCTCGAGTCGGCCATCGCGAACGCCGAGCACAACGACGGTGCCGACATCGACGAGCTGAAGGTGACATCGATCTACGTCGACAAGGCAGTCGTCATGCGGCGTTTTGCCGCCCGCGCCAAGGGGCGTGGTGCGCGCCTGCTCAAGCAAACCTGCCACATTCACGTGACGGTCGGGAACTAGAGGTTCATATGGGTCAAAAAATCAATCCCACCGGGTTTCGCCTTGCCGTCTCGCGCGGTTGGACGTCGAAGTGGTACGCGAACAGCAAGCACTTCGCCGACAAGCTTCACGAGGATCACAAAGTTCGATCGTTTCTGCTCAAGAAACTCAAGAACGCGAACGTCAGCAAAGTGACGATCGAACGTCCTGCAAAGAACGCGCGCATCACGATTCACAGTGCTCGGCCAGGCGTCGTCATCGGCAAGAAGGGCGAGGACATCGAGGCGTTGCGTGCCCAGCTTCGCAAGATGATGCAGTGTGAAATCGCGCTGAACATCGAAGAGGTGAGAAAGCCGGAAACGGACGCGCAGCTGGTTGCCGATTCGATCGCGCAACAACTGGAAAAGCGCATCATGTTCCGACGCGCCATGAAGCGTGCCATGCAAAACGCGATGCGTTTGGGTGCGCAGGGCATCAAGATCATGAGTTCAGGCCGACTGAACGGCGCGGAAATCGCGCGTACCGAGTGGTATCGCGAGGGACGCGTTCCGTTGCACACGTTGCGTGCCGACATCGACTACGGCTTTTCGGAGGCGAAGACGAGTTACGGCATCATCGGAATCAAAGTTTGGGTATTCAAGGGTGAGAACCTCGGTCTTGCCGCTGCCGATCACGCAGCGGGGGCCCCGGCTGATGAGCCGGCGCCACAACGCCGTCCGCGTCGCCCCGCAGGAGTGAAAAATGCTACAGCCGGCTAGAAGGAAGTACCGCAAGGAGCAAAAGGGCCGCAACAAGGGCCTGGCGACACGCGGCAACAAGGTAAGTTTCGGCGAGTTCGGGCTCAAGGCGGTTGGTCGCGGTCGCTTGACTGCGCGCCAGATCGAGGCAGCACGGCGCGCCATCAGCCGCCACATCAAGCGCGGCGGTCGCATCTGGATCCGCATTTTCCCCGACAAGCCGATCTCGAAAAAGCCAGCCGAAGTTCGCATGGGCAACGGCAAAGGCAACCCTGAATACTACGTCGCGGAAATCCAGCCGGGCAAGGTGCTCTATGAGATGGACGGCGTCGACGAGGCGTTGGCCCGCGAGGCGTTCCTTCTTGCAGCAGCCAAGCTGCCGGTGGAAACGACCTTCGTTCAGCGATTGGTGGGTTAGAAGATATGAACGCGAAAGATTTGTCCGCCAAATCGGCGACCGAGCTCGACCGGGAGCTTGGTGAGCTCTACAAGACGCACTTCAGCTTGCGCATGCAGAAGGCGACGCAGCAACTCACGAATACCAGCCAATTGAGCAAGGTCCGGCGCGACATCGCGCGCGTGAAGACGGTGCTCGCACAGAAGGCAGCAAGCAAATGACTGAAGCAGCAACCGCAGCCAAACCGGCGTTGATCGCGACGCAGAACGGCCGCGTCGTCAGCGATCGCATGCAAAAGACGGTCACCGTTCTGGTCGAGCGTCGCGTCAAGCACCCGCTGTACGGCAAGGTCGTCACCAAGTCGCAGAAATATCACGCGCACGATGAGGACGGAACGGCCAAGATGGGCGACCTCGTGGAAATCAAGGCCTGTCGACCCCTGTCGAAGACAAAGTCGTGGACGGTGTCGCGCGTCATCGAGAAAGCCTGACCGCACGACGTTACCCGCCCGCGCCGCCGGCGGGTTGAAGCGACGCGTTGTCGATGCGCCACATCGTCCGGCCAGCGCCGCGACGCTGTGACGCGCTCCGGGTCGCGTGATCCGACTCGGTTGACGCGTACCGATTTATGTGACAGAATGCACGGCTTCGTGTTGAAGTGCGCTCCGCACGACGACACGGCCGCAAAAAGTGCCCGAACGTTCGCGACGATTCCTGGTCGCCGCAGCGGGGCCCCAAGACTGCCCGGACTCGACCTGAATCCGAATCCGGGGTAAGTTGGAGAGAAAGAAACCATGATTCAAATGCAGTCGATGCTCGACGTCGCCGACAACACGGGCGCTCGCCGCGTCATGTGCTTCAAGGTGCTCGGCGGGTCGAAGCGCCGCTACGCCAGTATTGGTGATGTCATCAAGGTGAGCGTCAAAGACGCTCAACCGCGCGGGCGCGTCAAGAAGGGCGAAATCTACAACGCAGTCGTCGTGCGTACCGCCAAGGGAATCCGTCGCAACGACGGTTCCCTCATTCGGTTCGACAACAACGCTGTCGTCATTCTCAATGCCAAGCTCGAGCCGATCGGCACGCGCATCTTCGGACCGGTGACGCGCGAATTGCGCACCGAGAAGTTCATGAAGATCGTGTCGCTGGCTCCCGAAGTGCTGTAGGGCGAGGAGCGCATCATGCAAAAAATTCGCAAAGGCGATACCGTGATCGTGACGACGGGGCGCGACAAGGGCAAGCGAGGCGAGGTGCTTCGTGTGCTCGAAGGCGCCATGCTCGTTGCGGGCATCAATCAGGTGAAGCGCAGCACGCGTCCGAATCCGATGAAGAACGAGGTGGGCGGCATCCTGACCAAGGAGTCTGCCATCTCAAGCGCGAACGTCGCCATCTATAACGCAAGCACGCAGAAGGCCGATGCCGTCGCCATCAAAGTGGTCGATGGCCGTCGTCGTCGCGTCTTCAAATCGACCGGCCAAGCGGTCTAGGCGGGAGAACAACAATGGCTCGTCTGAAAGAGCAGTATCGCAAGGACATCGTTCCGGCGTTGGTCAAGCAATTTGGCTATCGGTCGGTCATGCAGGCGCCGCGACTGACCAAGATCGTCGTCAACATGGGTGTCGGCGAAGCGGTCGGCGACAAGAAGATCCTCGAAAACGCCACCAAGGACCTAACCGCCATCGTCGGTCAGAAGCCCGTCATCACCAAGGCCAAGAAGGCCATCGCGAACTACAAGATTCGCGAGGGTTATCCGGTCGGTACCATGGTGACGCTACGCGACCGTCGCATGTATGAATTCCTCGATCGCTTCGTGAACGTGGCGCTGCCGCGGGTTCGTGACTTCCGCGGCATCTCCGCGCGTGGTTTCGACGGTCGCGGCAACTTCAATCTCGGTATCAAAGAACAGATCATCTTCCCCGAGATCGAGTACGACAAGGTCGATGCGCTGCGTGGCATGAACATCACGTTCACCACCACCGCGAAAACCGACGAGGAAGCGAAGGCCTTGCTGGCCGCGTTTCGCTTCCCCTTCCGCGCTTAACCGGGATTGCGAGAAACACAATGGCCAAACTCGCCACAATCAATCGCGAACAAAAACGCCGCGACCTCGTCGCCAAGTACGCAAAGAAGCGTGCTGCGCTCGAGGCCGTCATCGCCGACAGCAAAGCCAGTGACGAGGCGCGTGCCGAAGCGCGCGCCAAGCTGCAGGCGCTGCCGCGCAACGCAAACCCGACCCGCGTCCGCAATCGCTGTCAACTGACAGGGCGCCCGCGTGGAGTGTTCAGCAAATTTGGGCTTGCGCGCCACAAGGTGCGCGAGCTTGCCTTCAAGGGTGAGATTCCTGGTCTCATCAAGGCCAGTTGGTAAGGAGAATCGGCAATGAGTATGTCCGATCCCATCGCAGACATGTTGACGCGCATCCGCAATGCGCAAGCCATGGAAAAACCGTCGGTCACGATTCCCGCGTCGAAGGTCAAGCTGGCCATTGCGCGTGTCTTGAAGGACGAAGGCTACATCGAGGACTTCAAGGTCGAAGGTGATGCTGCAAAGGTCGCCAACCTTGAAATTGGCCTCAAATACTACGCTGGACGTCCCGTCATCGAGGCGATCCATCGTATCAGCAAGCCGGGCCTGCGCATCTATCGTGGCAAGGACGACCTGCCCCGCGTAATGAACGGTCTTGGCGTTGCCATCGTTTCGACGCCCAAGGGCGTTATGACCGACCGCAAGGCGCGCAGCCTTGGCATGGGCGGTGAAGTGCTTTGCACGGTCGCCTAAGAGGAGGGGAAATGTCTCGCATTGCCAAATACCCCGTCGTCATTCCGGCGAAAGTTGAAGTGACCCTCGCCGGCGGACGAATCGACGTCAAGGGGCCGCTCGGCGCGCTCTCGCACGACTTCGGTGCTGCCGTGAAAATGGAGCGCAAAGACAATCAAATCGTGTTCAGTGCGGCGCATGGCGATCAGCACAGTCGCGCCATGTCCGGTACCTGTCGCGCGCTGGTGAACAACATGGTTCGCGGCGTCTCCGAAGGTTTCACGAAGAAGCTGACGCTCGTCGGCGTGGGCTTCCGTGCGCAGGCCGCTGGTGACACGCTGAACCTGACGCTTGGGTTTTCGCATCCGGTCGCGCACCAGATGCCCGCCGGCGTCAAGGTTGCCACACCCACGCAGACCGAGATCCATATTTCGGGCGCTGACCGGCAGCGCGTCGGCCAGGTGGCTGCGGAAGTCCGCGCGTACCGACCGCCGGAGCCCTACAAGGGCAAGGGTGTGCGTTACGCCGATGAGGTCGTGAGCCTCAAAGAAACCAAGAAGAAATAAGGTAGGGCTTGCTCATGAAACAAAGCAAAGAAGTCGCCCGTACCCGTCGCGCCCGGCAAACGCGTCTGCGCTTGACCGCGCTGGGCGCTACACGTCTCGCCGTCTTTCGCTCCAACGCGCACATCTATGCGCAGGTGATCTCGGGCGATGGCGCCAAAGTGCTTGCCAGCGCGTCGACGGCCGAGAAGGAAGTGCGCGCGCAACTGAAGAACGGTGGCAACAAGGCGGCTGCGGAAGTCGTTGGTGCGCGCATCGCGGAGAAAGCCAAGGCGGCGGGCATTGAAGTCGTTGCCTTCGACCGCTCCGGTTACCAATATCACGGCCGTGTGAAGGCGCTCGCGGAAGCGGCGCGCGCCGCTGGCCTCAAGTTTTAAAGGAGTACTCGGATGGCACGTCCCCAAGTACAGAGAACCGAAGAGCCCGGCGACGGTCTCCGCGAAAAGATGATTGGCGTCAATCGCGTCACCAAGGTGGTGAAGGGCGGTCGCATCATGGCGTTCGCCGCGCTTACCGTGGTGGGCGATGGCGACGGGCGCGTTGGCATGGGCAAGGGCAAGTCGAAAGAAGTGCCGGTTGGTGTCCAAAAGGCCATGGAGCAGGCCCGCCGTCAGATGATCAAGGTCAGTCTCAAGTCGGGCACCGTGCATCACGCGGTCACTGGCAAGCATGGCGCGACGACGGTGCTGATTCAACCGGCATCGGACGGTACCGGCGTGATCGCCGGTGGCGCGATGCGCGCGGTGTTCGAGGTTGTCGGCGTGACCAACGTGCTTGCGAAGTGCTTTGGTCCGACCAATCCGTACAACGTCGTGCGGGCCACCCTGAATGCGCTTGAAAAAGTGTCGACCCCGGCGGAAATCGCGGCCAAGCGCGGTCTGTCGGTCGAGCAGTTGACGGAGGCGTGATCGTGGCGGTGAAAACATTCAAAGTCAAACTGGTGAAGTCGCCCATTGGCGCCAAAGCCAATCACGTGGCGACTGTTCAGGGGCTCGGCCTGAAGCGCATGGGCCAGGTCCGCGAACTGCAGGACACGCCTGCGATTCGCGGCATGGTCAACGCCGTGCGTCACCTCGTCGTCGCGGTGGCCTGAGGCCGCCACGACGTCATCGAACCAGGGTCTCGAAATGCAACTCAATACCATTCAACCTGCGCCGGGCTCGCGCAAGAACCGTCGGCGTGTAGCACGCGGTATCGGCAGCGGCTTGGGCAAGACGGCCGGTCGCGGCCACAACGGTCAGAAATCGCGCGCCGGTGGCTTCCACAAGGTCGGCTTCGAAGGCGGCCAGATGCCGTTGCAACGGCGCCTGCCGAAGCGCGGCTTCGTTTCGCTCGCGCGTGGTTTCCGTGCGGAACTGAGCATCGGCGAACTCGCGGCGCTCGGCATCACCGAGGTCGATCTGCTTGCGCTGAAAGCCGCCAAGGCCATCGCCAATGATGCCAAAGCGGTGAAAGTGATCGCGGGCGGCGAAATCTCCGCTGCGGTGACGCTGAACGGCATCCCGGCGACCGCCGGAGCGCGCAAGGCGATCGAGGCCGCGGGCGGCAAGATCGTCGCGGCGCCTGAAGAGCCGAAGGGCAAGCTGAAGCCGAAGCCAAAGGCGTCGGCCAAAGCTGCCTAAACGACCTCACGATCCAAGTACACAGGACGCACGCGTGGCGCGGAACCCAGCTCAAAAGACCGGAGACAAGTACGGCGACCTCAAACGTCGCCTCTTCTTCCTGCTTGGCGCATTGATCGTCTATCGCGTCGGCACTCATGTGCCGGTGCCCGGCATCAATGCGGCCATCCTGGAAGATTTGTTCAAGTCGCAGCAGGGCGGCATCCTGGGCATGTTCAACGTGTTCTCGGGGGGCGCGCTGCAGCGCTTCTCGATTCTCGCGTTGGGCATCATGCCCTACATTTCCGCGTCGATCATCATGCAGCTTGCGGCGGTCGTCGTGCCGTCGCTCGAAGCGCTCAAGAAGGAAGGCGAAGCGGGTCGCCGCAAGATCACGCAGTACACCCGCTACGGGACGCTCGGGCTTGCCTTCTTTCAGGCAATGGGTATTGCGGTAGCCCTGGAAAGCCAGCCTGGGTTGGTGTTGGATCCGGGTTTCAGTTTCCGGATCATCACGGCGCTGACTTTGGTGACCGGAACGATGTTCCTCATGTGGCTCGGTGAACAGATCACCGAGCGCGGGTTGGGCAACGGGATTTCTCTGCTGATCTTCGCCGGCATCGTCGCCGGATTGCCGGCCGCGCTGAAAAATACGCTGGAGCTGCAGTCGTCGGGCAACCTCAGCATCCTCAAGCTGCTGTTCCTGATTGCGCTCGTCATCGGCGTCACGGCCATCGTCGTGTTCTTCGAACGCGCGCTGCGCAAGGTGTTGGTCAACTATGCCAAGCGTCAGGTGGGGAACAAGGTGTACGGCGGCCAGAGCTCCCACCTGCCGCTGAAGCTCAACATGGCGGGCGTGATTCCGCCGATCTTTGCGTCAAGTCTCATCTTGTTCATCCCCACGATTCTCGGTTTCATGGGGCCGACGTCGGGGCCGCGCTGGCTGCGTGACGCGGCCGCCGTGCTGGCGCCAGGGCAGCCCCCCTACATGTTGGGCTACGCGGCGTTGATCATCTTCTTCTGCTTCTTCTACACGGCGATTCAATACAACCCGAAGGAGACGGCCGAAAACCTGAAAAAAGGTGGAGCCTTCATCCCTGGCTATCGACCGGGCGAGCAAACGGCGAAATACATCGAGAAAATCACGACACGGCTGACGTTGATCGGTGCGATCTACATCACCGTCGTCTGCCTGATCCCCGAGCTTCTGATCAGCGCCTGGAACGTGCAGTTCTATTTCGGCGGCACGTCGTTGCTGATCGTCGTGGTGGTGACGATGGACTTCATGACACAGGTACAGGCGTACCTGATGTCGCAGCAGTACGACAGCCTGTTGCGCAAGGCGAACCTCAAGGGTGGGCTGAAAGTCTAGGCGCATGGCGAAAGAAGACACCATCCAGATGCAGGGCGAAATTCTCGAAATGTTGCCGAACGCAACATTTCGGGTGAAGTTGGAAAACGGACACGTTGTCCTAGGGCACATCTCCGGCAAGATGCGCATGAATTACATAAAGATATTGCCGGGTGACAAGGTCACGGTGGACATGACTCCCTATGACCTGACACGGGCACGGATCACATTCCGCGCCAAATAACCAGAAACAGGAAACGACCATGAAAGTCAATGCTTCGGTAAAGAAGATCTGCCGCAATTGCAAGGTCATCCGCCGCAACGGCGTCGTGCGCATCATCTGCACGGATCCGCGCCACAAGCAGCGTCAAGGCTAAGCGGAAGAGGTATCAGCGATGGCACGTATTGCCGGGGTCAACATCCCCAACCACAAACACGCCTGGGTCGCGATGACGGCGATCTTCGGTATCGGCGCCACGCGCGCTCGCAAGATTTGCGACGCTGCCGGCGTCACGCAAACGAAGAAGGTCAAGGACCTCACCGACGGTGAACTCGACAAGCTGCGCGAGCAGGTTGGCAAGTTCGCCGTCGAGGGCGATCTGCGCCGCGAAGTCACGATGAGCATCAAGCGCTTGATCGACCTCGGTTGCTACCGCGGCACGCGTCACCGCAAGGGTCTGCCGGCACGCGGCCAACGCACGCGCACCAACGCCCGCACCCGCAAGGGCCCGCGCAAGGCGATTGCTGGCAAGAAAGGCTAAAGGCTCCGAACATGGCACAAGCATCCGCAAAGGCGGCCGCGGCGGCCCGCGCCCGCAAGAAAGTCAAAAAGAACGTGTCCGAGGCGATCTGCCACGTGCACGCCTCGTTCAACAACACGATCATCACGATCACCGACCGTCAGGGCAATGCCCTTTCGTGGGCGACTTCGGGTGGCGCTGGCTTCAAGGGCTCGCGCAAATCGACGCCGTTCGCGGCGCAGGTGGCCGCAGAAGCCGCAGGGAAGGTGGCCGTCGAGTGCGGCGTGAAGAACATCGAAGTGCAGATCAAGGGCCCCGGCCCGGGCCGCGAAAGCGCCGTTCGCGCACTGAACGCGCTGGGGATCAAGGTCACCAGCATTTCCGACGTGACGCCGGTGCCGCACAACGGCTGCCGTCCGCCGAAACGTCGTCGCATGTAATCACACCGGAGATCACCCATGGCACGTTATACCGGCCCCAAGTGCAAGCTCTCGCGTCGTGAGGGCACCGATCTGTTCCTGAAGAGCGCGCGTCGCTCGCTCGACAGCAAATGCAAGCTCGCTGCTGCGCCCGGCCAACATGGCGCGAAATCGGGGCAGCGCATGTCGAACTACGGCCAACAGCTTCGCGAAAAGCAGAAGCTTCGCCGCATCTACGGCGTGCTCGAGCGCCAGTTCCGCCGCACGTTCGCGGAAGCGTCGCGCCGCAAGGGCTCGACCGGCGAAAACCTGCTGCAGCTTCTTGAGTCGCGACTCGACAACGTCGTCTACCGCATGGGCTTCGGCTCCACGCGCGCCGAGGCGCGGCAGCTGGTCAGCCACAAGGCCATTTTGGTCAACGGCGCGGTCTGCAACATTCCGTCGGCCATCGTGGCGCCCAACGCAGTGGTCAGCGTTTCCGACAAATCGAAATCGCAGGCTCGCATCGTCGACGCCGTGGCGCTCGCGGAGCGTATCGGATTCCCCGGTTGGGTCGACGTCAACACCAAAGAGATGAAGGGCACATTCAAGCACGCTCCCGACCGCAGTGAGTTCGCCTCGGACATCAACGAGAGCCTGGTCGTCGAGCTGTACTCGAAGTAATCCCTTCCATCGCTGTTAAGGACGCGTATGCAAAGCACCGCTTTTTTGAAACCACGCAACATCGAGGTTCAAGCGACCAGCCCGTCGTCCGCTCGTGTGGTGATGGAGCCGTTCGAGCGTGGCTACGGCCACACGTTGGGCAACGCGCTGCGCCGCGTGCTGCTCTCCTCGATGCCCGGCTATGCGCCGACGGAGGTGTCAATCACCGGCGTCGTGCACGAATACTCCACGATCGAGGGCGTACAGGAAGATGTGGTCGATCTGCTGCTGAACCTGAAGGGCGTCGTCATCAAGCTGCACAACCGCGACCACGCCGTGCTGACCCTGAAAAAGGAAGGCGCGGGCCCCGTCACGGCGGCTGACATCGACACCTCGCACGAGGTTGAAATCGTCAACCCCGAGCACGTCATCGCCAACCTCACGCAAGGCGGCAAGCTGGAACTCGAAATCAAGGTCGAACGTGGCCGTGGTTATGTCCCCGCGACCGTCCGCACCGCGGCCGGTCACGTCGGCAATCGCAAGGTCGGATCGATCCTGCTCGACGCTTCGTTCAGTCCGGTCAAGCGCGTGAGCTACATGGTCGAATCGGCGCGCGTCGAACAGCGCACCGACCTCGACAAACTGGTGCTCGACATCGAGACCAACGGTGCGATCGAACCCGAGGGTGCCGTCCGCTACGCTGCCAGCATTCTGGTCGACCAACTCTCCGCGTTCGCCGACCTGAAGGGCACTGACATGCCCGCCCTGGAGCGTGCGACGGCGTCGTTCGACCCGGTGTTGTTGAAGCCGGTCGACGATCTCGAGCTCACCGTGCGGTCGGCCAACTGCCTGAAGGCCGAAAACATTCATTACATTGGCGACCTCGTGCAGCGCACCGAGACGGAATTGCTCAAAACGCCGAACCTCGGCCGCAAGTCGCTCAACGAAATCAAGGAAGTCCTCTCGCAGCGCGGTCTCGCGCTCGGCACCAAACTCGACAACTGGCCCCCGGCCGGTCTCGAGCGCGGTTGATCGACAGTCGGAGGCAGGAGAACCATCATGCGTCACGGTCACGGACTGAGAAAACTCAACCGCACCAGCGAGCATCGTCAAGCGATGCTGCGCAATCTTTCTACGGCGTTGCTTCGTTACGAAGTCATTCGCACCACGCTGCCCAAGGCCAAGGAACTGCGCCGCGTGGTCGAGCCGCTCATCACGCTGGGCAAGAAGCCCTCGCTGGCCAATCGGCGCCTTGCGTTCGACCGCATCCGTGATCGCGAGATCGTGGGCAAGGTATTCAACGAACTCGGTCCGCGCTACGCGAACCGCAACGGTGGCTATGTGCGCATCCTGAAGTATGGCTTCCGCCAGGGCGACAACGCCCCGATGGCGCTCGTGCAACTGATGGATCGGCCGGACGCCGCGCCTGCGGCCGCATCCGCTGCCGACGAAACGAAGGCGGACTGAACGTCGGACGGCGCTGCCGATCGCCACGAAAAAGCCGGGCGTGCCCGGCTTTTTTGCATCGATGATCGCTACAACTTTTTCATGAAATGACGTTCATGACAGGCTTGGAGCGCGAAAATGCGGAAAGTCGACTTCTCGCATTTCTTCGCTCAAAGCCTGTCATGAACGTCATTTGAACAAAAAGTTGTTACACCAAACCACGGGCGAAGCGCGCAGGACAACGATGCGTCGCGCGCTTCGAACGGAGAGCTCGTCGACCGAGGCAACGCCGCACCCGCCACGTGCGTGTATCCTCGCCTCGCCCCGGGTGCGCCGGACGCCTTCCTGCGCGGCGTGCGCTCAGCCCTTGCCGTCGGACTTTTTGGTCAACAGACTGTAGACGAATACGACGATCACGGCACCGACGATCGATGCGATCCAGTGTGTGCCCGACGCCGTCGAGACGATGCCCAACTGTTGGCCGCCGTACGTCCCCAGCAACGATCCGACCATCCCGAGAATGGCCGTCACGATGATGCCGCCCCCTTGCTTGCCGGGAACGATGAATTTCGCGATCGCACCCACGACCAGACCGACCAGTGCCAAAATGATGTAGTCCACGGGGACCCCCCTGTTGAAAAATGAGCGTGAACTGTACACCAATAGGGGTTAACCCCCGTTCTTGGAGCCACTTCCGCGTCGCCCGATTCGTCGAAGCGCCGCGATAACCCGCCCCGAAAGAGGATCATGGCCTGGTTGCCGCAACACTTGCCCGAACTCGCGTTGGCCGCCGCCATGGCGTGGGGTGCGGGTCTGCGGCTGTACCTGGTGGTGTTCGTGGTGGGGCTGCTCGGGCGCTCGGGTTATCTCCCGCTGCCTGATTCGCTTCACGTGCTGATGAACCCGATCGTGCTCACGGCCGCCGGATTCATGAGCTTCGTTGAATTCTTTGCCGACAAGATTCCGTGGCTCGACAGCGTGTGGGACGGCGTGCACACCTTCCTGCGCATCCCGGCGGGCGCGGCGCTCGCGGCCGGTGTGTTCGGCGACAGCGGGCAGGGCACGGCGCTGGCTGCCGCGATCATTGGTGGCACCCTGACGGCCGGCACCCACTTCGGCAAGGCCGGAACCCGCGCGGCAGCGAACACGTCGCCCGAGCCGTTCAGCAACCTGGGCCTGTCACTCGCCGAGGACACCGCGGTCGCCGGCGGGCTCGCGCTCGCGGTGGCCCACCCTCTCGTGTTCCTGATTCTTCTCGCGCTGTTTCTCGTGGCACTGATCTTCCTGCTGCGCTTCATTGTGCGCGGCATTGCGACGCTCTTGCGCAAGCTTGCATCGACGGCCAGCGCGCCGACATGACGGCATCGCCTGCGGCGGCACGACGGGTGCCGGGCGCGCGTTGGCGCAGCGTCGCCGTCGTCGTGTTCGCACTGCTGCTGTTTGCCTGGACCCACCGCCACGCGCTGACGCTCATAGGGTTCGCCGACGACCTCGCCTTGCTGGCGCAATGGCCTCGGCTTGCGGCCCGCGGCACGCTCTGGCAAACCGTGTGGGCCGGCATCGATCAGCCGCTGTGGGCGGGTTCCACCATGTGGCGTCCCTGGGCGCAGGCGAGCTTCGCACTCGACGCGACGCAGTGGGGCGCCGTGGCCGAACGCTGGCACCTGACCAACCTCGCGCTGCATGTCGCCAACGCGGTACTGGTCAGGTTGCTCGCGCGCGAACTCGGATCGATGCCCGAAGGGCGGAGCGAACCGACCCTTTCGCACGACACCGAGGCCGCGTCCGCGTGGGCTTTCGCGCTCTTTCTGCTCAACCCCTGGGCGCCGGAGGTCACGCTGTGGTTGGTCGGACGCTTCGACGGTTGGGCGACGTTCGGCGTCTTGCTCTCGCTTTGGGCGGCACCAAGGAGTCGGCGGTCGCTCGGCTACGTGTTGCTCAGCCTCGCCGCGGCCGCCCTGGCTTACGCGGCGAAAGAATCGGCCCTGATCGTCGTGGTCTGGTTGCCGATCGTTCTCGTTGCCCTCGTGCCATGGCCGTGGCCGTGGTCGCGGTCGTGGGCGTCGCTCGCGCAGTCGACGCAGCGACGCTGGGCCATCGTGTTGCTGGGTCATTTTGCGTTGGCGGGCATCTACCTGGTGTGGCGGGCGCATCTCTTCGGAGGCGCTCTGGCAACCGTGTACGGCGCCACGCCCGCGGCGTCGCCCGTCATCCTCGCGCAGCGCTTCGCCGCCCAGTTTGCGTTCCCGGTGGGCCTTGCGCCGCTTGCCCCCGTGGCCGCCGGATTCGCCGCCCTCATCGCGTTGCTGCTGTTAGCCGCGGGATGGCGCGATGCGCGCTCTCGGCGAGTGCGCTTCGTCGCCCTCGCGATGATCGTCGCCGCTCTGGGCGCCTTGGCGCTCTATCACGCCGAGCCGCCGACCGGCGGCGATGGCTATCGCCTGTACTACCTCACCGCCGTTGGCGCTGCGTTGGCCTTGTCCGCAACCCCGTCGGCGGCGCGTGGTCGATGGCCGACCGTGGCATTGCTCGCTCTCGTGGTGGCCTGCGCGCAGTGGCAGTCCCGAACGGCGCGCGAATGGACGCAAGCGAGCGCGAGCATGGACGCCGCGCTCCGGGGGTTGCGCAGCGTCGCGGCGAGCCTGCCCGCCACCGACTACGCGCTCGTGCTGATGCCCGATCGCCTCGGTCATGTTCCGTTTGCACGCAATGCCCAAGGCGCGCTGCCCGACTTCGCGGGTCAATGGCGCACGACGGAGGGCGCGAGCGGTTGGCCGCGCTCGCGTTTGATCGTATTCACGCCGCCGCAGTTGGCGGAATGGCAACGACTGGCGAATGAAGGTGTCGTTCCACGCCTTGCCGAACGCGAGGACGCGCCCGAGAACCCGACGCGCTACTACTGCTTCGACGAGCGCAGCGGAGCACTGCGCGATGTCGGCTACTGGACGCCAACCGACCCGTTGGTTTGGACGGCACGATGGCGGCACGCCGTCGCCGCGCAATGCCCGGCGCTTCGTGGGGCGCTTGCGTGACGCTGGCGAAGTTCGCGTTGAATCGACGCGCCAGGCGCGACCGTGGCCCGCCTTTGCCGGCGCCGGCAACGCGGTATCGGCTCAGCCGCAGCAGGCGCCGCCCGAGCAGCAGGAGTCTTCCATGGCGGCACGGTCGAGGGGCTGTTTGCCGATCTGCACGCGCCACAGATCCGGCCCGGACATCAGGTAGGTCCAACGCACCTGCCCCGGCGTGCGACTCTCGAGTTGCATATGCAGCGGCGTCGGGTTGTGATCGTTCACGATGACCAGCGATTCCCCTTCCGCCAACGCGTCGAAGCGTCCGAAGATCTGCGCGTGGCGTTCGTAGGGGGGAATGGTGCGAACATCGATTTCGGCGACGACAGCGGTCATGGCGTTCCTCTTTCCGGTTTCAAGGTGAGTGAAGGGTGATCGGCCGCGCATCGCCCGGTCGACCAGGAGACGAAGGGATGCTCAGCCGTCCTTGCCGTCCAGACGTGTCTGCGTGAGCCACGGCACGTATAGCCAAAGGTAGAGCACGAAGGCGCACGACCACGCGGTCGCAGCACCGACGAGAGCGACGGTATAGAACTGTGGCAGCGCGATCGGAACGAGGACACGCAACAGCGCCGCCAGCAGCACCAGAACATAGGCCGCGACCTCGGGTGTTGATGCCACGAGGGGGCGCCCGGTGTGGCCGCGTGCCGTCCGTGTCACCATGCCGATGATCAGCCCGCCGATGGTGCCGACGGCGATGGCGTGCTGGCCGAGCGACGCGGCGACGATGTCGAACTGCGCCAGTGCGAGCAGCGCCAATCCGAGCGGCAACCAGGCATAGGCCAGATGCAGAATCCACAGAATCGGTTTCGACCACGCCGCACCCGGAGCCCATTGCAACTGCCGCGCCAACTGCAACGCGGCGGCGGCGGCGAGCACGAGGCCGCCGAGCGCGGTGGGCGGCGCGAATACCCAAAGCGCCAACGCGGCGCCGGTCACGACGAACGACGCCCGGTCGAGTCTCGGCGCGGCGGTAACCCTGACACCGGTGGCGTTGGCGGTGAACATCGGAACGACTCGGCCGGCCATCACGCACACGATCAAAACGATCAATGCGAGCGCCGCATGCAACGGCAGCAAAGGGGGCAGATCGATGAGGCCGAGCACGGAGGCATGAAAGCAGGCGTTGGCCACCGCGAGCAGGCCGAGGATGGCTGCCAGCGGGAGGTTGCGCCGGTTGCCGGCGCGCAGCAACACCCGCGTGATCACGATGGCGACGAGCGGCAGCAGCGAGACGTCGAGCGCCGCGAACAGCGCATACGGTGCTCCGAGCCCGGCCAGCCGTGCGGCGAGCCACAGTGACGCCAGCACGCCGAGAGACGTCCCGCGCGGCGTCGGCAGCCCAGTCCAGGCTTTGACGGCGGTCAACAGAAACCCGATGATCACCGTGATGGCAAAGCCGAAGAGCATCTCGTGGGCATGCCACAGCATCGCCGGCAACGCCGGTTCACCGTGCAGCGTACCCGACCACAGGGCGATCCAGACGGGAACGGCAATGGCGGCAACGGCGGCGGCGCCCAAATAGAACGGCCGGAAGCCCAGCCGCAGCAGCGGCAGCCCGCGCGGGCCGCTGACGACGGGATTGGGCTCGGCGCTACGGCTCGCGAGGGGAGGAGGGTTCAAGGGCGCGTCGCAACGGGCTTGCTCGCCCGCGAAAAAAGATGCACAATTGGTGCATGTTAAAGCATCTGACGTCTCGAAGCAAGCCAACGGCAGCTATTCGCGTGCGCGGAGCCTGACGGCGATGCGGCTTGCCGACTACACCGACTACACGCTGCGCGTACTGATGTACTGCGCCTCGAACCCGAAGCGGTTGGTCACGATCTCCGAGATCGCCGAGCGTTTCAACATCTCGCGCAACCACCTGATGAAGATCGTCAGCGACCTCGGCCGTCAGGGCATGCTCGCGACCACGCGCGGACGGGGAGGCGGCATCCGTTTGATGCGATCGCCGCAGGATATTTGCGTGGGCGACGTCGTGCGCGCCGCAGAAACCGATTTTCGCCTCGTCGAGTGCTTCGACGAGGCCACCAACACCTGTGCCATCGCGCCTGTGTGCCGCATGAAACGGGTGCTCGATCGCGCATTGGCCGCGTATTTCCGCGAGCTCGATGGCGTGACGCTGCACGATCTGATGCTTCCGCACGATCATGCCGCGGTCGACGCGGCACGATTGCTCGGACCGACGCCGCGCGCCGCGCCCACGGCGCGCGCCCGGCTGCAGCGCCTGCGCCGTGTCGCGTGAAACACTTCACTAGACACGGACGAAGTTGACGATGAGCGAACCGAGCGCGAACGAACACCTTCCCGCCTTCTTCGCGCAAGCGCCAGTGATTTGTGTGCGCGATCCGCTGGCCGAATTTCTCGGAGCAGCGACAGACGGCGTGCTCTGCTATCGCTACGTCGATGCCGTGCGCCTTGCCGGTCATTCGTGCCCGACGGTGGCGGGAGCCTTCCTGATGACTCGCGCGGCGTTGCGTGCGCTCTACGCCGACGTGCTGCCGGCGCGCGGTGGCGTTCGCGTCGAGGTTCGTGACGATGCCCGAGCCGGCGTGACTGGCGTCATCGCCAACGTGGTCGCACTGCTGACTGGCGCCACGGTCGATACCGGTTTCAAGGGGCTCGCTGGCCGCTTCGACCGGCGCCATCTGCTTGCCTTCGAGGCGCCAATCGCCGGCCAACTGCGCTTCACACGCAACGACGATGGCCGCGCCGTCGAGGTCTCCGCCCACGCGCATCGTGTACCTGGCGACCCGCGCACGCAGCCACTGATGGCGGCGTGCCTGCACGGCCACGCGGACGCGGCCGAAGCGGCGCTCTTTCGCGAACTGTGGCAGGAACGCGTGCGCAGGATGCTCTTGCAGCACGCCGACGACCCTGAAATCATCGAAATTCACTGACGGCATCGCGTTTTCGTGACGATCTGGTGACGCTTGGCACTGGCACGCCCACGCGCCTCGTGGCATCGTCATGCCCGCACGCAGGATGCGTCCGCGATGGCGGCACGACGCCGCCGTCGGCGATGCGCGGCCGTGCGTGCTACACCCGGAAGGAGTTCGATCATGAACGGAACAATTCGCGAACTGGTGCCGCGGACCGCCACGCACCGTTGGTTGGTGGCCGCCGCCGCCGTGGCGGTCGGCGTGGCGCTCGCCTCATGCACAACGATGGGCACCGGCCAAGGCTCGGCGCGTAGCGGCGGCGCGCCGGTTGCTTTCAGCTGGCTGAGCAAGGATGGCGGCACGACGGGCACCATGACGGCGACGCTGCCCGACGGCACCGTCGTCAGCGGTCCCTTCGTGCAGCTGACGAGCGCCGTGCAGATCGATACGCTTGAACCGATGTGGCGCGGATGGCGGCGCGGCTGGGGCGACTGGCGTTACTGGGGCAGCTATCCGGTCACCGCGTTCGCCACGCAGTACAGCGGCAAGGTCGTCGCCAACCTGCAAGGGCCGGGTGACCATCGCCTGCGTTGCCGCTTCCATCTGAATTCGCCGCGTGATGGCATGCTGGGCGGCGGCCAGGGCGAGTGTCAACTCGGCAACGGCGAGACCATCGACGCCGTGTTCCAGCGACCGTGATGTCACGCCAAACCCGGGAAGCCCGGCGTGACCTCTCGCGTGTTGCCGAGCTTCTCTAGTGCAGTGTTTCGCGTAGATGGGTACAAAAAATGCGATGGATTTTGGTTC
>JAFEDD010000021.1:35278-48870 GCA_018241765.1 Pseudomonadota bacterium | reverse complement strand
AGAGCGAAACACTGCACTAGATGCCGAGGTACGCCTGACGCACGGCCGGGTCGTGGCGAAGCGCCTCTGCCGATCCGTCGAGGGCGACGCGGCCGGTTTCGATCACGTACGCCCGATCGGCAATCGACAGCGCGACCTGCACGTCCTGCTCGACCAACAGCACGGTGACACCGTTGCGGCGGATCTCGGTCAGCACATCGAGCAACTGATCGACGACGACGGGTGCCAGCCCGAGGCTCATCTCGTCGATCATCATCAGCACCGGCGCCGCCATCAGTGCACGCGCCATGGCGCACATCTGTTGCTCGCCGCCGGACATGCTGCCGGCCAACTGTCGGCGCCGCTCGCCGAGGCGCGGGAACAGCGCATACATGCGCTCGATGTCGCGCCGCACGGTGACGGTGTCGCGCCGTGCATAGGCGCCCATCAGCAAGTTGTCCTCGACGCTCATGCGATCGAAGAGCTGTCTTCCTTCAGGCACCTGCACCATGCCGCGCGCGAATACCTGATCGGGCGTCATGGCATCGAGCGCCTGCCCGTTCAGCGTGATGTGGCCCTCGCTCGGCAACAGGCGAGACAGCGCGCGCAGCAGCGTCGTCTTGCCGGCGCCGTTGCTGCCGACGAGCGCAACGATCTCGGCGCGGCAGACCGTCAGCGAAATCTCGTGCAAAACGCGCATCGGGCCATAGCCTGCGCTCAACGCGTCGACCTGCAGCAACACCTTGGATGCGTTCATGAGCGGCGCCGGCCGAGATAGGCCTCGATGACGGTTGTGTCGGAGAGAACCGCGTCCGGCTTGCCATCGGCAATCTTCTCGCCGTGATGCAACACGAGCAGGCGGTCGGAGAGTTCGCGGATCGCCTTCATCACGTGCTCGATGACGAGCACGGAGATACCCCGATCACGCACTCGTCGAAGCAGCGCGACGACCTCGTCGACCTCGACCGGCGTGAGCCCCGCCATGACCTCGTCACACAGCAGCAGCGTCGGCTGCATGGCCAATGCCTTGGCGAGCTCGAGACGTTTGCGACCGGGGCCACCGAGGGACTCCGCACGCTGCGAGATGAACTTGCCGAGACCGACGAACTCCAGCGCCGACCTGGCTTTGTCGCGAGCGCTGGCGAGATTGCCGCTTGCGCCACCATGGCCGAACAGCGCACCGACGGCAACGTTGTCAAGCACCGACAACCCCGGAAACGGTTGCATGATCTGAAACGTGCGCCCGATGCCGAGGCGGGCACGCCGGTACGCGGGCACGCCGGTCAGTGCCTGACCTTGAAATCGGATGCCGCCCACGCTCGGTTCGAGCGTGCCGCTGATGAGGCTGACGAGCGTCGTTTTTCCGGCGCCGTTGGGCCCGATCAGCCCGAGAATTTCACTCTCCCCGATGGTGAAACTCACGTCGTTCACGGCGGTCAGCCCGGAAAACCGCCGCGTCACGCGATCGACTTCGAGCAGCGCATTCACAGGCGGTTGGCCCTGATGTTTTCGATGAAATAGCGCCATCCCGCGCGACGCCCGCGGCGGGCGAGATCGGCCAATCCACGCGGCATCAGCACGACGGCGGCGACGATGACGATACCGAAGAAGAGCCCGGCAACCCGCGTGACTTCACTCGACAGCAATTCCGAGATGCCCGACAACGAAAGCGCGCCGACGATCGGGCCGAACACGGTGCCTGCTCCACCAAAGACAGCCATGATGATCATCTTCACGTTGAGGCTGATGTCGAACGCGCTCTCCGGATCAAGAAACGTGATCCAGTACGCATGGATACCGCCGGCCAGCGCACTGAACGTGCCCGACAGCGTGAAGGCCAGCACCTTGTAGCGTGTCGTATCGACGCCCATGACCGCTGCGCCTTCCTCGTTCTCGCGGATGGCAATCAATCCGAAGCCGAAGCGACTTCGCGTCAACCAATACACGGTCGCCGTCGCCGCGATGAGCAACGTCAGAGCAAGCTCATAGAACATGCGATCGTCGTTGAGCGGCGGCAGCACGAGTCCGATGTTCTGGCCCGCAAGCGGCACATTGGCGATGATTGCGGCCATGACCTGAGCGAGCCCGAGTGTCGCGATGGCGAAATAGTGTCCGCGCAGCCGCAGGATGGGTGCGCCAAGCACGAACGCGAACACGACCGCAAGGGCCACGCCGAAGGCAAGCCCCAGCGCGAACGAGCCATGCCACTGCACCATGACGATGGCGACGCCGTAGCTGCCGAGGCCATAGAACACCGAGTTGCCGAAGGAAGGATAGCCGGTGAAGCCGCCGATGATGTTCCAGCCCTGCGCGAGCACGGCAAGCAGCAAGGCGTTGATGCCAAACTGCACGAGCACGTCGGAGCCGTACCACGGGACCCCGGCGAGCAGCACCAGGCCGGCGGCGACCGCGAGTGGGCGCAGGCGCTTCATGCCGTCCGCCCGAGGAGTCCGGTTGGACGCACGATCAGCACCAGCACCAAAATGCCGAAGCTGGCCACGTCGGACCACGTCGGCCCGATATAGAGCGCGGTCAGAGACTCAATCAGACCAAGGAACAGCCCGCCCACCAACACGCCAAGGGGGTTGTCGAGCCCGCCGATGATGGCGATCGCGAACGACTTGGCGGTCAATGTGGCGCCGATGTAGGGATTGATCTGCGAGACGGTGCCGTAGAGCGCCCCCGAGGCTCCAGCCAGCGCGCAGCCGATGGCGAAGGTCAGCGCATAGAGATGCCGCGGTTCGACCCCATAGAGCCGCGCCGCGTTCAGGTTCTGCGCCGTCGCGCGAATGGCGCGACCGATCCGCGTGTGCAGCAGGAAGAGCCACATGCCGACCGTCAACACGATCGCCGCCGTGAAGGCTCCCAACCGCGCGACCGGCAGCACCACCGCGCCCAGGTTCAGTTGGCTACCGGCATACGGGGGGTTGATGGTGCGGAAATCCGCCGAGAACACGATCTGTGCCAGATAGCTCAGCACGACGTCGAGTCCGAACGTGAGCAGCAGCGTGTTGAACATCGGCGCACGAACGATCAGATTGAGCACGCCGCGCTGCAAGGCGTAGCCAAGCGCAAACATCATCGCCGCCGTCAGAGGCAACCCGAGGAAGGGGTCGATGTGCAACCACGTGAAGAGGTACCACGCAGCATAGCCGCCCAGCATGATGAACGAACCATGCGCCAGGTTGACGATGTTCAATACGCCCCACGCGAGTGCGAGCCCGAGCGCCATGACGGCGTAGAGCCCGCCGAGGAGCACACCGTTGGCGAGCACCTGCGCCAGTAGGTCCACTGCGTTCCCCCGTCGATCGGTCGACTGCCGCGCGCGGACTCAGCGAGCGTTCCAGGCCGGCATCGGATAGTGCGGCGTCTGCACGAAGCCTTTGGCGCTGTAGATCTCGGCGACCTGTCCGCCCTGCACCTGAATGACCACCTGCGGCAGGTTGATCTGACCATTCGCTCCGAAGGCGATCGGGCCATAGAGGCTGTCGAAACGAGTCTTCGCGATGGCGTCACGTACCTTGTTGGCGTCGATGCTGTCGGCGTTCTCGATCGCCTGCGCGAGCGTCTCGACATCGGCGACGCCAGAGGCGGCGTGATAGTCCGGGTCATAGCCGAACTTCGCCTTGTACTCGCGGGCGAACTGCTGGGCATCGCCGAACCAGCGATCCTTCAGTGATGCCTGCGGCAGCCACGCCGTCATGCCGAAGGCGTAGTCGGCGTCGCGTCCCAGCGCACGGCGAAAGTCCTCGCTCGGCACGCCGACCGTGAACGAATACATCTTCGGCGCGACGGCTAAGCTCTTGGCTTGGCGAACGAAGTTGAGGATCTCCGTCTCGTGCCCGGCGACGAGCACCACATCCACGCCCTTCGCCTTGATCTGCGAGAGCAGTGAATTGAAGTCGCTCGCGTTGCTGCTGTAGCGCTCGTCCATGACGGTGTTGAACCCGGCCTGCTTGAGCTTCGGCCGCGTGCCGTCGGCCACCGAGACGTCGAAGGCGTCGTCGGCATAGAGCAAGGCGACGCTCTTCGGTGGTGACTTCAGCGCCTTCATCATGTCAATCGTGCTGCCGAAGTAATCGCTCGCCGGCGCCAGCGTGCCGAAGATGTACTTGAAGTTGCGCGCAAAGATCTGGTCGGATGCGCCACCACCCTGCACCATCGGGATGCGGTATTTCTCGGAGACGGCGGAGTCGGCCAGCGCGAAGTTGCTGGCGAACGGACCGAGCAGCAGATTCACCTTGTCCTGCGTGACGAGCTGCGTGTATTGCCGCACCGACAGGTTCACATCCGACTGGTTGTCGTAGACCTTCAGCGCCAGCTTGTAGGTCTTGCCACCCGCCTTGACACCGCCGGCGGCGTTGATCTTGTCCACCGCGATCTGATAGGCATCGCGGTAGTAGCGACCGGTGTTGGCCACCGGCCCGGTCAGTTGCACCGACGCACCGAGCACGATGTCCTCGGCCGATGCGCCGCGGAGGGGAAGGCCGGCGCCCAGCGCGATGCTGAGCGCGCCGACGAGCAGGGCAGGACGGAAAACCATGGTGACTCTCCTTGAGTTGGGTTCATCGGATGGCGCGCCGGAATCGCGTTGGCATCCGGCGGCGAGAAGTGGACACGATGCAGGTCATTGCATGAACCAACCGTGGCTCACGACCAGCGACTGCCCGGTGAGTGCGTTGCTCGGCCACGCCGCGAAGGTCAGCGCCGCCTGAGCCACATCGTCGACGGTCGTGAACTGCGCATCGACCGTGTCTTTCAGCATCACGTTGCGGACGACTTCGTCCTCGCTGATGCCGAGCGCCTGCGCCTGTTCGGGAATCTGCTTCTCGACCAGCGGCGTGCGCACGAAACCGGGGCAGATCACGTTGCTGCGAATGTTGTGGGCAGCCCCTTCCTTCGCCAGTACCTTGGCCAGACCTTCCAGGCCGTGCTTGGCGGCGACGTAGGGGCTCTTCAATTTCGACGCTTCCTTCGAGTGCACCGAGCCCATGAAGATGATGCTGCCGCCGCGGCCGGACGCAATCATCTGACGCACGGCGGCGCGCGAGGTGAGGAAACCGCCATCGAGATGCACGGCGATCAGCTTCTTCCAGTCGGAAAACTTGAACTCCTCGATCGGCGCGACGATCTGGATGCCGGCGTTGCTGACCAGAATATCGATGGCCCCGAGGCGCTGTTGCACGAGCGCGAAACCCGCCTCCACCGCTGCCTCATCGGTCACATCCATCGCGACGGCCAGGGTTTTCGCGCCCTTGGTCGCGATGGCATCGGCGGTTGCCTGCGCATCGGCAAGCTTGAGGTCGGCGATGACCACGTTCGCGCCCGCATCGGCAAAGACTTCGGCGATTCGCTTGCCGATACCGCTCGCCGCACCCGTCACGAGCGCCGTCTTTCCCTTGAGACTCAACGTGGTGGTGGCCTCGACCGGCGCGCTGTTCGCGGATGACATGATCTCTCCTGTTGCGTGGTTGAACCGGCGCGTCGCGGAGCCTCATGACCTCACGGCGCCCCCGACCGCCCGGCGTCGCCTTTGGCGGCACCATCCGGCGCACCATTCGGCGGCTCCGGGGTGCTGTGTCAGATGACACGACGCAGGAAGGAATGTAGGACGCTGAGGTCGACGACGATAGTGCCGTCGGTCACAATCTCGCGTGCCGCAGGTCACGGGCAGGAGAGCGCACTTCACGGCCGTAGTCGCAGCGAGCGGAGAGGAGGGGTGGTAGGCCGTGTTGGACTTGAACCAACGACCAAAGGATTATGAGTCCTCTGCTCTGACCAACTGAGCTAACGGCCCCGGGGGCGGTGACGTTATCACACCGAATGTCGCCGATCGCGGTCGCGTGGTGGCGCGTGCCGGTCGGCGGGTGCTCCATGCAAAACGGGCCCGAGGGCCCGTTTTGCTTTCGGCGTCGTGCATGCGCTCAGGCTTCGGTGACGAAGCCCTTCAGGCGCTCGGCGCGGCTCGGGTGGCGCAGCTTGCGCAGCGCCTTGGCTTCGATCTGCCGGATGCGCTCGCGGGTGACGTCGAATTGCTTGCCGACCTCTTCGAGCGTGTGGTCGGTGTTCATCTCGATGCCGAAGCGCATGCGCAGCACCTTCGCTTCGCGCGGCGTGAGGGTGTCGAGCACTTCCTTGCACAGGTCGCGCAGGCTGTCCTGCACGGCGGCGTCGACGGGGGTCAGCGTGGCGGTGTCTTCGATGAAGTCCCCCAGATGGCTGTCGTCATCGTCGCCGATCGGCGTCTCCATGGAGATCGGCTCCTTGCTGATCTTCATGATGCGGCGGATCTTGTCCTCGGGAATTTCCATGCGGGCGGCGAGCGTCGGCGCGTCCGGTTCGATGCCCGTTTCCTGCAGGATTTGCCGCGAGATGCGGTTCATCTTGTTGATCGTTTCGATCATGTGGACGGGGATGCGGATGGTGCGCGCCTGATCGGCGATCGAGCGCGTGATGGCCTGGCGGATCCACCACGTCGCGTAGGTCGAGAACTTGTAGCCACGACGGTATTCGAACTTGTCGACCGCCTTCATCAGGCCGATGTTGCCTTCCTGGATGAGGTCGAGGAATTGCAGGCCGCGGTTGGTGTATTTCTTGGCGATGGAGATCACGAGCCGCAGGTTGGCCTCGGTCATCTCCTTTTTCGCCTTGCGCGATTTCGCCTCACCCGAGGACATGTGCTTGTAGATGTCCTTGAAGTCGGTGATCGGGATGCCGACCTTTTTCTGCAGTTCGATCAGCGCTTCCTGTCGCTCGACCAGCGCTTGACGGTTCTTGGCGAAGGCGTCGCTGTAGGGCTTGCCGGCGGCGATTTCGCGGTCGACCCAGCGCAGATCCATCGCCTTGTCGGGGAACAGCTTGATGAAGTGATCGCGCGGCATGTGGCACTTGTGCACCATCAGCTCCTGCAGCTTGCGCTCGTGGCCACGGATCTTTTCGACCTCGCCGCGCACTGAGTCGCAGAGCTGCTCGACAATCTTCGCGGCGAAGCGAATTTCCATCATTTCGGCGCTGATCTTCTTCTGCGCCTTGACGTAGTTCTCGCTCTTGTACTCGCCCTTTTCGATATGCGCGAGGAGCTTCGCGTGGTTCTTGCGAATGACGGCAAATTTTTCGAGCGCCATCGACTTGAGCTGCGCGAGCATCGCGGCCGAAATGGCGGCGCTCGCCGCTTCGTCCTCTTCTTCGTCTTCGCCGTCGCCTTCCTCGTCAGCGTCACCGCTGTCGGCGGTGCTCGTCGCGGGCTCGGGTTCGGCCAATCCGGCAAGACCGTCGACGACGTCGTCGGCGGGCAGTTCGTCCTTTTCGATGCGCTCGGCGAGGGCGAGGATTTCGGCGATGGTCATCGGGCAGGCGGAAATCGCCTGCACCATGTGCTTCAGCCCGTCCTCGATGCGCTTGGCGATTTCGATTTCGCCCTCGCGCGTGAGGAGTTCGACGGTGCCCATTTCGCGCATGTACATGCGGACGGGGTCGGTGGTGCGTCCAAATTCGCTGTCCAGCTGCGAAATGGCCTGTTCGGCTTCCTCCGCCACATCGTCATCGGCCACGGCCGATGCGGTTTCCGAAATGATCATCTCCTCGGGCGGTGGTGCTTCGTCGAACACCTGGATGCCCATGTCGTTGATCATTGCCACGACGCTTTCGATCGCCTCGGCATCGACCAGATCATCGGGGAGATGGTCGTTGATTTCGGCGTACGTCAGGTACCCACGGTCCTTGCCGAGGGTGATGAGCTGCTTGAGGCGCAGGCGGCGCGTTTCCGCGTCGACCGTCTTGAACGGGGCCAGGGCCTCGAGCAGCGCTTGCTGCTTTTTCTCCAGTAACAATTGCTTGCGTGTCTTGGGTTTGCCGGTCAACGGGTTGATGGCGACCGGAGCGGGTGTGGCCGCCGCTTTCGCGTCGACGGCCACTGTCGTTTGTTTGGTTTTGTCGGCGGCGACCGTTTTGCTGCCGGCCTTGGCGGCGGCTGCGACGGGTGCTGCGGGGTGGGGTGCGCTCGTCTTGCCCGCGGCCTTCACGACGGGTTTGACTGGCGTCTTGACGTTTGCCTTCGCGTTGGCGATCACCTTGGGCGCTGCCTTCGGTGCGGCCTTCGGCGCCGGCTTCGCGGTTGCCTTGGTCGGCACCTTGTGGGCAGGCTTGTTGCCGTGGGCGACGGGCTTGGCGGTCTTGGTCTTGGCCTTCGCGATCACCGCCTTCGCGGCGCTCTGGCGTGCTGTGCGCGCGCTCGCCTTGGGTGCGGCTTTGGGCGCCGCCTTGGCAGTCTTCTTCGTGGTCGCCTTGGCAGTCGCTTTGGCGGGGGCCGTCTTCAGTGGCTTCTTCGGTGTCGCCTTGGCCTGCTTGGCGCCTGCTTTGGCGCCGCGCGTCGTGGCGGGCTTGGCCTTCGGGGCGGGCTTGGCCTTCGGGGCGGCCTTGGCGGTGACCTTGGCCTTTGGTGCGGACTTGCCCTTGGCAGCCGCTTTCCCTGCGGCCTTGGCGGCGGGCTTGACGGCTTTCGGTGTGACCTTCACTTTGGACTTGGCGGTGGCTTTGGGCGCCGGTTTGGCCGCAGCCTTCGGGGCGCCTTTCGCGCCGGACTTGGCGGACGCCTTGGCAGAGCCTTTGGCGGCGGTCTTCGCCGTGGCCTTGCCGGGCTTGGCGTGACGCGCGGTCGCGGCCGATGCGGGTTTGCCCTTGGCTGCCTTCGCTGCCTTGGCTGCGGATTGGGTGTGAGCTTTTGCCATGTCTCTGGGGTCCGTTTGGGTGCGGTTGCGTGCGTGTGTTCGTTGCCGCTCGGTGGAGCGCGCGTCGCCCGCGTCGCGGTGAAGCGAACGCGGCGGCGACCCACGGTCGAGACTGCGCGGCGAGCGGCGCGAGGTCTTGGCGTGGAGTTGAGGGTAACCGGCGATTTTACCAGTGTGCTGCCACGAATTTGAGCAGCGAGGCAGTGGCGCTGACGGCGCACGCGCGGGCACGAACCGGGTTGACCGGAAATCGCCGACGACGATCATGCAACTTTTTCTGCAAATGACGTTCATAAAGGGCTTGTGGCGCGAATTCACCGAAAGTCGACTTCCAAGGAAAATACGCTGCAAGCCCGTTGTCGATGGGCATTTCGCTAGAAAGCCGTTTCGCGCGATTGGCCCGCGATTCGCGCCGGAAACCGGTGCGTTCATCGCATCGGGGGTGTGGGCGGCGTTCCCGTCGTCTAGTCTTCGGGCTTCGCGGGCAGGGCGACGGTTCGCGTTCAATTTCCACGGTTTCCAAGGACGGGAGACGCGGCGTCCGCGCTGCGCGCAAACATGCAAATCAAGCGATGGATGGTGGTGGCGGGGGCGTTGGCGCTCGTCGCTGCGGGGGTGGGCGGCTATGCCGCGTTCGCGGCGCGCGGCGCCGCGGCGAAGAAGGCGGACGACGCGGCGGCGGCGAGCAATGTCGTGCTCTCGCTGTCGGCAGCGGACGTGGCGACGGCGGGGCCGGCCACGCTGACACAGTCGCTCGCGGTGGCCGGCACCGTGGACGCCGCGCGGCAGGCGGTGGTGCGTTCGCGGCATGCCGGGTTCCTGGGCCACGTCAGCAAGCGGGCCGGAGATCGGGTGCAGGCCGGTGAGCGCCTCGCCGTGGTGGACAGCGAGGAGCTGCGCCTGCGCATCGCCGAGCGCGAGGCGGCGCTGAAGCAGGCGCAGGCGGCGCTGACCGTGGCCGAATCGAACCGCACGCAGCAGCGCTCGCTCGCCGATCGGGGGTTCATCTCGAAGGCGGCGCTGGACAGCACCGAGAGCGCCTTCGTCGGCGCGCGTTCGGCGTTCGAGGCGGCGCGCACGCAGATGGAGATCGCCCGCGCCGCGCTCGCGGAGACGACGCTGACGGCGCCGATTTCCGGCATCATCGCCAAGCGCTCGGTCGAGCCCGGTGAGCGCGTGGGGGCCGAAATGGCGGTGTTCACGCTGCTCGATCCGGCGTCACTCGAAGTGGTGGTGCCGGTGGCGGCGGAGCGCGTGGCGGAACTCAAGATCGGGCAGCGGGCGAACTTTCGCCTCGACGCCGGCGACGCTGCGGTGAGCGCAACGCTCGCGCGCATCATTCCGACGACGGCGAGCGCGGCGCGCACCGTCGAAACCCGCTTTGCGCTGCCGCCGGACACCTCGGTGCCGGCCGGCGCGTTCCTGTCCGGTCAGCTTCGGCTCAGCGAGCAGGCGGTGCCCGTTGCGGTGCCACGGCTCGCGGTCAAGCGCGACGTCAATGGCAGCCACGTGTGGGTGGTGCTCGACGGCCGCGTGCGGCGGGTGCCGATCAAGCTCGCGCCGGGCAACGCCGAGGACGCCGGTGCGCTGGTTGCGGTCGCCGAAGGGCTCACCGCGGGCGCGCGGGTGTTGACGCTTCGCGCGAGTGAACTGCGCGACGGACAGCAGGTCAGCATGCCCGGCGAGCGCACCGGCGGCCAGGGCAAACCGCCCGTCGTCGCGGCGGGCGGCTGAGTGCAACCGGAGTCACGCTCATGTGGATGACCCGCGTCGCCATCAAGAACCCCGTGCTGTGCACGATGATCATGCTTGCGCTCATGGTGATGGGGGCGGTGTCGTACTTCCGCCTGCCGATCGACGCCATGCCGGAGGTGAACCTGCCGTTCGCATTCACCGTGGTGCAATACCCCGGCGCCAGTCCGCAGGCTGTCGAAAACGATCTGACCAAACCCATCGAGAACGCGCTGAACACCATCAACGGCGTGAAGAAGATCACCTCGCGCTCGCGCGAGGGTTCGTCGCTGGTCATCGTCGAGTTCGTCATGGGCACCGACATCAAGGTCGCCATGCAGGAGATGCGCGACAAGCTCGCGCAGATCCGTCCGCTGTTTCCGAAGGAGGCCAAGGAGCCCTACGTCTCGCAGGCCAACCGTGACGACGACCGCGCCGTCGTCTCGCTCGGCGTCACCTCGAAGACGCGCACGCTGCCCGATCTGTCCTATCTCGTCGAGGAAGTGATTCGCCGGCGCATGGAGAACGTGCCCGGCGTCGCCACCGTCAACATCAACGGCTCCGCCACGCGCGAAATCCAGATCGAACCGGACCTCGCGCGGCTGCGCGCGCGGCGCATTGGCGTCGATCAACTGCTCGCGGCGCTGCGCAGCGACAACATCGACGCGCCCGTCGGCAACGTCACCATCGGGCAAAACGACAAGGCGGTGCGCGTCGACGCCCGCTTCAAGCAGGTGGCGGACTTCGCCAATCTGGTCGTCGCGCGGCGCGATGGTCTTCAGGTGCGGCTCGGGGACCTTGCCACCATCGTCGATGGCAGCAAGGAGCAGTCGAGCTTCGCGCGCATCGACGGCGTGCCGGCGATCAGTCTCGACATGCTGAAGGTGCGCGGCAGCAACACCGTCGAAGTCGGCACCGGCATCAAGGCCGCCGTCGAGCGGCTCAGGAAAGAGCTTCCGCCCGATGTCGAATTGACCGTGCTGTCGGATCAGTCGAAGTACGTGAAGGCGAACGTCGATGGCGTGAAGCGCACCATCATCGAGGGCGGCGTGCTGACGGTCATCATCGTCTTCCTGTTCCTCGCCTCGTGGCGCAGCACCGTCATCACGGCGCTGACCCTGCCGATCTCCGTGGTCGGCACCTTCATCGCGCTGTACGCCTTCGGGTTCACGCTGAACGCCTTGACGCTGATGGCGCTGGCGCTGTGCATCGGGCTGCTGATCGACGATGCGATCGTCGTGCGCGAGAACATCGTGCGCCATCTCGCGATGGGCAAATCGCACCACCAGGCGGCGCTGGAGGCGACCGAGGAGATCGGGCTCGCCGTGCTCGCCACCACGCTCGCCATCGTCGCCGTGTTTGCGCCGGTGGCGTTCATGGGCGGCATCATCGGGCTCTTCTTCTACCAGTTCGGGCTCACCGTGGTCGTCGCCGTGCTGATCTCGCTGTTCGTCAGCTTCACGCTCGACCCGATGCTCTCCTCGGTGTGGGCCGACCCGGCTGGCGGGCGCTTCCGGCGCCTACCCCGGCTCGGTCGCTTCCTTGCCTGGTTCGACGCGCAGATCGAGGCGCTGCAGGTGCGCTACGAGCGCGTCGTGCGCTGGGCGCTCGCGCATCGTGGTCGCGTGCTGCTGATCGCGCTCGGCATGTTCGTCGGCAGCATGGCGCTCTTTCCGCTGATTGGCAGCGAGTTCGTACCGAAGGACGACCAGAGCGAGTTTGGCTTGCGTGTCGAGACGCCCGTCGGATCGAGCCTCGACTACACCGGCGTGAAGATCGCGCAGGCCGAGGCCGCGCTGCGACCGATTCCCGAAATCAAGATGCTGTACTCCGGGGCCGGCGGCGGCCGTGGCAAGAACACCGGCTGGATCAACGTCGTGCTGGTGCCGCGCGCCGAGCGCACACGCTCGCAAAAGCAGATCGAAGATGTCGCACGCGACGCCTTGATCGGCATCGCCGACATGTCGGTGTCGGTGGGCTGGAACAAGCCGATCCAGGTGTCGTTGATCGGCCCCGATGCGACGGTGCTCAAGCAGCTCTCCGAGCGTTTCACCGAGCGGCTGCAGAAGGTCGATGGCGTGGTCGACATCGAGAGCACCGAGAAGGCCGCGGTGCCGGCGCTGTCGATCCTGCCCAAACGCGCGGAGGCGGCGGAGTTTGGCGTCACGCCAGCGACCATCGGCAGCGTGTCGCGGGCGCTGGTGGCCGGGGACGCCGTCGTCACCTGGTTGCCGCCTTCGGGCAACTCGGTGGATGTGACGGTGCGGCTGCCGGCCAGCGTGCGCAGCGACCCGGCGCAACTGATGCAGATTCCGCTCACCAATGCGCGCGCCGTGGAGGGTGATGCGTTGGCGCTCGATCGCGTGGCGACGCTCACCGAGAGCAGCAACCCGAAGAGCATCGAGCGCGCCTATCTGCAACGTCAGGTCACCATCGCCGCCAATGCCAAGGGGCGCTCGCCGGGCGACGTCGGCTCCGATGTCAACAAGGTGATCGCTGCGTTCGCGCTGCCGCCAGGTTATCGCTTTCAGCAAGATGGCGACAACCAGATCATGCGCGACTCGTTCGGCTATGCCGTCGTGGCGCTGGTCCTCGCCGTGCTCTTCATCTACTTCGTGCTTGGCTCGCAGTTCATGAGCTTCGCGCAGCCGGTGGCCATCATGGCCACGCTGCCGATGGCGCTGATCGGGGTCATGCTGGCGCTGCTTGTCACGCGGACGACGTTCAACATGTTTGCGATGATCGCCTTCATCATGCTGATGGGGCTCGTGGTCAAGAACGGCATCCTGCTTGTCGACTTCGCCAATCAGGCGCGGCGCGAGCAGGGCAAATCGATCACCGAGGCGCTGGTGCTCGCCGGGCACACCCGCCTGCGCCCGATCCTGATGACGACCGCGGCGATGGTCTTTGGCATGCTGCCGATGGCGCTGGCGCTGCAGGAAGGGGCGGATGGCACGATGGGCCGCGCCATCATCGGGGGCGTGCTGAGCTCGACGCTCTTGACGCTGGTCGTGGTGCCCGTCATCTACGCGATGATCGAGGAGAGCAAGGAGCGCAAGCGGGCGCGCAAGGCCGCTCGTGCCGCGTTGGCCACCGAGCCGGTGCTGCCTGCGGCGGGGGACTAGTGCAGCGTTTCGCTCTTCTTGGTACAAAAAT
>JAFEDD010000021.1:0-35232 GCA_018241765.1 Pseudomonadota bacterium | reverse complement strand
CGATTCGAACCAAAATCCATCGCATTTTTTTGTACCAATCTACGCGAAACACTGCAATAGGCGGTGCCCGTCGCCGACCCGATCCCGTCCGAGGGCGATTGATCTGGATCAGCGAAGCCCGTGGTCGTCACCCTGCACAAGCGAGGAAACGCCCATAATGACCGCGAGTCATTTATGCCGATGAACCCGTAAAATCCCCCGCATTGCCATCGACACGAGCGGGGCGCTCGCCGCCGCCGAACCCGGAACATCATGAACATCGAACAAGTCCGCTTCAACATGGTCGAGCAACAGATCCGCACCTGGGACGTGCTCGACACGGACGTGCTCGACCTGCTGCACCGTATCAAGCGCGAGGACTTCGTGCCGCCGGAGCAGCGTCACTATGCGCTGATGGACATCGATACGCCGCTTGCGCCGGTGTCGTCCACTGAGCGCATGTGGGCGCCCAAGGTCGAAGCGCGCGTGGTGCAGGAACTCGAACTGCGCGGCGACGAGCACGTACTCGAGGTGGGCACCGGCAGCGGCTATCTGACGGCGCTCCTCGCGGCGCGTGCCGCCCGCGTGACGTCGATCGAGATCGATCCGGCGCTGGCGCGCTTCGGTGCGGCCAACCTCGCGCGTGCCGGTGTGCGCAACGCGACGGTGCTCACCGGCGATGGCGCGCTCGGCTGGCGCGGCGAAGCGCCCTACGATGCCATCGTGTTCACCGGCTCGATGGAAGTGCTGCCCGACGAGGTGTTCACCCAGCTCAAGAGCGAAGGGACGGTGTTCGCGATTGTCGGCAAACGGCCGGTGATGTCGGCGCAGCGGGTGCGCGTGAGCGCCAGCGGCGGTCGGCAAACACAGACCCTGTTCGAGACATTGGTGGCGCCGCTCGTCAATGCCGCGCGCGGCCCGGCCTTCGTATTCTGATCGCCGATGATCGAAGAAATCGACGCGACCGTGTTGGCGCGCGCGCGCAGCGATGAGCTCGCGGGCGCCGTGTTGCTCGACGTTCGCGAGGCGTGGGAGTTCAAGACGGCGCGCATCGAGTCCTCGGTCAACATCCCGATGTCGACGCTGCCGGCGCGGCTGCCCGAGGTCCGCGACCTGCTGGCCGATGGTGCGCCGCTCGTGCTCATCTGCCATCACGGCGGTCGCAGCTTGCGGTGCGCTCACTTCCTTGCGCGTCAGGGCGTCGGGCGTCCGATCAACCTGCGCGGAGGCATCGACGCCTGGTCGCGCGATGTCGATTCGGGTGTGCCCCGTTACTGAGATCGACTGAAACCCCCGCCCGTCGTGGCGATCGCTGGAGTCATTGCATGCGTTTTCTCCGAAAGTTTTCCCGAACCACCCTGACGCTCGTCTTGGGCGGCGTACTCGGCTCGACCCATGCGGCTGACCTGCTCTCGCTCTACCGCGAGGCGCTGGCGCAGGACCCGGCCATGGCTTCGGCGCGGGCGGCGCTGATTGCAGCGCGCGAGCGCGTCGGTCAGGCTGAGGGCGCGAACGGCTTCTCCTCCGGCATTGGCGCCGGTGCCAACGCCAACTATATGAATCTCAACGTGCGCGGCGTGCCGCAGGCGCAGGTCGATCGCACCTACCTCGCCGCGAGTGTGCAGGCCTTCGTCAACAAGCCGCTGTACCGCCCGGCCAACGATGCCGCGATCGAACAGGCAGGAGCTGCCGTCAAGCTCGCCGAACTCGGCGTCAAGGCGGCCGAGATGGATGTCGCCAACCGTCTCGCCCAGGCTTATTTCGACGTGCTGCTCGCACAGGACAACGTGCGCCTCGTCGAAGCACAGAAGGCAGCAGTGTCGGAGCAACTCGCGCAGGCCAGGCGCAATTTCGAGGTCGGTACGGCGACGATCGTCGACACCAACGAGGCGCAGTCACGTTTCGATCAGGTGCTGGCGCAGGAAATCTTCGTCCGCAACGAGGTCGAACGCACGCGCTGGGCGCTGCGCAACGTGGTCGGGCGCTTCGAGGCGAATCTGAAGACGCTGCGCCGCAACGCCGAAGCGAGGCTGCCGGAACCGACCAACATGGAGACGTGGGCCAGCCGCGCCGAGCGTGACGCCTATCCGGTGCAGATCGCTCAGCAAACGCTCACCGTCGCCGAGTACGACGTCAAGCGCGCGCAGCTCGCCAAGAGCTGGACGCTCGATGCAACGGCGAACGTCACGCACACCAACAACAACGGTGGCGTGACGAGCGCCGTGGGCACCTGGACGTATTCGGGACTGGTCGGCATCAACTTCACGTTGCCCTTCGACACCACCGGCGCGCTGAACGCGCGGGTGCGCGAAACGCTGGCGTTGGTCGACAAGAACCGAAATGATCTCGAGGCCTCACGGCGCACGAGTGCTCTGTCGGTGCGCCAGGCGTATCTGGGCGTGACCAGCGGTGTCGCCGTGGTGGCGGCGCAGCAGCAAGCGTTGAAGTCCGCCGAGACGCAACTGGCATCGACCAAGCTCGGGCTCGAAGTGGGCGTGCGCACCAATCTCGACGTGTTGAACGCGCAACAGCAGGTGACACAGGTGCAGCGCGACCTGGCGCAGGCCCGCTACAACGCGCTCCTGAGCGACATCAAGCTGCGGGCGGCCACCGGTGTGCTGAGCGAAGACGATATTCGCGCCACCAACGCCTATCTGACGGATTGAACGGCTGACCGAGCGCCCTGCGCCGCGTCAGTCGATGCGGCGGGCGCGAATGCCGCGTTTGGCGAGCGCGTCGAGCAGATTGTTGTCGCCGAACATGTGGCCAACGCCGATCACGACGAAGTAGCTCTCGGGCTGCTTGAAATAGCCGTCGATCGCCTCCGCCATCGCCGGGTGGCGGTCATCGAACACCCGTTTGCGCGAGGCGATGCCTTCCGCCGTCGTGCCGAATTCTTCCTGCACGACATCGTTGATCTTGCGACCATCGCCCGCGCGGTAGGCGTCGACCAGTTCGTCGAGCCGCTTCTCCATCTTGTTTTCGCGCACGGTGGCCAGAAAGCGTGACAGCGCGGCGGCGGATTCGGCCTTGCTCGCGCCGGCGAGCGCAGCGCATTGGCGGGCGCCGCCTTCGACCTCGCTGATGCGTTTTTTCGCCTGCTTCGCTTCGCGCAGGAAGACGACATCGAGTCCGCGGCTGAAGTCGACGCCGAGTTGCGCGAGTTCGGTGCTGACCAGCACGAGATTCACCAGCCAGAGCTTGCGCCCCTCGACGGCAGAGGCGGGGAGGTTGGCCGCGCGCAGGTAGTTTTGCAGCGTGGCGAAGTCGTCCGCGGGCAGCAGATCGACGAGCTTGTCGTCGGTCGCGGCGAGCTTCGCGCACGCCGCCTGCGTCTCGGGCAGCGTGACGTCCGCTTCGACGGCAAGCGCCTTGGCCGCATCGAAGCGCGACAACACGGCCTCGGGCAGCGGGAAGAAATCCGCCTTGCCGACGTGCAGCGAGCCAAGGAGCGTGATCTTGCGATCGCCCTTGGTCAGTTCCCACAGAAAGGGCTTCGTCAACTGGGCGTGGGTGACGGCGAGCGGGGCGAGGACCGTCGCCAGCGCGAGGCCGGCCGTGGTGACGATTCGGGAGAGCGAGGGGAGGGTCATGGGCTGAATGCTAGTGCAGTTGATCCGGCGCGGCGGCAAACGGCGCTTTGCGGCGAGCGATGCCGCATTGGAGTGAGCCGTCCGTCACAAGTTCAGCGGCGATAATGCACCGATGCCCGATCCTTCCCGACCGACCCCACCGCCCTCCGAAGAAGTCGCCAGCGTGTCGCCCCGAGCCGGTTGGCTGGGCGCACTCGCCGTGTACCGCGAAGCCGCCTCGCTGCGCATGCTGGCGCTTGGTTTCGCGGCCGGTCTGCCGCTGCTCTTGGTGCTGGGAACGTTCTCGTTCTGGCTGCGCGAGGCGGGCATCAACCGCTCGACCATCGGCTTTCTGTCGTGGGTTGGCCTCGCCTACGGGTTCAAGTGGGTGTGGGCGCCGCTGGTCGATCGGCTGCCGATTCCGGGGCTGACTCGCGCGCTCGGACGTCGGCGCAGCTGGCTGCTGCTGGCGCAGGCGATGATCGTGGGCGGGCTGATCGGCATGGCGGTGAACGACCCCAAGGTCGCGCTGCTGCCGAGCGTCGGGTTTGCCGTCCTGACCGCGTTCGGCAGCGCCACCCAGGACATCGCGCTCGACGCCTACCGCATCGAATCCGGCGACGCCGATCGTCAGGCGGCGCTCGCCGCGGCGTATCAGACGGGCTACCGCATCGCGATGATCTGGGCCGGGGCGGGCGTGCTGTGGATCGCCGCGCGCGCCGAGGTGGCGAACCCGGCGCACTACGACGCGAGCGGCTGGCGTGTGGCCTATCTGGCGATGGCGGCCTCGATGGCGGTGGGCGTGATCACGGTGCTGTTTTCGCGCGAGCCGGCACCGCGCGCACTGACGCCCGCACGCGGCGTCGCGGCGTGGTTGCAGTCGGCGCTGGTCGAACCTTTCGCGGACTTTTTTCGTCGTTATGGCTGGAATGCGCTGCTGGTGCTCGCGCTGATCGCCACGTACCGCGTCAGCGACATCGTGATGGGCATCATGGCCAACCCGTTCTATGTGGACATGGGCTACAGCAAGGATGAGGTCGCCGCCGTGACCAAGGTCTACGGCGTCATCATGACGCTGGTGGGCGCCGGGCTGGGTGGCGTGCTTTCCATGAAGTTCGGCGTCATGCGCACGCTGATGCTCGGCGCGGTGCTATCGGCGGCGAGCAATCTGCTGTTTTCGTGGCTGGCCACGCTCGGGCACGACGTGACGTGGCTCACGGTGGTCATCTCGATCGACAACCTCTCGGCCGGCATCGCCTCCAGCGCCTTCATCGCCTACATGTCGAGCCTCACCAACATCAGTTATTCGGCGACGCAGTACGCGCTGTTGTCGTCGATGATGCTGCTCCTGCCCAAGTGGCTGGCCGGCTTTTCGGGGGTGGCGGTGGACGCTCTCGGGTATCGCAGTTTCTTCACCGGAACGGCACTGCTCGGCGTGCCCGTGCTCGGCCTGATCTGGCTCGCGTCACGGCGGTTGCAGCACCATCAGCTTTCCGGCAAAACCAACGTCTGATACGGGCTTGGAGTTCGATTTTGCGCATTGTCGACATTGTGGGAAATTACCGTCCAAGCCCGTTGTGAATGCGGCTTTCGCCAAAAAGTTGATCGCAAAAAATGAGAGGGAAGTGGTGCGTTTCGCGTCGATTGGTACAAAAAAATGCGAAACACTGCGCCAGGACACAGCGCACGGCCTACCCGAAGAAGGCCCTGCCGATGCTTGCGATCAGGTCGGACTCGCTCGCCATGGCGGCGCCCTGAAACGCGGCGGCGATGACGGTGGTGGTGGCGAGGCTCAGCGTCACGGCGGCGGCGCCCGTGAGCGCGCGTTCGGTACGGGAGAGTACGCCGTGGAAGGTGCTCGATTTCATGTTGGGTGATCCTGCTCTGGGTGACATCGCGATGTTGCGATGGAGCGAACGATAGATTCACCTTCGACGCTGCGACAGGGGCAGGCGACGAGTCGCGGAGCGTCGTCGCGAGGTGGCGAAATCGCGCGCGAAATGCGGCGTTGTGCACGGGGGCTAGTGCAGTGTTTCGCTCTTCTTGGTACAAAAATNNCCATCGCATTTTTTTGTACCAATCCACGCGAAACACGGCACTAGAACGGCGCGACCGAGCGCACGCTCGCCGTCGCGCCCGTGTGCGGATGCGGGAACGCGAGGTCGGTGGCGTGCAGCAGCAGGCGCTCGCCTTCGGCGGGCGGCCGGCTTGCGTAGAGGCTGTCGCCCACGATCGGGTGCCCGAGCGCGGCCATGTGCACGCGCAACTGGTGGCTGCGTCCGGTCACGGGCGTCAGACTCACGCGCGTGCGCTGCGCGATGGCGTCGCGATGCATCACGCGGTAGTGGGTCAGCGAAGGCTTGCCCCGTTCGTGATCCACCGTCTGCCGTGGGCGATTGGGCCAGTCGCAGATCAGCGGCAGGTCGATGCTGCCGGCGTCGCTCGCGAGCAGGCCGTCGACGATGGCTTCGTAGCGCTTGTGGACCACGCGCTGCTCGAAGGCGCGGCCGAGCGCGCGTTGCGCGTCGATGCCGAGGGCGAACAGCATCAGGCCGGAGGTTTCCATGTCGAGCCTATGCACGATCAGCGCGTCGGGAAAGTCGCGCTGCACGCGGGCGCTGAGGCAATCGGCCTTGTCCGGGCCGCGACCGGGCACGGCGAGCATTCCGCTCGGTTTGTCGACGACGATGAAGCTGGCGTCGCGTTCGACGACGCGGTAGCCGCGGTTGGCTGCGCTCGCCGTGGCAGGGGCGGGTCCGGCCGCGCCTGCGGGGTCGACGGTCACGAGCGGACTTCGCCGACCACGAGATATTCGAGCAGGGCCTTTTGCGCGTGCAGGCGGTTTTCCGCTTCGTCCCACACCACGCTCTGCGGGCCGTCGATGACGCCGGCGGTGACTTCTTCGCCGCGATGCGCGGGCAGGCAGTGCATGAACACGGCCGAGGTGTCGGCCAGCGCCATCATCTCTTCGTCGACACACCAGTCGGCGAAGGCCTTTTTGCGCGCTTCGGTCTCCGCCTCGAAGCCCATGCTGGTCCACACGTCGGTGGTGACCAGGTGCGCGCCGCGCGCGGCTTCGAGTGGGTCGGCGAAGACCTTCACGCTGCTGCCGGCCGACTTCAGCATGGCGTCGGGGATGGCGTAGCCGGGCGGGGTGGAGGCGTGCACGGTGAAGCCGAGAATCTTCGCTGCCTGCAACCAGGAGTTCAGCATGTTGTTGGCGTCACCCACCCAGGTGACGACTTTGCCGCGGATGTCGCCGCGTTGCTCGACGTAGGTGAAGAGATCGGCGAGCACCTGACAGGGATGATGGTCATCGGTGAGGCCGTTGATGACCGGCACCCGCGAATACTCGGCGAATTTCTCGACCACGCTTTGCTGGAAGGTGCGGATCATCACCACGTCGACCATGCGGCTCACCACGCGGGCGAGGTCTTCCACCGGTTCGCCGCGCGAGATCTGCGAGGTTTCGCTGGTGAGAAAGATGGCCGACCCGCCGAGCTGGCTCATGCCCGCCTCGAAGCTCACGCGCGTGCGGGTGGAGTTTTTTTCGAACACCATCGCCAGCGTGCGGTCGCGCAGCGGGTGGTAGAGCTCGTAGCGCTTGAAGCGATCCTTGATGAGGCGGGTGCGCTCGAACAGGTACGCGTATTCCTCGGCCGAGAAATCGCTCATTTGCAGGAAGTGCCGCACTCGGGCGACCGGCGCGCTGGATTTGGCCTTGGACATGAGGCTGATATGGCGCAAAAGGTCGAGTTTACTCAGGTTGATAAAATCAAAGGATCCTCCCGGCCGATCGGGCGCCAATTGACGACGCCCTCAGCGGTCCGGACAACTCCTGCGTCGCGGTGTACCGCGCCGCCGTCACCCTGAGCCCGGTCATGACCCTGAGCGCGCCCGTTGCGCCGCCCCTCCCTGCGTCCGGCGATGCCGAAGCGTTGTCGAGTGACCTCGTGATCCGCGGCGTCACCCGCTCGGGGCAGACGTTTCGGCCAAGCGATTGGTCGGACCGTCTGTGCGGGGTGATGTCGGTCTTCGGTGCCGACGAACAGTTGCGCTACAGCCCGCTGGTGGCGCCGGCGTTGCGCGAGGGCTTGCGCTGCGTCATCGTCCGCCGCGAACTGGCGGCGCTCGAACCCCGGCTCTTCAAGTTCTTTCTGAGCTTCGCGCTCGACAACGAATTGCAGATTTCCTACGACGCCGATGCCGTGGCGACGCTGTTGCCCGAGGCGGCGCGGCGCCTGTCGCAGGAGGTGCCGCCCGCGGTGGTCGACGCCGGCAAGGTCGAGGACTACTGAGCGCCTGTTCCGGCGTCGGCTCGGGGCAACAAAAAAGGCCCCGCAGGGCCTTTGTTGCATTCACCGAATCGGGTCGCTGCGTGGCCTCAGGCGGCCTTTGCGGCGGCCATCGCCTTGACGCCGCGAACGAGGTTGCTCTTCACGCGCGAGGCGAGGTTCTTGTGCACGATGTTCTTGTCGGCGATGCGGTCGATCACCGATTGCGAAGCCTGCATCTGCTCTTGGGCGGCGGCGGCGTCGCCGGCGCGGATGGCTTTCTGGACTTTCTTGACGGCCGTGCGAAATTGGGTGCGAAGCGACGCGTTGCGGGCGCGCTGCTTGTCGTTCTGGCGGGCGCGTTTTCTGGCTTGGGCTGAGTTTGCCATCGGGGTGTATTTCTGTGTCGAATTCGGTGAACCCGCTATTCTACGGAGTATCGCTTCGATCCGCAAGCCGCCCCGCCCCCACCGTGCAACTCTTCAAGTCCATCGTCAGCGTCTCGGCGCTCACGACGCTCTCGCGCGTCGCCGGGCTCGCGCGGGAGATCGTCGTGGCCAAGGTGTTTGGCGCTGGCGCGGCCAACGATGCCTTCGAGATCGCGTTTCAGTTGCCGAACATGATGCGGCGACTGTTCGCCGAAGGCGCCTTCGCGCAGGCGTTCGTGCCATTGATCGCCGAGTACAAGGGGCAACGCGGCGAAGCGGCCACTCACCAACTCATCAACCGGGTAGCGACCCTGCAACTGGTGTCATTGCTCGCGGTGACGGCCATCGGCATCGTCGCGGCGCCGTGGCTGATTCCGCTCTTTGCCGCCGGCTTCGAGAAGACGCCCGGCAAGACCGAACTGGCCGTCTCCATGCTGCGGGTGATGTTCCCGTATCTGTTGTTCATCTCGCTGACGGCGCTGGCGGGCGGCGTCATGAACATCTGGAAGAAATTCGGTATCCCTGCGTTCACGCCGGTGCTCTTGAACGCGGCGATGATCGCGGCGGCGCTGTGGGCCGCGCCGCACTTCGCGCAGCCGATTCACGCGTTGGCCTGGGGCGTGCTGGCGGGCGGGGTGTTGCAGCTTGGGTTGCAACTGTGGCCGCTGTACCGCCTGGGCATGTTGCCGCGCCTGGACTTTCATTTGCGCGACGAAGGCGTGCGGCGGATGTTGAAGACGATGGCGCCGGCGGTGCTCGGCGTGTCGGTGGCGCAGGTCAGTCTGCTGATCAACACGAACTACGCGTCCTTTTTTGGCGATGGTGCCGTGAGCTGGCTGAAAAAGGCCGATCGATTGATGGAGCTGCCCACCGCCTTGCTCGGCGTGGCCATCGGCACGGTGATCCTGCCGGCGCTCGGCGTGCTGCGCAACGAGGGCAACACGAAGGGTTACGGGCAGTTGCTCGACTACGGGCTGCGCTTTGCGGCGCTGGCGACGTTGCCGGCGATGGCGGTGATGGTCGTGCTCGCCGAACCGATGGTGGCGACGCTCTACCAGCGCGGCGCATTCACCGCGCTCGACACCTTGCGCACGGGGCCGGCGGTTGCCGCCTACGCGGTCGGCATCGTCGCGCTGGTGTGGATCAAGATTCTGGCGCCGGCGTTCTACGCGCAACAGGACACCCGAACGCCGGTGCAAATCGCCGTGCGCGTGTTGCTGCTGACGCAGCTCTTCAACCTGCTCTTCGTGTTCGTGCTGTTTGCGCATTGGGCGCCGCACCTGAAGCACGCTGCGCTCGCGCTGTCGACGAGCCTCGGCGCGGTGCTCAATGCGTGGTGGCTATACCGGGGTCTGCGCGCGCGCGGCCTCTATGCGCCGCAGGCGCATTGGCGCCGCTTTGCGCTTCAGCTGGCGGTGGCAACGCTCGTGGCGACCGCGGCGATCGTCATCGCACGGCCGGATGATGGCTGGTGGTCGGTGCGGGCGGCGACCGCCCCGACGTGGTTGCGGGCGTTGCCTTGGCATGACCGGCTGGGCGCGCACTGGGTCGAGTGGCGGCGCATGGCGATGCTCGGCGCGCTGTTCGCGTTGGGCGGCTTCGCCTACCTTGGCACGCTCGCCGCCTTTGGCTATCGCCTGCGCGACGTGCGTCGCTAACGCCGGCTGCGGCGCGTGGCCGGCGCGGGCGAAGGTGCGACCGGCGCCAGCGCGCGGATGTGCAGCACATGGTCGACGAGCTCGAAGCCGTGCTCCTTGACGATTTTCGCGATGCGCCGTTCGATCTCGGCGTCGTGGAATTCGACGACCTTGCCGGTGTTGACGCACACGATGTGGTCATGGCGGTCACCCTCGTTCAGTTCGAAGATCGACTTGCCGCCCTCGAAGTGGTGACGCTTGAGCAGGCCCGCCTGCTCGAACTGCGTGAGCACGCGATAGATGGTGGCGAGCCCGACGTCCAGCCCGTCGTCCATCAGCAGCCGATAGACGTCCTCGGCCGTCATGTGGCGCACCTTCGAGTTCTGGAACAGGTCCAGCACCTTCATGCGCGGCAGTGTGGCCTTGAGGCCGGCGTCTTTGAGGTCCTGGGCGCGAGCGGCTGGCATGGCGACGATCCTGAAAATGCGGGGGCGGAATCGAGGGCGCGTGCGGCCGCCGTCGTAACGGGTTCAGGGCCGGCGCGAGGCACGGTTATCATAGCGGCTTGCCCATTTTCGGTTCGCTTTCGAGTTTTATGCGCCTCCCCGCTTGCCTGTCTGCCCTGTTGGCCGTGTTCGCGCTCTCCGGCTGCGGGTTGGTCTACAAGATGGAGATCAATCAGGGCAACTACGTCACGCAGGACATGGTGGCCAAACTGCGCGAGGGCCAGACGCGTCAGCAGGTGAAGCTCGCGCTGGGCACGCCGACGACCGAGAGCATTTTTCACGCCGACCGCTGGGACTATGCGTATCTGCTCGAGCGCCGTGGCAAGCTCGTCACGTCGCATCGGCTGACGGTATTTTTCGACCACGACAAGCTGCAGCGCTGGGATGTGCACGATCTGCCCAGCTCGCCCGTGGTCGATCGCGATCCGGCCTACGCCAACCTCGAAAAAGACAAGAAGAGTGACGATGGTCCGGGCTGGTGGAGCCGCATCGCCGACTGGTGGCGGAAGTGACGCCATGACGACGCGGCTGGCGATTGCCGGCGCCTCGGGCCGCATGGGGCGCATGTTGCTCGAGACGGTGGCGGCCGACCGCGAATGCGAGCTGGTGGCGGCACTCGCCTCGCCCTCGAGCGCCGCCGTCGGCGCTCCGGTGCGCGCCTTCGGCGGCGGCGCGGATTTCGCGGTGACCAGCGACGTCACGAAGCTTCCAGAGGGCGCGACGCTGATCGACTTCACGCGGCCGGAGGCCACGCTCGGTTATCTCGATGCCTGTGCCGCGCGCGGTGTCGCCATGGTCATCGGCACGACCGGTTTCGATGCGGCCGGTCGCGCCCGCATCGAAGCGGCAGCCAAGCGCATCGCGATCGTCTGCTCGCCCAATTTCTCGGTGGGCGTCAACACGGCATTCACGCTGCTCGCGCTCGCTGCCCGTACCCTCGGCGCCGGCTACGACGTCGAAGTCCTCGAGATGCATCACCGCATGAAGGTGGACGCGCCTTCGGGCACCGCGCTTCGCATGGGTGAAGTGGTGGCCGAAGCGCAGGGCACGACGCTGGCGGCGCGCGCGGTGTATGCCCGTGAAGGGCACACCGGTGAGCGCAAAAACGGCAGCATCGGGTTCGCCACGCTGCGCGGAGGCGATGTCGTCGGCGATCACACGGTGATCTTCGCCGGTCCCGGCGAGCGGCTCGAAATCGCGCACAAGTCGGCCAGCCGTACCAGTTATGCGCTGGGCGCCGTTCGCGCGGCGAAATTTCTGCGCGACAAGAGCACCGGGCTCTTCGACATGCAGGACGTGCTCGGACTGCGTTAGCGCGCTGCGCAAAGCATTTCCCGCGGCCTCAGCTCTCCCGGGTTTTGCGCGTCAGCACCCTGTGTTCCCAGAGCGGTTCCGGCGAATTTGGCGGAAGCGCCAGCATCGCGTCGATCGTTGCGACCGACGCGCGGCGCGTGAGGCGTGTCCCTCCGGAGGGATCGGTCGCCGCGCCGTTGATCGCGCTGGCGCAAAGTTTGCTTATCCCGTGTCGGCCTTGTCGTCGTCAATGCAAGGCGACGATCCGGTGCACGCCGATGCGGTGCGACGCGGGTTGGTCTCAGGAGGATAGGAAGAGACATGGCTGTAGGCACCGAGGGAGGGGAGCACGTGGCCGAGAGTGACGGCGATGCGTTGCCGCGCGCCGAGTGCTGCGCGCGCTGCGGCGCCCGGTTTTCCTGTGCGGCGCGGGGCTCGGCGTGCTGGTGCAGCCTGTGGCCCGTGCTCGATGTCGCTGCGCGTGATCCGCGTCTGCCGGATGACCGCTGTCTGTGCCCGCTTTGCCTGAACCGCGCGCTCGATGCGCAGGCCAATGCGCAGGCCATCGCGGCCTCGGGCGCGCCCGCTGCGGGGTGACGGGCAGCCGATGTCGAGCTGAACGCGATCCGATGGCCATCCATCTCGTGCGACACACCGCGCCGGACATTCGGCCCGGCATCCTCTATGGCGCGTCGAACGTGCCGGTGCATGCGGCTGAGTTCGCGCGCCGCATTCCGCAGATCGATGCCGTGCTGCCCGCGGTGGCGCTGGTGGTGACCAGTCCGTTGACGCGGTGCCGACGACTTGCGGATTTCCTGTCGATGCATGGCGGCGGACGCACGGTGATCGTCGATCCGCGACTCATCGAGCGCGATCTCGGACGCTGGACGGGCAAGCTCTGGGACGACGTGCCGCGCGACGAGGCGCGCGCCTTCGAGGCCGATTACCTCGACCACTGGCCGCCGCCGGTGATGACCGACGAGGGACCGGTGCTGCGCGGGCTGAACGTGCATCCGAGGCTGGGCGCCGGGGAATCGGTGCGGGCGATGCAGACGCGCGTCGTGCAAGGCTTGGAGGCCGCGCGCGAGATCGCCGAGGAGCGCGACCTGATCATCGTCTCCCACGCCGGCCCGATCGCCGCGATGGTGGCCTACTGGCTGCGCGAGACGCTGCGTCATGGCATCGCGCCGACGCCCGAGTGCGGCGGCGTCGTTCGTCTCGACGAGGATGACGGTCTGCGGCGGGCGACGCTGGTCAAGCTGGAGGCGGCGGTCGAGACCACGGCCGCGTAGCGCCGCATGACGCCCCAACGCGTGGCGGTCTCGTTGCGCCGAGCCTACAACTTTTCAGCAAGAATCGCATCCATAACGGGCTTCCAGCCTGGAAATGCTGAAAGTCGACATTGACGCATTTCACGCTGCAAGCCCGTTATGGATGCGCCTTCCAGCAAAAAGCTGAATGCGCTTTCGTCGTGCGATCCGGTATAATTTCAACGCTTCAGAGGCGGGATTTCACGACGACGCTCGCGCCGATCATCGTTCGGGCGCGCGGAGCACGATGAAATCCCGTTTTTTGCGCCCGGTGGACCGCTACGGCACACCGCCGCCAAACGCCGCCGTGCCTGCCTGGGCGGCACGACGCGCCTGAGGCTGACACGAATCCATCGATGGTCGCGCCGGATGTCGGCGCCGCCTCTCTGCACCGCAAGCGATCATGAGCATCCCGTCCGCCGCGAGCCCCGTCCCGCTGATTCCACCGAGCACGCCCGCCATTCTGGCGCTGGCCGACGGCACCGTCTTTCACGGTCGCTCGATCGGCGCCGAAGGCCAGGCGAGCGCCGAGGTCGTGTTCAACACCGCGATGACCGGCTATCAGGAGATCCTCACCGATCCCTCCTACGAAGGCCAGTTCGTCACGCTCACCTGCCCGCACATCGGCAACGTCGGCGTCAACCGCGAAGACTGCGAATCGCGCCGCATCTACGCCGCCGGGCTCATCATTCGCGACCTCTCGCCGGTGGTGTCGAGCTTTCGCGCCGAGCAGCCGCTCGACGCCTATCTGCGCGAGGCAGGTGTCGTCGGCATCAGCGACATCGACACCCGCAAACTCACGCGCCTCTTGCGCGACGGCGGCGCCCAGAACGGCTGCATTCAGGCCGGCCACATCGACGAGGCGGCCGCGATCGCCGCCGCCCGCGCCGCCCCCAACATGACGGGGCAGGACCTGGCGCGCGTCGTCAGTTGCGACACGCCGTACGAATGGAACGAATCGACATGGGCGCTCGGCGTCGGCTATCGCCAACGTGGCGCCGCCCGCCACCACGTCGTCGCCTTCGACTTCGGCGTCAAGCACAACATCCTGCGCATGCTTGCCGAGCGCGGCTGCCGGCTGACGGTGGTGCCGGCGCGAACCAGCGCGCGCGACGTGCTCGCGATGCGCCCCGACGGCGTGTTCCTGGCCAATGGCCCGGGCGACCCCGAGGCGTGCAGCTATGCGGTCAGCGCCGTGCGCGAAGTCGTCGATTCCGGGGTGCCCACGTTCGGCATCTGCCTCGGCCACCAACTGCTCACGCTCGCCAGCGGCGGACGCACGATGAAGCTCAAGGCGGGTCATCACGGCGCCAATCACCCCGTCAAGGACCTCGATGATGGTCGCGTGCTGATCACCAGCCAGAACCATGGATTCGCCGGCGATCTCGCCAGCCTGCCCGCCAACGTGCGCGCCACGCACGTGAGTCTGTTCGACGGCACGCTGCAGGGCATTGCCCGCACCGACAAACCGGCGTTCAGCTTTCAGGGGCACCCGGAAGCAAGCCCCGGTCCGCATGACGTGGCCTATCTGTTCGACCGCTTCATCGACCTGATGAAGGCGGCGTGAGCAGGGCATGGCACGCAACAAGACACGCCGGCTGCTGCTCGTTCGCCACGGCGAAACCGACTGGAACGCGGAAGGCCGTATACAGGGCATGCTCGACGTGCCGCTGAACGCGCTGGGCATGGCGCAGGCGCGCATCGTCGGCGACGCGCTGGCGCGCAGCATCGACATCGCGGCGGTCATTGCGAGCGATCTCGTGCGCACGCGCGAGACGGCGAAACCGCTGATCGACGCGACCGGCTTCGACATCGCGTTCGATCCGCGCATCCGCGAACGCCATTTCGGCGTGCTCGAAGGCCGCACCTACGCCGAATGGCGCGCCGTCGATGCCGCAGGCATGGCGCGCTACGACGCCGGCGACCCGGACTACGGCCCCGAGGGTGGTGAGACGGCGCGCGGTTTTCTCGATCGCTGCGTTGCCGCCATCACCGACATGGTCACCGCCTGCCACGAGAAGACGCTCATTCTGGTGACGCACGGCGGTGTGGTCAGCTCGATGTACCGTCACTCGCAGGGGCTCGGGTTTCACAGCGAACGCACATGGAGCGTGCCGAACGCCTCGATCAGCGAGTGGCGCGTCGAATATCACGGCGATGGCGGCGCACCCGCGTATTACTGCGAACGCATCGGCGACGACACCCATCTCGAAGAGAACGCCCTTGACGAAGTCGACAAATAGCGACGCCGTCGCCCCATCATAAAAGAGCAGAACATGCCCAAACGCACCGACATCCACTCCGTCCTCATCATCGGCGCCGGCCCCATCATCATCGGCCAGGCCTGCGAGTTCGATTATTCCGGCGCCCAGGCCTGCAAGGCGCTGCGCGAGGAGGGGTACCGAGTCATCCTGGTCAACAGCAACCCCGCGACCATCATGACCGACCCTGAGATGGCCGACGTCACCTACATCGAGCCGATCACCGCCGCCGTCGTCGAGCGCATCATCGAACGCGAGCGCCCCGATGCGCTGCTGCCCACGATGGGCGGGCAGACCGCGCTCAACACCGCGATGGAATTGGCCAAGAGCGGCGCGCTCGCGCGGCTTGGCGTCGAACTCATCGGCGCGCGCGAGGCCGCCATCGAGATGGCCGAAGACCGCCTGAAATTCAAGGAGGCGATGACGCGCATCGGCCTCGGATCGGCCCGCTCCGGCATCGCGCACACGCTCGACGAGGCGCTCGCCGTGCAAAGAACGGTCGGCTTTCCGGCCGTCATCCGTCCGAGCTTCACGCTGGGGGGCACGGGCGGCGGCATCGCCTACAACCACGAAGAATTCGTCGCCATCTGCAAGAACGGCCTCGAGCTCTCGCCCACCAACGAACTCTTGATCGAAGAGTCGCTGCTCGGCTGGAAAGAGTTCGAGATGGAGGTGGTGCGCGACCAGAAGGACAACTGCATCATCGTCTGCTCCATCGAGAACCTCGATCCGATGGGCGTGCACACGGGGGACTCGATCACCGTCGCGCCGGCGCAGACGCTGACCGACAAGGAATATCAGCTGATGCGCAACGCGTCGATCGCCGTGCTGCGCGAGATCGGCGTCGACACCGGTGGCTCCAACGTGCAGTTCGCGGTCAACCCGGACGACGGCCGCATGATCGTCATCGAGATGAACCCGCGCGTGTCGCGCTCCTCCGCGCTGGCATCGAAGGCAACCGGCTTCCCGATCGCCAAGATCGCCGCCAAGCTCGCCATCGGCTACACGCTCGATGAGCTGAAAAACGAGATCACCGGTGGCGCCACGCCCGCCTCGTTCGAACCGAGCATCGACTACGTCGTCACCAAGGTGCCGCGCTTTGCGTTCGAAAAATTCAAGGAAGCGGACCCGCACCTCACCACGCAGATGAAGAGCGTCGGCGAAGTGATGGCGATTGGCCGCACCTTTCAGGAGTCGCTGCAGAAGGCGTTGCGTGGCCTCGAGGTCGGCGTCGATGGCTTCAACCTGAAGTCGGTCGACCCGGACAAGATCAGCGAGCAATTGTCGAACCCCACGCCAGACCGCCTGTGGTACGTCGCCGATGCCTTCGGCGTCGGCATGAGCGTGCGCGAGGTCTTCGAGCACACGGCGATCGACCCGTGGTTCCTCACGCAGATCAAGGAGATCGTCGATCTCGAACTGGCGCTCGAAAAGCGCGCGCTCGACTCGCTCTCGCGCGACGAACTGCGCCACCTGAAGCGAAAAGGCTTCTCCGACCGCAGGCTCGCCTACCTCTTGAAGACCACGCAGGACGCGGTGCGTGCGTTGCGCCACGCGCATGGCGTGCGCCCCGTCTACAAGCGCGTCGACACCTGCGCTGCCGAGTTCGCAACGAAGACGGCGTACATGTATTCGACCTACGAGGACGAATGCGAGGCGCAGCCAAGCGCGCGCAAGAAGATCATGGTGCTGGGCGGTGGCCCCAACCGCATCGGGCAGGGCATCGAGTTCGACTACTGCTGCGTGCACGCCGCGATGGCGATGCGCGAGGACGGCTACGAGACCATCATGGTCAACTGCAATCCCGAGACGGTATCGACCGACTACGACACCTCAGACCGTCTCTACTTCGAGCCGGTGACGCTCGAAGAGGTGCTCGAAATCGTGAACGTCGAAAAGCCGGTTGGCGTCATCGTGCAGTACGGCGGCCAAACACCGCTCAAGCTGGCGCGTGACCTCGAGCGCTGTGGCGTACCGATCATCGGCACCACGCCCGACGCCATCGACGTCGCCGAAGATCGCGAGCGCTTCCAGAAGCTCCTGCAGGACATCGGCCTCAAGCAGCCGCCCAACCGCACGGCGCGCGACGAAGCGAGCGCGCTGCGTCTGGCCGATGAGATCGGATATCCGCTCGTGGTGCGCCCGAGTTATGTGCTCGGCGGCCGCGCGATGGAGATCGTGCATGCGCCGGAAGACCTCGAACGCTACATGCGTGAGGCGGTCAAGGTGTCCAATGATTCACCGGTGTTGCTCGACCGCTATCTGAACGACGCGATCGAGGTCGATGTCGATGCCCTCAGTGACGGCGCCGACGTCGTGATCGGCGGCATCATGCAGCACATCGAGCAGGCCGGCGTGCACTCGGGCGACTCTGCCTGCTCGCTGCCGCCGTACTCGTTGTCGAACGCCGTGCAGGAGGAATTGCGTCGTCAGACCGTCGCGATGGCGCGTGCGCTCAACGTGGTCGGTCTGATGAACGTGCAGTTCGCCGTCAAGGAAGAAGACGGCGCCGACATCGTCTACGTGCTGGAGGTCAACCCGCGCGCTTCGCGCACCGTACCCTTCGTGTCGAAGGCGACCGGTCGGCCCCTCGCGAAAATCGCGGCCCGCTGCATGGCCGGGCAGTCGCTGAAGTCACAAGGCATCGTCGGCGAAGCGCTGCCGCCGTATTTCTCGGTGAAGGAAGCCGTATTCCCGTTCAACAAATTCCCCGGTGTCGACACCATTCTCGGCCCCGAGATGAAATCGACGGGCGAAGTGATGGGTGTCGGCTACAGCTTCGCCGAGGCCTTCGAGAAATCACAGTTGGCCTCGGGCACGCGGCTGCCGACCTCGGGCAAGGTGTTCCTGTCGGTCAAGCACAGCGACAAGCCGAAGATCGTCGAGGTCGCGCGCATCCTGCATGAAGTCGGCTTCACGCTGGTGGCCACGCGAGGCACGGCAGCGGCCATCGCGGCGGCCGGCATCGCGGTCGACACCATCAAGAAAGTGCAGGAAGGTCGCCCCAACATCGTCGACGCCATCAAGGACGGCGAGATCGCGCTGGTCATCAACACCGTCGAGGAAAAGCGCGGCGCCGTGGCGGACAGCTCCTACATCCGTCGAGCCACGCTGCAGGCACGCCTGCCGATCTACACGACGATGGCTGGTGCGCGCGCCGCTGCGCTCGGCATTCAAGATGGGCCCGAGTTGACCCCCTACGCGCTGCAAAGCCTGCTGCGCGAAGTTGTAGTACAGTAAGAAATCCACCGCCATCCGGCCCGCCGCGCGTGAAACCGGCGGGCTTTGTTTTTGCCGAGGTCGAAACCATGAGCAAAGTCCCGATGACCAAGAACGGCGCGGCGCTGCTGCGGGCCGAGTTGCACAAACTGAAGACCGTGCACCGCATCGAAACCTCGCACGCGATTGCCGAGGCGCGGGCGCACGGCGACATCAGCGAGAACGCCGAATACGAGGCCGCGAAGGAGAAGCAGGCGTTCATCGAGGGGCGCATCGCCGACATCGAACACAAGTTGGCGAGCGCGCAGATCATCGATCCGGCAACCATCGATGCCGATGGTCGTGTGGTGTTCGGCGCGACGGTCGAATACGAAGAGGTGGAAACCGAACGCCGCTACGCCTATCAGATCGTCGGCGAAGATGAAGCCGACTACAAGCTCGGCAAGGTCGCCGTCACGTCTCCGTTGGCTCGTGCGCTGATCGGCAAGTCCGAGGGCGACGTCGTCGAGGTACAGGCGCCCGGCGGCGCGCGCGAAGTGGAAATCGTCTCGGTTCGCTACGTGTAGCGCCACCTCGACCATGCGGCCCGCCGAGGCGGCTCACGCGCGCAACGCTGGATTGCAGGTGCTGCGGGCGGTCGCCGCGTTGGCGGTCGTGCTGTTTCACGCCGGCGCCAAACTCCCGGCCAATGCCGGTTTTGATGCGTTCAAGCAGGTCGTGTTCTTCGGCTTCGCCGGCGTCGACATCTTCTTTGTGGTCAGCGGCTACGTCGTTACCTGGACGGCGATGCGTATCCAGTCAGGGCCGGATGCCCGCTCCTTCGCGTTGCGCCGGCTGGGCCGCATCTACGGCGGCTACTGGCCGGTGCTTGCGGTGTGCGCCTTGCTGCCAATTGTCGGCGTGTCTGCGCTACACCCTGGCGGACAGTGGTTGCCGAGCGTGCTGCTCGTCGAACCCGACATGGAGCGCAACGTGCTGCCGGTGGCCTACACCCTGGTCTACGAGCTTTGGTTCTATGCGCTCTTGACGATGGCGATGGTCTGCGTGAAGACCACGTCGGGTCGACGTCGGCTGCTGATCGTCAGCGCGGCGCTGCTCATCCTCTGGCAGGTCGCACTGATGTGGGTCGATTTCACGCTCTGGCGTTCCGGGCAGTACCCGCTTTCCTTCCTGTTGTCCGGGCTGCTGTTGGAGTTCCTGGCCGGAGCGTTGATCTACCTCTTCCATGATGACCTCGGTCCCGCGGCTCGACGCTTCGTCGGCGGCGTGCTTCTCGCGGTTGGTGTGCTGGCGCTCGTCGAGTTCTGGACACTCTTTGGCCTGACGTTGGTGCGTGCCGCCATTGGCGGGGCGATCGGCGCTGGCGCGCTGCTGCTTGCGCTGTCCGCGCCGGCCACGCGTTCACCGAGTGACGAAAAGGGTTGGTGGCATCGCCTCGGCGACGCCTCCTACAGCCTCTACCTGCTGCACACACTCGTTCTGGCGGCGGTCGCCACGCTGGCGCAGACGGTGGCGCCAGTGTCGATTCGGATGTCCGTTCTCGTTGCGGCCGTCGGCGTCGTACTCAGCGTCGTCGTCGCGCGGCTCTGGTACCGCTGCGTGGAACACCCGCTCTACCGCGGCTGGTGTGCATGGCTGGAGACTCACGGAGCAACCCGAAGGCACTCAGGCCGGGTGCGCGAACCAGCGACCGTCAAACCGACAGCAACTCCACCTCGAACACCAGCGTCGCGTTCGGAGGGATGACGCCACCGGCGCCGCGTGTGCAACGAGTGACAGAAAATGTGGTGCGCGGGTGCGGTCGTGCTAACCTGACCGACGTTTGCCATCACACTTGGATCGGCTCATGATTCTGCGTCGCTTGGCCGAAATGTCGCTCGGCCGAATTCCGCGCGTTCGCCGCTTACCCGAACCCTACGGGCGAGCGCGACTGGTCGTGAACGGGACGGTTGGGGGGCTGAAGTATTTACTCAAGCCTGCCCGACAATGGGACCCTGAACTGCTCCGCGTGGCGGAGGCGTTGGTGCAGAAGGGAAATGTTGTATGGGACGTTGGCGCGAACGTCGGCTTGTTCGCCGCGGCCGCGTCCGTCGCCGCCGGGCAAACAGGGCGGGTTGTTGCGGTCGAAGCGGATTTCGACGCCGTGGCGATGCTACAAAAGACCCAGCGATGGCTTTCGCGCGCAGAGGCGGGCGGCCTCGCGCCGGTGACCGTGCTTCCGGTGGCTGTGTCGGACCACTGCGGATTTATCGAGTTTGCCATTGCCCGACGAGCGCGAGCAGCCAACTCGATCGTCGGCATGGGGTCGACGCAAACGGGCGGAACGCTCGAGACGCGGACCGTGCCCTGCGTGACACTCGACGCATTATTGCAGTGGTTTCCACCGCCGGACGTACTGAAAATCGACGTTGAAGGCGCCGAATCGTTGGTCCTGGCGGGCGCTTCCCGGTTGCTCGCAGACGTACGGCCTCGGATTTACTGCGAGGTGTCCTCTAACTCGGCGGAGCACGTCACCATGCTGTTGAAGAATGCGCGTTATCGTCTATGGGATGGCGCTACGTTCGGCGTGACCGAGCGCCCGGCGCTCGACCTCGCGACGTTCAACACCGTGGCGCTGCCTTAGCGCGTGGCTGAATGGATTCGTGCGCCGTTGGCGTCTTTTTCGGCGACACGCCGATCGCGCGGATTCCGCGCCGCCCCACGCCTCACACGCCGAGCAACTCCACCTCGAACACCAGGGTCGCGTTCGGAGGGATGACGCCACCGGCGCCGCGTGCTCCATAGCCGAGGTCGGGCGGGATGGTGAGCACGCGCTTACCGCCGACCCTCATGCCCTGCACGCCTTCGTCCCAGCCTTTGATCACGTGTCCGGCCCCGAGCGGGAATTGAAACGGATCATTGCGGTCCTTGCTGGAATCGAATTTGGCGCCGCGCTGGTTGGGGGCGTCTTCGCTGAACAGCCAACCGGTGTAGTGGACGGTGACGTGGGCACCACGCGTCGCCTCCGCGCCTTCTCCGAGGTGTTGGTCGTCATAGTGCAGGCCGGATGCGGTGGTGGGCATGATGCGTCTCCCCAAGGTCGATGAAGCGCGTGAGCGTAGCAGGATGGCACGTCCGGGCTTGTCGTGTTGCGGCGACAGAGTCCCCGTGCCACCTATAATTGACCGGTTTTTCCGGCGACTGGCGCTTGCCATCACGCGAAAAAGTCGAAGCGCTGCGCGCGGTTCGCCGTTCGATGGCGATGCAAGCCACGGCGCGCAGGGCGCGCTACGGGGACATTTCAACAAAAACGGGAGTTCGAACTTATGTCAGCCAACACTTGGCTCATCATCTCGCTGATCTGCGGGGTGGCGGCCGTTCTGTATGGTGTCGTCTCGATCCAGTGGATTAACGGCCTTTCCGCCGGCAACGCGCGGATGCAGGAGATCGCCGGTGCGATTCAGGCCGGTGCCAAGGCCTACCTCGCCCGCCAGTACAAGACGATCACGCTGATCGGGGTCGTCCTGATGGTCGTGATCGGCCTCGTGCTGAACTGGCAGACGGCGATCGGCTTCGCGATTGGCGCGATTCTGTCGGGCGCCGCCGGGTTCATCGGCATGAACGTTTCGGTGCGCGCGAACGTGCGCACGGCCGAGGCGGCTCGTGGCGGCATCAATGCCGCGCTGGCGGTTGCCTTCCGCGGCGGCGCGATCACCGGCATGCTGGTGGTTGGTCTCGGTCTTCTGGGAGTGGCTGGCTTTTACTGGTTCCTGTCTTCGGGCGGTGAACTCAAGGGCGATCAACTCTACAGCGCAATGGGGCCGTTGATCGGTTTCGCGTTCGGTTCGTCGCTGATTTCGATCTTCGCGCGTCTGGGTGGCGGCATCTTCACCAAGGGTGCGGACGTCGGCGCCGATCTGGTGGGCAAGGTCGAAGCGGGCATTCCGGAAGACGATCCGCGCAACCCCGCCGTGATCGCCGACAACGTGGGCGACAACGTGGGCGATTGCGCCGGCATGGCTGCCGATCTGTTCGAAACCTACGCCGTGACCATCATCGCGACGATGCTGCTCGGCGCGCTGCTGATGAAGGCGAATGCCGGTGCCGCGGCGGTCTACCCGCTGGCGCTCGGCGGCGTCTCGATCATTGCGTCGATCATCGGCTGCTTCTTCGTGAAGTACAGCGGTACGGGCAAGATCATGAGCGCGCTGTACAAGGGCTTGATCGTCGCCGCGGTGCTCTCGCTCGGCGCGTTCTACTTCGTGACCAACGCGCTGTTCGCTGGCGTGGCTGGCGTCTCGGTCGGCGCGCTGTTCGGTGCCTGTGTCGTCGGCATCGTGCTGACCGGTGCGCTGGTGATGATCACCGAGTACTACACCGCCACGGAATACGGGCCGGTGCGCCATGTCGCGCAAGCGTCCACGACCGGGCACGCGACCAACATCATCGCCGGCATCGGCATTTCGATGAAGTCGACCGGCTACCCCGTCCTCGCGGTCTGTATCGCCATTCTTGCCGCGTATTGGCTGGCTGGCCTGTACGGCATCGCCGTCGCCGCCACCGCCATGCTGTCGATGGCGGGCATCGTGGTTGCGCTCGACGCTTATGGTCCGATCACCGACAACGCAGGTGGCATCGCCGAAATGTCGGAACTGCCGCCGGAAGTGCGCAACGTGACCGATCCGCTCGACGCCGTTGGCAACACCACCAAGGCCGTCACCAAAGGCTATGCGATCGGTTCGGCCGGCCTCGCCGCCCTGGTGCTGTTCGCCGACTACACCCATGGACTCGAGAGCCGCGGCCTGGCGGTTTCGTTCGATCTGTCGAACCACATGGTCATCGTCGGCCTGTTCATTGGCGGCCTGATTCCCTATCTGTTCGGCGCCATGGCGATGGAGGCCGTGGGCCGCGCCGCGGGCAGCGTCGTCGAAGAGGTGCGCCGCCAGTTCCGCGAAATCAAGGGCATCATGGAAGGCAAGGCGAAGCCGGAGTACGGCCGCGCGGTTGACATGCTCACCACCGCGGCGATCAAGGAAATGATCATCCCGTCGCTGCTTCCGGTCGCGGTGCCGATTCTCGTCGGCGTGATTCTCGGTCCGGCCGCGCTCGGTGGCCTGTTGATGGGCACCATCATCACCGGTCTGTTCGTGGCGATTTCCATGTGTACCGGCGGCGGTGCGTGGGACAACGCCAAGAAGTACATCGAAGACGGCCATCACGGCGGCAAGGGTTCGGACGCGCACAAGGCGGCCGTGACGGGTGACACCGTGGGTGACCCGTACAAGGACACCGCCGGCCCTGCCGTGAATCCGCTGATCAAGATCATCAACATCGTGGCGCTGTTGATCGTTCCGGTCGTGGCTTCGTTGCACGGCGGCGCCGGCAAGGCGGCCGACGCGAGTCACGCAGCGGTTCCGGCGGCTGTCACGGCGCCTGCCGCGCCCGCCGCGATGCCGGCTGCCAGCGCTGACAAACCGGCCACGGTCAAACTCTACTTCGAGACGGGCAAAGCCGATGCGCCTGCCGACGCCTCGAAACAGCTCGAGACGATCGTAGCCTTCCTGAAGGCGAATGGTGGCGCGAAGGTGGCGATCAGCGGCTTTCATGACAGCACGGGCGCCGTCGCTGCGAACGAAGAGATCGCCAAGAACCGCGCGAAAGCGGTGCGCGACATCCTGAAGGGCGCGGGCATCGACGAGGCGCGCGCCGAACTGAAAAAACCGGAAGTCGTTCAAGGTGGCCCGGACAACAACGAGGCTCGCCGTGTCGAGGTGAGCATCCAGTAAGCGCGGCTTCATCGCGCCGAAGCGAACGGCCGCCTTTGGCGGCCGTTTTGCGTTGCGGGGCGCCGAAGTGATCGCCGTTTCGCGTTCGTGTCACCGCGACGGTCACGGCGTCGAATCGATCGTTTCGCAGACTGCGTGGCGTGATACAACGGGCGTCGCCATGCCCGTGGTTCCGGTCGTGCCGCGCCGACGTGCCGCCCGCACCGGGCGCCTCTCTCCCAAGGCTGTTCCAATGTCCGCATGAGTTCCTCGGTCGTCATCGTCTCTCCCGGCACCGCCAGCGCCAACAATGGAAACTGGCAAACGGCGGCGCGATGGGCGCGGTTTCTGTCGCCGCAACACGCGGTGCGCGTTTGCGAACGGTGGCGTGAGGGCGATGCGTTGCCTGACGTGATGATTGCGCTGCATGCGCGGCGCTCGGCCGATTCGATTGCTTGCTTCCGCCGGCGACGGGCGCACGGGCGATTGCTCGTCGCTTTGACCGGCACCGACGTCTACCGGGATATTCACGACGATGAGGCGGCGCAGCAGTCGCTTGCGCGAGCCGATCGATTGCTGGTTTTGCAATCGCGTGCGCTGGACGAATTGACGCCGAAGCAGCGCATCAAGGCGAGTGTGCTGTACCAGTCGGCACCGACGCTCAAGCCCGCGGTGCGGGGCGTGCGCCATTTCGACATCGTGCAGGTCGGGCATCTGCGGCACGAGAAAGACCCGTTCACCCCGATCACCGCGTTGCGCCACTTGCCGCGCGACAGCCGCATCCGTCTCACGCACATCGGTACCGCGCTCGATGGGCAACACGGGGAGACGATGGCGACGGTGTGCCGCAGCGAGCCACGCCTGCGCTGGCTCGGTGGCCTCGGGCATGCGGCCACGCGGCAGCGCATCAAGCGCGCGCATCTGCTGGTCATCGCCAGTCGCATGGAGGGCGGCGCCAACGTCATCGTGGAGGCGATTACCTCCTCGGTGTCGGTGATTGCGAGTGACGTCAGCGGCAACGTTGGCATGCTCGGCGAGCACTATCCGGGGTACTTCCCCTTTGCCGACGCTACGGCGTGTGCGCAACTGATGCTGCGCTGCGAGCGCGACGCCGGCTTTCGTGCCCGAATCGAGCGCGCGTGCGCGGTGCGCGCGCCGCTGTTCGCGCCGGAACGGGAGGCGCGAGGCATCCGTGCCGTGGTGGCGCGCTTGCTCAACGAGTCGCGCTGAGGAGCGCACGGTGGCGATGCCGACGCGGATGGCGGCATGCCCGCTGTCACGGCGTCATTGCGCCCATCGGGCCGCGACCACCGCGATGGCTCGGCAACGCGTGCGTGACGGCTTGGCTCGGCTTTGGCTTTGGAACCGGAATCAGTCCTTCCAGCCGCCGCCGAGCGCCTTGTAGAGCAGCACCTGGTTTTGCATTTGTGCGAGTTGCAATTGCACGGTCGCCTGCTGCGTCGCAAACAGCGAGCGCTCGGCGTCGAGCAGATCGAGATGGCTCGCCACGCCGTTCGTGTAGCGCAGGCGCGAAAGCCGTACCGTCGCCTGCGCGGCGTCGACCTGCGCCCGACTGGCGCGAAGCTGCTCCGCGAGCGTCGCGCGACCGGCGAGTGCGTCGGCCACTTCGCGAAATGCGCCTTGAATGGCCTTTTCATATTGCGCAACGGCCAGGTCGCGGGAGATGCGCGCCACGTCCAGGTTGGCCTGATTGGCGCCCGCGTTGAAGATCGGCAGCACGATCTGCGGTACGAAGCTCCATCCGACGTTGCCGGTCAGCAGGTGGTTCAGATCGTTGCTGACCAGGCCGACGCTGGTGGTCAACGCGATGCGTGGGTAGAACGCAGCACGCGCGGCGCCAATGTTGGCGTTGGCTGCGATCAGCTGCTGTTCGGCGGCGCGAATGTCGGGTCGTTTCGTGAGCAGTTCGGATGGCAGCCCGACGGGAAGCTCGGCGAGCAACCCGGCCTGTTCGCTGAACGGGCGGCCGCTGGGCAGATCATCGCCGGGCGATTGTCCGAGCAGCAGCGTGAGCGCGTTGCGGTCGAGCGCGCGCTGGCGTTCGAGCTGCGCGAGTGCCGCGCGGGCGGCTTCGACGAGCCCCTGCGCCTGCCGCAGGTCGAGTTCGGACGTCGCGCCGCTGTCGAAGCGCAATTGCACGAGCTTCAGTGATTGCTCGCGGCTCGCGAGCGTCTCGCGCGTGAGGTGCAGCGATTCGTCATCGGCAAGCAAACCCAGGTAGCCATTGGCCACGGCCGCGACGAGACTGATTTGTGCGGCCTTGCGCGTTTCGGCGGTCGAAAGGTATTGCGCCAGCGCGGCGTCCTTGAGGCTCTGGATGCGACCGAAAAAGTCGATCTCCCACGAGGTGACGCCAACTCCGAGCGTATAGAGCTGCGGTGGCACCGACTGTCGCTGCGCGTTGAACACGGCATTCAGTGCGGGCAGCCGCGCTGCGCCCTGGATGCGGTATTGCGCCTGCGCGCGTTCGACATTGAGGACGGCCGAACGCAAGTCACGGTTGTTGTCGAGGGCGGTGGCGATCAGTCGGCGCAGGCGTTCATCGACGAAATAGGTATGCCAGTCCAGGTCGGCAGCGACGGTCGTGGCAGCGCCCGCGGTCGTCGCTGCGTCCGGGTAAGTCGCAGCGACCGGCGCGGGCGGGCGCTCATAGGTGGGTACCAGCGAGCAGGCGCCAAGCGCGAGCGCAACACCTGAGGCTAGGGGGAGGGTGAATTTAGGCATGACTGTCGATTCCTGCCGCTTTCGCATGTTCGGCGAAGCGCTGGCGCTGCCGTTCGCTGCCTTTGAAGAGACCGCGAACGACGACGAAGAAAATGGGTACGAAGAACACCGCAAGGAAGGTGCCGATCAGCGCGCCCCCCATGACACCCGTGCCGATTGCCCGCTGGCTGGCAGAGCCGGCGCCGGAGGCTAGCACCAGCGGCAGCACGCCAAGCATGAACGCGAGCGACGTCATGATGATCGGTCGGAAGCGCAGATGCGCGGCCGCGAGCGCTGACTCGATGACGCTCTTGCCCTGTGCCTGCAGGTCTTTGGCAAATTCGATGATCAGGATCGCGTTCTTCGCCGATAGCCCGATGATGGTGATCAGCCCGACCTGAAAGTACACGTCGTTGGACAACCCGCGTACCGTGGTGGCGAGCAGCACACCAAGAATGCCCATTGGCACGACGAGAATGACCGACAGCGGAATCGACCAGCTCTCGTAGAGCGCCGCGAGCGCGAGGAACACGGCGAGGATCGCGAAGCCGTAGAGCACCATTGCCTGCGAACCGGCGAGCTTTTCTTCGCGCGTCTGTCCGGTCCATTCGTAGCCGAAGCCGGCAGGCAGTTGTGCCGCGAGCCGCTCCATCTCACGGATCGCGTCGCCCGTGCTGTAGCCGGCCGCGGCGTCGCCAGAGATGCGCATTGCCGAATAGCCGTTGTAGCGGATCGTCTGCATGGCGCCGGTGACCCAGCGCGAGTTGGTGAACGCGGACAGCGGCACCAGCTTGCCTTGTGCATTGAGGACGTTCAGCTTGCCGATGTCTTCGGGCTGCATGCGGCCTGGCGCATCGGCCTGCACGACGACGCGCTGTAGACGGCCTTGGTTCGGGAAGTCGTTGATGTACGCCGAACCGAGCGCCGTCGAAATGGTGCCGCTGATGCTTGCGAAGCTGACGCCGAGCGCACTCGCGCGGTCGCGGTCGATCGTGATTTGCAGTTGCGGCGCGTCTTCGAGGCCATCGGGGCGAACGCCCGTCAGCACTTTGCTTTGCGATGCCATGCCGAGCAACTGATTGCGTGCGGCGACCAGAGCTTCGTGCCCGTTGCCGCCGCGATCCTGCAGTCGGAACGTGAAGCCGGAGGCGCTGCCAAGTTCGGGAATGGGGGCGGGGCTCAGTGGAAAGATGAACGCGTCGCGCACGCCCGAGAGTGCACCGAAGGCGCGTCCGACCACCGCCTGCACGGAATGCGCCGGTCCGACACGTTCCTTCCAGGGCTTCAGCGTGACGAACGAAAGTGCGGCGTTCTGGCCTTGTCCCGAGAAGCTGAAGCCGATCACGGCGACCATGCTCTGCACTTCCGGCTGCTTCATCAGGTAACCCTCGACGCGCTCGACGACGGCACGCGTGCGATCGAACGTCGCCCCCGGCGGCAACTGGATGTTGACGAGCATGCTGCCCTGATCCTCGTTCGGGAGGAACGACGATGGCAGTCGCACGTAGAGAAAGCCGGCGGCAACGACCACGGCGAGGTAGACGATCATCATGCGTCCCGTACCGCGCAAAAAGCGCGCAACGACGCCCTCATAGCCGTGCGCCGTGCGCCTGAACCCGCGGTTGAACCAGCCGAAGAAGCCGCGCTTCTCGACATGATGTCCTGCGGCGACGGGTTTCAGCAGCGTGGCACAGAGCGCCGGAGTCAGACTGAGCGCGAGGAACGACGAAAACGCGATCGACACACCCATTACGGCCGCGAACTGACGGTAGATGTTGCCGACCGACCCGCTAAAGAACGCGAGCGGCACGAATACGGAGATCAGCACGACCGTGACGCCGATGATGGCACCGGAAATCTGGCTCATGCCCTTGCGTGTGGCGGCCAGTGGCGACAGCCCTTCTTCGCTCATGATGCGTTCGACGTTTTCGACGACCACGATGGCATCGTCGACCACGAGTCCGATCACGAGCACCATGCCGAACATCGTGAGCACGTTGATCGAGAACCCCATGGCGAGCAGTGAGGCGAAGGTACCCAGGAGCGCGATCGGAACGACGATGGTCGGGATGATGGTGTAGCGGAAGTTCTGCAGAAACAGGAACATCACGAGAAAGACGAGGATCACCGCTTCGACGAGCGTCTCTGCGACCTGCGAGATCGAAATCTTGACGAATTCGGAGCTGTCGTAGGGGATGCTGTACTTCACGCCCGGGGGGAAGTACTTCGAGAGCTCTTCCATGCGGACACGCAACGCCTTGGCGGCGGCCAGCGCGTTGCCGGTGGGCGAGAGCTGCACGCCGATGCCGGTCGAGGGTTTGCCGTTGAGGCGCGCCGAGGTTGCGTAACCCTGTGCTCCCAGTTCAATGCGGGCAACGTCGCGCAGGCGCACGGTCGAGCCATCGGTGTTGGCGCGCAGGATGATGTTGCCGAATTGCTCGGCGCTGCTCAGTTGCCCCGGCACCACGACGGTCGCGGCGATCGCCTGGCCGGGTACGTTGGGCAAGTCGCCGATGCTGCCACCGGCGATCTGCGCGTTCTGCGCGGCGATGGCCGCATTGACGTCGGCGGTCGTCAGGTTGAAGCCGGTGAGTTTTGCGGCGTCGACCCAGACGCGCATGGCGCGTTCGGCGCCGAAGAGTTGCGCCTGACCGACGCCCGGCAGGCGTTGGATTTCCGGCAGGACGTTGCGCGAGGCGTAGTCCGACAGCGCGTTGACGTCGAAGTCCGGGTTGTCCGACGACAGGATCGTAAAGGCGAGGAAGTTCGAGCGCGCCTTGTCGACCCGCACCCCCTGCTGCACGACGGCCGAGGGCAAGCGCGGGGTTGCACGCGACAGGCGATTTTGCACGTCCACCTGCGCAAGGTCGGCGTTGGTGCCGGGTTCGAAGCTCAGCGTGATCGAGCCGGTGCCGTTGGCCTGGCTGACGGACTCCATGTAGGCGAGCCCCTGCGCACCATTCATTTCGCGCTCGATGACGGCGAGCACGCTGTCCTCGAGCGTCTGTGCGGATGCGCCCGGATAGGCTGCGGAGACGACGATGGTCGGCGGCGCGACCGGCGGGTACTGGGCGATCGGCAGTTGCGTGATCGACACGGCGCCGGCGACGATGATGAAGAGTGCGATCACCCAAGCGAAGATCGGGCGATCGATGAAGAACTTGGCCATCGAGCGAACCCTTTACTGCTTCGCCTTGCCGTCGACCGCTTTCGCGGGCGCTGCGGGGGCGGGAGGTGCGGCCGCCGGTGTGCTCGTCGGCGCGCCGGGCGCCTGCCACGGCACGGCCTTGACCGGCGCGTTGCCGCGCAGCTTCTGGAAGCCATCGACCATGACTTGTTCGCCCGCCTTGAGGCCGCTCAGGATGACCCATTGGTTGTCGCGGCCGCTCGCCACCGTGACCGGACGCGGCGTGACCTTGCCATCGGCGCCGACCACCATCACGGTGTCGCCCTGGCTGCCGCGCGTGACCGCCTGTTGCGGCACGGTGATGGCTTGATCGATTTGTGCCTGTTCGACGCGAACCCGCACGTACAGGCCGGGCAACAGTTGGCCTTCGGGGTTGGGCACTTCGGCGCGTAACGTGATTTGACCGGTGCCCGGATCGACGCTGAGATCGGAGAACAGCAATTTCCCCTTGCGCGGATAGACGCTTCCGTCCTCAAGCAGCAGGCTGACTGCCGCCGCTTCGTTGCCCGTGCTGCGTTGCAGTTTGCCGGCAGCGAGTGCGCGCCTGAGCGCCATCACCTCGGTGGCCGATTGGGTGAAGTTCACGTAGAGCGGATCGATTTGCTGCACGACGGCGAGTTGCGTGGCTTCGCCCTGCCCGACCAGCGCACCCTCGGTGACCAGCGCGCGCCCGATGCGTCCGGAAATCGGGGCGGTCACCGTGGCATAACCGAGATTGATCTCGGCGGTGGCGATGGCGGCCTTCGCGGCGGCGACATCCGCCTGCGCCGAACGTTGGGCGGACGTGGCGTTCACGAAGTCCTGCTTGCTGATTGCGTTGGCCTCGACCAAGGGCTTGTAGCGCTCGGCCTGGGCGGTGGTTTGCGCGAGGTTCGCCTCGGCGCGTGCGAGCGTTGCCTGCGCGCTCTGCAATGCGGCGCGGTAGGGGGCCGCATCGATGGCGAACAAGGGCTGACCCGCACGCACGTCGCTGCCTTCGCGAAAGAGCCGCTTTTGAACGATGCCGGCGGCGCGCGCACGAACCTGCGCGACGCGCGAGGCTTCGAGGCGACCGGGAAGCTCCGTCAACAACCCGACTTCCCGCGGCGCAACCGTCACCACGCCGACCTCGGTTGGCGGAGGCGCGCCCCCACCCGCAGCCGCCGGCGCCTCCGCACCCTTGCCGCACGCGCTGAGCAGCGCCAGCGTTGCCAGTGACAGCCCGAGCAGCGCAAGTGACGGGCGGCGGGGCAGGCGGGGATTGACCGTGCGATGCGCCGGCGAGGCAGGAAAAGCGAGGAAATTCATGGTGTGGGCGGAGGGATACGAAGAGACACCGAGCGGCGTCGGAGGGCTGCTGCGATGGTGGCGAACGGAATTTTGGATTGTCGCCGCTTCGGCGGCGTGGCGCGCGGATGCAAAACGGAATATGCGGTAGTATACATACATGCGTGAATGTTTTTTGAATGCCGTTTGCTTCGACCACTGCGACCACCGCGTCGCCGTCGTCGTTGGCGCATCGTGGCGCGCGCCGGTGTTGCGCGAAGCGGTCAAAGCTCGTGGTTCGTAAGACCAAGGCCGAAGCCGAGCACACCCGTGCCACGTTGCTCGACGCGGCGGAGCAGGTGTTTCAGCGCAAGGGGGTCGCGGCTGCGACGCTGAACGACGTGGCACGCGCGGCCGGCATGACGCGGGGGGCCATCTACTGGCACTTTCGTGACAAGGCGGAGTTGCTGCATGCGATGTGCGAGCGCGCCACGCTGCCCATGGAACTGCTGCTCACGGAGTGCGCGGCGACGGCGGACAGCGATCCGCTCGGTGCGTTGCGTGCGATCCTCGTGCAGTCGCTGCGGCAGGTGGCGACTTCGCAACGTCAACGCACGGTATTCGACATTCTGTTTCACAAGTGCGAGGTGACCGGCGAGATGGCGCCGTTCTTCGAGCGCGAACAGCGCGGTCGTGCAGAGTGGCAGGCGCAGATACGCGAGTTGTTGCGGGCGGCCGTGCGTGGCGGTCAATTGCCTCCTGAGTGCGATGTCGTGTTGGCGCACCACGCCGTGCATGCCTATCTGATCGGGCTCCTGCACGAATGGCTCGCCCATGCCGACTACGACCTCGCGACGTCCGCCGAGGCGCTGGTCGATGCGCTGCTGGCGGGATTGCGCCACGCGCCCCCACGGTTCGGCGCGGCGCACGGTGCGTGAGAAAATCCACCGTCGTCCTTGCTTCCCCATTCGCCATGACCCGTCGTGACCGCATCAGCAAACTCCTGCGCCAACGCATTCTCGTCCTCGATGGCGGCATGGGCACGATGGTGCAGCAGTACAAGCTCGGCGAAGCGGACTATCGCGGGCATCTTTGTCGCGACCATCGCTGCGACGTGAAGGGTAACAACGATCTGCTGGTGCTGACCAAGCCCGAGGTGATTCGTGAGATCCATGAGGCCTATCTCGCCGCGGGCGCCGACATCATCGAGACCAATACCTTCAACGCAACGTCGATTGCGATGGCCGACTATCAGCTCGAGCCAATGGTGCGGGCGATCAACCGCGAGGCGGCGCGACTTGCCCGAGCGAGCTGTGAGGCCTGGACCAGGAAGACGCCGGATCGGCCTCGCTTCGTGGCGGGCGCACTCGGTCCGACCAACCGCACCGCGAGCATTTCTCCCGACGTCAACGACGCTTCGGTGCGCAATGTGACCTTCGACGAACTGGTCGCGGCCTATGGCGAACAGATCGATGCGCTCGTCGAGGGTGGCGTCGACCTGATCCTGGTCGAAACGATCTTCGACACGCTGAACGCCAAGGCTGCGCTATTCGCCTACCTCTCGCGCTTCGAGGACGCGGCCGATCCGCCGCCGTTGATGATCTCCGGCACCATCACCGATGCTTCGGGGCGCACGCTGTCGGGGCAGACCGTGGCGGCGTTCTGGTACAGCGTCAGCCATGCGCACCCGCTGTCGATCGGCATCAACTGCGCACTCGGCGCCAAGGCGATGCGGCCGTACATCGAGGAACTCGCGAAGCTCGCGCCCGAGACCTTCGTCAGCGTGTATCCGAACGCGGGTTTGCCGAACCCGCTGTCGGAGACGGGCTACGATGAAACGCCGCCGATCACCGCGGCGCTGCTGCGCGAATTCGCCGAGAGCGGACTGGTCAACATCGTCGGTGGATGTTGTGGAACGACACCGGCGCACATCGGCGCGATTGCGGAGGCGGTCGCGAAACTGCCTCCGCGGAAGGTGGCGTCGGCGTCCTGACGGCGAGCCGCCCGGGGCCGCGCCGTCGCGGCCGTCAGCGAAAACGGTAGGTCAGACCGAGCGAGAGCAGGTCGTAGTCGAGTTTGCCATTGGTGCGATCGGCGTCCGGGCCGCCGAAGGTAAAGGTGCGTCCGATGCCGCTCGTGCGTTCCCAGCCGAGGTTGACGGCGATTTGCCGGTTGAGTTGGTAACTCAGGCCCACGCCGAAGTGGGGTCGCCATTGCGAATCCGTGGGGGCCGTGAACGCATCGAGTCCGGCTGGCACCGTGTCGTGCGAAAAGCGCAGGCTGCTGCGCATGACGCCAACCCTCGCCGATGCCGTGAGACCGGCCCCGAGCGGCAACGACGCGACGGCATCGAGCGCAAAGCCGTCGGCGCGCCAGTTGGCGCGATAACGCCGCGTGAATGTGTTGAAGCCCGAGACGTCGTAGGCGCCCGTAAAGCGCCCGAAATCGACGTAGCTCAGTTCCGCCGCGAAGTTCGGATGGAACGCGTAGCCTGCATAGACCTTGCCACCGTTGTCGCTGCGGTCGCTGCCGAGGTTGGAGATGGTGCTGCCGGCGCCGAGGCTCGAGGCGGAGGCGAGCACTTGCGCTTCGAAGTCGCCCTGCGCGCGCGTCAGACCCCAGGCGGCGCCGACATAGGCGTGAGGGGCGAAGCCGTCGCCCGGCGCTTGCGCGGACGCCGCGCCCGAGGCCAACAGAGAAGTGAGCGTGGCGGCAAACGCGACGCGCAAGGGGAGAGATGGCATGGCCATGGTCGGACTCCTGTTCATGCCTTCCGTTGCGGGAGGCGTCACCCCCGGTCGTCCTTCAAGTATAGGGCACTATTCGGCTTCGATCTTCGCGGCCTTCGTAAGCTGCGCCCAGCGCTTGATTTCACTGTCGATGAGCCGAGCCAGCGCGTTGGCGTCAGTCCAGTCGATATCCAATCCGCTCGCCTGCATCTTGGTGCGCACTTCCGGTTGCGACAGCACCTTTTGCAGCGCGTTGCCCAGGCGGGCCGCGACGTCGCGGGGCAGATTGGCCGGCGCCATCAAGGCAAACCACGGCACCAATTCATAGCCGGGCACGAGTTCGGTGATGGCAGGGAGGTCGGGCAGCGCAGCGGAGCGTCGCGTGGAGGTGACGCCGAACGCCTTGACCTTGCCGCCCTTGATCTGCGCCTGCGCGTTGCCGAGGTCGGCGAACACCACTTCGATGCTGCCGCCCAGCATGTCGGTGATCGCCTGCGGAATACCCTTGTACGGAATCATCTGCATGTCGCCCTGAATCATGCTGGCGAACAGCGAGCCCGACACCCACGAGCCGGACGAACCTTGTCCGAAGCGGACCTTGCCGGGATTGGCCTTGACGTACGCGATGAAACTCTTGAGGTCGGTCGCCGGCACGCGCTCATTGCAGATCAGCACGAACGGCGTCGTCGCGATCTTGCCGATCGGCGTGAAGTCCTTGATCGGATCGTAGGGCACCTTGCGCAGCAGGCTGGTGACGGCGGCCTGCGTCGTGCTCGTGGTGACGAGCAGCGTGTAGCCGTCGGCGGCCGCGTTCTTCACTTCGCCCGCGCCGATGGTGCCCTGGGCTCCGGCCTTGTTGTCGACGACGATGCTCTGCCCGAGCTCCTTGCCCATGGCGTCGGCGAGCACGCGGCCGACGACGTCGGTGGCGCTGCCCGCGGGAAATGGGACGACGAATTTGATGGGTTTGCTCGGGTAGGCCTGCGCGAGCGCGGCGGTGGCGGCGAGCGCGGCGACGGTGGCGAGGGCGTGACGAATCGACATGGCGGCGGGCTCCGAAGGCTTCTGAGTGAGAGGCGACGGCCGATTGTAGGCAGCTCGCCCATTCGAGCCAAGGCTAGCTA
>JAFEDD010000020.1 GCA_018241765.1 Pseudomonadota bacterium | reverse complement strand
TGCTGGTCGAACGCATCCTGAAAGCCGTGCCGGAACTGCCGCGGCTGCGCCTGTCTTCGCTCGATCCGGTCGAGATCGACGACCGGCTGTTCGCGCTGATCACACAGGAAGCGCGGATGATGCCGCACCTCCATTTGTCGCTGCAGGCCGGCGACGACATGATCTTGAAACGGATGAAGCGCCGCCATTTGCGCGGCGACGCGATCCGGCTGGTCGAGCGGATCAAGGCGGCGCGGCCGGAGATCGCGATCGGCGCCGACCTGATCGCCGGCTTCCCGACCGAGACCGAGGCGATGTTCGCCAACAGTCTCGCGATTGTCGAGGAATGCGACATCGTGTTCGGCCACATCTTTCCCTATTCGCCCCGCAAGGGCACGCCCGCTGCGCGGATGCCGCAGGTCGAACCCGAAATCGTCCGCGCCCGCGCCAGGCTGCTGCGCGAGGCCAGCACGGCGCGTCAGGCGCGCTGGCTGGACTCGCTGATCGGCACGCGGCAGGACGTGCTGGTCGAACTCAATGGCCGCACCGGCCATGCCGGCAATTTCGCGAAGGTTGAAACCTTCTTCCCGGCGGGGAGAGGGTCTATTCGAAATGTTCACATCTCAGCCCGTCGCGGCGACACTTTGATCGGAAACCTTTCATGAGCAACGCCCGGTGGCATGAGAAATTGCTGGGCGGATTCCGCCGCACGTCGGACCGGCTGACCGACAATCTCTCGGGCCTGTTCACCAAGTCGGCGCTGGATCGCGAGACGCTGGACGAGATCGAGGATGCGCTGATCGCGTCCGATCTCGGCCCGGCCACCGCCGCGCGCATCCGCGAACGGCTGTCCGACCAGCGTTATGAGCGCGGATTGTCCGAGGAGCAGGTCAAGGAGATCGTCGCCGAGGAGATCGAGAAAGTGCTGGCGCCGGTCGCCGAACCGCTCGACATCGACGCCTTTCCCCGCCCGCAGGTGATCCTGGTCATCGGCGTCAACGGCTCGGGCAAGACGACGACGATCGCCAAGCTCGCCCGGCTGTTCCTGGAGCAGGATTATGGCGTGATGCTCGCCGCCGGCGACACGTTCCGCGCGGCCGCGATCGAGCAGCTCCGCATCTGGGCGGAGCGGATCGGCGTGCCGATCATGGCCGGCCCCGAGGGCGGCGATGCGGCCGGGATCGTGTGGGACGGCGTCAAGCAGGCGACCGCGACCGGCATCGACGTGCTGATCGTCGACACCGCGGGCCGCCTCCAGAACAAGCGCGAGCTGATGGACGAGCTCGCCAAGATCCGCCGCGTGCTCGGCCGCCTCAATCCGGAGGCACCGCACGACGTCGTGCTGGTGCTGGACGCGACCACCGGCCAGAACGCCTTGAGCCAGATCGAGGTGTTCAAGGAAGTGGCGGGGGTGACCGGCCTGGTCATGACCAAGCTGGACGGCACCGCGCGCGGCGGCGTGCTGGTCGCGGCGGCGGAGAGGTTCGGCCTCCCCATCCACGCGATCGGCGTCGGCGAGGGGATGGACGATCTCCGCCCCTTCGACGCCCGCGAAGTCGCGCGCATGATCGCGGGATTGGAGGATTGATGCTCCTCTTTCGTCATTCCCGCGAAAGCGGGAACCCAGCCAAATCCGTCGCTTTTACAGCCTGCCCCGGCCATCCTCTGGGTTCCCGCTTTCGCGGGAATGACGAAGTGAGATCATGAACGAACAAACCAAAACCCGCGAACTCTCCCCCGGACTGCGCATGGCGATTGATTTCGGGCCGCTCGCGGTCTTCTTCCTCGCTTACAACCTGACCCGCGGGCTCGATCTGGTGAAGGTGATGGTCGCCACCGCCGCCTTCATGATCGCGACCGTCGCGGCGATGATCGTCAGCCGCGTCAAGGCCGGCCGCATCTCGCCGATGCTGTGGATCACCGGCACGCTCGTCGTGATCTTCGGCGGACTGACGCTGTGGCTGCACAATGACAGCTTCATCAAGATGAAGCCGACCATCGTCTATGCGATGTTCGCGATCATCCTCGGCTACGGCCTCGCGACCAGCAAGCCGCTGCTCAAGATGCTGCTGGAAACCGCCTATCCGGGCCTGAACGAGACGGGCTGGCGCAAGCTGACCGTCAACTGGATCGGATTCTTCGTCTTCATGGCGCTGCTCAACGAAGCCGTGTGGCGCACGCAAAGCACCGCCTTCTGGGTCGGCTTCAAGCTGTGGGGCGCGATCCCGCTGACGCTCCTCTTCGCCATCGCCAATATCCCGATGCTGATGAAACACGGGCTGAGCGACAAGAAGGACGTCCCGCTGCCGCCGGAGGGGTGATCAAAATCCTCCCCGGCACGGGGAGGGGGACCGCGACGCGAAGCGGCGTGGTGGAGGGGGCCCGGTGGCAGCACTCTACGCCGGGGCCCCCTCCACCAGCCTACGGCTGGTCCCCCTCCCCGTCCCGGGGAGGATTTAAGATCAGGCCGGCTCGCTCACCTTCACCGGTTCCTGATCGGCCCGGTCGGCGCCCCTGCCGTCGAGATTCTGCGCCACGAAATCCCAGTTGATCGCGTTCTTCAGCAGCGTGTCGACATAGCGCGGGCGTTCGTTGCGATAATCAATGTAATAGGCGTGCTCCCACACGTCGATCGTCAGCAGCGGCTTCTGCCCGTGCACCAGCGGCGTGTCGGCATCGTGGAACGACGTCACTTTCAGGCTGTCGCCGTCCAGCACCAGCCAGCCCCAGCCGCTGGCGAAGTGATTGACGGACTCGGTCTTGAGCTTGTCCAGCAGCGCATCGGTCGAGCCGAAGGCCGCGTCGATCTTCTGTTTGAGCGACCCCGTCGGCTGCTGCGCCTCGGGGCTCAGGCACTGCCAGTAGAAGCTGTGATTCCACAGCTGCGCCGAATTATTGAACAGCCCCTTGTTGCCGGTCTTGTGCGCTTCGGCGATCACTTCGGTGAGCTTGCGATCCTCGATCCCGGCCTGCGGCGCAAGCTCGTTGGTCTTGGTCACATAGGCACGATGATGCTTGCCCCAGTGATAGTCGAAGGTCTCGGCGGACAGGATCGCGCCGAAAGCGGACTTGTCATAGGGTAGGTCGGGCAGTTCGAAAACCATGCTCACTCTCCAGCACAAGGGGGTTGGGATGCCGCCCTAACGCATGGGAGGGAGGATTGGGCGAAGGAAATCTCGTTCAGACGAACGAAAAACCTCGATCAGCCGCGTTTGCGCACCGTGAAGCGCGTGAGCTCCTTTTTCGGCTGGTCCCAGTTCGGCGCGAGCGCACTGGCTTTCTGGTAATCGGCCATCGCGCCGGCATAGTCGCCCGCCAGCTCGTTCGCGACCGCGCGGCCATAATAGGCGAATTCCGGATGCCGCGTCTGCTTGGCGATCGCCGCATCGAACAGGTCGCGGGCGCCGCGCCAGTCATGCTGCTCCTTCAGCACCAGCGTCGCCTTGTTGAGATAGGCCTCGGGCTCTCGTGGGTCCATGCGGATCGCCCGGTCATAGTCGCCGAGCGCGCCGGCGAAATCGCTCATATGCGCCCGCAGGATGCCGCGGTTCACATAGGTCGCGACCTGATCCTCGAACGCCAGCGGCTCCTCGCCGAGCGCGCGGTTGCAGGTATCCAGCGTCTGCGGCGTCGCGTTCTCGGCGTCCGCCGCTTCATAGCACAGGCGCGCGAGGCCCGATCCGATAACCATGCTGGATGCGTGAGCGGCGCCGGGAAATGCGAGCGCGGCGGCCGCGATGCAGGTGAACAAGCGCATACCACCCTCCACCGATTGAAGGGCGTCACTGTATCACGAAGCGCCCGCCTGTAACAGGTCATGCCGCCTCAGCGCGTGGCGAAGCTGATCATAGGTCAATGACAATGCTTTGGCGGTCAGCCGCTGGTTGAACCGGCAGCGGCGCAGTGCCGCTTCCAGCAGCTTTTTCTCGTGCGCGTCGCACGCCGCTTTGAAGTCGTCGCATTCCAGATCGATCTCCACGTGCACGGTCGGCGCGGGGGCCGCAGCGACAGGCGTCGGGATCATCGAGCGCGCCGCTTCGCCTTTCGGTTTCCAGGGCGAAGCGAACGGATCGAATTCGATCGCATCGACCGGATGCGCGGGATCCTCCCAGCGATAGACGGCGCGCTCGATCACGTTGCGCAGCTCGCGCACATTGCCCGGCCATTCATAGCCAACCAATGTTTCCATCGCTGTTTTGGAAAAGCCGGGCCAACGCTCCCATTCCAGCTCGGCCGCCATCCGCCGCCCGAAATGGTCGGCGAGGACCGGCACGTCCCCCTCGCGTGAGCGGAGCGGCGGCAGAGTGATGACCTCGAAACTCAGCCGGTCGAGCAGGTCGGCGCGAAAACGGTTCTGTTCGACCAGAGCCGGCAAATTCTCGTTGGTCGCAGCGACAATGCGAACATCGACGCGCACCGGCCGCGACGCGCCGATCCGCGTCACTTCGCCATATTCGACCGCGCGCAGCAGCCGTTCCTGCGCAGCCGCAGATAAGGTGCCCAGTTCGTCGAGGAACAAGGTGCCGCCATCGGCTTCCTCGAACCGCCCGGCGCGTGCCTTGGTCGCGCCGGTGAAAGCTCCGGCCTCATGCCCGAACAATTCCGCCTCGATCAGCGTCTCCGGCAGCGCCGCGCAGTTCATGACGACCAAAGGCCCGTCCCAGCGCTGGCTCAGGCGGTGGAGGCTCTCGGCGACCAATTCCTTGCCGGTCCCGCGC
>JAFEDD010000001.1 GCA_018241765.1 Pseudomonadota bacterium | reverse complement strand
CCGCGCAGACGGCCGCCGGGCCGGCTCCGGCCGAGACTCGTGGCCAGGACTTTGTTTCGGCCGTGCTCGGCCAATATGCGTTCGCATTGTCGAGCGCCAAACTGCTCGGCGAAAAGGCCGATAGCGCCGGGGCCAGGCAATTCGCCCAGACGATGAGCGCCGATTTCGGCGCGTCGCTGGACGACCTGAAGCGAATCGCGACGGCTGGGCAGCTGAAGCTCGAGCCGGTCGCCGGTCCCACCGACCAGAGCGACCTCGCCGTCCTGTCGTCAGCCAGGGGCGTGAATGCCGAAAAGGCGTTCGCCGACCAGCAGCAGGACCGGCTGAGCGCTCTTCTCGGCCTCATCCGCGCCTACAAGAATGGCGGCGACAATCCGGAGCTGAAGGCCTGGGCCGAGAAGGCGCAGAATGTCGTCAACGACCGCCTGCTTGCGGTCCAAACCCTGAAAGCGGAACTGGACGAAAAATAGCCGTCATCGCGAGGCGCGAAGCGCCGTGGCGATCCAGACCTGACCGTGATGGATTGCCGCGCCCTTCGGGCTCGCAATGACCAGGAAATCCGACGCCGCCGCCTATTTTTGGCAGGCGGGACAGTAGAAGGTCGAGCGCCCGCTCTCCACGCGCCGTTTGACTGGCCGGCCGCACAGGCACGGCTCGCCCTCCCGGCCGTACACACGCCATTGCTTGGCGAAATAGCCGAGCTCGCCGTCCGGCCGGGCATAGTCGCGCAAGGTCGATCCGCCCGCCTCGATCGCTGCTTCCAGCACCGTGCGGATCGCCGGCACCAGCGCTTCGAGCCGGCCGCGGGCGATGCGGCCGCCGGCACGGCCCGGTGCGATGCCGGCCATGTGCAGCGCTTCGCAGACATAGATATTGCCCAGGCCCGCGACGATCCGCTGATCGAGCAGCAACGCCTTGATCGGCGCGTTCCGCCCTTCGAGCGCCTGTGCCAGATAGTCGGCAGTGAAATCCGGCCCCAACGGCTCAGGCCCCATCGCGGCGAACGCCGGATAGGTCGCAAGGCCGGCCGTCGAAAACAGGTCGACAAAGCCGAATCGCCGCGGATCGTTCAGCGCCAGCCGCCGCCCCGCGCCGGTTTCCAGCACCAGATGATCGTGCTTGCCGATCTCGGACGGATCGAGGCGCCAGCGGCCTGACATGCCGAGGTGAAAGATCATCGTGTCGCCGCGATCGGTATCGACCAGGCCGTATTTGGCACGACGCCCCAACCCCATGACGCGCGCGCCGGTCAGCCGCTGGCGCAGATCGGCCGGGAATGGAAAGCGCAGATCGGCGCGCCGCGCCTCGACGCTGCTCAACACCTGGCCCTCAAGCACGGGCCGCAGTCCGCCCACAGTGGTTTCGACTTCGGGAAGTTCTGGCACGGATGCGGAGCTAAGCCGCGTTTGCCTGCCTCACAAGCCTTCGCTAGGGCAGCGGCCATGTCAGACACTGTCTCCTTCGGCTATGAAGATGTCGCGCCCAGCGAAAAGACCCGCCGTGTGGGCGCCGTCTTTTCCAATGTCGCGCGAAAATACGACATCATGAACGACGCCATGTCCGCCGGCATGCACCGGCTGTGGAAGGATCGCTTCGTGCGGCGAGTGAAGCCGCGCGCGGGCGAGGATATCCTCGACATGGCCGGCGGCACCGGCGACATCGCTTTCCGCCTCGCCGCATCGGGCGCGAACGTGACCGTCGCCGACATCAATCCGGAAATGCTGGCCGTGGGCATGGATCGCGCCGCCAAGCGCGGGATCGACGGACTCGTTTGGACCGAGGCAAATGCCGAAACCTTGCAATGGCCCGACCGCTTCTTTGATGCCTATACGATCGCGTTCGGCATCCGGAACGTGACCGACATTCCCGCCGCATTGCGCGAAGCCCACCGCGTGCTGCGCCGGGGCGGGCGCTTCTACTGCCTCGAATTCTCGACCACGCTCTGGCCGGGCTTCGCCGAAATCTATGATTTCTATTCGCACAGGATCGTGCCCAAGGTCGGCAAGGCGATCGCGGGCGACGAGGACAGCTATCGCTACCTGATCGAATCGATCCGCCGCTTCCCTGACATGCCGGCGTTCCAGCACATGATCGGCGAGGCGGGCTTCGTGCGCACCAATGTCGAGCCGCTGCTGGGCGGCCTGGTCGCCATCCACAGCGGCTGGAAGATCTGAGTGGGCGCCGCAGTAAATAGCCTCCCCCCTTGTGGGGGAGGTTGGTGGGGGGCCGGCTCGCGTCTGCGAGCCGAGAAGACTTTTGGCGGCAAGCCCGGCCGCGCCGATCTCGCGCCCCCACCCCAACCCCTCCCCACAGGGGCGAGGGGCTAGGCCATGGCCTCTTCCGCCGTTCATATTTTCCGGCTGCTGAAATGGGGCCGCACGCTCGCGCGCCATGGCGCGCTCACGGGCATCGAGCGCGATCCCCTGACGCCGGCGCCGGTCCGGCGCCTTGTGCGCATCGCCCGCTTCGGTGCGCGCGTGCCCAAAGTCCCGGAATACGCGCATGCCTTCGAAGCGCTCGGCCCGGCCGCGATCAAATTCGGGCAGGCGCTGGCGACTAGGCCCGATCTGGTCGGCCCCGAAGCCGCGAACGACCTGCTGCGCCTTCAGGACGATCTTCCGCCCGCGCCATTCGAGGAAATCAGGAAAGCGATCGAGATTTCGCTCGGCAAGCCGATCGACCAGCTGTTCCGCTCGATCGATCCGGAACCGGTCGGCGCCGCTTCCATCGCGCAGGTCCACCGGGCCGTCACCACCGACGGCCGCGACGTCGCGGTCAAGGTGCTGCGCCCGGGCGTCGAGGAGGAATTCGCCAAAGCGCTCCAGACCTATGAATGGGCGGCCGCCCAGGCCCAGAGCTTCGGCGGCGAATTGCAGCGGCTGCGCCCGCGCCTCGTGATCGCGACCTTCCGGCAATGGACGATGCGCGAGCTCGACCTCCGCCGCGAAGCAGCGTCCGCGTCCGAACTCGCTCAGGCGATGGAGGCCGAGCCGGGCTATACCGTGCCTGCCATCGACTGGCAGCGCACTGCCCGCCGCGTGATGACGCTCGAATGGGTCGACGGCATCAAGATTTCGCGCCGCGACGACCTGATCGCCGCCGGGCACGATGTGAACGTGCTGGCCGCCCGCCTCGTCCGCGCGTTCCTGCGCCAGGCGATCTCCGAGGGCTTTTTCCACGCCGACATGCATCAGGGCAATCTGCTGGTGCGGCCGGACGGCACGATCGTCGCAATCGACTTCGGCATCATGGGCCGCATCGACCGCCGCGCGCGCATGTGGCTGGCGGAGATTCTCTATGGCCTACTAACCGGCAATTACGAGCGCGTGGCGGAGATTCATTTCGAGGCCGGCTATGTGCCGCCGCATCATAATCTCGCCGAATTCACGACCGCGCTGCGCGCCGTGGGCGAGCCGATCCGCGGGCTGCCGGTGAAGGACATCTCGATCGGCAATATGCTGGACGGCCTGTTCGCGATCACCCGCGATTTCGACATGCCCACCCAGCCGCATCTGCTGCTGCTGCAAAAGACGATGGTCATGGTCGAAGGCGTGGCGCAAACGCTCGATCCCGACATCAATATGTGGGAAACCTCGGGTCCGTTCGTGAAGGAATGGATCAGGACCGAGCTTGGCCCCGAAGCCTGGGCCGCCGACCGGCTGGTCGCGCTCAGCCGCACGCTGAAGCTGGTGCCGGACCTGATCCGCCGCCTCGACCACCAGCTGCCCAAACCTGGCGCAGCGCCACCCCCGCCGCCCCTCGCCGAAGTCCAGATCATCCGCGTCGGCGGCGGCTGGCGCTATGCGGTGACGGGGATGTTAGGACTGGCGGCGGGCGCGGCAGCGATGTGGGTGTGGCTCGCCTGACAGTTTTCCCGTCACCCCGGCGAAAGCCGGGGTCCAGCTTCCTTCTCACATGGGCACGAAGGCCACAAACAAGAAGCTGGATTCCGGCTTTCGCCGGAATGACGGATTGAGGATCGCGTTTCCTTAATCCCCTGCTGCTAGGGCCGGCGCCATGACCAGGAGATTCTGGCTGAAGACGCCAAGTCATTTCGCGATGCTGCGGCCGGGCACGGCGCGCGTGGTGCTGGCGGCGGTGACGGCGGTTTTGCTGCTATGCCTGTCATCGCTGACGGCCCCCGCCCCGCCGCCGGCCAAGGGCGGGCCTGAGAATGTCGTCAAGGATCGCGAGGACATCCTGCTCTATGAGCGGATCGTCGACGGCCTGCGCGAAGGCAAAGCCTATTATCCCCTCGTCGCCCATTCCCTGCGGACCGGCAATTATCCGCTGAAACCCTTCGTGACCTTTCGCTTGCCGACGCTGGCGAGCGTGCAGGCCGCACTGCCGCCAATCGCTTCTATCCTGCTGCTTTACGGCCTGGTCGCGGCGGTAGCGGCAGCATGGTGGCGGAGGATGGGGAATGTGCTTGACGGTCCGCGTCCGCGCGTGATCGCGTCGATCCTGCTGCTGTGCGGCGCGGCGGTGGTGGCGAAACCGGAACTGGTCGCGTTTCACGAATGCTGGGCGGGGCTGCTGATCGCCCTGTCGCTTGGCCTGCGCACCGACCGGCGCTGGGCAGCAGCCGTGCTAGTCGGCCTCGCCGCGATGCTGATCCGCGAGACGGCGGCGCTTTACGTCGCGGCGATGGCGGGATTGGCGCTGCTGGAGCGGCGGCCGCGCGAGATGTTGGGCTGGGGCGCGGCGCTGGCCGTGTTCGCTGGCGTTATCGCGCTTCACGCGCATCAGGTGGCGCAAGTGGTGCTGCCGGAAGACCCGGCCTCGCCCGGCTGGTCCGGCATGCTTGGCTTCGGATTTCTGGTGAATGTCATCAAAAGCACGACCTCGCTCGCGCTTCTCCCGGCGGCGCTGGCGTCCGTGCTGGCGGGCCTCGCCCTGTTCGGCTGGGCAGCGGCGCCGGGGCCCTTCGCGCGGCGGGTGGCGGTGACGATCGCGGCCTATGCGATGCTGCTGGCACTGTTCTGCCGCGCCGATACCTTCTACTGGGGGCTGATGATCGCGCCTTTGATCCTGGTCGGCCTCGTCTTCGCGCCCGATGGGCTGCGGGATTTGATCGAGGCCGCGCGCCGCCGACCCGCTGCGGCATGAAGCGCATCCTGCTGATCGTCGGCGGGGGCATCGCGGCCTATAAGGCGTGCGAGCTGATCCGGCTGATCCGCAAGGCGGGCATGAGCGTGCGCTGCGTGCTGACCGAGGGCGGCGCGCAATTCGTGACGCCGATGACGCTTGCCGCGCTCTCCGAACAACCGGTCCATACCAGCCTTTGGGATCTGAAGAACGAGGCGGAGATGGGCCATATCCAGCTCAGCCGCGAAGCTGATCTGGTCGTCGTCGTCCCGGCCACCGCCGATCTGCTGGCACGGATGGCCGCCGGCATCGCCGACGACCTCGCCACCACGCTGCTGCTCGCCACCGACAAGCCGGTGCTGGCCGTTCCCGCGATGAACGTGCGCATGTGGCTGCACGCAGCGACGCAACGCAATGTCGCGCAGCTGCGCGCCGATGGCGTGACCGTGCTGGAGCCCGACGAAGGCCCGATGGCGTGCGGCGAATATGGCCCCGGCCGCCTGCCGGAGCCGGAGGCAATACTTCAGGCCATAGTCTCGCTCGGGACGAGCGGGGGAAGGCTGGCTGGCAAGCACATGATCGTCACGGCCGGTCCCACGCATGAGCCGATCGACCCGGTGCGCTACATCGCGAACCGCTCGTCGGGCAAACAGGGCTTCGCGATCGCCGGTGCTCTGGCGCGGTTGGGGGCGAAAGTGACGTTGGTCGCAGGTCCGGTGTCGCTGCCGACTCCGCCCGGCGTCACTCGCCACGACGTAGAGACCGCGCGCGAGATGGCGGCCGCCGTCGACGCCGCTCTCCCCGCCGATGCCGCCATTTTGGTCGCCGCCGTCGCTGACTGGCGGGTCGAGCCCACCGGCATCAAGATCAAGAAGCGCGCGGACGGCGCCCCGCCCGAACTCGCGCTGACCGAGAATCCCGATATCCTCGCGGGTCTGGGCCGCGACGCGCGCAAGCCGCGCCTGCTGATCGGCTTTGCTGCCGAGACCAATGATGTCGTCCCGAACGCTCGGGCCAAGCTCGCCCGCAAGGGCGCAGACTGGATCGTCGCCAATGACGTCTCTGGCGACGTGATGGGCGGCGCGAACAATCGCGTGCATCTTGTCACTGCGTCCGGAGTCGAGGATTGGGAGGCCATGCCCAAGGACCAGGTCGCCGCCCGGCTCGCCGACAGGATCGCCGATGCCCTTTCCTGAAATCGCCATTCGCCTGAAGCGCCTGGCCCATGGCGAAGGCCTGCCACTCCCCGCTTACGCCACCGCCCATGCAGCAGGCATGGACGTGGTCGCGGCGGAAGACCTGACGCTTGCTCCCGGCGCGCGCCACGCCGTCTCGACCGGCTTCGCCATCGCCATTCCTGAAGGCTATGAAGTGCAGGTCCGCCCGCGCTCCGGCCTGGCGCTGAAGCACGGCATCACTTGCCTCAACACGCCCGGCACGATCGACGCCGATTATCGCGGCGAAGTGAAAGTGATCCTCGCCAATCTGGGCAGCGCGTCCTTCGCGATCGCGCGCGGCGACCGCATCGCCCAGCTCGTCCCCGCCCCCGTCCAGCGTGCCCGTTTCGAGGAAGTCGCCGACTTGGGCGAGACCGCGCGCGGCGCCGGCGGCTTCGGTTCGACGGGGGTTCGTGATAAAACAGCCTTATGAACAAGCCGAGCCAGCCCCGTCCTCCTTTCGAGGCCACGTCCCCGCCCTATGAGCTGGATGGCTATGGCTGGGCCAAGGCGCAGGCGCGATTACTCAGCGAGCGCCGGTTCGAAGCGGTCGATCTCGCCAATATCATCGAGGAAATCGAATCTGTGGGGAAAAGAGAGCGGAGCACGGTTCGTTCGGCGCTTCGTGTTTTGATGATGCATATCCTGAAATGGCAGCACCAACCGGAACGGCGCAGCCGGTCCTGGGCTTTGTCGATCGCGAGCCAGCGCCTCGCATATCAGGACGCCATCGGCGACAATCCGTCGCTGAAAGGCGAGTTGGACGCGATCCGCACGGAAGCTTATAGGCGTTCGCGCATTGAAGCCGCCGCAGAAACCGATCTGCCGCTCCGCACGTTTTCGGAAACGCCGTTGGAATGGCAGGTCATCCTCGATCAGAAATTCGAGCTGCCCGACGCTTGAGCCTCACTGACGAACAGCTCGATCGCTACGCCCGCCACATCGTGCTGCGGGAGATTGGCGGCGCAGGGCAGGTGAAGCTGCGTCAGGCGCGGATCGCGGTGATCGGCGCGGGCGGGATTGGCTGCCCGGCGATCCAGTATCTGGCGGCCGCCGGCGTGGGCATGTTGCGCGTCATCGACGATGATGCGGTGAGCCTGTCGAACCTGCAGCGGCAGGTGCTGTTCGGTATGGACGATATCGGGCGGCCGAAAGTCGAGGCGGCGCGCGATGCGGTCGGGCGGCTCAATCCGGATGTGACGTTCGAAGGCGTGGCGCGGCGGCTGAACGCAGACAATGCCGCCGGGCTGATCGGCGACGTCGATCTGGTGCTGGACGGCTGCGACAATTTCGCAACGCGCCTCGCCGTCTCCGACACGGCCGTGCGCGCACGCATTCCGCTGGTATCGGCAGCGCTCGGCATGTTCCAGGGCCAGATCGGTACGTTCCGCGGCTGGGAAAATGGCCAGCCCTGCTATCGCTGCTTCGTGGGCGATGCATTCGACGCGGACGATTGCGACACTTGCGCGGAACAGGGCGTGCTGGGCGCTATGGCCGGACTGATCGGCAGCTGGGCGGCATTGGAAGCAGTCCGCGCCGTCACTGGGTTCGGCCCCGATCCGGCGGGCAAGGTTCATATTTTCGACGGCGTTACGCCCGCGATGCGCACGATCCGTATTCCGAAAGACCCGGCGTGCCGGGCCTGCGGCTCAGATTGATTTTAAGCCGAATTGCTGCGCGAGCGCCTTGAGCGGCGCCATGCTGGGCCGGCCGCTGACCTCGCCGAGCCACCGGCCGAGCGCTGGGCCCGGCTGAAGCGGGATCGCTTCCCATCCGACCAGCCCGGCGATGCCGAGAAAGGCGGTCAGGTCGGCCATGGTGAACCTGTCAGCGGCGAGGAACCGGCTTTCGGCAAGCCGGTTTTCCATCACCGCGAGCATCTTGACGCTCTGCTGGACATGGTCGCGCGCCCAATCGGGGAATTGGCGCAGTGCTCCTGCGAACATCGGCTGGCAATGATGGCCATATTCGATCGCCGGCTGCACCAGCAATTGTTCGGCCCTCCGCTCCCACATCGCGACCTGCATCCGCTCGTTCAGACTATCGCCGAACAAGCGGGTGCCATCTGTCACTTCATCCAGATATTGGCAGATAGTCAGCGATTCGGTGACGAAGATGCCGTCGTCAGTCTCCAGCACCGGAATCGTCTTTAACGGATTGATCCGCCGATATTCGTCATCGCTCAGCGTGCCGACGTCGATCGTCTCGATCACAAGGCCAAGCTCGGTCAGAAAAATCATGACCTTGACCGCGTTGGGCGCGATCGGCCGTATATACAACTTCATTCCCTCTCCCCGCTTATCGCTGACACGGTAGCGGGGGATCGGTCCGCTGTCAGCGCTTGGGCTTGGCGTAGGGGACGAATTCGCCGAGCTGGACGAAGCCGGTCTGGAACCGCGACGTCCGGTCGACCAGATGCACGACATCGATGCTGCACAGCTGCGACGTCACCGTATTGGTAACGAGGATATCGTCACGGTCGAGGCTCGACGCGCCGCCGCGCGGGCGGTTCACGTATAGCTTGCCGCCAACCTGATAGACGATCGCGGTGCCGTCGATGATCTGGCTCGATCCGATATCGCGCAGATTGATGCAATCGACCGGCTTGCCGGCGACGCGGCCTTCCAGCA
>JAFEDD010000019.1:140793-151491 GCA_018241765.1 Pseudomonadota bacterium | reverse complement strand
CACAACTTGACACACACAACTCGTTGCGCGACAAAATGACCCGATTCAACGCCGCCGCAGCATACGTCGCATGTCTCGCCATCTTGTGCTTTCCTGCGATTTTTCTTTACGGAACGGGTGGAATTTTTGGAGGGCGCGCGTTTGAAACGTTGTCTCAGCATTTCGCTGCACTTTACTGCGCATCAACCCAGAACGCGTGCCTTAGTATCGGAGATGGATGGGGTAATCCAAATCCAATCATTCAATTATTGTTTCCAGAAGCGCGCTCGATTACTGATATCCTGTTTCTATATCCATTCGAGTATTTGCGTATTTTGGCGCTTGGATTTCGCGAGAGTTTCTGCAACATAATAATCGCACTGAACGGGACAATTTTTCTTGTTGTTATTGCATTATTTAGACCCGCATCGATGTAACCATGTGAACGGCGTTTCTGCACGATTGTCTTGTTGGCGGCTGCGGCGTCGCTCTTGCCAGCCTTGCTTATCGCGTTCGTTCACGTCAGGTACGTTGCAAGGTTCTCGCCGGCGATTTTGGTTATCACGTTGATCATGCTCGGCTTTTCGCGCAAGCAAGCGGTCTACGACCGTCAGCTATTGATGGTCACCGCTTCCGTTCTCGCGATAACCTCCATTGCGCAAGCAGTTCTCCTTTTCCCACGGATCGCGACAACGCCTCACGGTTTCTGACGAAGTAAGCGCGCTCCGATGCGACGCCACCCTGAGACGCATGGTGTGAACACGGGATGGATAGCGGGGCCAGGGTAGTCCATAGGGTGCCAGTCCACGCCACGCGCCTGGACGCGCGTGCGCGAGACGAAGGCGTTGGCGCGTGCTGGCTCGCGTTCAGCGCGCTCGCGCCGCGGCGAAATCGTCGTCGCTGTGCAGCGCCCACGCCGCGTGGCGGCGGGTGATGGCGGCGATGTCGGCGTTTGCCCAGGCGCGGCGGCGGCTTCGCAGCAGTGCCCACGCGAGCGCGGGCAGCGCGGCGCCAAAGACGAAGGCGAAGAGCGTGAACCTCGGAGCCGCGAGCGGCAGCGTTGCGGTGACGGCGTCGGCCGCGATCAGGCCGCCGAGCAAGGCGCCCGCCGCGATGGCGAGGGTCACGCCAAGCAGCAGCTCGAAGTGATCGCTCGCGTGCGCCTTGGGCCACAGCGCGAGCGTTGCGTGGGCGGCGTAGGCGACACCGTGCACGCCAAAAGCGAGAAGGAATGGTGTCCAGAACCAACGCTCGACGACGTTCGACATCGATGCTCCAAGCATGGCTGCGAGGCTCGATTCCGGCATCGACATCGGCACCAGCATCGAGATGGTCACAGCAAGCGGGACGGCGAGGAGCGCCGCCGCGATCAGGCGGCTGCGAACGCGGCGCATCGCCGCGGCGACCAGCAGTTCGCCGAGCTGCTCACGCATCGCCCCGAGCGGGAGCAGCCACAGCGCCGCAAGATCGACCGGGTGCGTGTAGAGCAGCAGGAACACGGCATTCCCGAGAAGGAGCGCGAACGCGGCGAACCAAGGTCCATGCAGCGACGCGCCCCATGATGCGGCCGCGAAAGCGAGGCCAGCGACGACGGTGCAGATCGCATCGCCCACGGGCGAGTTGCGCTCGGTCATCGCGGTGAGCGCGATCAGTCGTTGCGCGGGCGAAGCCGTGACGGCGCTGCCGATGCGCCAGGCACGCCAGCGTTCCCGAAGTTCCGCGGCGGGCGATGCTGGGTTCTCGCCTGCCACCACGGACTGGGCGCAATCGGTCGACGCAGCGCCGCTGCCTGAGTCGCCGATGAAGCGCGCCCGCATCCACCACAAGCCAGTCGCATTGGCCACGCACGCTGGCAGCAACCACGTTGAGATGCCAGCTAGCGGTGCGACGGCGAGCACGCACGAGACGGCGAGCGCGTTGGGCATGCGCAACCGCACGACGGCCCACGCGAGGGTGGCTGCGGAGACGGCAAGCGAAGCACCCCACGCCATCCAGTCTCGGAGCGGGACGTCAGCGAGCGCGACCGGCGTGTCCGGGCCGCTTCGGTTCAACGCGGTGTTGGCGACGCTCAGGCAAAGCGCCGCCGCCAAGGCGACGACGCCGAGCGCCGCGATGCGCCACCCCAGCGCGCGCCGCAACCGTTCGCCGCCGGGCAGCAGACGCAATGGAGGTTGCTCGCGCCATTGCCGGTGCAGGTGCGCGGCGGCGATGGTGGTGACGAAGAAGCAGACCATCGCGAGTGCGTTGGCGGCGATCAGGATGACGCCGGTCGTCGCGTCGTGGTGCATCGGTTGCGTGGCCACGTGGGTCGCCGCGCCGAGCGCGACCAGAAGGGCCACGACATAGGGCCACACGATGACACGTGCGCGCAGCATGGCAAGCGCGAAGCGCCAGCGCGGCCATGGGGCATGGAGTGGGTGCGGCATGGCGCTCACCCGTTGAGTGCCACGAAGAGTTCGAGAAGCCCGAGCGGGCGACACGTCGCGCCGGCCGGCAACGTGGCGAGCGCGAGCCGGCGGTCGTCGATCAGCGAGCGCCACGCGCCGTCGCCTTGGCGGCGGCTGCGCAGCACGCCGTCGCGCGTCGGCAGCGGCGCGGCGGTCACGACCTCGTGGAGGTGTTCGGCGAGCCCATCGCGCTCGCCGAAGAGTTGCACGCGGCCCTGATGGAGAAACAGCAGGTGCGTCGCCACCCGTTCGAGGTCGTCGAGCAGATGGCTGGAGATGATGGCGGTCAGCGGCTCGGGCCCCTCCTCGTCGCGCTCGAAGAGCAGGCGCAGGAAGTCGCGCCGACCGAGCGGGTCGAGGCTCGCCACGGGTTCGTCGAAGATCAGGAGATCGGGGCGGTGCTGCATCGCCAGCACGATGGCGAGGCGCTGCCGTTCGCCGGGCGAGAGGTGGCGCACGCGCAGGTCAACGGCAAGATCGAAGCGCGCGGCCAGTTCGCGCATCCGCTCCTCGGTCCATGCCGGGTAGGATTGCCCGAAGAGCGCGAGCAGTTCGCGCACGCGCAGCCAGCCGTAGAACTCGGGCGACTGCGCCACGTAGCCGAGCCGCGCGCGGACGCGGTCATCCAGCGCGCGGCTGTCGCAACCGTAGAGCCGCGCTTCACCCGCCACCGTCGGTACGAGGCCGAGCAATGCGCGCAACAGCGTGGTCTTGCCGGCACCATTGCGCCCCACCACACCGAGCACGGCGCCGCGCGGCAGCGCGAAGCGGACGTCATTGAGCACGGTGACGTCGCCATGGCGCACCGTCACGCCGTCGGCGACGATGGCGGCGTCGGTGCCGGCGGTCGGCTCGGTGATCGCGTCGGTGATCAGCCCGAGGCCCGGTTCAGTATTCATGGGGCGTCTCCTGCCCGTCGTCACCGGGCATCGATTGCAGAAGGGTTTGCTGGAAGGCGGCAAGCGCGTCGTCGGGGGCGATGCCCAACTGGCGAGCGGCGCGGGCGGCCTGTTCGAGCGCGGGTTGCAACAGCGCGAGGCGCTCGCCCGTGGCAGCGCCCTCGCCCTCGCGCGCGCGCACGAGCATGCCCATGCCGCGCCGGCGCTCGAGCACGCCTTGCGCTTCGAGCAGCGAATACGCTTTCGACACCGTCATCGGGTTGATCACGTACTGCTGCGCCACCGCGCGCACCGAGGGCAGCTCGTCGCCATCGCGCAGTGCGCCGGCGGCCACGGCGCGCGTCACCTGATCGACAATTTGCCGATACAGCGGCGTGGCGGACGAGGGTTGCAGATCGAGGCGGAACACGGGGCGTGGCGGGCGGCGGTGGTTGGGATAGGCCGAGCAAGTGTATCACTGTACTAATACACAAAACAACCCCAAACGTGCTGTCAAACCGGTCAAACGGGCAATATCTTTTTGCTGAAACCCTTGTGGCATCGGGTTTGCAGCGAGGAAACCATCAAACTCGACTTTTGCTGTTTTGTGGCCTGAAGCCCGTTATGGACGTCATCTCAGCAAAAAGCTGTAGGTCACCTGAACGCGCGCCGTGGTCACCGCGCCCGCCCTGCCGGGCGCCACGGGTGAACGCGGCCGGCCTGAGATAATACGGGCCAGATCCCTGTGGCTTGTCCTCCCCCCAGTGCGGCGCGGGAACGACGACCCACGCCAACCCCGACCCCGGTACCCCGACATGCAATACATCTACACCATGAATGGCGTGAGCAAGCTCGTTCCGCCCAAGCGCCAGATCATCAAGGACATTTCGCTGTCGTTCTTCCCGGGCGCCAAGATTGGCCTGCTTGGCCTGAACGGCGCCGGCAAATCGACCGTGCTGCGCATCATGGCCGGGGTCGACAAAGATTTCACCGGCGAAGCGCGCCCGCAGCCCGGCATCAAGGTCGGCTATCTGCCGCAGGAGCCCGAGGTCGACCCGAACAAGACGGTGCGCGAGATCGTCGAGGAGGGCCTGGGCAGCGTGACCAGCGCGCAGAAGCGGCTCGACGAGGTGTACGCCGCCTATGCCGAGCCGGACGCCGATTTCGATGCGCTGGCCAAGGAGCAGGCCGAGCTCGAAGCGATCATCGCCGCCGGCGACGGCCACAACACCGAGCAGCAACTCGAAGTCGCCGCCGACGCGCTGCGCCTGCCGCCGTGGGATGCCAAGGTCGGCCTGCTCTCCGGGGGTGAAAAGCGGCGCGTCGCGCTGTGCCGCCTGCTGCTGTCGAAGCCCGACATGCTGCTGCTCGACGAGCCGACCAACCACCTCGACGCCGAAAGCGTGGACTGGCTCGAACAATTCCTCGCCCGCTATCCGGGCACCGTCGTCGCCGTCACCCACGACCGCTACTTCCTCGACAACGCGGCCGAATGGATCCTCGAACTCGACCGCGGCCACGGCATTCCGTGGAAGGGCAACTACAGCGAATGGCTCGACCAGAAATCGGCCCGCCTGAAGCAGGAGGAATCGCAGGAATCCGCGCGCCAGAAGGCCCTGAAGAAAGAGCTGGAATGGGTGCGCCAGAACCCGAAGGGGCGGCAAGCCAAGAGCAAGGCCCGCCTCACGCGCTTCGACGAACTCTCCAGCCACGAATATCAGGCCCGCAACGAGACGAACGAAATCTTCATCCCGGTCGCCGAGCGGCTGGGCAATCAGGTCATCGAATTCAAGAACGTCACCAAGAGCTACGGCGACCGCGTGCTGATCGATGATCTGTCGTTCACCATTCCGCCCGGCGCCATCGTCGGCGTCATCGGCCCCAACGGCGCCGGCAAATCGACGCTGTTCAAACTGATCACCGGTGCCGAAAAGCCCGACAGCGGCGAAGTCATCATCGGCCACACGGTGCAGATGGCCTTCGTCGACCAGTCACGCCAGAGCCTGCAGAACGACAAGACGGTGTGGGAAGACGTCTCCGGCGGCGCCGACATCCTGCAAGTCGGCCGCTTCGAGATGCAAAGCCGCGCCTACATCGGCCGCTTCAACTTCAAGGGCCCCGATCAGCAAAAGCTCGTCGGCAACCTCTCCGGCGGCGAGCGCGGGCGGCTGCACCTCGCCAAGACGCTGCTCAAGGGCGGCAACGTGCTCCTGCTCGACGAACCGTCCAACGACCTCGACGTGGAGACGCTGCGCGCACTCGAAGACGCGCTAGGCGAATTCGCCGGCACCGCCGTCATCATCAGCCACGACCGCTGGTTCCTCGATCGCATCTGCACCCATATCCTCGCCGCCGAAAACGACAGCAAGTGGTTCTTCTACGAAGGCAACTACCGCGAATACGAGAACAACAAGATCCAGCGCCTCGGCGAAGAAGCCGCCAAACCGCACCGCGTGCGCTTCAAGGCGCTGAAATAGCCACCAGCCGAGAAGGCCTCGATTGCGACGTAGCCTCGATGAAGCGCAGCGGGACGTAGCCTCGATGAAGCGAAGCGGGACGTAGCCTCGATGAAGCGAAGCGCAATCGAGGGTGACCTCGGCTCGATGAACAAGTGCCTCGATTCCGCTGCGCTGCATCGCGGCTACGGCTGTACGCGCTGCCCCACCCCGACGTAGCCTCGATGGAGCGCAGCGCAATCGAGGGTGACCTTGGCTCGGTGAACAAGTGCCTCGATTCCGCGCTGCTGCATCGCGGCTACGCTGCCCACGTTGCCACACCGACGTAGCCTCGATGAAGCGAAGCGCAATCGAGGGTGACCTTGGCTCGGTAAACAAATGCCTCGATTCCGCTTCGCTGCATCGCGGCTACGCTGCCCACGTTGCCCCACCCCGACGTAGGCTCGATGAACAAGTGCCTCGATTCCGCTGCGCTGCATCGCGGCTACGCCTCCCACGCTGCCCCACCGACGTAGCCTCGATGAAGCGAAGCGCAATCGAGGGTGACCTCGGCTCGATGAACAAGTGCCTCGATTCCGCGCTGCTGCATCGAGGCTACGCTGCCCACGCTGCCCCACCGACGTAGCCTCGATGAAGCAAAGCGCAATCGAGGGAAACCTCGGCTCGATGAAAAAATGCCTCGATTCCGCTGCGCTGCATCGCGGCTACGCTGCCCACGCTGCCCCACCGACGTAGCCTCGATGAAGCGCAGCGTAATCGAGGGTGACCTTGGCTCGATGAACAAGTGCCTCGATTGCGCTTCGCTGCATCGCGGCTACGACATTTGGATCGGACACCGCCAACGCCCCAAATCACGAACGCCCTGTCGGTCACGCGTAGCCCTGAGTGCGACGTAGCCTCGATGAAGCGAAGCGCAATCGAGGGTGACCTTGGCTCGGTGAACAAATGCCTCGATTCCGTTTCACTGCATCGCGGCTACGCTGCCCACGCTGCCCCACCGACGTAGCCTCGACGAAGCGAAGCGCAATCGAGGGTGACCTTGGCTCGGTGCACGAATGCCTCGATTCCGCGCTGCTGCATCGAGGCTACGACCGGCACGACGCGCACGGTACGGCGTCGCGCGGGCGGTCATTGCCTCAGCTTGCGGCTACAGCGCCGGGTAATCGGTGTAACCCTCGGCGCCCGGCGCGTAGAACAACTTCGGTCTTGGCGGGTTGAGCGGGGCGTCGCGCCGCAGGCGTTCGGGCAGATCGGGGTTGGCGAGAAAGGACACGCCGAAGGCGATGGCGTCGGCGGCGCCGTGGGCGATGGTGTGCATCGCGAGGATGCGGTCGTAGCGGTTGTTGGCGATGTAGGTGACGCCCGCTTCACCGAGGCGCTTCTTGGCCCACGCGAAGTCGAAGCCGGTGAGATCGCGCGCGCCGCCGGTGTTGCCTTCGATGAAGTGCACGTAGGCGATGCCGCGTGCGGCGAGCGCTTCGACCAGCGCGCCATAGGTGGCCTGCGCGTTGCTGTCAGGTTTGGCGTTGTTGGCCAGCGTGACCGGCGACAGCCGGATGCCGGTGCGGCTGGCCCCGAAGACCTCGGCGACCGCGTCGACCACCTCCAGCGCAAAGCGGATGCGGTTGTCGATGCTGCCGCCATAGGCGTCGCTGCGCTGGTTGGAACTATCGCGCAGGAACTGCTCGATCAGATAGCCGTTCGCGCCGTGAATTTCGGCGCCGTCGAAGCCCGCGCGCCGCGCCACCTCGGCGGCGTGACGAAAGGCGCCGACCATCGAGCGCACCTCGTCGGTGCTGAGCGCACGCGCCGGGCCGCGCTCGACCTTGCCGCGCGGTGTGCGGGTGATGCCGCCGGGGTTGAAGCCCTCGGTGGCGGTGACCGGCTGCGCGCCATCGGGTTGCAGATCGGGGTGCGAGATGGCGCCCACGTGCCACAGTTGCGCGACGATGCGGCCACCGCGCTGGTGCACCGCGTTGGTGACCAGGCGCCAGCCCGACTCCTGCTCGGCGCTGTAGATGCCGGGCGTGTTCATGTAGCCCTTGCCATTGGCGAGCACCTGCGTGCCCTCGCTGACGATGAGCCCGGCGCCGGCGCGCTGCGCGTAGTACTCGGCCATCAGCGCGTTGGGCACATCGCCGCCCGGCGTGGCGCGGCAGCGCGTGAGCGGCGCCATGAAGATGCGATTGGCGCAGTCGATGTCGCCGATGCGAATGGGGGAGAAGAGCGTGGTGGGAGCAGAGGACATGCCAGGAGGGGCGGCGCGCGGCCGCTCGAAAAAGCCGGTTCGAACGCATGGCAGGCGTCATGCGCGGCCGCGTGCGGGCCAAACCGTAATTGTCGCGGCTCGCGGCGCCTCCCCGTCGCGCGCCAGCACCGCCGGGGCCGCGCCGACCCTTGCTGTGGCGCTTTGCATACACTCGCGGGTTTTGTCGTTGCGGCCGCGCCGCCCCTTGTCATGGATTGGACCGTTCTTGGCTGGATCGCCTGCTTCGCGCTCATCGTGCTCGGCGTCGCCGGCAGCGTGTTGCCGGCGTTGCCCGGCGTCGCGCTGGTGCTGGGCGGCATCGTCCTTGGCGCGGCCATCGATGACTTTCAGCGCGTGCCGGTCTGGGTGCTCGGACTGATTGGCGCGTTGGCGGTGCTCGCGTGGGTCACGGACTACTTCGCCACCGTGGTCGGCGCGCGCCGCGCCGGCGCGAGCAAGCTGGCGCTGATTGGCGCGGCGCTCGGCACGCTGATCGGACTCTTCATGGGCATCGTCGGCGTGCTCTTCATGCCCTTCGTCGGCGCCGTGCTCGGCGAATTCATCGCGCAGCGCAACGGCGCGCAGGCCGCGAAGGTCGGCATCGCGACGTGGATCGGGCTCCTGGTCGGCACCCTCGCCAAGCTGGTGCTGGTGTTCATGATGGTCGGCATCTTCGTCGCCGCGCTGCTGCTCAACCGCTGAGCGCGCGGCGGCGGCCGCATCACAGCCGCACGCGAATGCCCGCGTCACGCATCAGCGCCTTCGCTTCGCCAACCGTGTGTTCGCCGTAGTGAAAGATGCTCGCGGCGAGCACCGCATCGGCACCACCTTGGATGATGCCGTCGACCAGGTGTTCAAGCTTGCCGACGCCGCCGGAGGCGATCACCGGAATGCTCACGGCGTCGGCGATGGCGCGCGTGAGATCGAGATCGAACCCGACCCTGGCGCCGTCGCGATCCATGCTGGTCAAGAGAATTTCGCCCGCCCCGCGCTCGGCCACCTCACGCGCCCAGGCAACGGCATCGCGCCCGGTTGGCGTGCGCCCCCCATGCACGAAGACCTCCCAGCCGCTGCCATCGGCACGACGCTTCGCATCGATCGCCGCCACCACGCACTGCGAGCCGTAGAAGTGGCTGGCGTCGTTGAAGATTTGCGGATTGCTGACGCCGGCGGTATTGATGCTGACCTTGTCGGCGCCCGCATTCAGCAAGGGCCGCAGGTCCTCGGCCGTCTTCACGCCACCGCCGACGGTCAGCGGAATGAACACTTGCGAGGCGACGCGCTCGATCAGGTCATAGAGCAACCCACGCGCCTCGACGCTGGCCGTGATGTCGAGAAAGCAAAGCTCGTCCGCCCCCTGATCGTTGTAGCGCTTCGCGACTTCGACCGGGTCACCGGCATCGCGCAGCCCGACGAAGTTCACCCCCTTGACGACACGACCGTCCTTGATATCGAGGCAGGGAATGATGCGTTTGCAGAGCATGTCGGGCGGGCGGCGAGTAGTGAACAGCGCGCAGTGTCGCAGAGTTCGAGCGCGTGATAACGCGACCGCAAGATGTATTACAACGGCATACCGTGCGTACTAGACTCATCCGGGCGCGGTCTCATACGGCTTTCGACAGGTTCACCAACGGAGGACACTGCATTGCCTTGTGGTGGCCCGCGTCAGGCGAGCGCTTCTTCCTTCCGTGGCAGGTCAGGGCATCGCTATGCGTTGCAAGTAGCAGAAACGCAGACGAGAGGTACGATTCCATCCGGCATGTTTTAGGCTTGGCTAAATGCTGATACTACGCCTGCAGTAGGGTTTCGCTTATACCATCTTACCTTTGACGACGATGTCAACTACCATCGATGTCATCCAATACTAATTAGTGACAAAAAAAGGAATCGTTGCACATGCCTGATCGGTACGCCGGAGAAGGGTACACCCCAAAAGTGCCCGCTTGCAAAAGAGCAATTTTCACGCTTCTTTTCGATGGACGGGCGCTTCAGGCGCAGGGAGCAAAAAAGACCATTTATCTTCCCGCCGTGTCGGGACGCCCAATCGATGGAAAGTTCGATTATTCTCAGGGTCGGCAAAAAGTAGCGGATCAAGGCCCGATTCCCGAAGGAGACTATTGGATTCAACCAGCCGAACTTCAAGAAAATGCTTGGTACAGGTTCCGAAATCTGCGTGCAGCATGGGGAGATTATTGGATCACCATCCACCCTTACCCGAACACGGAAACCCACAAGCGAGGTGGCTTTTTCATCCACGGAGGGAGCACTCCGGGAAGTGCCGGCTGTATTGATCTTTCTATAAACATGAGCCGTTTTGTGGAAGCGCTCGCGGACGAACTTGAAGGAAAAGGCGCTTGCTATATTCCCCTCGCCGTGCGGCATAAGAAATGAGAAAATGTATTGCGTACTTTCTTTTTTTGGATGCGTGATCTGGGTTCTTTTTGTCATCTACATAAATATTGATACAATTATCGGAGCGTATGGTAGCGGTCCACCATATTACGGCCGCACGACGAATATGGACAAATGGGAAAGCCCATTGGCGGCTCTAGCCATCTTAGACATTCTTTCCATTGCAATGATTTGCATTATTGGTCGGTGGGCGTGCATTCAAATGAGGAGACGCTAGCGCAGTGTTTCGCGTAGATTGGTACAAAAAAATGCGATGGATTTTGGTTCGAATCGAGGCG